>NZ_JBVHLK010000019.1:0-152305 GCF_055559015.1 Streptomyces sp. NPDC024698 | reverse complement strand
TGCGGTGCAGTCCTAGACAGCTCCACCACATCGGAGGTCTTCGCCATGTTCAAGACCCGCCAGTGTCAACAACGCTCGTGATCAATACACCTAGGGCGTGTGGGGCCTAGACCAGACGCGCCAGGTCGGCCGCGACCTCGCGTGCGGCGCGGGCTCCCGACGCGAGTGCGCCCTGGACCGAGCCCGTTGCACGGTGGTCCCCGCACACATAGCGACCCGGGGCCACCCGGGCGGACAGGCTCAGCGGCTGCGGGGGCGGCATCGCCGGCAGGGCGTCGGGGACGGTACGGACGGTCAGCAGGTCCCAGTCCGCGGTGTCGGTCCCGTACACCTCGGCGAGCGCGTCGCGCAGCCAGCCCTCCCCGCCCTCCTGGTCGTGTCCGAGGACCGAGGTGGCGATCAGCGACATCCCCGCCGGGGCGTAGCCGCGGACCACCTCGCTCAGGACGCAGGTGTTGAGGAAGCGCCTTCTGGTGTCCGTGAGCAGAACGGGCTCGGCCAGCGGCGAACGGGGCGCGGCGTGGTAGTACGTCGTCACGACGCGGTACGCCGGAAGGCCGAGGCCCGGCAGCAGCCGGGCGGTCGGCCCCGGTCCCGTGGCCACGACCACGGCCCGCGCCGCGAGTTCGCCCCCGCCGTCCACCTCGACCCCGTCCTCCGTGAGCCGGGAGACGGGGGTGCCGAGACGTACGGCGTCCGGGGGCAGCCCCTCGGCCAGCAGACGCGGCACGGCCCCGATCCCGGCGGCGGGCAGACACAGGGTGCCGCGCAGCATGCTGCGCCAGACGAGATGGAACACCCGGCCGGAGGTCTCCAGCTCGTCCTCCAGGAAGACCCCGGACAGGAAGGGCCGGAAGAACCGCTCGACGAACTCCTCGGAGAATCCGGCGGACGCCAGCGCGGTGCGTGTCGTACGGTCCGCGCCGCGCTTGAGCCAGGAGGCGGGGGCGAGCATGTCCCGGCCGGACAGGGCGGCCAGCGCGATCAGGTCGCGGGTTCCCGCGAGACGCCCGGGGCGCAGGTCGCCCAGCCGCTTCCGGCCGCGGGTCGGATCCTCGAAGCGCAGCGGCCCGTCCTCCGTGTGGACGAGGACGCCGGGCGTGAAGGGCCGCAGCCGCAGGTCACGCAGCGCGATCCGACGTCTGACCTGCGGATAGGACGTGTTGAAGACCTGGAAGCCGCGGTCGACGACGAAGCCCTCGTGGAGGTCGGAACGCATCCGGCCGCCCACCTCGTCGGAGGCCTCGACCAGCCGGACCCGCAGGCCGTACCCGACGAGGTCGCGGGCGCACGCCAGACCGGCGAGCCCGCCGCCGACGATCAGGACATCGGGCACACCGCGCTTCGCGGTCATGGGAACCATCCTCCGAGCAGCCGGTCCGTGCGCGCCGGCGGGCGCGCGTGGGTGGTCCGGGCACGGGCCGACGGCACCGCGTCATCGCACGCGCCCTCCTGAACCGATCTTCCCGCCGGGTCCGCCGGGCGGATGCGGGGCCACGCCGGTGGACCGCTTCCCGCGTCCGGAGGCCGCGTCGCACGCACGGTTCTCCGGGGGCTGAGGGAACTCCCGTGACTCGCTCGGGAGTCTCTGGGGCCACCAGAACTCCGGGGGAGGAATAGATCGGAATGCCCCGCTGTTGGCCCGTATGTGAAGCGGAGCGGCCTCCGCACACCAGGTACGGCCCCGGCTGGTCTCCCCCGTCCAGCCGGGGTCCCCTGTCTTTCTGCGCCCCGTCCAGCCGGGGCCCCCGCTTCCCCGCCCCCTCCAGCCGGGGCCTCTCGATTCCCCCGCCCCCTCCAGCAGGCCGCCCGCCTTCCCGCGCCCCGGCACAACGCGAACCGCCGGTGCGGCCCGGACAGCGGGCGGCACCGGCGGTCGGCGATTCGCGTCAGTGGCCGGAGCCGTAGTGCCCGCCCAGCTGGTCGCGGTAGTGCGGATCCCCGAGATGCTTCTCCTTGTCGAATTCCGGTGCCGCCTTGATCTCGTCCTTGGTCCGGGCGACGTGGATCGTCCTGTCCTCGTGCCGGATCGCCGTGATCGTCCCGGCGGGCAGCAGGACCTCCTTGCCGAAGATCCAGATGCCGGTGTCGACGACGATGTACTGGGAGCCGACCTCGTCCGAGTGCTTGTCGACCTTGCCGATGTGGCCGTCGGCCGCCTCCACCCGGTATCCGGAGAGGTCGGCGTCGGGCGTGTGTCCGCTGGTCGGGCCGTAACCCCAAAGGTGCTCGTTCACGAAGATCCCTCCGACTCGTCCGCTGAAACTCGACTGAGGTCCGACGGGTGTCCCCTTCCGGGCCGTTGACACCCGCGCACCGGACGCGGACCCGGGTTCTTCACACATCCGGGACACGACCTGGCCGAAAACCGATGCTCCAGCCGGAATCTCGTCGCGGTCTGGACCACTGGCGCCGATGACGGGCGGACCCCCGCGCTCCGGATCCCGCCCGGACCGGACGGAACAAGCACAGGAACGTTTCACTGGGTAATCGCACGACCCCCCACGGTGACGACCGCGATCCCTGGACCGGCCCCTGATGGCCACTCGTTCGAGTTACGCGCTTTTCCGTCACGTTTCGCATCAGGCGCACGAAAGCTCCACACAGACACCACTATGTGACGCGACGAACGTGTGACGACCACGTCTGAGGGGGGCTGTGGCGTCACGTCAGGGGGTGGCGGGCTCCATGAGAGCCGTACTCACCCCTGCCCGGGGAGGGGACTTTCACCGCATGAAGCGGACCATTCGCACGACCTCGCACGCCGTCGGCGTGCACATCGACCCGTTCGGCTCGCAGGACACGCGCCCGCCGGCGGACGTCACCGGGCGGACCGCCCACCGCGCGGACAACTGAGCCGCGCCCCGACCGAAGCCCCGGCCGCCTCCTGTGCGGCCGGGACGGGCCCGACCACCCCAACCTCGGCCGTGGAGCACATCCATGCACGTTCCCCGCGACGCGCGCAGCCTCAACACGACGCGCGTCACCCTGCTCACCGAAGGCACCTACCCGCACAGTCACGGCGGTGTCAGCGTCTGGTGCGACCAACTCGTCGACGGCATGCCCGACTTCGACTTCGACGTCATCGCCGTGACCGGCACCGGACGTGAACCGCTCGCGTGGGACATCCCCGCGCAGGTCCTCGACGTCGTCACGGTCCCCATGTGGGGGCCCGCGCCCGAGGGCCGCCCGCCGCACGGGCGGCGCCGCAGGCAACTCACCTCCGCCTACGAACAGTTCCTGACCGCGCTGCTCGACCCGTGCGCCGAGTACCGGTTCGCCACCGCCCTGTACGCCATGGCGGGCTCCGCGCAGGACGGCACCCTGAGTGCCTTCCTGCGCGGCGACCGCGCGATCAGCGTGCTGACCGGGGTGTGGAACCGCCCGGGGCTGGCCGTGCGCGAGGCCCGGCCGACCCTGCACGACGCCGTCACCGCGACCGCTCTGCTGGAGCACGCGCTGCGCCCGCTGACCGCACCCCTGCCCGAGTACGGGGTGGCGCACGCGGTCAGCGGAGGAGTCGCCGTGCTCCCGGGCCTGGCCGCCCTCGAACGGCACGGCGTGCCCCTGCTGCTGACCGAGCACGGCGTCTATCTGCGCGAGCGCTACCTCGGCTACCGCACCGCCCCGTACCGCTGGCCGGTCAAGGCGGTGGTGCTCGGCTTCTTCCGGCTGCTCGCCGAGGAGACGTACCGGCGCGCGGCCCTGATCACCCCCGGCAACCGCTACAACCGGCTGTGGGAGGAACAGGGCGGTGCGGCTCCCGCGGCGATCCGCACGGTCTACAACGGCGTGGACCCGGCGGCCTTCCCGCCGGCGGGGCCGGAGCCCGAGCGGCCGACGCTGAGCTGGGCCGGACGCGTCGACCCGATCAAGGACCTGGAGACCCTGATCCGGGCGTTCGCGCTCGTACGGGCGCAACTCCCGGACGCGCGGCTGAGGTTGTTCGGCGGCACCCCGCGCGGCGGCGAGGCCTACCGCGAGCGCTGCGAGGCCCTGGCCGCCGAGCTGGGCCAGGGCGACGCGGTCACCTTCGAGGGCCGCGTGGACGACATCAAGGACGCCTACGCGGCGGGCAACGTCGTGATGCTCTCCAGCATCAGCGAGGGCTTCCCGTTCACCCTGATCGAGGCCATGTCGTGCGGGCGGGCGACCGTGTCCACGGACGTGGGCGGGGTGCGCGAGGCCGTCGGCGACAGCGGTCTCGTCGTCCCGCCACGCGATCCGGACGCCATGGCCGCGGCCGCGCTGGAACTGCTCGGTGACACCGGGCGGCGGGCCTCGATGGGCGAGGCCGCCCGGCATCGCGTGATCGAACAGTTCACCCTGCGGCAGACCGTCGACACCTTCCGGACCATCTACCTGGAACTGGCGACGCTCGGCCGGATCGTCCCGAGCGATCCCGGTCCCGCCGACACCCCGCTCGCGGTGCCGGGTGGCCGGGCGTCCGCGTCCAGGTCGAGGAGCCTGGCCGGATGAGCGGACCCATGGCGCTCGAACCGGGCGGCACCGGGGACGACACCCTGTCCCTGCGGCTCGCCGACCGTTCGCCCGCCCGCTCCGCGCCGGGACGCGGCGCGGACCGGGACGCGGTCGACCGGCTCGCCGCCGAACTGGCGGAGGGCATCGGCCCGGCGGTCCACCCGTACGAGGTCGCGGCCCTGCTGGAGTCGGAGGGGCTGACCGCCGAGGTCATCCAGGAGCGGTACGGGCATCCGAACCTCTTCTCGCTCGCCTCCGCGCTGTACGAGCGGGTGCCGCGCACCTTTCCCGAGCCACCGCGGCCGGGCGACCCATGGCGTCCGGACCCGGTGCGCTGCGGGCTGCGCGGGGCGCTGTTCGCCCTGCCGGGCCTCGCCTATCTGCTGACCGGCGGGCTGTGGCACGCGGGACGGGACCTCGACGTCCTGGTGGTGGCGGGCCTCGCCTCCTGGGCCTGGGGCCAGGCGCTCGGGCACCGCGCCTATCTGCGCATGGCCACGGGCCGCCGCGAGGCGGGCCTGACCCTGCTCAAGGGCGCACCGCTCGGCGCGCTCGCCGCGACGGGGTGCGGGGCGCTGCTCGCCGGCTCCGGCACGGCGATCGGGGTCGCCGCGGCGCAGTCGGTGTATCTCTCGGCGGCCGGGGTGCTGCTCGTCCTCGGCGGGGAGCGGCTGCTGCTGGCCGCGCTCGCCCCGCTCGCCGCGGGGGCGGCGGCGCTGCCCTGGTGGGATCCCGGGACCGGGCCGCGCGTCGCCCTGCCGCTGCTGTCCGTGCTCGGCGCGGTCGCCGCGGCGGGCTGGACGCTGCGGGCCGCGCGGGGCGCCTCCCCGGTTCCGGGCGGAGCCCGTCCACCGCTGCTGCGGTCGCTGCCGTACGGCGTGTTCGGGCTCTCCGCCGGGGTGCTGGTGTTCCTGGAGGGCCGGCAGCACCCGTACGCCGTGGTCGTGCTGACCGTGAGCATGGGACCGGCGGAATGGCTGCTGTACCGGTATCGCGGGATGTCCGTGTCCGCGCTGCGGGCGACCGCGACCCCGGCCGCCTTCCTGCTGCGCTCCACGGGCGTCCTCGGCCTGTGTCTGCTCTGCTACGTGCTCCCGTTGCTGCCCGCGGCCCTGCTCACCGGCGCGGAGCCGGCCCCGCTGCTGCTGCTCGCGGCGACGTTGTGGACCGCCCTGCTGCTCCAGGCCTTCGGGGCGGCCTGGCAGCCGGCCGCGGTCTGCCTCGCGGCGGCCGTCGCCGCCGCCTTCGCCGTGACGCTCCGCGCACTGCCCGGCCCCGTCGTCCTGACGCTGTCCTGCGGCACGGCCTGCCTGTGTCTCACGGCCTGCGCCGTGCGGCTGCTGGGACGACCGGCGCCGCACGCCTGAACCACCCCGCACAGCCCGCCCGGACGAGTCCGGAGGGCCACCGTGCCTCCGTCCGCATCTCCCATCACCTGAGCAACCAACCGGAAGGACCATCGAGTTGACCACCCAACCGCTCGCCGCCGTCACCGGAGCCGAGGGTTTCATCGGCTCCCACCTCACCGAGGCACTGGTCGCCTCAGGGCATCGCGTGAGGGCCATGGCGCAGTACAACTCCTTCTCCTCGTACGGCTGGCTGGAGACACTGCACCCCGATGTCCTGGACCAGGTGGACATCGTCCTGGGCGACGTCCGCGACCCCGGTTCGGTCCGCGGCCTGGCCGAAGGCGCCGACTGCGTCTACCACTTGGCCGCGCTCATCGCGATCCCGTACTCCTACCAGGCCCCGCACAGTTACGTGGACACCAACGTCACCGGCACCCTCAACGTGCTGGAGGCGGTGCGCGCGCTCGGCACACCGCGACTCGTGCACACCTCGACGAGCGAGACCTACGGCACCGCGCAGACGGTGCCGATCACCGAGGACCACCCCATCAACACCCAGTCCCCGTACGCCGCTTCGAAGGCGGGCGGCGACCGGCTGGCCGACAGCTACCACGCGAGTTTCGGCACCCCGGTGGTGACCCTGCGCCCGTTCAACACCTTCGGCCCGCGCCAGTCGATGCGCGCGGTCATCCCCACCGTCATCGGCCAGGTGGCCGCGGGCGAACGCGTCATCACCCTCGGCGATCTGCGCCCCACCCGCGACTTCACCTTCGTCGAGGACACCGCGCAGGCGTTCCTCGCCGTGGGCACGGCGCCCGCGGACCGGGTCGTGGGCCGGACCCTCAACGCCGGTACGGGCGGCGAGATCTCGGTCGGCGACCTGGTGGCACTGATCGGCAAGGTGATGGACACCGCCCTGGACGTGCGCGAGGACACGGGGCGCATCCGGCCGGCCAACTCCGAGGTCATGCGGCTGGTCGCCGACGCGAGCCGGCTGACCGAGGCGACCGGCTGGAGCCCCGCCCACGATCTGGAGCAAGGGCTCGCCCGCACCGTCGAGTTCTTCCGCGAACCGTCGAACCTGGCGCGCTACAAAACCGGCATCTACAACATCTGACCCGTCCAGCACGTCCCACGAAGGAAAAGAAAACCATGCACGCTGTGATTCTGGCGGGAGGCAAGGGTGTCCGGCTGCGGCCCTACACCACCGCCCTGCCCAAGCCGCTCGTTCCCATCGGCGACCAGCACGCCATCCTCGAGATCGTGCTCCGCCAGCTGGCCTCGTGCGGCTTCACCAGCTGCACCATCGCCATCGGCCATCTGGGCGAGATCATCCGCGCCTACGTCGGTGACGGCTCCCAATGGGGCCTGGCCGTCGACTACTCCACCGAGGACAGCCCACTCGGCACGATGGGGCCGCTGCTGACGATGCTCGACCGGCTGCCCGAGTCGTTCCTCGTGATGAACGGCGACGTGCTCACGGATCTCGACTTCGGCGACGTCCTGCACCAACACCGCCGTGCGGGAGCGCCGTTGACCATCGCGACATACGCCCGCGAGGTGCGCATCGACTTCGGCGTACTGACCACCGACGACCGCAAGGTGGTCGCGTTCACCGAGAAGCCGAGCGTGGACTACCGCGTCTCCATGGGCGTGTACGGCCTGTCGCGCTCCACGCTCGGGAACTACACGCCGGGGCTGCCGCTGGGCTTCGACGAGCTGGTCCTCGACCTGCTGCGCAGCGGCGACGAGCCGCACGCGTACGCGTTCGACGGGTACTGGCTCGACATCGGCCGCCCGGACGACTACGACCGGGCCAACGCCGAATTCACCACCCGCAAGTCGCTGTTGCTCAAGGGAGCCTGACCACCGCATGCGCATTCTCGTCCTGGGCTTCACCGGCTATCTGGGCGGCCATGTCGCCGGGCACCTGCGCACCCTCTCGGGTGTGCGGGTGCTCGGCGGCGGGCGCTCGCCCGCCGCCGAGTTCGGCATCGACCTGGCCACCGACCGCCGTGACCGGCTGGCCGCGACCCTGGCGGCGGCCGCGCCCGACGCCGTCATCAACTGCGCCGGCGCGACCGGTGGCGACGCCGTGACGCTCGCCGAGGTCAACTCCCGTGGTCCCGCAGTCCTCTGCGCGGCGCTGCGGGAGGGGGCGCCGGCCGCCCGGCTGATCCATCTGGGGTCGGCCGCCGAATACGGTCCCGGCGCCCGGGACACCGCCGTGACCGAGTCCGCGGCCACCCGTCCCCTCACTCCGTACGGGGCCACCAAGCTCGCGGGCACGGTCACCGTCACCACCTCAGGGCTCGACGCGGTGGTGCTGCGGGTGGGCAACCCGGTGGGTCCCGGGGCACCGTCCACGGGACTGCCGGGCAGGATCGCGGGGCTGCTCCGCGAGGCCGGTTGCGACCCGGACGCGGTGATCCGGCTCGGCGATCTGTCGGCGTACCGCGACTTCGTGGACGTACGCGATGTGGCACGGGCGGCGGTGGCCGCGGCCACGGTGCCCGGGCAGCTGCCGCGGGTGCTCAACATCGGGGGCGGCAAGGCCGTGCCGGTGCGTGAACTGGTGACCGGCCTGGCGTGCGCCGCCGGGTTCCGGGGGCGCGTCGAGGAGAACGGCGGCGGTTCGGCCCGCTCGGGCGAGGTGTCGTGGCAGTGCTCCGACATCACCGCGGCCGAGACGGCACTCGGCTGGCGTCCCGCGCTGACGCTGGACGACTCGCTGGCCGCGCTCTGGGCGGCGACGGGCGACGGCGGTGCCCTCCCGCGGGCCGAAGGCGACCGCACGCCATGACCCTGCTGATACCGCTGTACGTCCACCCGGGCGAGGACCCGGGCGCCTGGCACCGCCTGATCGGGGCGGCCGACCGGACGTACGGCGTCGTCATCAACCCGGCCGACGGGCCGGGCGAGGGCCCGGATCCCGCGTTCACCGCGGCCACGGACGCGCTGCGCTCGGCGGGTGCCCGGCTGCTCGGCTATGTCGACACGGACTACGGGGCGCGTGATCCGGACGTCATCGCGCACGAGGTCCAGCGGCACCGGGAGTGGTACGGGACGCAGGGGTGTTTCCTGGACCGGGTGGCGCCGACCCCGGCGGCGCTGCCCGGCTGCCGGCGGCTGGTGCAGGGCCTGCGCCGGCTAGGTGCCGCTCCGGTCGTGCTGAACATGGGCGTCCATCCGGCGCCGGGGTACGCGCGCTTCGCCGATCTGATCGTGACGTTCGAGGGGCATTGGTCCACCTATGTGTCGGCGTTCAGCAGACCGGTGTGGACCGCGCGGCACCCGCCCGAGCTGTTCTGTCATCTCGTCTACGGCGTCCCCGAGGCGCTCGTCCCGCTGGCCGTCCGCACCGCGCGTGACCGCGGTGCGGCGGTGGCCGGGCCGGTGACGGGTGAACTCCCGAACCCCTGGGCCAGGTTGACTCCCGCCCTGAGCGAGCGGGGGTCCTGAGCGGCCCACCTGACGGGCCGGCCGTACGGGAGCCCGGGGGTCCGCTTGGCACCCCCCGGGCTCCCGTGCGGCAACACCGGTACGGCCGCCCGGTCTCCTTCACCGGAGTGATGGCATGTCTCGGTCAAATCTGCGAGGCTTTCCGGTGCCGTCGCCCTGACCCCAGGGTGACGGCACGGAAATCTCACCAAGCGACCACGCGCACCCGCGCGCGGCCCGCGGCCACCCAGCGGCGCACCCCAGTCGTCCCGGGCGGCCACCGAGCAGGCCGGAATCCCGGCCGCCTCAAAGGAGTTTCGTGTGAGACCGACCCCCCTCAAGGCCCTGGCGGCGCGCGTCCTCACGGTCGCCGCCCTGGCCGCAGTCTCGCTCCCCGGCACCCCCGCGGCAGCCTCGCCGGGCACGGCACCGGCCGCCGCGGCCGCCTGCACACCCGCCCAGGTGGTGACCAACGGCGGCTTCGAGAGCGGCACTTCGCCCTGGACGCAGTCCTCGACCAGCGTCATCACCAGCCGCACGGGCCAGAGCGCCCACGGCGGCACCAGCTTCGCCTGGCTGGACGGCACCGGCGGCACCCACACCGACACGCTCTCGCAGAGCGTCACGATCCCGTCCGGGTGCAGCAGTGCCAGCCTCACCTTCTGGCTGCACATCGACACGGCGGAGACGACCTCGTCCACGGCCTACGACAAGCTGACGGCGAAGATCGGCAGCACGACCCTGGCGACCTACTCGAACCTCAACAAGGCGTCCGGGTACGCCCAGAAGACGTTCGACGTCTCGGCGTTCGCCGGCCAGACCGTCACCGTCGCCTTCACCGGCACGGAGGACTCCAGCCTCCAGACGAGCTTCGTCCTCGACGACCTCGCCCTGAACACCTCCGGCGGCACGACCCCGCCGGCCGACTCCACCCGTACGCCCTCCGCCCCCGGTTACACGGTCAGCCTGACCAGCAACACGAGCGGGACCGGCTGGAGCGGTCACGAGAGCGTGACCTTCACCAACGCCTCCTCCACCTCGCTCAGCGAGGTGTATCTGAGGCTGTGGGACAACTACCACGGCACCTGCTCCGCGATGCCCATCACCGTCAGCAACGTCACGGGCGGCACCGCCGGTTCGCTCTCGGTGGCCTGCACCGCGCTCCAGATCAGCCTGTCCTCGCCGCTGGCGCAGGGCCAGAGCGCGACGATCGGCTTCGACCTGGCCATCACCGTGCCCAGCGGCGCCGACCGCTTCGGCTACGACGGGGCGTTCGTCAACATCGGCAACGCGCTGCCCGTGCTCGCGGTCAAGGACGGCTCCGGCTGGCACCTGGACCCGTACACCAACAACGGCGAGTCCTTCTACTCCCTTGCCGCCGACTTCAAGGTGACGCTCGACCACCCGACGAGCCTCCTCGTCCCGGCCACCGGCACCTCGGTGGACACCGCCGGATCGAGCGGCCGCACGGTCACCACGGCCACGGCCTCCAAGGTCCGCGACTTCGCCTGGGCCGCCGGTCCGTTCACCAAGATCTCCGGCACCTCCCCCGCCGGCACCGCGATCAACATCTACTCCGTGACGGGCATCAGTTCCTCCAGCGCGCAGTCGATGCTCACCACCGCCAAGTCCGCCGTCGACGCCCACGCCGGGCGCTTCGGCGCGTACCCGTACGGCGAGCTGGACGCCGTCATCGACAACAACTACTGGTTCGGCGGCATGGAGTACCCCGGGTTCGTCCTCGACCTGGTCAGCACCACGGCACTGACCCACGAGATCGGGCACCAGTGGTTCTACGGGATCGTCGGTGACGACGAGTACAACAGCCCGTGGCTCGACGAGGCGTTCACCGACTACGCCACCGACCTGGCGCAGAACATCAGCGGCACCAACTGCTGGAACAACGTCTCCTGGGCCTCCTCGGCGGAGAACATCACCAACTCCATGGCGTACTGGGACGCGCACTCCTCCCGCTACTCCACCGTCGTCTACACCTACGGCAAGTGCGCCCTGCACGACCTGCGGCGTGTACTCGGCGACACCGTGATGGCCAACCTGCTGAAGAGCTACGCCACTTCGCACTGGTACGGCGTGTCGACCACAGCCGAGTTCAAGGCGGCCGCCCAGGCCGCCACGACCACGGACCTGACGTCGTTCTGGACGACCCACCGCATCGTCGGCTGACCCGCATCACCGGTTGGCTGTCCGTCGCGGTGGCGCCTTCGGGCGTCACCGCGACGCGCATGCCCGGCCGAGTCGCGGGCAGGTTCCGCCGTACGGCGGCTCCCGGTCCGGGAGCACGGCACCCGATCATGGGATCAGGGAGCCGCCGGGCTCGCGAGGAGACGTCATGCTGTTGGAACCGCCCCCGTTCGACCCCGAACTGGCCGCCGCCCTCGCCGCGGTCGGGCCCTCCGAGCCGTCCGGGCCGACCCTGGCGGACATCGCCGCCCTGCGCGGCGTACAAGCGGCCGCCGTCCCCGCGTACGACCTCACCGACGGTGGCGCCTTCACGACCACGGATCTGACGGTGCCAGGACCCCGGGACGCTCCCGACATCTCGCTGCTCGTCATCACGCCCGTGGCGCCGGCCGAGCACGGGCCGCGCCCGGTGATCTACCACTCCCACGGCGGGGGCATGGTCCTCGGCACCAACCGGGCCGGGGTGGAGGTCGTCCTGGAATGGGCGAGGGAACTGGACGCGGTCGTGGTGTCCGTGGAGTACCGGCTGGCCCCCGAACACCCTTACCCGGCAGGGGTGGAGGACGTCTACGCCGGTCTGCTGTGGACGGCCCGGCACGCCGGCGAGCTCGGCGGCGATCCGGAGCGGATCGTGATCGCGGGCGCCAGTGCGGGCGGTGGCCTCACCGCGGCGCTCGCCCTGCTCTCCCGGGACCGTGGGGGACCCCGGGCGCTCGGGCAGGTGCTGATGTATCCGATGCTCGACGACCGCAACGACTCGCCGTCCGCGCACCAGATGGCGGGCGTCGGCGCCTGGGACCGTACGGCCAACGAGACCGCCTGGACCGCCGTGCTGGGCGCTGCCCGGGGCGGCCCCGACGTGTCCGCGCACGCCGCACCCGCTCGGGCCTCGGACCTGTCCGGGCTGCCCCCCGCCTTCCTCGACGTCGGTTCCGCGGAGACGTTCCGGGACGAGGTCGTCGACTACGCGGCCCGCATCTGGCGGGCCGGCGGGGTCGCCGAACTGCATGTGTGGCCCGGCGGCTTCCACGGCTTCGACGCCTTCGCCCCGCACACCGTGCTCGCCCGGACCGCCCGTGCGGCCCGGATCGACTGGCTGCGCAGGCTGCTGGCCCCGTGAGGGCGCGCACGCCGAGGACGCGAGGCGGTGACGGCCGGCAGCCGCCGGGTCCGCCGCCGTTCAGACGGGCAGCAGGCGGCCGATCAGCGCGCTGAGCTGCTGGGCGTTGCGGCACTCGTGCATCTCCACGAGCTCGGCGTAGGCGAGGGCGGCCGAGTCGCCCGTGCCCCACTGCGAGCGCCCCTCGGGGTTCAGCCAGTAGACCCGGCGGGCCTGCCGGGTCAGCTGCCGGACGGCGGGCAGATTGGGGTCACTCATGTTCGTCCGGGCGTCACCGAGCACGAAGACGGTCGTACGAGAGCCGACCGCGCCGGTGTACCGCTCGGCGAACTCGCCGAGCGCGACGCCGTAGTCGCTGCTGCCGTGCCAGCCGGTGATCTCCGCCTCGGCGCGGATCCGGGCGCTCAGCCCCTCGGGGTCGGCGGCACCGGGCCCGATCAGCCCGGTCACCTCGTCGACCCGGTTGACGAAGGCGAACACGCGCACCTTGCTGAACTGGTCGTGCAGGGCCTGGACCAGCAGCATGGTGAAGTCCGAGAAGCCCGACACCGACCCCGACACATCGCACAGCAGCACCAGTTCGGGCCGCACGGGACGGCGTCTGCGCAGCACGGGGCGCATCGGCACACCGCCCGTGGACAGCGATCCGCGCAGGGTCCGGCGCAGATCGACGGTGCCGCGCCGGGCCCTGCGGCGGCGCGCGGCGAGCCGCGTGGCCAGCTTGCGCGCGAGCGGCTGTACGGCCTTGCGCAGTTCGGCGAGCCGGTCGCGGCCGGCGAACAGGAAGTCGACGCGGTCGGCGGTCGGGGCGATCGCGCGCCGGGCGATCTCGTCGCGGCTCCGCCGCTCGGCCACCCGGCGCCTCGCCTCCGTCGCGACCTGCCGCCTGAACACCTCGACGCGCCGCCGGATCTCGTCCTCCAGGAGACGGTCGGTGAACCCCGCCGCACCGCCGCCCGCGCGGACGGCGTCCCGCACCCGGGCCAGCAGTGTCTGCGGCCGCAGCCGGTCGAGCGTCTGGTACGACGACCAGCCGTCCGTCGCCGTCGTCCCCCCGTAGCCGCCGAAACCGTCGACGGCCTCGATCGCCAACTGACCCATGAGCGCCTGGTCGTCGGCGGCCAGGGCGGCGGCGAGCCGATCGCGCAGATCGTCCCGGTCGGCGGGCGCCGGCCCGTCCGGTCCCCCGACGCCGTACGGGAAGTAGACGTCGAAGACGGGGTCGAACACCCGGCGCTGGCCCGGGTTGTGCAGGAGCGTGGCGGCCAGCCCCTCGCGCAGCAGGGCACGGTCGGTGAAGCCGAGCGCCTCCACCGCCCGCGCGGCGTCCACCGTCTCGCCGGTGCCGATCCGCACGCCGTGCGAGCGCAGCGCGCCGACGAGTCCCGTGAGCCGGTCCGCGACACCGTCCGCCGGCGCGCCCCCGTCCGCCGGTGCCACGGCGTTCACACGGCGCCCAGGTCGAGCTTGGCCGCCGCCTTCGTCACGTCGTCCTGATGCTTGAGGATCACGCCGAGGGTGTCCCGTACGACGTGTTCGTCGAGGGTGCCCGCGCCCAGTGCGAGCAGCGTGCGGGCCCAGTCGATGGTCTCGGCGACGGAGGGGACCTTGCGCAGGTCCATCTCCCGCAGTGCCCCGACGACCCGCACCACGGACTCGGTGAGCGCCGTGTCGAGCCCGGGCACCTTCAGCCGTACGATCCGGCGCTCCAGCTCCTCGTCGGGGAACCCGATGTGCAGGAAGAGGCAGCGGCGGCGCAGGGCCTCGGACAGTTCGCGGCTCGCGTTCGAGGTGAGGACCACGAAGGGGCGGCTGGTCGCGGTGATCGTGCCCAGTTCGGGGACGGTGACCTGGAAGTCGCTGAGCACTTCGAGGAGCAGTCCCTCCACCTCGATGTCGGCCTTGTCGGTCTCGTCGATCAGCAGGACCTTCGGGTCGTCGCCGCGGATGGCGGTGAGCAGCGGACGCGGCAGCAGGAACTCCTCGGAGAAGACGTCCGTGCGCGTCTCGTCCCACGTCTCGTCCCGGCCGGCGGTGATGCGCAGCAGCTGCTTGGCGTGGTTCCACTCGTACAGCGCCCGTGACTCGTCGACGCCCTCGTAGCACTGGAGGCGGACGAGCCGGGCTCCGGCGACCTCGGCGACGGCCTTGGCGAGTTCGGTCTTGCCCACGCCGGCCGGCCCCTCCACGAGGAGGGGTTTGCCGAGGCGGTCGGCCAGGAAGACCGTGGTGGCGACGGCGGGCGAGGCGAGATAGCCCGCGTCGGCGAGGCGCGTGGAGACGTCGTCGACGGATGTGAACAGCAACGGGGCCTCCGGCACGCGCGGACGAGATCGGGCTCACTATCTAAGCGCTTGTTCACCCTCGCTGTCACGTGTGACGACCCCCACGGCACAGCGCTGCCATGACGGGCCCCACGGCACGGCGCTGCCCGTCCTGCCCGCCCTGGGCCTGTCCGCTAGGACACCCGCAGGACGATCTTGCCGCGTCGGTGTTCGCGTTCGAGGGCCGCGTAGGCACCCGGGGCGCTCTCCAGGGGAACGATCCGGTCGACCTGCGGGATCAGCCGGCCCGCCTCGACGAGCGCGTTCAGCTCCTCCAGACCGGCGCGGTCCGGCTCGACCACGAAGAACACCGCTCGGGCGTCCGCGTCCTCGGGCGGTTCCGGCGGTGCGACGACGCTGACCAGGACCCCGCCGGGACGCAGCACCTGCCAGGAACGGGCCTGTACGTCCCCGCCGACGGTGTCGAAGACGACGTCCGCGTCCTTCACCTCGTCCTCGAAGCACTGCCCGGCGTAGTCGATCACGGTGGCCGCGCCCAGGCCCCGTACGAAGTCGGTGTCCCGGTCCGCCGCGGTGGCCGTCACCTCGGCCCCCAGCGCCGCCGCGACCTGGACGACGAAGGAGCCCACGCCCCCCGCGCCGCCGTGCACCAGGACACGCTGCCCCGGCGTGACGCCGGCATGGGTGACCAGGCCCTGCCACGCGGTCAGGCCCGCGAGCGGCAGCGCGGCCGTCCGCTCGTGGTCGAGCGACCCCGGCTTCGGGGCGAGGACCGCCGCGGGAACGGCCACGTACTCGGCCGCCGCTCCGTCCCGGGTGAAGGGGATCAGCCCGTAGACCGCCTCGCCCGGCCTGAGGCCGCTGACGCCGTGGCCGAGCTCGGCCACGACACCGGAGACCTCCTTGGACGGCACGACCGGCAGGCGCGGGCGGCCGTCGTCGAAACCGTCGGTCCAGGTCGCGTCCCAGTCGAGCTCCCCGGGGGTGATCGAGGCCGCCCGCACCTCGACCAGCACGTCGCCGTGACCGGGGACCGGCTTCGGCGCGACCTCGTGGATCAGCTCCTCGGGACCGCCCCGGCGATGACCGCGTACCGCGCGCATGGTGCCGTTCATCCGGTGCCTCCTCGTCGGGACGGCACACGGCCGCCGTGGACCCGGTCCCGGAGGCCCTGGGCCTCCGGCGGACCGTTCCTCACGATAGTTGCGGGACCGGCGGCTTTCCTGCCGGGCGAAGCCGGGCGGCACAAAGGTCTGACCCGCCACCACGGGGGGAGCGACGGGCCAGACCCTGTGTCCACGGTGCCATGCCGGGACCGTGTCGCGCAGTCCCTTCGCGAAGTCCCGGGCGCCGCTCAGTCCCTGAGGCGGTCGATCTGCCGGATCTTGTTGGTGGCGTCGAGGGCGGCGACCTTGTAGGACTCGGCGAGTGTGGGGTAGTTGAAGACGGCGTCGACCAGATAGTCGACCGTTCCGCCGCAGCCCATGACCGACTGGCCGATGTGGATGAGTTCGGTCGCTCCGGTGCCGAAGCAGTGGACGCCGAGGAGCTTGCGGTCCTCGGGCGAGACCAGCAGCTTCAGCATGCCGTGCGAGTCGCCGATGATCTGCCCCCGGGCCAGTTCCCGGTAGCGGGAGATGCCCACCTCGAACGGCACGCACTCCTCGGTCAGTTGGTCCTCGGTCCGGCCGATGAAGCTGATCTCGGGAATGGTGTAGATGCCGATCGGCTGCTGGTCGAGCATCCGGTTCACCGGCTCGCCGCAGGCGTGGTACGCCGCCGTACGGCCCTGTTCCATCGAGGTGGCCGCGAGGGCCGGGAAGCCGATGACGTCACCGACGGCGTAGATGTGCGGGACCTCGGTGCGGTAGTGCTCGTCCACGGTGATGCGGCCACGCCGATCGGCGGACAACCCCGCCTTGCCGAGGTCGAGTTCATCGGTGAGGCCCTGCCGGCCCGCCGAGTACATGACGGCGTCGGCGGGTATCTTCTTGCCGCTCTCCAGGATCGTCAGCGTGCCCCGGGCATGGCGCTCCACGGCGGCGACGGTCTCACCGAAGCGGAAGGTGACGGCCAGGTCGCGCAGGTGGTACTTCAGCGACTCGATCACCTCGACGTCACAGAAGTCGAGCATGCCGGACCGCTTCTCGACCACCGTGATCTTGGAGCCGAGGGCGGCGAACATGGAGGCGTACTCCATGCCGATCACCCCGGCGCCGACGATGACCATGGAGCGCGGCACCTGCTCCAGGTTCAGGACGTTGTCCGAGTCCATGACCGTCCGCCCGTCGAACGCGACGGTGTCGGGCCGCGCCGGGCGGGTGCCCGTGGCGATGACGATGTGGTCGGCGCTCAGCCGCTTCTCGTTGCCGTTGGGCTCGGTCAGGGCGACCGTGTGGTCGTCCACGAACCGGCCGACGCCGGCGAACAGGGAGACGTGGTTGCGGGAGAGCTGGTTGCGGATGACGTCCACCTCGCGGCTGACCACGTGCTCGGTGCGAGCGGTCAGATCGGCGACGGTGATGTCCTCCTTCAAACGGTAGCTCTGGCCGTAGAGATCCCGCTGGCTGAGGCCGCTGAGATACAGCACCGCCTCACGCAGCGTCTTGGAGGGGATGGTTCCGGTGTGGATGGAGACCCCGCCGACCATGTCGGGGCGGTCGATGACGGCGACCCGACGGCCGAGCTTGGCCGCTGCTATCGCGGCTTTCTGTCCACCCGGGCCGGATCCGATGACGAGCATGTCGAAGTCGCGCACCAGCGGAGTCTGTCAGCCCGGCACCGCTCACCGAAAGGGTGAACGGGCGATCGGTCACCCGAGTGACGGATGAAGCGCGGGCCCACGGCGGCGGCGTCCGGCCGTGCGAGCGCGCCGGCATCCGGCCATGCTCGGGTGCGGGCATCCGGCCATACGCGTGTGTGAACGTCGCGGCCCCGGCCGACCGCGTCGTCGCCGGCCGAACTCCGTGCCCGGCAGCACCGGCTCAGCGGTGGGCGAACGCATCCGGGAATAGGGCACGGGCCGCGTCCGGGTGGGCTACATTCGGGGATCCTTGGCATCGGCGCCTCCGGGGGTGAGGTCGCGTCGAGGAGAACTCCGGAGCGGCGAATGCATCAGTCCCACCTTTCTGCACCGCCAACTACGCGCACGCAGGGGGGACTTGCCGACAGCCTTCGCGAAGCGGCACTCAACACGCCCGATCTGCCGCAGGTCGCGCGCCGCGCCGAGGGTCGCACCGGTGACTGGATCCCGGTGACGGCGGCCGAGCTGTGGGACGAAGTCGTGGACGTGGCACGGGGGTTCATGCGGTCCGGCATCCGTCCCGGCGACCGGGTGGCCATCATGGCGCGCACCCGCTACGAGTGGACCGTGCTCAGCTATGCCCTGTGGTCGGTGGGCGCCGAGATCGTGCCGGTCTACCCGACGTCCTCCCACGACCAGGTGGCGTGGATCCTTCAGGACGCGCGCTGCGTGGGCGTGGTCGTCGAGGACGAACAGGGCATCATGACGGTGGGCTCGGCCTGCGCCACGCTCCCGTTCCTGCGCCATGTCTGGCAGTTGGACAACGGGGCGATGGCCCAGCTGGTGGAGCGCGGCCGGACGATACCCGCGACCGCGGTCGACTCACTGCGCCGGATCGTGCTGGCCGACTCCACCGCGGTCGTCGCGTACACCTCCGGCACGACGGGACAGCCCAAGGGCTGCGCCCTGACGCACCGCAGCCTGGCGAGCCCCTGCGACACGCTGCTCCAGGGCTGGCGGCAGACGGCCGCTCCCCCGGGCACACAGCCGGCCGTGCTCGCCTTCCTGCCCTTCTCGCACGCCTACGGGCTGATGATCCAGGGCATCTGCCTGCGCGGCGGCATCCTGATGGGACACGAGCCCGACCTGCGGGAGGAGACCCTTTCCGAGGCCATGCTCTCGTTCCGTCCGACCTATCTGTACGCCGTCCCGTCCGTCTTCGAGAGGATCTACAAGAACTTCGTGCGGGCCTCCCAACGAGCGGGCCGCGGCGTGCTGTTCGAGCGTGCCGTGCGCACGGCACGGGACTTCGCGCTGGCCGAGGAACAGCAGCGGCTCGGCACCGGTCCCGGCCCCGGTTTCGACCTGCGGCTCCAGCACTCCCTGTACGAGAAGACCGTGTACAGACGGCTGCGCGCCGCGCTCGGCGGGCGGGTCTGCGGCGCGGTGTCGGGCGGTTCGCCGCTGAACCGTGAACTGGCCCTGTTCTTCGCGGGAATCGGCATCTTCATCCACGACGGCTACGGGCTCACCGAGACGAGCGGGGGGATCACCGCCCAGCCGGTCGGCCGGGAGAAGTTCGGCACGGTCGGACAGCCGCTGCCCGGCACGGAGGTCCAGGTGTCGGAGGACGGGGAGATCCTCGTGTGGGGGCCCTCCGTCTTCCAGGGCTACATCAACGACCCGGCGGCGACCGCGGCCTCTTTCCGCAACGGCTGGCTGGCGACCGGGGACATCGGCCGGGTCGACTCCGAGGGGTATCTGACCATCACCGGCCGCAAGAAGGACATCATCATCACCAGCGGGGGCAAGAGCGTTGCCCCCGCGGCTCTGGAGGAGCGGCTGCGGGTCCATCCGCTCATCCATCAGGCGGCCGTCGTGGGCGACAACAGGCCCTGTGTGGGTGCCCTGATCACCCTGGACCCGGAGTTCGTGTCGCACTGGCGCGCCGCCCGGGCCAAGGGGGAGTCGCCCGCCCGGGACGCGCGGGAGGAGAACGAGCTGCGCGAGGAGGTCAGGCGCGCGGTCGCGGCGGCCAACAGCACCGTCTCCCGCTCCGAGTCCATCCGCGTCTTCAGGGTCCTGCCGGAGCCCTTCGACCTGTCCAACGGACTGCTGACGCCTTCGCTGAAGCTGCGCCGGGACGCGATCGCCCAGCGGTACGCGGCCGAGATCGAGGCCATGTACCAGACCTCGTCGCGCGTTCCGCGGGAGGCGGCCATCGGCGACCCGTCGATCCTGGACGACTCCGACAACGTCTTCGGCTGACTCGGGGGCCCTCATGACCCCGTCGTCCCGGGCCGGACGGCGGGGCCGGCGGGCGCGGGCCCCGCGGGCGTCCGCGCGGCGGGGAGCCGCAGGGTGAAGACCGACCCGGTGCCGGTCTCGCTGGTGACGGAGACGGTTCCGCCGTGGGCCGCGACCAGGTGCCGGACGATGGCGAGGCCGAGCCCGCTGCCGCCGGTGCGCCGGCTGCGGGACTTCTCCGCCCGCCAGAACCGTTCGAAGACGTCGGCCAGATCGGCGGCGGCGATCCCGCTTCCGGTGTCGGCCACCGTGAACACGGCCTCGTCCTCCTCGCGGTGCGCGCGGAGGGTGACGGTGCCCTCGGCCGGGGTGTGGCGGATCGCGTTGGACACCAGGTTGCCGAGCGCCTGACGCATCCGTACGGGGTCCGCGTCCAGCCGGGTCGCACCGGCCGCCTCGGTCAGCAGCCGGACACCGGCGGCCTCGGCGCCGACCCGGTGTGCGGCCGCGACCTGGTCGAGGAGTTCGTCGGCGCGCACCTCCTCGCGGTGCAGCCGCAGCGTGCCCGCGTCGGCCGCCGCGAGGTCCTGGAGGTCGTCGATGACCCGTTGCAGGATTACGGCCTCCTCGTGCAGGGAGGACAGGAGTTCCGGGTCGGGTTCCACCAGGCCGTCGCGGGCCACCTCCAGCCAGCCGCGGATGTTGGTGAGCGGAGTGCGCAGTTCGTGCGCGATGTCGCTGACCATCGCCTTGCGCTGCTCCTCCATGCGCTCACGCCGCTCGGTCAGTTCGTTGAAGGCGAGCGCCAGGATGCCGGTCTCGTCCTGGGTGGTGACGGGCACGCGTACATGGCGCTCCGGAGGCTGCCGCGCGGCCTGGGTCAGTGCGCGCAGGGGCCGTACCAGCCGGGTGGCGACCAGCGCGGTCACGGCCACCGTGAGGGCGAGGACGAGTCCGGCGACGCCGGCCACCTCGGCCTTGTTGGCGGCGGACATGTCGAAGCGCGGAACCGGCCGGTCCCCCGTGCCGAGGAAGAGCTGGGCGGCGGGGGCGACATAGGGGTCGAGCTGCGTGCGCCGCGCCTCGGCGACGCAGGCGTTCACCGTCCGCGCGAGGGGACCGTCGTCGTCGGCCTGCCTCTTGCCCGTCAGGTACGGAAGCGGGGTCGTCGCGTTCACGGCCTCCAGCGGCAGCGCGAGGGGGTGGCCGAGGTGCGTCCCGTGGCGGTCCAGGCAGGCCCGGCTGAGCGCCGACAGGACGTCCAGGGCCTTCTGTTCGGTCGGGGTGGGGGTGTTGAGCCGTCCGTCGGCGCACTCGACCGGCACGAATCCGGGGTCCAGCGTCCCGTCGACGCCGCGCAGCACGGTCCGGCCGCTCGGCGTCTCCTCCGTACGGGTCCTGACCCCGTTGCGGGCGAAGCAGAGCCGGCGCACGACGGCCAGCTTGGCCACCGTCAGCCGCTCGTTCCCGGTCAGCCGGTACGGTCCCACGGCCCGTGGGTCGACGCCGGTGAGCTGCGCTCCGGGTTCCGTGGAGGTGTCGGTGCGCAGCGGGTCGACGGTGGCGGCGGCCCGGGGCGGCAGGGAGGTCCCGCGGACGGCGGAGTCGGCGAAGGGGGTGCGGTCGCCCGCGGTCAGGGCGATGCGCCGTCCGGTCCGGTGGGAGAGCGCGCGCAGGGTCCCTGCGACACCGGACCAGTCGGGGTGGGTGGCCGCGTATCCGCTGAGCTGCCGGAGGATGTCCATGTCCTCGGCGAGCACCTGGCCCTGCTCCTCCTGGATGGCCCGGGTGGTGGTCTGCACGGCGAGCCAGGCGGTCGCGGCCACGGAGCACAGGGCGATGAGGACGGAGGTGATCAGCAGCCGCACCAGCAGGCTCCTGCGCAGGGGCAGGGCGCGGCTCACGGCCGGTCGCCCCTGAGCTTGTAGCCGACGCCGAACACGGTGACCAGACGCACGGGTCTGCGCGGGTCGGCCTCGATCTTCCTGCGCAGGTTCATGATGTGCACATCGATGGCCCGCTCGGTCGAGGCCCGGTCGATACCCCGGGTGTGATGCAGCAACTGTCTTCGGGAGAAGACCCGTTCGGGTTCGCGGGCCATCGCCAGCAGGATCTCGTACTCGCCCGGGGTGCAGTCCACCGGCGAGCCGTCGCACAGGACCGTGTGCCGTCCCGGGTCGACCGCGATCCCTCCCGCCCTGACGACCGGATCGGCCCGCGGTGCGTCCACGGGCCGTCCGCCGCGTCTGAGCACGGTACGGATACGGGCCATCAGCTCGCGCGGGCTGTACGGCTTGGTCATGTAGTCGTCCGCGCCGAGCTCCAGGCCGAGCAGGACGTCGTCCTCGGTGGAGCGGGCGGTGAGCATGAGAACGGGGATGTCGTCGTCGTCCTCCCGCAGCGCCCGGCAGACCCCGAAGCCGTCGACCACCGGGAGCATGAGGTCCAGGACGACGAGGTCGGGCCGGTGCCGCCGTATCGCGTCGAGCGCCGCCGCGCCGTCGTGGACCACGGCCGCCGTATGCCCCTCGCCCAGCAGCGAACGGCGTATCAGCTCCGCCTGTTTCTCGTCGTCCTCCGCGACCAGCACATATGCGCACACGCGGCCGATGGTAGGGGCCGGCGGGCTCGGATCGGCCGGTGCGAGGGGCTTCCCACACCCTGACACCTTCCTGACAACCCCGGGGGACGCTGCGGGCGGGGTCCGACGCGGTCGGCGGCCCTCGGCTCAGCGGGCGAGCGAGGCCGCGTCCCCCATCACCACCACGGGGTGCAGGCCGGGGTCCAGTGCGCGCATCAGCTCCACCAGGTCGTCCTCGCGCAGACCGATGCATCCGTGGGTGGGGCCTCCGTGGTCCACGTGCAGCCAGATGCCCCCGCCGCGGGAGGCGCCCAGGGGCCGGGTCCAGTCCAGGGGTGTGGTGCCGGGCCTGCGGTTGTAGTCGATCGCGACCACGTAGTCGAAGGAGCCGGCCAGCGGCTCGCCCTCGAAGCCCGTGCCGGGTGAGGTGAAGGCGCCCGAGCGGTCGTACGGGAGCCGGGTGCCGGGGTCGGGGCGCAGTCCCCCGGCGTCCGTCAGGGTGAACACGCCTATGGGAGAGCGCAGGTCACCGGCGCGATGGTGGTCCGTCCAGCCCTTGAGCGCGTTGTGCGCGGGCCGGCTCGGACCGGCCCTCCAGCCCGCCTCCGTACGCTCGTACAGCACCACGGTGGACCGGGAGGAGTTGCGGCCCCGGCCGGTCACCACGACGGCCTGACGGGTCCGCGCGGGGATCGCGGCCAGGGTCCGGGGGCCCAGTCCCGCCGGCCGCCCCGGTGCCGGCGTGCGCGGGGCGGTCGGCGCGGGCGGCCCCTGTGTCGCCGGTGCCGCCTCGCCGTGCCGTGCCGGTGAGCCGTCGGCGCCGAGCTTCTCGGCGGGGGCGCCACCGCAGCCGGCGAGGAGGAAGGAGACGGCGAGGAGCGAGGAGACGGGGCGGATCGCCGCCCGGAGACGGTGTGCGGAGTTGATCATGCCTCGACCCTGGCCGACACATATGAGGAACTAGTCAGGTCATTCACGGTTCGCCGCGTACCCGCGATACGGAGGATCACCGGGTCACCGCCGTATCGACGGGTCAGCGGGTCAGGTGTGATCCACCCGCTCCGGCGGGGCGACGGGCACCCGCGCGTTCACCCAGGCCAGCAGGGTCACCGAGACGAGTGCCGCGCAGGCGCACCACGTCGAGACGAACTCCAGCTCCCACAGCGACCAGCAGATCGCCGCTCCCGCCCCGGTCAGGAGGCCGAGCAGCACGAGGCCGCGGTCGCCGGAGAGCAGCAGCGCGCCGACCGTGGCGAACAGGTAGCCCACGACGACCAGTTCGGGCCGGGGCAGGTCGACGGCATAGCCCATGGTGTGGCCGCGGATCTCGGCGCTGACGGGGCGGACGGCCAGGGAGTGGGCGAGCGCGGCCGCGGTCACGAGCCCGGCCGCGAGCGGGAGCAACAGCCGGCGCCGGGTGCGGGCGGGGGCCGCGCACAGGACGCCCGCCGGTACCCACGCGGCGAGCAGCGGAAGGGCGATCACGGCCCAGAGCACGGTGACGGGTCCCGTGCCGCCGCCGGTGTCCCAGACCCGGGCCTCGACGATCTGGTGGGCGCCGAGGAGCAACGGCAGCGCGGCCAGCGGGAGATCCGCAGCGCGCCGGGTCCTGAGCACACAGGCGGCGCCGACCGCGGCGATCCCGGCACCGGCCGCCAGATCGGCCGTAGCACTCCAGCACATCGCGCCCCCTGCGTCGCTTCCCTTCGTCCGCGTCCACGCTACGACGCCTTCGCCGTACTCCCCTTCCGGCATGCCGTCAGGGCGCCTCCCCCGCACGACACTTCATGAAGTTTCAACAAAGACCTCCCCGAAGTCCGGTTCGCCCCTGTGCCGCGGCCGCCAAGGGTGATTGGGTGGGGCCGGCCATGCCATCCGACACGCAGGAGAGCTCCGCAACCATGAGCACCCCGTACACCTTCGAATACAAGGTCGTCACGTTCCGCGAATCACTCATCGGTGACGCGCTGGACAGCGACAAGCTGGAAAAGGTACTGAACAAGCACGCCGAGGACGGGTGGGCGCTCAAGGCGATCACGGCCGCGGACGTCAAGGGCCGCATAGGTCCCGGCGCCGTGGAGGGCCTCCTGCTCACCCTGGAGCGGCCGCGCGGCTGACGGCCCCGTGACTCGGGCGGCCGACACCCCGTGGCGCACGCGGCCGACGGCCGCGTGGTGCGCGCGGCGCCGAAGCGGGAGATGCTGTTCGTGATGGGACAGCGGATCCGCAGGTGTTGCTGACGCCGTCGGAGGCCTTCCGGCACGGAGGGCCTCCAACGGCTGAACTCATGTCCGGGAACCCGACGAGGTTCCCGGACCCCGCGAGACCACTGCCGACCACTCGGGCCAGGACGGGCGGCGATGAAGAGCGACGGAACACTCCACACCGGTGTCGTCACCAGCCAGTCGGTGTTCGGCGCGCCTTGCTGGGTCAGTCTCACCACCAGCGACCTGCGGGCCGCCCAGAACTTCTACACCGCGGTGCTGGGCTGGCGGTGGTCCTCGACCACCAGGATGGGCGAGCAGTACCGCGTCGCCAGCGTCGGCGGGGTCCCCGTCGCCGGGGTCGCCGAGGTCGACTTCGTGGCGAAGACCGCGGTCGCCTGGACCGCCTTCTTCGCCGTGGCCTCCGCCGACGAGACCGTCTCCCGCAGCCAGGAGCGCGGCGGCACGACCGCCGTGGGCCCGATCTCGCTAACCCCCGGCCGGGCCGCGCTGCTGGCCGACCGGGACGGCGCGGTCTTCGGGATCTGGGAGGGCGACCTGGTCTCCGGCTGGGAGCGCTGGCGCAACGCGGCCCCGAGCTTCATCCGTCTGCACACCCGGGACGCCTTCGACGCCGCCATCTTCTACGGGGAGGTGCTGGGCTGGGCGAGCGCGGTCCCGGGCTGCTGCGAGGTCGACTACGAGGAGAACGAGGTCGTCCTGCGCAGCTTCGGCGACGTGGTGGCCCGGATCCACTCCGGCGCGCTGGGGGCCGCCCCCGACCCCGGCCTCCGGCCGCACTGGCAGATCCACTTCTCGGTCGACGACGTGGAGGCCTGCGTCCGCGCCGCGCGCGCTCACGGCGGCACCGCCCATCAGCAGGGCATCGGCTCGATGGAGGCCGTCATCATCGACCCCGACGGGGCCCGGTTCTCCGTGACCGCCCGGACCGCCGGATGACGGCGTCCGGGAACGCCCGCGACCGTCCCCGGACGAACCGGTCCGGCCCACGACGCGACGGATTACGCCGTTCGGGCTCCAATGGAGGATGACGGGATACCACCGGTACGACAGGCGCCGCCGCCCGCGTGGCCGTGCGGCGACCCGATGGAGGTCCGCGATGCCCACTGCTCTCCGGCTCCTGCCCGCGCTCTCCCCCGAACACCGCGATCGGCTGATGAGCGTGGGCCGCGAGGTGTCCTTTCCCGCGGACGGGCAGATCTTCGAGGCGGGTGGCACCGCCGACCGCTTCTGGGTGGTCCGGTCCGGAACGGTCTCCCTGTACCAGCGGGTGATCGCCGAACGACGGATCACCGTCGCCCAGCTGGGGCCCGGTGACCTGCTCGGCTGGTCGTGGCTGTTCCCCCCGCACACCTGGGACTTCGGCGCCGAGGCGTTCAGCCCGGTACGCGCCTACGAGTTCGACGCCGCCGAGGTACGGACCCTGTTCGACCGGGATCCGACGCTCGAACTGTCCCTGACCCGGACGATCGGCGCCATCCTGGCCCACCGTCTGGAGACGACCCGGGCCGCGCTCATCGAGCACTACGCGCGCCACGGCGGCGGCCGCTGAGACGCACGGCGAGCCCGGGCCGAGGTCACCCCCGCTGTCGGACCCGGCTGCGACAGTGATCTCTTATGAACGACATCCACGGTTCCCCGGACGCCCCGGACTCCTTCGCGCTCCTGCCCGGAGCGGCCCACTCGCCCGTGATCCTGCACGTGCCGCACTCCTCGCGGGAGATCCCGGCGCGGGTCCGTGCCGGCATCCTCCTCGACGACGCGGGGCTGGAGGGCGAGTTGGACCACATCACCGACATGCACACCGCCGAACTGGCCGCCGCCGCGGCCGAGGCGGCCGGGCTGAAACCGTGGCGGTTCGTCAACCGGCTGTCCCGGCTGGTCGTCGACCCCGAGCGTTTCCCGGACGAGCGCGAGGAGATGCTCGCCGTCGGGATGGGCGCGGTCTACACACGGACGACGCACCGGGCGCCGCTGCGGCCCGCGGACGCCGATCCGCGGCCGCTGACCGACCGCTTCTTCCACCCCTACGCGCTGGCGATGACGGAGGCCGTCACCGGCCGGCTGGCCGCCACCGGACGGGCCGTGATCATCGACATCCACTCGTATCCGACGGCCCGGCTGCCCTACGAACTGCACGGTGACGGGCCCCGGCCGCCGGTGTGTCTGGGGACGGACTCCTTCCACACCCCGCCGGAACTGGTCGCGCTCGCGGAGAAGGCGTTCGCGGGGCTGGGCGGCGTCGGGATCGACAGCCCGTTCGCGGGCGCGTACGTCCCCTTGCGGTACTACGAGCGGGAGCCGGAGGTCATCGCGCTGATGGTGGAGATCCGCCGGGACACGTACATGAAGGAGCCGGGAGGCCCGGTGGGTCCCGGTTTCCCGCGTCTGGTCTCGGCGCTGACCGCGCTCGTGGACACGGTGGACGAATGGACCCGCAGCGTCGAGACCCTGGGCGGCTGACACCACGACAGGCGACGTCCGGCCCCGGCGCCGGGCCGCGTCCACGCCGGGTGCCGTCCGGATCGGTCCAGGTGCCGTCCGGGTGCGGATGGCGTCCGGGGGCGGGCCGGTCCGGACGGCGCCCCCTCTGGCGACGGAGCGCCTGACACCCTAGGGTCGATGGTAAGCAAGCGCTCAGCCACCCCCGCAGGAGGGCAGGACCATGCCGGTCGTCGACGCGTGGATGCAGCACCCCACGCTCCGTCACTCCAACCACGAGATGTTCGCGTCACTGCGCCGCTGGACCGGCATGAAGACACTGGAGGAGGAGCTGCCGGTCGAGGTCACCCTGGCCGCGCTGGCGCGGGCCGGGGTGGATACCGGCCTGTCCTCGGCCTGGTACGGGCCGCAGGGCGCTCTCATCAGCAACGACGAGGTCGCCGCCTTCGTGGCGCGCTCGGACGGCCGGCTGCGCGGGGTCGCGGGCGCCGACCTCACCCGGCCCGTCGCGGCGGTGCGCGAACTCCGTCGGGCGGTGCAGGAGTTGGACTTCGTGGCGCTGCGGATCGTCCCGTGGCTGTGGCAACTGCCGCCCACCGACCGGCTCTACTACCCGCTCTACACCGCCTGCGCCGAACTCGGCGTCCCCTTCTGCACGCAGGTCGGGCACACCGGACCACTGCGCCCCTCCGAGACCGGCCGGCCCATCCCGTACATCGATCAGGTCGCGCTCGACTTCCCCGAACTGACCATCGTCTGCGGGCACATCGGCTACCCGTGGACCACGGAGATGATCGCGGTCGCCGACAAGCACGAGAACGTCCACATCGACACCAGCGCCTACACCGCCCGCCGCTATCCCCCGGAGCTCGTCGCGTATCTGCGCGGCCGGGGGCGGGGGAAGGTCCTGTTCGGCTCCAACTACCCGATGATCGAGCCGAGTCGGGCCCTGGAGCACCTGGACGAGCTGGGCCTGGACGAGGAGACCACCGCGCTGTTCCTCGCGGGCAACGCCCGGCGCGTCTTCCGCCTCGACGATCATTGATGGATGCTGGGGCCCTGACCAGCGTCGACCGTGAGGTGAGGGCAGCCCGGCCATGGCTTTGCAGATCAGCGCCACCAACCCGGAGCATCCCGCGCTCCTGCTCGCACTGCCGTGGCAACTGCCCCTGGAGGACTGGCCCGAGCACCATCTGGTGCCGCTGCCGCGCGGCATCTCCCGCCACGTCGTGCGCTACGCGCGCGCCGGGGACGAGGTGGTGGCCGTCAAGGAGCTCGCCGAACGGCCCGCGGTGCGCGAGTACGAGCTGCTGCGCGGCCTGGACCGGCTCGGGATACCCGCCGTCGACCCGCTCGCCGTGGTCACCGGCCGCACCGACGCCGCCGGAGAGCCCCTGGAGCCGGTGCTGATCACCCGGCACCTGGGCGGCTCGCTGCCGTACCGGTCGATGTTCGAGACCACCATGCGGCCGGCGACCATGCACCGGCTGATGGACGCGCTGGCCGTCCTGCTGGTGCGGCTGCACCTGGCCGGGTTCGCGTGGGGCGACTGCTCGCTGTCCAACACGCTGTTCCGGCGTGACGCGGGAGCCTACGCCGCGTATCTGGTGGACGCCGAGACCGGCGATCTGCACCCTCGGCTCAGCGACGGCCAGCGGGAGTACGACCTCGATCTCGCCCGGGTGAACATCAGCGGCGAACTGCTCGACCTGGAAGCGGCCGACGCCCTGCACCCCTCGGTGGACCCGATCGAGTTCGGCCGGGAGATCTGCGCCCGCTACCAGGGCCTGTGGGAGGAGCTGACGCGCACCTCCGTCTATCCGGCGGGCAAGTACCACTACATCGACCGCCGCATACGACGGCTCAACGACCTCGGCTTCGACGTCGCCGAGATGCAGATCGCGAGCTCGTCCAACGGCGACACCGTCACCTTCGTGCCCAAGGTCGTCGACGCGGGCCACCATCAGCGCCAGCTGCTGCGGCTGACCGGACTCGACACCGAGGAGAACCAGGCCCGCAGGCTCCTGAACGACCTGGAGAGCTGGATGGCCACCCAGGACGACTACGCGCCGAGCTCGTCCACGCCCGGCACCCGGACCGGCCGGGGCGGGGCGCATCCGCACGCCGCCCGGCCCGAGGTGCTCGCCCACCGGTGGGTGCGGGACGTGTTCCGGCCCGCGGTCCGCGCGGTGCCCCAGGACCTGCGCGGCTCCATGGACCCGGCCGAGCTGTACCACGAGCTCCTCGAACACCGCTGGTTCCTGTCCGAGCGCGCCCAGCACGACATCGGCCTGGACGCGGCCGTGAAGGACTACGTCACGACCATCCTCCCGGCGGTCCGCGCCCCGCTGCCGGGCCCCGCGGACGCACCGGAGACACCCGGCGGGAACCCCGTTCCCGAGCAAAGGTGACCGATCGTACATACGATTGGCTCTGTATCCGCCCCGGCGCGCCCTCGGCGTCCCCCGGGACGGGACGCAACTGACCTGCTCGGGGTGGGAGAGGTATGACCCAGGCCGCCAGTCCGGCGCGGACCGTCATTCTGACCGTCGACGACGACCCCGGGGTGTCGCGGGCCGTGGCCCGTGACCTCCGGCGCCGCTACGGCGAGGGCCACCGGATCGTGCGCGCGGAGTCAGGCGACGCCGCGCTGGAGGCCCTGCGCGAGCTGAAGCTGCGCGGCGACCAGGTGGCGGTGATCCTCGCCGACTACCGGATGCCGCAGATGAACGGGATCGAGTTCCTGGAACAGGCCCTCGACGTGTATCCGGGCGCCCGCCGGGTGCTGCTGACCGCGTACGCGGACACGAACGCGGCGATCGACGCGATCAACGTGATCGACCTCGACCACTACCTCCTCAAGCCCTGGGATCCGCCGGAGGAGAAGCTCTACCCGGTCGTCGACGATCTCCTGGACGCCTGGCGGGCCAGCGACTACCGCCCCGTCGGCGCGTGCAAGGTGGTCGGGCACCGCTGGTCGGCGCGTTCGTCGGGCGTCCGCGAGTTCCTGGCCCGCAACCAGGTGCCCTACCGGTGGTACTCGTCCGACACTCCCGAGGGACAGCGGCTGCTGAGCGCCGCAGGCCAGGACGGTGAACGGCTGCCGCTGGTGGTCACCCCGGACGGCACCGCGCTCGTCGAGCCCCAGGACCCGGAGATCGCCGCGCACGTGGGGCTCGCCACGACGCCCACCTCGGAGTTCTACGACCTCGTCGTCATCGGCGGCGGCCCGGCCGGGCTCGGCGCCGCCGTGTACGGCGCCTCCGAGGGACTGCGCACCGTGCTCGTGGAACGGTCGGCGACCGGCGGGCAGGCGGGCCAGAGCTCCCGGATCGAGAACTACCTCGGCTTCCCCGACGGCGTCTCCGGCGGCCAGCTGACCGACCGGGCCCGGCGGCAGGCGGCGAAGTTCGGCGCCGAGATCCTCACCGCGCGTGAGGTGACGGGACTTGAGGTCACCGGGGCCTCGCGCACCATCCGCTTCTCCGACGGCTCCGCGATCTCCGCGCACGCGGTGATCCTCGCGACCGGGGTCTCGTACCGCCAGCTCCAGGCGCCCGGTCTGGCCGAGCTGACGGGCTGCGGGGTCTTCTACGGCTCGGCGCTGACCGAGGCGGCCGCCTGCCAGGGCCATGACGTGTACATCGTGGGCGGCGCGAACTCGGCCGGCCAGGCGGCGATGTATCTGGCCCGGGGCGCCAAGTCCGTCACCATCCTGGTGCGCGGCTCCTCGCTGTCCGCCTCGATGTCGCACTATCTGATCGAGCAGATCTCGGACGCGCCGAACATCTCGGTGCGCACGGGCACGGTCGTGGACTCCGCGCACGGCGACGGCCATCTGGAACAGCTGACCTTGCGCGACGTGGAGAGCGGTCACACCGAACTCGTCGACGCGCAGTGGATGTTCGTGTTCATCGGCGCGGCCCCGCTCACCGACTGGCTGGACGGCACGGTCCTGCGGGACGCCCGCGGCTTCATCGTGGCGGGCCCGGACATGACACCCGACGGGCAGCCTCCCCACGGCTGGGAGCTGGACCGCCCGCCGTACCACCTGGAAACCAATGTGCCCGGTGTGTTCGTGGCCGGGGACGCGCGCGCCGAGTCGGCGAAGCGGGTCGCGTCCGCGGTCGGAGAGGGAGCCATGGCCGTCATGCTCGTCCACCGTTATCTGGAGCAGTCGTGAGTGGGCGTCCTGTGCCGTGCGACGCGGCCGAACTGAGCACCCTGTTCCTGTTCGAGAAGCTCGACCCCGAGCAGCTGGACCGACTGTGCCGGGAGGGCCGTACGGAGCAGTTCGACCCCGGTCCGGTCTACACCGAGGGTGATCCGGCCACCTGCTTCTACGTCCTCCTGGAGGGCACGGTCGTGATGTCGCGCCGGGTCGGCGCGGACGACGTGGAGATCAGCCGCACCTCGAAGCGCGGGGTGTACGCGGGTGCGATGCAGGCGTATCTCAGCGCCCCGGGCGACACGCAGTACAAGGGCTCGATGCGGGTCACCGAGCCGTCGCGGTTCTTCGTCCTGCCCGCGGCGACGTTCTCCGCCATCCTGCGGGACTGGTTCCCGATGGCCGTCCATCTGCTGGAGGGCATGTTCTTCGGCAGCCAGAACACCCAGCGCACGATCGGGCAGCGCGAGCGGCTGCTGGCGCTCGGCTCGCTGTCGGCGGGGCTCACGCACGAGCTCAACAACCCGGCCGCGGCGGCCGTGCGGGCCACCTCCGCACTGCGGGACCGGGTGGCCCACATGCGGCAGAAGCTGGGGATGATCGCCTCGGGACCGTACGCGCGCGACGCTCTGGAGACACTGGTCGAGATCCAGGAGCGGACCGCCGAGCAGGTCGCCAAGGCCACGCCGCTGAGCCCGCTGGAGGCCTCCGACCGGGAGGACGCGCTCGCCGACTGGCTCGACGACCACGAGATCGCGGGCGGCTGGCAGCTGGCCCCGACCTTCGTGCAGGCGGGTCTCGACACCGACTGGCTGGACCAGGTCGCGGCGGCCGTGGACGGCCCGACCCTCGAAGGCGCGGTCCGGTGGCTGAACTACACGGTCGAGACCGAACTGCTGATGAACGAGATCGAGGACTCCACCACCCGTATCTCGCACCTCGTGGACGCGGCCAAGCAGTACTCGCAGATGGACCGCGCGCCCTACCAGGTCTCCGACGTGCACGAGCTGCTCGACAGCACCCTGATGATGCTCGCCGGGAAGATGGGCTCCGGCATCAAGGTCGTCAAGGAGTACGACCGGGCGCTGCCCCGGATCCCGGCCTATCCGGGTGAGCTGAACCAGGTGTGGACGAACCTCATCGACAACGCCGCCTCGGCGATGGTGGGCGAGGGGACGCTGACGGTGCGCACCGCGGCCGACGGGGACCATGTGCTGGTCGAGTTCCGCGACACGGGTCCCGGGGTGCCCGAGGAGATCCGCGACCGCATCTTCGACCCGTTCTTCACCACCAAACCGGTGGGCGAGGGCACCGGTCTCGGCCTGGACATCTCCTGGCGCATCGTCGTCAACAAGCATCACGGCAGTCTGCTGGTGCAGTCCGTGCCCGGCGACACCCGTTTCCAGGTGCGTCTTCCCCTGACCGTCGCGGATTCCTCCGAGGAGCCGTCATGACCACACCGAACGGAATCGACCCGTCCGTACCGCCGAGCGGCACCGGCTGCACCGAGTGCGACGCCGCCGGCGGCTGGTGGGTCCATCTGCGGCGCTGCGCCCAGTGCGGACACGTCGGCTGCTGCGACGACTCCCCGGCCAAGCACGCCACGGAGCACGCGCGGGGCACCGGGCACCCGATCATCCAGAGCTTCGAGCCGGGCGAGGACTGGTTCTGGGACTACGACACCTCGGAGCTCTACGAGGGCGGTCCCGCGCTCGCTCCCCCGGTGAGCCGTCCGCTCGACCAGCCCGTGCCCGGCCCGGCCGGGCGTGTTCCGGCGAACTGGGCCGAGATCCTGCGCTGAGGCCCTGGGACACGGCCCGGCCCCGCCCGCGGGTTCAGAGGACCTTGTCGCCGTACATCTCGCCGAGCGGATCGGCGAGCAGTTCGATCCGGGCGCCGTCGGGATCACGGAAGTAGATCGAGGTGCCGCTCTCCTCCATGTACGCGACCCCGGCGGCGTCGAGCCGGTCGCGCAGTTCGCGCCAGGTGCCGGGGTCGACGGAGATGGCCAGGTGGTGCAGTCCGCCGAGCACCTCCGCGTAGGGGCCGAGGTCGAGGCCGGGGAAGTCGAAGAAGGCGATCAGGTTTCCGTTGCCGAGATCGAAGAAGAAGTGGGTCGAGCCCTTGTAGTCCCGGTTCTCGATCATCTCGGTGAGCGGGAAGCCCAGGACGCCCTGGTAGAACCGTACGGTCCGCTCCACGTCGGCGGACAGCAGCGCGACATGGTGCACGCCGCGGGCCGTGCTCGGCGGCCGCTCCGCCTTCAGATGGGCGTCCCTGATCCGCTGCCGCTCCGCCTCGATCGCCGGCAAGTCCGTCGCACTCATCGAAAGCTCCTCACCCGGAGAACCCGCTACGCGTTCGGTAGCGCGTACAACCACTCTCACACCGTCCGGCGGCCCGTGTCCGCCCGTGTTCCCACCCCGCCGGGATGCGCGGCGGGGCGGGAAGGACGATCCTGGATACATGTCCGGACGGGCTCCTCTGGTTGTGCATCCGGCCCTGGATACCAGCGGCCGCGAGGTGACCGCGCGGGGTGAGAACCTCGGCGTGGCGTTCTCCGACGAGGACCTCCTGGAGTTCCTCGGCCGGGCCGGCCTCCCCGACGCGGAGGATCTGCTGGACGATCCGGCCTGGGTGAAGTGGCGCGGAGGGCAGGCGCACTTCTACGGGACCGGGTGACGGGACGGGGTGACGGACCCGGATCCCCGGCGAGCCGTGAGCAGCGAGCCCTGAGCCGTGAGGTCAGGGCCTTTCCGGTGCCCTGAGGGAGTCCAGGGAGCGGGTGTGGAGCGGCGTGGTGTGCCAGCGGGCCGTGAACGTGCGGTCGGGAAGGGCGCATTCCACGGTCAGCCGGTGCGGGGTCTCCAGGAAGATCACATCGACGCGCAGGGTGTCCTGATCGGTCCAGCCGCCGCTGACCGCCGTCGGGGTCGGACCGGCATCGACGCTCCAGTCGGTTCCTTCGAGCCGCAGTTCGAGCCGCCGCTCCCCCTCGACCAGGGTGACGCGGGTGTCCTTGCCGTCCTCGGCGACGAGCACGCCCGTCAGCGTCCGCTGGGCCGCGCAGACGCCGTCGGCGGGCGTGAACTCCGCCCGTGCCCAGGCGTCCCGGTCCTCCGGGGGCTCGGCCGCGGCCTCCACCGGGGGCAGGGCGAGCCCGGCGAGCCGTCGGCGCAGCGCCTCGTCGCGGTCGCCCGCGGCGGGCAGGGGTGCCGTCCCGAAGGCGGGCAGGAGATGGCGCCACATCAGGTTCAGGAGTTCCTGCATCCGGTCGGTCGCGGCGGTCGTCGCGATCACGGCGTCGTGTTCGGGCAGGACGACGCAGAACTGTCCGAACGCCCCGTCTCCGCGGTATCCGTGCCGGCCGCGCCAGAACTGTAGTCCGTAGCCCTGCTGCCAGTCCGAACGGGCGCCCTCGGGGGTGCCGTCCGCGTTCGGCACGTGGACCCGGGTCGCCTCGGCGATCCAGGAGGCCGGCAGGAGCCGGCGTCCCTCCCAGACGCCTTCGTCCAGATACAGCTGGCCGAGCCTGGCGACGGCGTCGGTCGCGGCGTGCAGCCCGCTGAAGCCGATCTCCCGGCCGGCCCGGTTGCGCTTCCAGGCGGTCTCCGCGATGCCCAGCGGCTCGAACAGCCGGGGGCGCAGATAGCCGGTCAGCGACGCGCCGGTCACGCGCTGGAGGATCGAGGCGAGGGCGTAGGTGGCGGACTGGTTGTAGGCGAAGACGGTGCCGGGCTCGCGGTCCGGCGGGATCAGCAGGAAGCCGCGTACCGTCTCCGACGGGTCCAGCCGGAACGCGTCGGCCCAGGTCTCGGTGAGATGACCGCTGGCCATGGCGGCGACGTGCCGGACGAGCATCGCGCGGCTGCGCGGGTCGGTGATGTCGGCCTCGAACTCGGGGAAGTACGAGATCACCGTGCGGTCGAGGTCCAACAGGCCCTCGGCCACGGCGAATCCGGCGGCCGTCGAGGTGAAGCTCTTACTGAGCGAGTAGAGCAGCTGGATGCGTTCGGGTGTGTACGGCGCCCACCAGCCCGAGGCGACGAGCCGCCCGTGGCGCAGGATCATCAGGCTGTGCGGTTCGATGTCCGGGTCCGTCTCGACGGCGTCGAGGAAGGCGGTGATGCCCGAGGCGTCGACCCCCTGCTCGGCGGGCGGGCTGAAGGGCAGCGGTCGGGCACTCATACGAACGGCCTCCGGAGGGCTCGGGCGGTGGGCGACGACGGGACACGGCGGGCGGAGAGCATTGTGTGCATCTGGCATCTTTCCCGGGCGGTTCCCCGCTGTCCACGCCCGGGCGGCGGACCGCCCTCCGCTTCTCGACCCCCCGATGCCCGGCCTCGGCACCCCACCGCCTCCCGTCTCCCCTCTCCTGCCTCCCTCCAACTCCCTTTGCCCGATGAGGACTTGGGGGTGGCGGCGAATTCCGGGCCGTTATCCCGGCCGGGAGTCGGGGTGGTGAACCGGCGGGAAACACCGGCCCGAACTGTTCGTACGGGCGCGCGACGTCGACGCGCCCGGGTAAAAACACACATCTCCAGTCGTCTCCCGTTGAACACTCTTCGTCACGTCCCGCGTACTTCTGGGAAAGGCGGGTGCCGGTACACGACGAGGGATGACGATGGCCAAGGCGCAAGACTCCGCGGACGAGTTGATCGCCGGGAGATACCGGCTGCTCGACGTCTTCCTGCGCGAGGAGGGCCGGGCCCTGTGGCACGGCGAGGACACCGCCTTCGGACGGCCGGTCGTCCTGACCCGGTCGGGCGCCGCCGGGCCGCCGGGCGAGGAGCGGCCTGAGCCCGTCGCCGACCGGATCCTGCGCACGGCCGAGGTCCTCGGTCCGGCCTGTCACGGAGGGGTGGCAGCGGTTCTCGACGTGGCCGAGGAGCCCGGCTTCGTGTGGACGGTCACGGAGCGGCCCCCGGGCGCCCCGCTGGCCGAGCTCCTCGGCGACGGCCCCGTCGATCATGTGCGCGCCGCCTCCATCGGTCTCGGCGTCCTCGACGTCCTGACCGCCGCGCACCACGAGGGAGTCACGCACGGCGAACTCGGCCCGAGCCAGGTGTGGGCCGACGAACGCGGCACCGTCACCGTGACCGGCTTCGGACTGCCACCGGCCGCCACCGCACCCCGCGTCACCGCGCCCTCGTACGCCTCCCCCGAGCAGGCCCGCGGCGAGGCCACCACACCCGCGGCGGACCTCTGGACGCTGGGCGCGATGATGTACGCGCTGGTCGAGGGGCGGCCGCTGGTCCAGGACCGCGGCGAGCGGGAGGCCACGCTCCGGGCGGTCGACCGGCTGCCGGTCAGGCCGCCGCGCGGCGCCGGCCCGCTGGCGCCCGCCATTCTGGGCCTGCTGCGCTGGGACCCGGTGGAGCGGGTGCCCGAGGCCGTGGTGCGCGAGGCGCTGACGCGCATCCTGCGGCAGAACCTCGAAGAGGTCACGCCCCCGGAGCCGCTGCCCGACCTGCTCGGTCCCGTCGGGGACCACCGCGGGGGCGGTGCGCAGGACGAGGACGCCGGCGCGGGACGCGCCGAGGTCGCCGGGGGAGGCCTTCCGGCGGCCCGGCCACTGCTGCTGGGCGCGGCCCTCACCGTCACGGTCGCCGCCGTCGGGGCGTTCGCCCTGATGGGGGGACTGCCGGGCGGGGGCGACGCCTCGGCGGCCGGACCCGCCCCGTCACGGCCCGCCGCCGGGGCACCGACCGCACCCCCCAGCGCCTCCGGCACGCCTGCCCCGAGGACGCCCACGGCGTCCTCGAAGCCCTCCCCGTCCCCCTCCCCCTCGTCCACCGCCGCCACGGCGCTGCCGTCCGGCTTCTCCGTGTTCCGGGCGCCCCAGGGCTTCGCCGTCGCCCTGCCGGCGGGCTGGAAGCCGGTGGAGACGCAGTCCTCCGACGACCTCGCCTACCGGGTGACCTTCGGGGCGAGCGGCGATCCGCGCACCCTGGCCGTCACCTACAGCACTCAGCTGGGGCCGGACCCGGTCGCCGTCTGGAGCGCCCTGGAGCCGTCCCTGCGCGCCACCTCCACCGGCTACGAGCGCGTGGGCGCCATCCAGCCGGTGACCTACCGCGGCATGAAGGGCGCCGACATGGAGTGGTACTCCGTCTCCGGGGGCGTGCGGCTGCGCACCCTCGGCCGGGGGTTCCTCATCGGCGACCACCGGGGGTTCTCGCTGCGCTGGACGACTCCGGCGGACGACTGGGACAGCGCCGCGAACCGGCAGGCGCTGAAGGCCTTCTTCGACTCCTTCCGGACGGGCGTGAAGTGACCGGTCGTCACCGGGGTTTCAGGTCAGTGTCCTTCCGGGATGCGCAGGCCCGGCCTTCGCTGCGCGAGCCACACGGCGACCTCGTCGGCGATGGGCTGTCCCGTCTCCAGTTCGATGAAGCCGAACTGGCCTCCCTGGTTGCACTCCAGGAACCACCAGATGCCGTCCGCGTCCTCGGCGAAGTCGAAGGCCGCGTAGGCGAGTCCGGTGAAGGCGAGATAGTCGTGGACCGAACGGGCGATGCGATGGGGCACCGGTGTGGGTTCCCAGCCGTTCTCCGTCTCACCGAACCGGCCGTCGACCTGGCCCGGCTCGGCGGCCTTGCGGGCTGCGAACATCCGGGTCCCGATCCCGGTGAGCCGGATGTCGGCGCGTTTGGGGATGTAGCGCTGGAGCAGCGCGGGTCCCGCCGCCACTCCGGAGAAGTCCGTGCCGGGCCCGACCAGCGTGGTGGGCAGGGCCGCCGGGGGCTGGCCCGGCGGCGGCCCTGAGGCCGATTTCACCACCACCTCGCCGTGTTCCTGGACGAACTGCTGTGCCACCCGGGGTGCGGTCGTGATGATGGTCGGCGGCACGGCGAACTTGCTGCTGTGGGCCACCCGCAGCTGCCAGGGCTTGTGCCGGGCCTGCTCGGCACGGCGCGGGTGGTTCATCCAGCGGGTCGAGGCGGAGTAGAGCATGCCGAACAGGGCCTGCCTGGTCTCGGCGGTGAGCCAGGCCGAGGGTTCGGCGGCGTGGGCCGCCGGCTCGCCCGGCCTGCGCACCCACACGGAGCGCAGGCCGCCCATGCTCAGGACATGGCCGTTGACCGACAGATAGCCGTCGAAGTCACCGTGGGCGTAGTCGGCCGACAGCACCGCCTTGCCGGGCAGGTCGGCGGGGTCGAGGCGCACCATGGGCACGCCCCGCTCGTGCAGCCGCGCCACCACCATGTCGGCGGTGACGTCCTGTTCGGCCGTGAGTATGAGAACCGTCATGCTCGCGGCATCCGTCAGTCGTCGAAGTGCGTCTGGGAACCGGCGGTCGACGTCGTGGTGCCGGTCGCCATCAGCAGCGCGCGATCACTGACTGCCGGTCTGCCGTCCGGCAGCACGTTCAGTTGCAGGGACACGTCGAAGTGGTACGGGGGTATTGCGGCCGACTGCCCTGACGGCCGGGCGTAGTTGAGAGTGAACGGTCGCACGAAAGATCCTCCCGCGGTCGCGCGATGGCCAATACACACCCGTACGTGACACGGCCGTAAGGAATTCATCACTTTCTGCCACATCGGGGTGAAGGTCATCACATCGCGTCGTTTCTGAGCTTGCACATTTCGGATTTACTGGGGTGTCCGCTGGGTCGGCGGTCTCCGCGTGTCTCCTTGATTCCACGCAGACCTTAGGCCATAGCTTCATCCTCTGTGACATCAACGCCCCACCATCCCAGGAGAGTTCCCGGTGACCGCATCCATCACCTCGTCCGAAGAATCCGCCGTACGGGCCGACGCGCCGGCCCTCGTCGAGCGCGACGCACGGGACTTCGGCGCCTACGCGCGCAACGGCGGCTGGGCCTTCGCGCTCAAGGTGGCGCGCAGCGTCCGCCCCGGCGGGCAGTCCGCGGACGAGACGGAGAAGGTGTCCGCGAGGGAGTTCGCGGAGCTGGCCGGATGCTCGCCGGAGCGGGTGATGCGCTACTACAAGGCCTGGGACAGGGCGGCGGACGACGGACTGGTTCCCCATTTCGAGACCCTGATGCCCGGCGCGGACGCCGAACTGCCGGACGCGGACGCCTGGTCGGCCTACTACGCCGCACGTTCGAGCGCCGCCTCCGAGCGCGGCGCCGCCATCTCGGAGGCCGCCGAGGCCGAGGGAATCCGCCCCACCAAGGCTCTGGAGGTGGCCGAGAACCCGACCGCGCTGCGGGCCGCGATCCTCGCCGACCCCTCCACGGCGAAGGCCGCGCGCGCCGCCCTGCTGGACCGCGTGAAGGAAGACCCGGCGCTCCAGACCGAGTTGGCCCGTGACATCGCCCGCACGGACGAGCTGAAGAAGGCCGTCGCCACCGAGAACAGGGCGGCCGACCGGATCGGCTACGTACGCCAGATCGCGGAGAAGGGCCAGATCAGGACGCCCGCCGGACAGACCCTGGACGCTCCGGCCGAGCTGCGCTCCGAGGCCGAGCGGCATCTGTCCCTCCTCGACGAGCTCGACGAGGACGAGGACGCGGGCGAGTGGGCCACGGAGGCGTACGACACGATGAGGAACCTCGTCGTCGAGACGGTGGAGGCCGACCCCGAACTGCGCGTCCAGGAACGCCGCACGAAGTTCTACAGCAGCCTCCAGAAGGCCACGAAGGTGTTCGAGGAGCTGACCTTCGACGACGCCGACGACATCTACGAGGACGACATGGTGCAGCGTCTGGAGGAGCTCCAGCAGGCGATCGGCACGGCCATCGCGGCGCTGCGGGGGGCGGCCGACCGGGAGTGAACCGGTCGCGCCGCGCGGCCGGGTGAGGGCCCGGGTGAGTACCCGTACTCATGCGGCCTCCCCCGGCGCTGCACCACGATGGGGCCACCTGGACCAAGGAGGTCTCCATGCCCGGATCAGCCCTCGCCCCGCCCGGCCGGCTCCCCGCGCTCTCGAAGCGCGCCCCGCGCAAGGCCCTTCCGGCCGTGCTCCTCGCGGTGGTCGTCGCGGGGTTGGCGCTCTCCGCGTGGCACGCCAAGGACGGGACGACCTGGCTGCTGGAGACCGTGTGGGTGCTCGTCGGGCTGCCGCTGGTGGTGCTCAACAGGCGGCGGTTCCCGCTCACGAGCCTGCTGTACTGCCTGCTCGCGGCGCACGCGCTCGTCCTCGCGGTGGGCGGCCACTACACCTATGCGCAGGTGCCGTTGGGCGACTGGGTGCGCGACACGTTCGGGCTCGACCGCAATCCGTACGACCGGTTCGGACATCTCATGCAGGGCTTCGTGCCGGCCGTCCTGGTGCGGGAGGTGCTGAGCAGGACGTCACCGCTGCGCGGCAGCAGGTGGCTGGCGCCGCTCACGGTCTGCGCGTGCCTCGCGTTCAGCGCCCTGTTCGAGATGTTCGAGTGGGCGGCCGCGGTGATCGGCGGCCATGGCGCGGACGCCTTCCTGGCCACGCAGGGCGATGTGTGGGACACCCAGTGGGACATGTTCTGCGCCCTGATCGGCGCGACCGTCTCGGTGCTGGTGCTCGGCCGCGCGCACGACCGCCAGCTCGACGCGCTCGCGGCGCCGCGGCCCTCAGGGAGCTGAGGACGGCCGGCGCCGCGGGGGACGGTCAGGAGCCCGGCGAGGCCGGACGGCCCGGGTCGGGCCCGCTGTCACCAGCGGCTCTCGACCTGCTCCTTGATCCGGCGCTCGTAGAGCTCGTCGATGGCGTCCAGCGTCGCGCGGGACAGCTCCGGCAGCTTCGCGGCCTCCGCGTTGGCGTGGGCCTGCTGGGGCGACCTGGCCCCCGGGATGACCGTGGTCACGCCGGGCTGCGCGATGATCCACCGCAGCGCCAGCTGGGCCGGCGTGTACCCCTCGGGAGCGAGGGCGGAGAACTCGGCCGCCGCCTCCACGCCGGTCGCGAAGTCGACACCGGAGAAGGTCTCGCCCTGGTCGAAGGCCTCGCCGTGGCGGTTGTACGTCCGGTGGTCGTCGGCGGCGAAGACGGTGTCCTTCGTGTACTTGCCGGAGAGCAGCCCCGAGGCCAGCGGGACGCGCGCGATGACGGCGACGCCCGCCTCCCGGGCCGCCGGAAGCACCTGGCGCAGGGGCTTCATACGGAAGGGGTTGAGGATGATCTGGACGCTCGCCACGTTCGGGCGGGCGATGGCGGCCAGCGCCTCGTCGCACGTCTCGACGCTCACGCCGTACGCCGCGATCCGCTCCTCCTCGACCATCGTGTCGAGGGCGTCGTACACCGCGTCCGAGGAGTACACGGGTGTCGGCGGGCAGTGCAGCTGCACCAGGTCGAGGCGGTCGACGCCGAGGTTGCGGCGTGAACGGTCGTTCCAGGCACGGAAGTTGTCGAGGACGTAGTTCTCCGGGACCTGGTCGGCCCGGCGGCCCATCTTGGTGGCGACCATGACGTGCAGATCCGGCCGGCCGCGCAGGAACCCGGCGATGGTCTCCTCGCTCCGCCCGTCGCCGTACACGTCGGCGGTGTCGAAGAAGGTCACTCCCGACTCCGCCGCCGTCTCCAGCACGGCCAGGGCTTCCTTGTCGCTCACGTCGCCCCAGTCGGCTCCCAGTTGCCAGGTGCCGAGACCGATGACGGAAGCATGCTGGCCCGACCTGTCGAATGCGCGCTCGTCCATGGCGTCAGTGTGCCACCTCCCCCGGAGCGAACCGGACGTCCCCGCTCCGCGCGCCCTCGCGGACCGGCGCGGCCGTCACGCGCGGGCCGGGCGGCGGCCCCGGCGGCCGACCACGCGCCAGACGGCCCGTTGGCCCCGCAGCGTGAGCGCGCCCACCACGATCAACACGGTCACGTTGATGAGGAGTTGGACGAACGCCCCACGCGCCTGGGTCCAGCTGCCGAAGGCGGCGGAGACGCTGAGGTCGGCCGCGGCCGGGATCGTGGTGACGGAGATGAAGACACCCAGCAGGGCGCTCGTCCTGGCCTCGCTCAGGGAGACGACCCCGACGATCCCGGCCAGCGTGGCGACCGCGAACGAGAAGAAGTCGGGTGTCGAGATGAGACGGGAGACCGGGCGTATGTTCAGGTCGAACGCCCGCGACTCCAGGCCGAAGCCACGGATCATCAGGGCGAAGAGGAACGTGACGGCGATGGCCAGCGCGAAACCTGCGGTCAGTGCGGTCAGCCCTTCGCGGACCCGTCGCCCCGAGCGCCGGTCGATGCCCAGCGCGACGCTCACGATGGCGCCGTACTCGGGCCCGACGACCATCGCCGCCACGATGAGGATCTGCGAGTTGGTGACGATGCCGACCGCGCCGATGAGGCCGGCGACCACCAGGTAGAGATAGAAGCTCGGCGCGTAGGTTCCCTGTGCGCGGATACGGGCCTCCACCTCCTCCCAGACCGGTGCCCGGGCCAGCACCCCGAGCCGGTCGGCACCCGCCCGCGCGGTGTGGCCGGTGAACGCCATGTCCACGGGCTCGATGACGACGGAGCCCACCTCGTCCAGACGCAGCTCCCGCAGGCCGCGCAGGACGCCGTTCGCCCCGCCGGTCAGCACGTCGCAGGCGAGGGCGTCGCCGTCCGGCTTCCGGGCGGCGCCGGGCTGCACCACGAGGTTCACGACACAGGGATCGGCCGCGAGCAGGGCGGTCACGGCGCCGGTCAGCGCGGCGGGACTCACCAAGCGCACATGGATCAGGTCCATGCGGGTACCTCCCGGGACACCGGTGCGCGCCCAGTCGACGGGGAACGGTCCCCTCCAGTAACCCCGGGGTGGGCCCGAGCGGCGAGCAACTGGGCAACTTCCCGCAGGCGTTCACCCATCTGTCGCTCATCATGGCCGCCACCACACTGGACGAGGCCCTCGACCGGCAGCGCGCCCGGGCGGGTGCGACGCGGACACGGCCGTAGCGGCCGCGCAGGGGCGCCGGTTCCGCTACACCCGCGCCCCGTGCACATGCTTCGGCTCGGCCAGCAGCCCATAGATGACCAGCAGGGACACGAGCATCGTGAACAGCGACCACCACGGGTAGACCGGCAGGAAGATCATCTGCGCGATCAGGCAGAACGCGGCCAGACCGACACCCGCCAGCCGCGCGCCCCTGGAGCCCACGAGCACGCCGAGACTCAGCAGGGCCATGACGATGCCGATGACGACGAAGATCCAGCCCCAGGCGGTGTAGTTGAGGATCAGCAACCGGTTGCCCCCGGAGTACACCTTCGAGTAGTAGCCGTGGTTGAAGATCGCCACGAATCCGGTGAGGAGGTTGAACAGAGCGCTGACCATCAGCAGGACTCCGGCGAAGGCCACCCAGTGCGAGCGCTCCATCGGCGGTACGAGGTCGTCTGGCTCGGAAGCTTGTCGCTGCATGACAACCATGAGATCCAGCCGGAGCGCGGAGCGCAATCCACACTCGACCGTTGGTGTCGTACGAGCCGGCGGGACCCGCCCGGGCTCCGGGGGCCACCGGGCCGGGCGCCGTCAGCCCGCGCGCACCGGGTCCGGTGACCGGGCGGGACCGAGCAGGATCGCGGTGTCGCGCGGTCCCGGCCGCGGGGTGCGGGTGTCGGTGACCGGGTCGAGCCGCCCGTCGGGGCGCACGAGGAACAGCAGCGCGTGCCCGTCCGGGATGCCGTCCTCGGTGGAGCGGGGGACGATCCGGGCGCCGTGCCCGTAGCGGCGGGCCAGTTCGGGTCTGCTCAACCCGGCCCCGAACAGGGTGTCACCGCTCGTGTAGGGGGCGACCACGCCATGGCTGAGACCGGGCGGCCCCAGCCGGTGGACGAACCCTTCGAACGTGCCGCGCAGGGTCTCCGAAGCCAGCGCGTTGAAGTCGTCCTCCTCGGTGAGCAGCAGAACGCCGGTGATCCCCTCCAGTTCGGCCCCCTCACCGGTGGCCGCGGCGAGCAGCTCGCCCGGTGCCAGGCTGAGCCCCGCGTCCCGGATCAGGTCGCGCTGCCGCTCCCGTCCGGCCCACATCAGCACGTCGAGACCGGCGGAGCGCAGCGCGCGGCCCAGGTCGATGGCCCAGGGGTCGCCGCCCACGAGCAGCGGCCGGGCCCGTGCGGGGCGCAGCGCGCCGAGGCGCCGGGCGACGGAGCGCGCGCTCAGCCCGTAGAGCGTCACCGTGGCGACGATCACCAGGAAGGTGGCGGGCAGGATCTTCTGGGCGCCGCCCACGTGATCGGCCACGAGCGTGGCGGAGAAGGTCGAGGCGGTGGACGCGGCGACGATTCCGCGGGGGGCCATCCAGCCGATGAACGCCCGCTCGCCGCGGAGCAGATCGGTGCGCACGGTCGACAGCAGGGCGACCAGGGGTCTGACCACCAGGACCAGGGCGGCGACGAGGGCGAGCGTGGGCAGGACGATGTGGCTGAGGGACGCGGGGGTGACCGTGGCCGAGATCGAGATGAACAGCAGCCCGATGATCAGCGAGACCAGGGTCTCCAGGAAGGGGCGGCGGGCGGGGAGGGCGACGCCCGGGAGATTGGCGAGGGCCATCCCCATCACGACCGCGGCGATGAGCCCGGTGTCGTCCCGGATCGCGTCGCACAGGGCCGCCACGCCGACCGCGGCGGCGAGTTGCACCGTGGTGCCGAGGACCTCGCCCAGGTGCAGCCGGCTCAGGAGGAGCCACAGGACGGCGGCGCCCACCGCGCCCCCGATCAGTCCGACGGCCGAACTCGCGGCGAACTGGCCGATCTTGCCGCGCACGTCGCTGCTGCCGCTCGCGACGACGGCGTGGAAGACGAGGGCTCCGAGGATGCCGCCGACCGGGTCGATCAGCGAGCCCTCCCAGATCAGGATGCGCTGGAGGCGTTCGGTGGGGCGTACGAAGTGGAGCAGGGGGCCGACGACGGTGGGTCCCGAGACGACGAGGATCACGCCGAGCATGACCGCCGAGCTCTTCGACATGCCCAGCAGCGGTACCGCGAGAACGGCGGTGGCGCCCCAGGTGATCAGGACCCCGATCCAGATGAGCCGTGCCACGACCCGGTGCATGTGTCCGTGCAGCCTGCTGATGTCCAGGCCGAGTCCGGCTTCGTAGAGGATCACGGCGACGGCCAGGGAGACCATCGGCGAGAAGGCGTCCCCCAGCAGCTTGTCGGGGTTGACGATGTCGGTGAGCGCGCCCGCGGCGAAGCCGACCGGCAGCAGGACGATCAGGGCCGGGATGCGCAGCCGGCTCGCGACGAGCTGGGAGCCGACGGCCAGGACGGCGATCAGTCCGAGGCCCTGGAGGATCTGGTTCTCCGTCATGGCTGCCTCCCTGCCGGTGGTTGCGGCCGGCGGACGGTTCTCCGCGGTCCGTTGTCCGGGGGCCGTCCCGGGCCGGTGAAGGAGGTCGGTACGGGCCGCTGCGCCGCCCGGGGCGGCTTCGGGTGCGGCGGCCCCGCACCCGAGGCAATCACTCCTGCCGGGGGTCGGCGACGGCGGACCCGCCCCGCTCGGCCGTTGGGAGTAGCCGGGTCCCTCCGGCGGAGCAACGAGCCGGCACGCACAGCGCCCCGGAACTGATCCGGGGCGCTGTTCCGCGGCAGCCGCTTCCCTTGCCGCGGGACACGAACCGGCGGTGCCGGTCGGCGCGGTGGCCGGCGGTTTCCTCGCCTCTCCAGGACAGGGGTCGCCGACCCGGAACCAGAGTGCCTCGTGCTGCGGGTGGGGCGGGTGCGGTTCGCCGTCACGTCATCACCTTGTAAGGAACAACACACCCGGTGCCGCTCCACGTCGGCTCCACGCCGGCCAACACCACGGCCAAGAAGCCCCATTCAGGACGCGACGCGTCCTGAATCCTTCAACTCATCGCGTGTACGCGCCAATTGGCGGGGTTCTTTGTTTCACATCTTGACGACTTTGGTGCAGACCTTTAGGTTCACCGATCACCACGGCTCCATGAATGCGTTCATCGTTCACGGACGTGAACCCCCCACGAACTCAGGAGTGTCCGCATGTCCAGATTCCCCCTGTCCGGATTCCCCAGAGGGTCCGGGCGCCGTCGAACGGCCAGGCTGCTGACGGTGACCGCGCTCGTGGCGACGACGGCGTCGGGCCTGACGGCCGTCTCGCCGAGCGCCACCGCGCGCAACGCCGACGCCCGCGGAGCCGCGCTCGCGCAGCCGGCCGCGGTACCGGCCGACTGGGCCACCGTCGTCAACGCGGGCAGCGGCAGGTGCGTCGACGCCCGCGCCGCCGGAACGGCCGACGGCACGGCGGTGCAGCAGTACGCCTGCAACGGCAGCCAGGCCCAGCAGTGGCGGTTCTCGGCCACGTCGGGCGGGTACTCCCAGGTCGGCGGCCGGGGCGACGGCACCAGGGTCTGGGACGTCACCGGCGTCTCGGCCGCGGACAGCGCGCCGATCCAGCTGTGGGCGTACGGCGGCGGCGCGAACCAGCAGTGGCAGGCCGTGGCGGAGACCGGCGGCGCCTACCACTTCGTGAACCGCAACAGCGGCAAGTGCCTCGACGTTCCGGGCGCCTCCGCCTCCGACGGCGTGCAGCTCCAGCAGTACACCTGCAACGGCACGGCGGCCCAGTCCTTCTACGTGAACGCGGTCGACGCGCAGCAGCCGCCCGGGACACCCGACCTGGGCCCGAACGTCACCGTCTTCGACCCGTCGACGCCGGCCACGACCATCCAGAGCAGCCTCGACGCGGCGTTCGCCCAGCAGGAGACCAACCAGTTCGGCACCGCCCGCAAGGCGTTCCTCTTCAAGCCGGGCACCTACGCCGCCGACGCGAACGTCGGCTTCTACACCCAGGTCGCGGGCCTCGGCCTGTCCCCCGACGATGTCACCATCCGCGGCGCGGTGCATGCGGAGGCCGACTGGTTCCAGGGCAACGCGACCCAGAACTTCTGGCGTTCGGCGGAGAACCTGTCGGTGACCCCCACGTCCGGATCGGACCGCTGGGCGGTCTCGCAGGCGGCGCCGTACCGGCGTATGCATCTGCGCGGCAACCTGACGCTGGACGACGGCGGCTGGTCCAGCGGCGGCTACATGGCCGACACGAAGATCGACGGCCAGGTGAACTCCGGTTCGCAGCAGCAGTGGCTGTCGCGCAACACCGAATGGTCGAACTGGACCGGGTCCAACTGGAACATGGTGTTCGTCGGCGCGAGGAACGCCCCCGCGAACAGCTTCCCGAACCCTCCGTACACGACGGTGAGCCAGACGCCGGTCTCCCGCGAGAAGCCCTTCCTGTACGTGGACGCGGCGGGCGCCTGGAAGGTCTTCGTGCCCTCCGTACGCACCGACTCCACCGGAACCAGCTGGAGTTCGGGCACTCCGGCGGGTACGTCCCTGCCGCTGGCCGACTTCTTCGTGGTCAAGCCCGGCGCGACGGCGGCGCAGCTGAACGACGCGCTGGCCCAGGGCAAGAACCTGCTGGTGACCCCCGGGGTCTACCACCTCGACCAGACGCTCAGGGTCACCAGGGCCGACACCGTGGTCCTCGGACTCGGTCTCGCCACCTTCGTCCCCGACAACGGCGTGACCGCTCTGACGGTCGCGGACGTGAACGGCGTCCAGCTCGCCGGGCTGCTGATCGACGCGGGCACCACCAACTCCGCGCAACTCCTGGAGATGGGCCCGAGCGGCTCGTCGGCGGACCACAGCGCGGACCCGAGCTCCCTGCACGACGTGTTCTTCCGCGTCGGTGGAGCGGGCGTCGGCAGGGCGACCACCAGTCTGACCGTCAACAGCGACGACGTGATCGGCGACCACCTGTGGCTGTGGCGCGCGGACCACGGCAGCGGGGTCGGCTGGACCAGCAACACGGCCGACACCGGGCTGGTCGTGAACGGCGACGACGTGACCATGTACGGCCTGTTCGTCGAGCACTACCAGAAGTACCAGACCGTGTGGAACGGCAACGGCGGCCGCACGTACTTCTACCAGAACGAGATGCCCTACGACCCGCCCAACCAGGCGGCGTGGATGAACGGTTCGACCCAGGGTTACGCGGCCTACAAGGTCGCGCCCTCCGTGACGAGCCATCAGGTGTACGGCTTCGGGAGCTACTGCTACTTCAACGCCAACCCCGCCGTCGCCGCAGAGCACGCCATCGAAGCACCGAACAACGCGAACGTGCGCTTCAAGGACATGGTGACCGTCTCGCTCGGCGGCACCGGCACCATCCGGCACGTCGTCAACGACCGGGGCGGGCCGTCCAACTCCTCGACCAACGTCGCCGACCTCGTCAGCTACCCCTGAGCACCTCCGACACGTACGGGAAGGAGAACCGGATGCGCATCAGCGAATCCTCACCGGCGCGCGGTGTCCCGCGGGTCCTCGTCCTGCGGGTACTCGTCCTGCTGGCGGCCCTGCTCGGCCTCGCGTCCCCACCCGCCGCGCACGCGAACTCCGCGGCGGCCCCGTTCAAGGTGCTCGCCCTCTACAACGGCACCTACGACGCGGCCCACATCAGCTTCGTCCACGAGGCGAACGACTGGTTCCCCCGGCAGGCGGCGGCGAACGGCTTCACCTACACGGCCAGCAACGACTGGGACCTGCTCAGCGACGGAGGCGTGAAGGCGTACCAGGTCGTCCTGTTCCTCGACGACCTGCCGCAGACCGCGGCCCAACGCGCGGGCTTCGAGCAGTACATGCGCGGGGGCGGCGGCTGGATGGGCTTCCACGTCTCGGCCTTCACCACGGACGCCCGGAGCTGGTCCTGGTACCACGACCAGTTCCTCGGCAGCGGCGACTTCAGGTCCAACACCTGGGGGCCGACCACCGCGGTCCTGAAGGTCGAGGACCGGACACACCCCGCCACGGTGAACCTGCCCGCGACCTTCACCTCGTCGGTCAGCGAGTGGTACAGCTGGTCCAACGACCTGCGACAGAACCCGGACATCCGGATCCTCGCCTCGATCGACCCCAGCAGTTTCCCGCTGGGCACGGATCCGAACCAGACCTGGTACAGCGGCTATTTCCCGGTCCTGTGGACCAACACGAAGTACCGGATGCTGTACGCGAACTTCGGTCACAACGCGATGGACTACGCGACGAACACCACGCTGTCGTCGACGTTCGCGAGCGCGGCCCAGAACCGTTTCCTGCTGGACGGGCTCAAGTGGCTCGGCGGGGCCGACCCGTCGGTGCCACCGGCCGACCCGATCCCGGAGACCACCTGGTACTCCCTGACGAACGGGGGCAACGGCACCTGTGTGGACGCCCGTTCGGCCGCGACCGCGAACGGGACCGCGATCCAGCAGTACACGTGCAACGGCACCCAGGCGCAGCAGTTCCAGTTCCGTGCGACGGACAGCGGCTACACACGGATCGCGCTGCGGCCCGCTCCCCAGCAGGTCGTCGATGTCACCGACCGCTCGACGGCCGACAACGCCCCGCTCCAGCTGTGGAGTTGGTCCGGCGGCCAGAACCAGCAGTGGCTGCCGGTGAAGGAGGGCTCGGGGCGCTATCACCTGGTCGCGCGCCACAGCGGCAGATGCCTGAGCGCGGCGGCCTCCGCCGCGAACGGCGTCCAGCTCACCCAGCGCGGATGTGACGGGTCGGCCGCGCAGAGCTTCGCCCTCACCGCGCGGCCCTGACGGTCCCCGCGCGCGAGGGTGCCTGCGTCACCGACGTGAGGGAGGCACCCTCGCGGCACCGGCCGCCCGGCGGCGCGGTCTCAGACCCTGCGCCACCGTGCCATCGCGAACGAGAACAGTCCGAACAGGACGAGGCCGGCGGCGACGCAGGTCAGCAGCCACGGCCCCATCGGCGCTCCGGCGAAGGACCGCAGTGTGCCGTCCATCCCCTTGGCCTGGTCGGGCCGGTATTCGACGGCGGCGCGGACCGCGAAGGCGCCCGCCCCCGCGAACACCACACCCCGCGCGGCGCCGCCGCCCACGCCCGCCGTGTCGACGGCCCTGCGGACCCGCCGCGACATCTCACCGAGCTTGAGGTGCTTGTGGTACTTGCGCATCACGGCCCGTACGGCGATCCAGCCGCCCGCGACGACCAGCCCCACCCCGGCGGCGCCGACGATCCACTGGCCGCCGGTCACCCCCAGGGCCTTGGCCGTGACGTCGCGGGACTGCCGGTCGCCCGAGCCGCTGCCGCGCGCGCCGGCCGCGAAGGCCAGCACGGAATAGGCGACGAACCCGTAGAACACGCACCGGGCGGCGGCCGCCAGGCGCTTGCCGGCCTTGCCGCCGTCCTGTCCTGCGCCTCCGAACAGCGCCTCGGACAGGCGCCACAGCGCCATGCCCACGAGCCCGGCGCCCAGGGCCCACAGCAGAACCGAACCGAACGGCTTCGTGGCGATCTCCTGAAGGGCTCCGCTCCGGTCCGCCTGCCGCCCGCCGCTGTCGCCGAACGCGATGCGCAGGGCCAGCAGGCCGACCAGGACGTAGATCACCCCGCGGGCGATCAGCCCCGCGCGGGCCGCGCCTTCGCGGACCGAGCCGGTGGCCGCCCGGCGGGCGCCGGTCTCCCCGCCCCGGGCCACCGTCCCGGCGTTCACACGGCCCGCGTCTCGTGCGCCGTACCCGAATCCAGCCGCAGCTTCATCTGAACCTCCTGGTCACCGGCCTCCGTGCCCAGTTCGTGCACGGTAAAGGCGGCACCGAGGGCCTCCCGCAGCAGCTGTGTCGCCAGCGGGCCACCCTGTGCCTCCACGGTCGGCTGCCCCGAAAGTTCGACCGCAGACCCGGCGGCACCCCCGGAATCACCGGCGGTGTCGAACAGGACGGTCCACACCGTCGGTCTGCCGCTCACGGACTCGTGGGGCTCGTCCGCCCTCTCGCGGTCCGCGGTGAAGCGGCCGCACAGGACACCGAGCACCGCTTTGGCATCGGCCGCGGAACAGTCCCCGAGCATCACATGGACCGTTGACGCGGGCAGTTGTTGCACGCTCATGAAAACCCTCTCCCTGACGTCGGCGAGCAGGAAGGCGCGCCCACGGACGAGCACGTCGTGACAGGTGTCCGAGTACCCCTCGATCACCTGTGAAACGAGGAACGCGGGCCTTGCTTGCGCCAATACCGGCCCAGGTCAGAAGGGTCGGTGAGCTATGTTGAGTTCTCGTGGGACATGAAGGAGGACGCGCACCGGTGCCATCGCCGCAGCAGGCACGCGCACAGGCATCCGCGATCACCTCGGGAAAGACGGCGCCCGAGGCCGGCGTGGCGCCCCCGTCCCAGCTCAGGGAGCTGTTCGACGGCCCCCGGCTCTCTCCGGGCCAGCGGCGCATCGCCCAGTATCTGATCGAGCACATCACCGAAGCCGCTTTCCTGTCGATCACCGACCTCGCCGAGCGGGTGGGCGTGAGCCAGCCCTCCGTGACCCGTTTCGCGGCGGCGGTGGGCTTCAGCGGCTATCCCGCGCTGCGCGAGAGCCTCCAGGCCATCGCGCTCAGCACCCTGGGCAGCACACCGGGCACTCCGGCCGAGGTCACGAGCAACGAGCTCCAGGCCGCGGTGGACGCCGAGATCGAGAACCTGGAGAACCTGCGGCGGGACTTCGCCGATCCCGACCAGATCATCCGTGTCGGCCGGGCACTGTCGCAGTCGGCGCCGCTGACGGTCCTCGGGCTGCGGATCTCGGGCTCGCTGGCCGAGTACTTCGCGTACGCCGCCCGACGCATCCACCCGGATGTGCGGGTGGTGACGCGCGGCGGCTCGGTCGCGTACGACGCGCTGCTCCAGTCGCGCGAGGCGGGCGGCACCTGGGTCCTGGCCTTCGGGATGCCCCGGCACGCCCACGAGACGCTCACGGCCATGCGGGTCGCGCGCAGCGCGGGCCTCCGGGTGGCGCTGGTCACCGACCTCGGCCTCGGCCCGCTGGCCGACGAGGCCGACGTGACCTTCGCCACCGGGACCGGTTCCCGCCTGGTGTTCGACTCGTACGCGGCGCCTGTGGTGCTGTCGGCGGCACTGCTCCAGGCCATGACCGACGCCGATCCGGAGCGCACACAGGCGCGCCTGGAGGAGTACGAGCAGGTCGCCGAGCAGCACCAGTTCTTCCTGCGGGACTGACCCCGGGCCCGAGCCACACCCGGCCCGGCCACCGCCCGGTCACCACCCGGACCCACCCCGGCCCGGACCCGCGATATCACGCGAAGGGGCCCGGCACCACCGGACTCCGCTCCGGCACGCGTCCGCCTCCGCGCACCCACCACGGCATCACGGGATCATTCACAACAAAGCACGCATGAATGTTTTCATGCCCTTGCGCTTCCGGACGCATATATAAATACTTCTTTCGGATCGTGCCCCGGAGGCTTCCAGGTCACGACCCATGAGCGCCCGGGGCCGTCCGCTCCTACCCGCAACGGGTCCCGGGTGTTCGAGCGGGTCTCGCCTGCGAGACCCGTGGTGGCGGCCCCGGTACCCCTATGCCGGGGCCGCCCCCAGAGTCCCCCGCCGACGTACCCCGGAAGCGATGAACATGGCCCTGACGTATTCACCGATGACCTCGGACTGGCCGTGCCAGGTCAAGACCCCCGGCAGCTTCGACTGGGAGCGCTCGGCGGTGAGATGGCTGCGCGAGCTGGTACCGAGCCGCTACGCGAGCTATCCCGTCCTGCACAAGCACCCCGTCCTGCTCGCCCGCCACGCGCACCTCCAGGTGCAGCAGGAGATACGGGTGGCCCGCACGGCACTCCAGACCGCCCGCTCCGAGCTGCCCGGCCTGGGCCTCCAGGAGGGTGTGATCGAGCACTCCATCAAGATGTACGCCGCCGAGGTGATGCAGCTCCAGCACATCGCCCGCAGCATCCGTACGGTGTCCCAGGCGCTCGTGGACCACGCCCACCAGCGAAACTGAGGTCCCGGGCCCTGCCGTGGCCCGGCAGGACCGAGCCCAGGGAGACGGCGTGGACAGTGCCGGCAAGCAGACCGACGACGTTCGTGGAGGCGGTGAAGCCGCGGCGGCCGCACCGCTCGACGTGCGGTGGATCCACGGCTCCCCCTCGGCCAAGCACAACACGGACCCCGACATCCAGGTCCACGCCCACGACGAGCACACGGTGATCCTTCGCCAGAACATGGCGGTCGACTACGAGGCGCCCTTCATGTTCCTGCTGTTCGGGAGCGCGCGGGCCGTCCTGATCGACACGGGCGCGACGGCCTCGGCCGACCACTTCCCGCTGCGCCGGGTCGTCGACGAGCTGATGGAATCCTGGCTGGCCGGGCACCCCCGTGACGACTACGGGCTGCTGGTGCTGCACACCCATCCGCACGGCGACCACGTCGCCGGGGACGCCCAGTTCGCCGGCCGTCCCGGAACCGAGGTCGTGGACGCGGCCCTCGACAGCGCCTGGGACTTCTTCGGCTTCCACGCCGATCCCGAAGCCGTCGCCCGGGTCGAGCTCGGCGGCCGGGTGCTGGAATGCCTGGCCACACCCGGACACCACGCGGCCTCGGTGACCTTCTACGACCCCTGGACCGGCATCCTGTTCACCGGCGACACGGTCTACCCCGGACGCCTGTACGTCGACGACTGGCCGGCCTTCACCACCACCGTCGACCGGCTGATCGACTTCTGCGGTCGCCGCCCCGTCACCCATGTCCTGGGCTGCCACATCGAGATGACCCGGGAGCCGGGGCGGGACTATCCGGTGCGCACCACCTACCAGCCCGACGAGCCGCCGCTCCAGATGACCACGGATCAGCTGCTGGACCTGCGCCGGGCCGTCGGGACCGTCGGCCCGCTGCCCGGCAGGCACGTCTTCGACGACTTCGTGATCTGCCGCCGCGACATGCGGGAATGAGGGAGCGCGCCCGGACGGCCCCGCCCGGAGCGATAGCCGGGGCGCGAGCGGGCACACGGAAGACGGACGCACCCGACGACCTCTCTGGACGGACGCATGGACTCGACCTCGTGGACCCTGGTCCTCGTCATCGGCGCGGTACTCGCGGCCGCGGCGCTCGCGGTGGCACTCGTACTCCTGCGCCGGCTCGTCCGCACCCGCCGTGATCTGCGGCGGGCCGGACTGCCCACCGGACCCCGCTGGGTGTTCTGGGGTGCCGTCGCCTATCTCCTGCTGCCGACCGACCTGCTGCCCGACCCCATCTACCTGGACGACATCGGCGTCATGCTGCTCGCCCTGCGCTCGCTGCGCGCGGCGGCACCCCCCGTGCCGCTTCGGGCGACGGCCTCCGCCCTGCGCGGCCCCCGCCCGGTCACCCGCCGGTCGCGGGAACCGTAGGGCGGGGGCGGTCCGTTGAGCGGTCGACGGCCCGTGCTCCACGCCCCCGGCGGGAGGGCACGGATCACGACACCGACGGGCGGCGCCATGAGCGAGCTGGTTCCCGGGGGCAACGCGCCCCTGCCGGACGGGGTCCTGACCTTCAGGGTCCCGGGCCCCTTCGACCTGTCCGCGCTCATCACCGACGACGGCGGCACGGTGCGCGGCGACGGGGACTTCGTCTTCTACAACCAGCCGGCCGCGCCCGGCGTCCGGCTCGACGGCGACCGGCTCACCGTCGATCCGCCCCGACTGCGGCCCGGAGCGACCCGGGTCACCCTCGTCGTCAGTCCCGCCGACCTCACCACGCCCCTCGGCCGGCTCCCCTCCCCCACGGTCCAGATCACCGCGCCGGACGGCCGCTCCCTCGCCCGGTTCACCCCGCCCCGGCCGCAGCGGGAGACCCTGCTGCTCCTCGCCGAGCTCTACCGACGCGGCACGGCCTGGAAGGTCCGAGCGCTCGGGCAGGGGTACGCGGACGGGCTGGCGGGCATCGCGCGGGACTTCGGCGTCGATGTCACCGAGGACGGCGCGCCGTCGGCCGCCCGGCGGGATGCCGGACCCGTCGCGGCCGCCCGGGGCGGATCCCCGCGAGCGCCGTGGGCCGCCCCGGTCCCGGGCTCCGGTTCCCGCTCCGGCTCCGGCTCCGGCTCCGGACTCGATGACTTCCTGGGGCCCGTGAACTCCGCGCGCGCCACCGCCGGTTGCCCGCCCGTCCGGCTCGACGGCCGGCTGACCGCCGCCGCGCGGGAGCACGCCGGTGCCATGGCGGCCCGCGGCGCGCTCGGCGTGGAGAGCCCGGAAGGCGTCAGCGTCTACCACCGGGTCGTCTCGGCCGGCTACCCGTATCTGACCATCGGCGAGCATCTGGTCACGGGGCCCCGCTCCCCGCGGGAGTTCGTCGAGTACTGCCTCTCCGCCGAGCAGCCCCGGCGCACACTGTGCGATCCCGCCTTCGACCAGGCGGGGTTCGCCCGCGTCCCCGACCCCCGCACGGGCGATGTGTACTGGACGGCGCTGTGGGCACGGCCGTTCAGCCCGGCGGGCCTGGAGCGGACGGCGCGCGAGGTCGTCGCGCTCACCAACACCGAGCGGGCCGCGGCCGGGCTGCCCCCTCTCGGCACCGACCCGACGCTCACCGCCGCCGCCCAGGCCCACAGCGCCGACATGGTGGCCCGCGACTTCTACGCGCACGTCTCCCCCGAGGGGAGCCGGCCGTGGGACCGCGCCGCGGCGGCCGGCTGCACCCGGCGCGCCATCGGCGAGAACATCGCCTGCGGACAACGCTCCCCCGCCGAGGTCGTCCAGGGCTGGATGGACAGTCCCGGCCATCGCGCCAACATCCTCAAGCCGGACTTCACCCACCTGGGCATCGGCCTGGCCGGCGGCAGCAGAGCGGGCACGTACTGGACCCAGCTCTTCGGCGGCTGAGCCCGCGTCGGTCCCCGGCCTCCCAGGCGTCAGCTCCCGAGCGCAGGTCCCCTGACTCTTCGGCGGGAGCCCCGCGCCGGTCCTCGGCCGTGTGCCGAGCGGGGCGGGCCCGGTGCGGCTGCTTTCCGCCAATTCGCCGATTCCGGCCCGCCGTTTCCGCTCCAACCCTCCGCAATGCGACCCGCGGACCGCTCCAGCGCGTACAGATGGTGCCGTCGCCCGCATCCGCGGCGCGGTCCGGGCCGGGACGTCGAGCCGGCAGATGGCACTCGGGAGAAGCAGATGGTCTCAGCAACGGCGGTTACGGGGACGGCGCTGGGCGCCGTCATGGTGTCCCTGCTGGCGGCCCCGGCGCAGGCCGGGACGCCCACGGGCGCGGGACACACCGGCACGGGACGGACCGCGGTGTCCGCGGCCGCGCCCGACGACGCGGGGCTGCGGGCGATCCTGCGCACGGCTCTCAGCCAGGGCGCACCGGGCGCGATGGCGAGAATCGACGACAACGGCACGGTCCACCAGATGGTCGCGGGGGTCGACGACCGGGCCACCGGCCGGACCATCAGCACGAACGACCGCTTCCGCGTCGGCAGCGTCACCAAGTCCTTCTCCACCGTGGTGCTGCTCCAGCTGGTCGACGAGGGCAGGCTCAAGCTCGACAAGCCTGTCGACACCTATCTGCCGGGTCTGCTGCCCGACGACCGGATCACCGTGCGGCACGTGCTGAGCCATCGCAGCGGTCTGTACGACTACACGAACGACATGTTCGCCCGGTCCGTCTCTGGCTTCGAGGCCGTCCGCAACAAGGTGTTCAGCTACCGCGACCTGGTGCGACTGTCCTTGCAGAAGCCGCGCACCAACGCGCCCGGGGCCGCCTACTCCTACTCGAACACCAACTTCGTCGTCGCCGGCATGCTGATCGAGAAGCTGACCGGACACACCGTCGCCACCGAGTACCAGAAGCGCATCTTCACCCCGCTGAGCCTGAACGACACCTTCTACGTCCATCCCTCCACCGCGATCCCGGGCCGCCACGCCGACGGGTACCTCACGTCCGACACGGCGGGGGCCGCGCCGGTGGACGCGACGAAGCAGACGGCCTCCTGGGCGCAGAGCGCGGGTGCCATCATCTCCACGCCGCACGACCTGGACACCTTCTTCTCCGCCCTGCTGCGCGGCAAGCTCATGTCCGCCGCCCAGCTCACCCAGATGACGAAGTGGACGCGGGTCAACAGCACCACGTCCTACGGACTCGGGCTGCGCCGCCGGGACCTGTCGTGCGGGATCTCCGTGTACGGACACACCGGCACCGTGCAGGGCTACTACACGTACGCCTTCACCACGAAGGACGGCAGGCGCAGCCTCACCGCGCTGGCCAACACCTCCAACAACACCGCCGTGCTCAACACCATGTACCGCACCCTGGAGCCCGCGTTCTGCGGCACGTCCGCGACCAGGTCCGCCGCGCGGACCGCCGCACCCGGCGCGGCACCGCTGGAAGACCACGAGGACATCGCGCCCTCCGTCACCCGCCACTGACGGGCCGCGGGCCCGTGCCGCGTCTCATCCCCGGGTGTTCGGCCGCCGGTGCGGCGGCTGGTCCGGGGCGGGGCGCGGCCGCTGCGGCGGGATGGGCAGGCTGCGGGGCTCGCCGGCGTCGACGGTGAGGGGTTCGCGGTGGTGGCGGATCTCCAGCGGGTCGCCGGACGCGAGCGAGTAGGTGGCGGCGTCCTGCCCGATCTCCACGCGCAGCCGGCGGCCGAGGATCTCCAGGGAGAAGGCCAGACGGCTGAAGCGTTCCGGCAGCCGGGGCGCGAACTCCAGGGTGTCCCCGTGGTGGCGCAGGCCGCCGAAGCCGGCCACCAGGGCCGTCCAGGTGCCGGCGAGCGAGGCGATGTGCAGGCCGTCGCGGGTGTTGTGCTCCAGGTCCTCCAGATCCATCAGCGCGGCCTCGACCAGATAGTCGTAGGCGAGGCCGGAATGACCGGTCTCGGCGGCGATCACGGCCTGGCAGCACGCCGACAGGGAGGAGTCCCGGACGGTGAGGGGCTCGTAGTAGGCGAAGTCGCGGGCCTTGTGCTCCTCGTCGAAGAACGGGCTGCACTTGTAGAGGGCGAGGACCAGGTCGGCCTGTTTGACGACCTGCTTGCGGTAGATGTCGAAGTAGGGGAAGTGCAGCATCAGCGGGTACTGGTCGGGGCGGGTGGCGGTGAAGTCCCAGCGCTGGCCGCGGGTGAAGCCGGCGTGCTGCTCGTGGACGCCCAGTTCGTCGTTGTACGGGATGTGCATGGCCTCGGCCGCGTCGCGCCAGGCGGCGCTCTCCTCCTCGTCGACGCCGAGTTCCGCGGCCCGCCGCGGGTGCCGCTCGACGGCGTCGGCGGCGGCTAGCAGGTTCGCGCGGGCCATCAGGTTGGTGTACGTGTTGTCGTCGGCGACGGCGCTGTACTCGTCGGGACCCGTCACCCCGTCGATGTGGAACCCGCCCCGGTGGTCGTGGTGTCCCAGGGAGCGCCACAGCCGGGCCGTCTCGGTCAGCAGCTCGACGCCGGTGTCGCGCTCGAACCGTGTGTCGCCGGTGGCGGCGGTGTAGCGGACGACGGCGTCGGCTATGTCGGCGTTCACATGGAAGGCGGCGGTGCCGGCCGGCCAGTACGCCGAACCCTCCGGTCCGGCTATGGTCCGCCAGGGGAACGCGGCTCCGTGCAGGCCGAGTTGGACGGCCCGTTCGCGGGCGGCCGGAAGGGTGTTGCGGCGCCAGCGCAGCGCCTCGGCGACGGCGCCGGGCGAGGTGTAGGTGAGCAGCGGCAGGACGAAGGTCTCGGTGTCCCAGAAGGCGTGGCCGTCGTAGCCGGAGCCGGTCAGGCCCTTGGCGGGGATGGCGCGCTGTTCCGCGCGGGCGCCCGCCTGGAGCACGTGGAAGAGGGCGAAGCGGACGGCCTGCTGGATCTCCTCGTCCCCGTCCACCTCGACGTCGGCGCGGGCCCAGAAGTCGTCGAGGTAGGAGCGCTGTTCGTCGGCGAGCCGGCGCCAGCCGCTGTGCCGGGCGGCGGCGAGGGCCGCGTCGACCTGGTCGCGCAGGGCGGGCAGGGATCGGGTGCCCGACCAGCCGTAGGAGACGATCTTCTCCAGGCGCAGCGCGCTGCCCGGTTCCAGCACGGAGGTGACCGTGAGTCGGGCGAGGTCGTCGCCGCTCTCGCCGCTCAGGGCGGTCCCCTCGGGTCCCGTGACGGTGTGGTCCGCGGCCGCCGCGACCCGCAGGCCGCTGCGCCGGGTGCGGTGCAGGAGCCGCAGGCGGCCTCCCGCCGCGAAGTGTTCCTCCGCGTCGAGAGGCGCGTCGAGGGCGACGGCCGCCCTCGGATCGCCGTCGTGGCCCGGCAGTTGCTCGTTGGCGACCAGTTCCGACTGGACGACCACCCTGATCCGGCTGTCGACGGCCTCGACCTCGTAGGCGACGGCCGCGATCGCCCGCTGGGTGAAGGAGACGAGCCGGGTGGAGCGCACCCGGACCGTGGAGCCGGCCGGCGAGGTCCACTCGCAGGTGCGGGTGAGCAGCCCGGTGCGCAGGTCGAGGACGCGCTCGTGGGAGCGCAGCCGTCCGTAGCGCAGGTCGAAGGGTTCGTCGTCGACGAGCAGCCGGACGATCTTGCCGTTGGTGACGTTGATGACGGTCTGCCCGGACTCCGGGTAGCCGTAGCCCGCCTCCGCGTAGGGCAGCGGGTGGGTCTCGTGGACGCCGCCGAGGTAGGAGCCGGGCAGGCCGTGGGGCTCGCCCTCGTCGAGGTTGCCGCGCCAGCCGATGTGACCGTTGGCGAGGGCGAACACGGACTCGCTCTGCGGCAGCAGTCCGAGGTGCAGCTCGCTCTCGCGCAGCGCCCAGGGCTCGACTCCGTACGACGAGTGCGTGATCACGCGCGCTCCCCCAGGTCGTCCAGATCCTGTACGACGATGTCGGCGCCGTGGGCGCGCAGGGCGTCGCCCTGGCCCACGCGGTCCACGCCGACGACGTACCCGAAGTGGCCGGAGCGGCCCGCGTCCATGCCGGCCAGGGCGTCCTCGAACACCGCCGCCCGGGACGGATCGACCCCGAGGTCCTTCGCCGCGGCCAGGAAGGTGTCGGGGCGCGGTTTGCCCGGCAGCCTGCGCTCGGCGGCGACGACACCGTCGACCCGCACGTCGAAGAGGTCCTCCGCGCCCACCGAGCGCAGGACGTCGCGGCAGTTGGCGCTGGAGGAGACGACGGCGGTCCGCAGGCCGCGGGCCCGTACCGCCTCGATGTAGCGCAGCGTGCCGTCGTAGGCCTCGACCCCGTCGGTGCGGATCATGTCGAGCAGCAGCTCGTTCTTGCGGTTGCCCAGTCCGTTGACGGTGACCCTGTCCGGCGGGTCGCCGGGGGTTCCCTCGGAGAGTTCGATGCCGCGTGAGGCGAGGAAGGACCGTACGCCGTCGGCGCGGGGCATGCCGTCGACGTAGGCGGAGTAGTCGGCGTCCTCGAAGGGGCGGAATCCGTCGCCGTCGCGTTCCCGCAGGAAGTCGTCGAACGTCTTCCTCCAGGCGGCCGCGTGGACGACGGCGGTCTTCGTGATCACCCCGTCGAGGTCGAAGAGACACGCCAGGATCTGTTGCGGCAGGCCGAGCTCAGTCATACGAGGAGTCTGCCCCCGGTATCCGCCTCCAGCGGGTGGCGAGCGCCACATCACCGCCCTGGCTCAGGGACTTCGCCGATACTGGAGGCATGGAGATCGCTGTTCCCGTGCCCTTGTCCGGGCTCGTATGACCGAGGCCTGCGTGTCCTTCGAGGAACTGGTGGAGCGGGCCGCCGCACTCGTACGGCCCGGCCGTCGCGCCCTTCTCGGGATCGCCGGCAGCCCCGGCGCGGGCAAGACGACGCTCGCCGAGCGGCTGGTCGGGCGACTCGGCGAGGACGGGCCTTCCCGCGTCGCCCATGTGCCGATGGACGGGTTCCATCTCGCGGACGCGGAACTGGACCGTCTGGGGCGCCGGGACCGCAAGGGCGCTCCGGACACCTTCGACGCGGCGGGGTACGCGGCACTGCTGCGCCGGCTGCGCGAGGACGAGGAGGAGCTCGTCTACGCCCCCGGATTCGAGCGGGTCCTCGAACAGCCGCTGGCGGGAGCCATCGCGGTTCCCCGGGACGCCCGTCTGATCGTCACCGAGGGGAACTACCTGCTGCTCGACGAGGATGCGTGGCCGCGGGCCCGTGCACAGCTCGACGAGGTGTGGTTCTGCGAGCTCGACGAGACCGAGCGCGTCCGCAGGCTGGTCGCCCGGCACGAGGAGTTCGGGAAGGACCACGAATCGGCGGTGGCATGGGTGCTCGGCACGGACCGGCGCAACGCCGAACGGGTCGCCGCGACCCGGGACCGCGCCGACCTCGTCGTCGGTCCGGCGGTCGTCGGGCAGCGGGTCGGCGGGGTCTGAACCCCGGTTCGCGTCTCCGGCCGGACGCGCTGGGGCGAGGTCCGGCGCACGGGGTCGCGGGTGTCCGGGAGCGGGTGGGGAGGCCGGGGCGGAGGGAGCGACCGTCACCGCGCCACCGCCCCGGCCGGTCTCAGGGGGCCGCCGTCCTGGATTCGAGGTCGGCCCGGGTGTCGTCGCCGTAGACGCCCGACTCGTCGCCCCGGATGCCGTACCAGAGCTGGAAGCGGGCGACGGCCGCGGCGAGCGCGCCGTCGTAGGTGCCGTCGGTGCTGCCGTGTGCGTACACGTTCGGGATACGGAGCAGGCGCTGCTGAAGGTCCGTCACCTCGGGGCCGCTGTCTCCCACGCGGAGGGTGCCGGCTCCGTCCGGATCAAGGGCACCGGCGCCGGACGGTGCGGTCGAGGCGTGCCCCGCGGCCCCGGTGGAGGCCTCGCCCCGCCCGGCGCCCGGCACCAGCAGGGCCAGCGCGAAGCCGGTCAGCCCGGCCGCGACGACGGCGAGAGCGATCGCGGCGCGGCGTGGTCCCGCACCGCGCGCCGGGCCGTGGGCACCCTTGGGCCGGTCCGAGGCCGGGGGTCCGCCGATGGCGGGTGGCGCGTCGGCCGGGGCGGTGCGAGGAGGCGGCGGGGTGTCGGCCGTGTAGTCCTCGCCGTCCAGGACCGAGGGCAGTCCCTTCGGGACCGAGGGCAGTTCCTCCGGGACCGGGGGCAGTTCCTCGGTCTCGTCCTCTTCCGGGACGGGGAGGAGCCGTACCGGGGCTGCCGGCGCCAGGAGGGGTTCGAAGTCGTCGTCCGCGTCGGTCATCCCCTCCTTCTCGCGCACCTGCCGGAGCAGCTCCGCGAGGGATTCGGAGCGACGGCGGCGCTCGATGTGCGTGGGTTCGATCACGGAGCGCCCGGAGGACCTCCCGCGTTCGGGCCGTGTCGGCACACTGCTCTCCTTCCGTGCACGCGGTCTCCCGCCGTCCTGTGCACAGATACGCGGGCGCGGGCCGGGACGTTCACCGCTGCGTCACACCGGTGATCACGGCGGGACATCCGACGCCGCGTCCCGGACCGGACAGTGGCCGGACAATGAACTGAGGCTCCCTGAGCGGCCGTTGACCATCGGCCCTCCCGCACGGTGCTTCGCCTGCGCCGGGACCCGCCCGCCTTGGGCGTTCCATGGACCGAGTTGGCGCAAGGTTGACCAATTCCCTGGAGATCGCTGACGGACGCGTCTATAGGGTCGGCCGCATGCCCCCACAACCCCCGAGGTCACCGGCGTTGCCGGTCCTCCCCTACCGGAAACCCACCCGTGACCGGGACTACTGGGTCTTCGACGACGTGCTGCCCGACCCTGATGCCGTACGGGCCCGCTGTGTCGGCCGGGACGACTGGGCCAAGGGCCATCCGTACACCTCGGAGAGCTGGCCCGGCATGCGGACGATGCCCGGTCTCGAACCGGACGAACTGGCCCGGGTGGAGCGGCTCGTACGGAAGGCCACCGGCGCTCAGAAGCTGTGGCAGCAGTCGACTCCGTCGGGCGCCACGCTCAACCACAACTGCGTCCAGGTCGTCGGCAAGGACGAAGGGGAGCCTCGTCCGCACACCGATTCCCGCGCCCTGTGCCGTTACGCGGCGGTGCTCTATCTGAACCCGAACGTGTCCAAGGAATGCGGAACGGCCTTCTTCCGCCAGGCCCTGCCCGGCGGGCGGCTGGGCGGCAACGTCGTCGTCGCACCGCACAGCAATCTGGTCGAGGCACTCGGGACACGCTTCGTCCCGCCGGACTCCTTCGTCGAGGACATCCGCGTACCGCACCGCTACAACCGGCTGCTCCTCTACAACGCCAACCTGATGCACAGCGCCACCGGTTACTGCGGAACCACGATGGACGACAAGCGGATGACCGCCGTCTTCTTCTGGATGGCATGACCCGGACCGGCCCCGGCCGGATCCCGGTACGCGCGTACGGCCCCGGACTCGACGGAGTCCGGGGCCGTACGGCGTCCCAGCCCTCGGCGCCTTCCGTTACCGGCCGAAAGCCGGACATTCCCAGGCGGCCGAGGGATTGCGTGCCCGCCAAGTCCTGGTGGCCGGGAGGTGTGCTCGTCATGATGGGCGCATGACCTTGGCCACCAGAGCCATGACGCGACTGGCCGTCTGGCCGGACCTCGCGGAGTCCCCGCCGAGTTGCGGCACGGGGCGCGCACTGTGCGCGGCGCAGTGCGAGATCGTCCACTTCCACTCGGACCACGAGGTGGACCTGCACCTCACCGACCGGGCCATCCGCCGCTTCGAGGATCACCTCAGGACCTCGACGGCCATCCGCATGGTGCCCGGTTCCCGCTGGGTGACCATCCGTCTCGAAGTCGACTCGGACATCGACCTTCTGCTGACCCTGGTGAGCGTCGCCCTCCAGGCCCACCGGAACGGGCACCTGGCCGGCGACGACATCTTCTCGCCGACCTGCAACGACCACTGACCCCGTCGGCGGGCGCGGGCTGGAGGACGTCGAGCCTCGGCACTCGTGCGGGAACGAGTACCGAGGCTCTTCTCACCGTGTCATCCGGGGGGGTGATGACAGCGGTGCGTCAGGGGCGGGCGCCCGTCACCCGCCTGCGGCGGGCGGCGACGGTGACGGCGCACCGGCCCCGGGAGGACCCCGGGGCCGGCCCCGGGCACATAGTCGATCACCACTGATGGACTGTCAACTTCACCCGGTGCAGGGGCAGTTCACGAGCACACCCATATCGGCCACTTGAGGAACCCGGCGCTGCGAGGTCCGGCCCGGAGGCCCCTGGCCGTCCCGGACCGGGGTCGTCCGGCCTGGGACGGCCAGGGAACTCAGTTCCCTGGCCGGAGCGCACCGAGTGCCACCGTCTCGACTTCGATGCTAGTTTCCGACCATGAACGAGGCACCGGGGCGCCGCGAACCCGCCGACGCGACCACCGTCAAACCGCCGATGCGGGACGCCCTGGTGGGAGCCGCTTTCCAGCTGTTCCTGGAGCGTGGCTACGAGGAGACCACCGTCGACGACATCGTGACGCTCGCCGGGGTGGGCCGGCGGTCGTTCTTCCGCTATTTCCCGTCCAAGGAGGACGTGGTCTTCCCCGACCACGAGCGCTGCCTGGCCGACATGAGGGCCTTCCTTGCCGAGGAGGCCGACACCCAGGACCCGGTGCAGCGCGTGTGCGACGCCGCCCGGCTCGTGCTGCGCATGTACGCCGAGAACCCGACCTTCTCCGTCCAGCGCTACCGGCTCACCAAGAAGGTGCCCGGCCTGCGCGCGTACGAACTGTCGGTCGTCTGGCGCTACGAGCGCGCGCTCGCCGACTATCTGCGCGGCCGCTCCGCCGGGGCCCGCCGGGACACCCTGCGGGCCGATGTCGTCGCCGCGGCCGTGGTCGCCGCCCACAACAACGCCCTGCGCTCCTGGCTGCGTTCGGACGGGACCGGGGACGCCGAGGCGGCCGTGGACCAGGCTCTCGGATATGTGCAGAACACCTTCGGCTCCGGGCCCGCCGAACCGGCGTACACCGAACCGGAGGACGTCGTGGTCGTCGTCTCGCGGCGCGGAGCACCCATGTGGCGGGTGGTCCAGGAGATCGAGTCGGCCTTCGCGCGGGACTGAGCGGGGACCGGCCGCGGACGCTCTTCTTCATTTGAGGGTACGGAGTGCCTTTACGGGTGACACTCAGTGCCATAACCTGTGGTCGTGCACGGCACTCCGCGCACATCAGATTCCGGCCGAGCGCAGGGAGATGACATCGTGTACCACCCAGGAATCGCCCTTCACCCGGGCCTCGAAGCCTCGGCGGACATGCTCGACGCGGGGTCCGTGGACCGCCTCGACACCGTCTCGGCGGAACGCGCCGGGGACGTCCTGCTCTTCCAGCGGTGCCACTGGTGCGGCACCGCCATGTACAACCGCCTTCTGTGTCCCGTGTGCGCGGGCAGCGACCTGCGTACGGAGGCGAGCGCCGGGACGGGCGTCGTGCGCCACTCCACGGTGATCCACCGCAACACCCCCGCGGCCCGCAACGTCTCCCTGATCGAGATGGCGGAGGGCTTCACGGTCCGGGGCCGGGTCATGGGCGCGCCCGCCACCATCCACAGCGGCGACCGGGTCCAGCTCTCCACGGCCCAGGACCCGGTGCGCCGACAGCCCGTGTTCCAGCTCGTCGACGGCCCGTACGGCGGCGGCTGGGGCTGAGGCGCACCGCCCCGGACGGACCGTTCGCCGGCTCTCCCGGCGCCGAACCGCCGGACCACGTCAGGTCAGGTCACGCGGAGAGCGTGATGCGGATGCCGACCGTGCCGCTCTCGCCACGGCGCAGACGGCTGCCGAGCAGGGTGAGACGGCCCATCACCCCGTACTTGCGGGCCAGGAGTTTGCGGTAACGGGCGGTCTCCTCGGCACCGAGGATCTCCGCCGTGGCCGGGACGGATTCCCCCGTCGGTCTGCCGCGCACGTCGCACGGGCCGACGAGGACATCGCCGCGGTTGCGGATGCGCTTCACCTTCCAGCTGTCCGCCACGGTCCAGGCGCCCAGCGCCGCCCCGTCCCGCACCACCCACACGGGCGTGGCGACCCCCGTACCGTTCTTTCGGAAACTGGTGATCAGCAGATACTTGCCCGATCCCAGCGTGTCCAGCGTGACCTCGTCCATGGCCGAAGTGTAGGCGCGCCGGTCCGTCGCTCCCGGCGCGCCCGGGCCCCGCGGGTCAGGACAGCTGGCCGTCGTAGTCGGGGAGCTTGAACGTGCGCTCCGCGTGGCCGCCGGTCAGGTCCGTCGTGTTGTTGCCGACGTTGGCGATGATCGTGTAGCCGAGGGACTCGATCTCCGCGCGCTTGCCGGTCTTGTAGGCGCTGACCTCGTCGAAGAGGTCCGGCAGATCGCGCACGTAGAGCCCGTCGACCGGATAGCCGACGGTCTTGAGGTTCCACTTCGTCTCGCTCGCGATGATGCCCGGACGGGCCGTCACGAAGAAGACGGCGACGCCCCGGGAGTGCGCGTAGCGGGCGAGTGCCAGTGAGGCCTTGACCGCCGGTGTGGGCAGTGCGTACCAGGGGTGGAAGTCGGTCTCCAGCGCGGTGTTGTCGATGTCGAAGACGACCGCGAGCTTATGGCCCCCCGCGTTCGCGGTGCGCTGCTCGACGTACGGCACCGCCTGGTCGATGACCGCCTGGACGTCGCTCTGCCAGGTGGCGTAGTCGACCGCGGCCGTCGCCGAGGTGCTCGCCACCGTCTGGACCGGGGCCGCGGATGCGGACCCGGCCGCGGTGACCGTCCCCCCGATCCCGAACGCCACCGCCGCCGACATCACGCCCATCCGGCGCACCACACCGTGTCTCGTCATGCCTGTCCCCTTTTCACATGTGTCCGCAGGAATACGTGAGTCGGTCGAACCCACGCGTCGAGACGGCGGCGGTGCCTGGCTCCGTCGCCGTGGCGGAAATGATCCTGGCAGCCCGTGTACGGCAGGGGAAGAGGTAGTTACCGATCGGTAGAGATCGTGGTTCACCCGCTTCGGGGTACGCGGCGGTGCAGTGGCACACGTCCGCGACCCGTGTGAGCCTGGGCTCGCGGCTGGGACCAGTTGAGAGAGGCTGCTTTGATGCAAGGACCGAACATCGTCATCGTCGGCGCGGGATTCGCCGGAGTCGAGGCCGCCAGAAGCCTGGAGCGGACGCTCACCCCCGGCGAGGCCAGGATCACCCTGATCAGTCCTACCGACTACCAGCTCTATCTGCCCCTGTTGCCCCATGTCGCCGCCGGTGTCGTCACACCCCAGTCCGTGGCGCCCTCGCTGCGCCGGATCCTGAACCGCACCTCGCTGGTGCCGGGCGGTGTGATCGGTGTCGATCCGCAGGCCAAGGTGTGCGTGGTCCGGAAGATCACCGGAGACCTCGTCGATCTGCGCTACGACTATCTGGTCCTCACTCCGGGCAGCGTGACCCGCACCTTCGACATCCCCGGTCTGGCGGAGGAGGCGCGCGGTATGAAGACGCTCGCCCAGGCCGCCTATCTGCGCGACCACGTGATCGCCCAACTCGACCTGGCGGCGGCCACGTCGGACCATGACGAGCAGGCCTCACGGCTCCAGTTCGTGGTGGTCGGCGGCGGATACGCGGGCACCGAGACGGCGGCCTGCCTCCAGCGTCTGACCACCGCGGCGGCACGGCGCTACCACCCCCGCATCGACCCCGGCCTCATCAAGTGGCATCTGATCGACGTCGCCCCCAAGCTGTTGCCCGAGCTCGGGGACAGGCTGGGCGCCGACGCGCTGCGGACGCTCAGCGACCGGGGGGTCCAGATCTCGCTGGGCACCTCCGTCGCCTCGGTCACCAAGGACGAGGTCACCCTCACCGACGGGCGGGTGCTGCCGTCGCGGACGCTGGTGTGGACCGCGGGTGTCGCGGCGAGCCCGCTGGTGGACTCGCTGGGCGCGGAGACCGTACGCGGACGGCTCGTCACCGAGCCCGACTTCAGGGTCCCGGGACTCGACGGGGTGTTCGCGCTCGGCGACGCGGCCGCGGTGCCCGATCTGGCCAAGGGCGACGGCTCGCCCTGCCCGCCGACCGCCCAGCACGCGGCCCGGCAGGGCCGGCACGCGGCCAAGGTCCTGACGGCGAATCTGCGCGGGCAGCCCACCCTTCCGTACCGGCACAAGGACCTCGGTCTGGTCGTGGACCTCGGCGGCCACGACGCCGTGTCCAAGCCGCTGGGCATCGGCCTCAAGGGCGCGCCCGCGCAGCTCGTGGCCCGCGGGTACCACCTGTTCGCCCTGCGCACGGGCGCCGCCCGGTTCCGTACGGGTGCCAACTGGCTGCTGAACGCGGTCGCGGGCGACGACTTCGTCCGCACCGGCTTCCTCGCGGACCGCAAGGGAACCCTGCGGGACTTCGAGCGCACGGACGTGTATCTGACGCCGGACGAGGTGACCGCCAGGACCCGCGCTCTGACCTAGGGAGCGGGCCGAATCCCGTTCGCGCGGCGAGGTCCTGCCGCGCGCTCCCGGCGCGAACAGGCCATCTCAGCCCGTGCTCCGGCCCGCGGTGAACGCGCGGGCCGGAGCACACGTATGAGGGGAGGGCCCTCGACCGGGGCCTTCGGCGGCGGGCACGCCGCCCCGTACGGCTTCGGGAGCCCATGCATGAGGCACGCACGACGACGGATCGTCCGACGGGGGGCGCGTCTCGCGGCCGTCGGCGGGCTGCTCTGCGGGGGGTTCATGGTGACGCGCGCCATGGCGAGCGAACCGTCCGACGCCGCGCCCATCACGACGAGTTCGGCGCAGGCCGCGTCGGACACGGGTGCCGGTCTGGTGTCCCGGCTGGGTACCACACGAACGGCCGGCAACTGGATAGCCGCCGACGGCCGTCCCGTCGTCGCGGTCACCGACGCGGACGCGGCGGACGCCGTGAAGCGGGCGGGGGCCCGGCCGAAGGTCGTGAAGCACAGCATGCAGGACCTCAAGTCCGCTGCCCACGACCTCAGTTCGGCGCCTCGGGTGCCGGGCACCGCCTGGGCGGTCGACTACAAGAAGAACGAGGTGGTGGTGCAGGCCGACAGCACGGTCTCCGCCACCGACTGGAAGCGCATGACCGAACTCGCCCACGGCATCGGCGATTCGGTGCGCATGCAGCGGACCCAGGGCACGTTCACCACGCGGGTGAACGGCGCGCAGGCGATCTTCTCGACGGGCGGGCGCTGCTCGGCCGGGTTCAACGTGAGCAACGCGCAGGGCGAGTTCATCCTCACGGCCGGGCACTGCGGACCCGCCGGATCGGTCTGGTTCTCCGACAACACGGGCCGCCAGCAGGTGGGCCGCACGGTCACCACCGCCTTCCCCGGCAACGACTTCTCGCTGATCCAGTACGACAACGCGCAGCAGGCCGGGGCCGGGACCAACGTGGTCGCCATCGGCGGCGGCAACGGCGTACGGATCACCGGCGCCGCCGATCCGACCGTGGGCCAGCGGGTGTTCCGCAGCGGCAGCACCAGCGGACTGCACGACGGCCAGGTGACGGCGCTCAACGCGACGGTCAACTACCCGGAGGGAACGGTCACCGGGCTGGTCGAGACCACGGTGTGCGCCGAACCGGGCGACAGCGGCGGCCCGTTGTTCTCCGAAGGCATCGCGCTGGGCGTGACCTCGGGCGGCAACGGGGACTGCAAGAGCGGTGGTACGACGTTCTTCCAGCCCGTCACCAAGGCGCTGACGGCGCTGGGAGTGACGCTCGCGGGTCAGCCGGCGCAGGGCTCGGCCGGTGGCGCGGCCCCGCAGTCGCCCGCCCCCACGGTGTCCGCCATGGCCTCGCAGGGCGGAGCGCCGGGTGCGGCGGCTCCGGGCGCGGTGGAGACGGTGGGCGAGTCGGGGGCGGCGCAGACGTTCGTGTCCGAGCTCACCGACCCGAACAATGTCGGCCCTGGTCTGCTCGTCATCGGGGGAAGCGTCATCGCGTTCGTGGCGACCCGCTTCATCCGCACCGAGCAGGACCGCAACGCCTACCGGCGGCAGTATTCACAGAGCTGGGGCTGAGCGGTTCGTCTCGCGGGAGTCGTGGCCGCCATGGGAGTCATGGTCGGAGCCGGGTTCGGGTGACCGAAGCCGGCTCCGGGGCGCCGGAATGCCGGTGCCGAGGTCCGAGGCGGGGGCTCCCCGGCGGGGAGCCCTGCCGGACACGGAGGGTCAGGCGGCCTGGGTCGCCGAGGACGACGGGGCGGCCTTCGCCCACTCCAGGACGAGGCGCTGGTACTCGCGCCGCTCGTCCATGTTCAGCGACCCACCCGCCCGGAACCAGAGAGCCCGGATCTCCTCGTTGACTTCGGCAGCGGAGCGCTGAGTGTCGTTGTCAAGAGTGGTGCACATGCCGTGAAGCATACGGCCCTTGACGTGAAGATGATGTGAGTAAAGGCCCACGGGGCGACATACCGGACCGTGAAGCTCGTCACTCGCTCACGTGCCGGGCTTGCGTCCGTACACGGCGACGTCGTCACCGTTCTTGAGCAGCGACCAGTACTTCTTGGCCGTCGTCGGGGTCATGTTGACGCAGCCGTGCGAACCGGGCGGGTTCCACATGCTGAGGCCCACCGAGTGGAAGGCCTGGCCCCCGTCGAAGAACTGGCTGTAGGGCATGGACACGTTGTAGATGGTCGACACGTGGTCGATGTCACGCCAGTAGATCTTCTTCAGGCCGGTACGGGTCTCGTAGCCGTCCCTGCCCGTGCGGACCGGGACCGGACCGTAGACGAGGCGGCTGCCGTCCTGGATCCAGCTGAGCTGGAGCGTGAGGTTGACGCAGGCGATGCGGCCCTTGTTCACCGGGCACTTGCCGTCCCGGTTGGGGTTGCCGCCCACGGCCTTCTGCTTGTTCATGAGATCCATCACGCCCCAGGTGACGGGTCCCGCGTACCCGATGTTCGGGGTGATGCCGTGCTTGTTCTGGAAGGCCTGGATCGCCTTGCAGTCGGCGGCGGACTGCCGGCCGTCGACGGGCCGCCCGAGGAACTTCTCCACCTGCTTCTGGTTCGGGCCGGCGGCCGTCGTGCAGCTCGCGGCCTGCGCGGGTGCCGCGCCCAGTGCGAGGGTGAGCGGCGCCACCAGCCCGGTGAGTCCGAGCGCGACGGCTCCTCTTCTGCGTATGTCCCCCATGGCGGACCTTCCTGTTGTGACCGTCGTCTTCTCCGACTGCTAGACCGCCCTTGAGGGTATTGCGTTGCACGGCCGGCGGAACAGCGACGAAACCGTGACATTCCCCGCCTCGCGGGCCCGGTCCGGTTTCCGTGAGGTGGACCGCTCGCGGGACGGGCGTTCCTTCTAGGCTGCCGTCATGGACCCCGCGCTCTCCGACGACCTCGACCGCCTCCCCGAACTCCTGCAAGCCGCACGGGACTTCGCCGTCCGGGAGGTGGCCGGCCTCGACGACCGTCCCGTCGCCCGGCTCGGCAAGGCGCCCGCCCCCGATCCGCTGCCGGCCGCGGGCGCGGGCGCCGAGGGCGCCCTGGCCCGGTTCGCCGGACGCTGGGCTCCCGGGTTCTCCGGCTCGGCGGGCCCGCGCTACCTCGGGTTCGTCACCGGCGGCACGACGCCCGCCTCGCTCACCGGTGACTGGCTGACCGGCGCCTACGACCAGAACGTCTCGGGCGCCGCCGGATCCTTCGCGAGCGCGCTGGAGCACGAGACGCTGGCCTGGCTGCGCGAGCTGTTCGGGCTGGGCGAGGAGCATCGCGGGGCGTTCGTGAGCGGTGCGACGGTGTCGAACACGGTCGGGCTGGCCATCGCGCGGGAATGGCTCGGCGAGCGCCTCGGGGTGACGGTCGCGGACGAGGGCGCCGGCGCGCTCGGCCGGGTGGCCGTGCTGTCCGCCAGCCCGCATTCGAGCATCGCCAAGGCCCTGTCCGTACTCGGCCTGGGCCGTGACAGTCTGCGCCGGGTCCCGGTGCTGCCCGGCAACCGCGAGGCGGTGGACGTCGAGCGCCTCGACGCCGCGCTCACCGCGCTGGGCGGGCGCCCTGCCGTCGTCGTGGCGAACGCGGGGACCGTGAACACCGTCGACTTCGACGATCTGCGGGCCGTCGCCGCGCTCAGGGAGCGCCATGACTTCTGGCTGCACGTCGACGCGGCGTTCGGCGGGTTCGCCGCGCTCTCGCCCGAGTTCGCCTCACGGGTGGCCGGTCTGGGCGAGGCCGACTCCCTCTGCGTCGACCTGCACAAGTGGCTCAACGTCCCCTACGACGCGGCCGTCCAGTTCACCCGCCGCCAGGACCTCCAGGTCCGGGTATTCCACAATGCCTCGCCCTATCTCGGACTTCCCGGCGCCGACCCGGACTTCTTGCATCTGACGCCGGAGAACTCGCGTCGGCTGCGCGCGCTCCCGGCCTGGTTCTCGCTCGCCGCCTACGGGCGCGAGGGGCACCGCGAGATCGTCGAGCGGAACGTCGCGCTCGCCCGGCGGCTGGGCGAGCGGATCGCCCGCGCCCCCGCGCTGCGGCTACTCGCGCCGGTGCGGCTGAACGTCGTGTGCTTCACCCTGGCCGAGGATCCGACGGAGCGGCGGGTCCGCGCGCTGGCCGACGCCGTCGCCGCCTCGGGCGAGGCCTTCCTGACACCGACGTGCTACGACGGTACCCACGGGCTGCGCGCCGCGTTCAGCAACTGGCGTACGTCCGAGGCGGACACGGACCGGGTGTTCGCGGCCGTCGAACGCCACAGCGCGGAGCCGCGCCTGTGACGGCCCGTGGTCCGCGCGTCAGGCGGGCTGCCACAGTTCGACCCGGTTGCCCTCCGGGTCGGTGACCCAGCCGAACCGGCCGACACCGTCCATGTCCTGGGTGTCCTCCGCCACGTCCGCTCCCCGGGCGCGCAACTGCGCGAGCATGGCGTCCAGGTCACGGACCCGGAAGTTGAGCATGGTCCGCTGGGCCGGGGACCCGAAGTAGTCGCTCCCGGACTCGAAGGCGGCGAACACCGTCGGCCCGGCCTCGGGCCGCCACAGGCCGTTGTCGTCGGCGTCCAGGCCGAGGCAGTCGCGGTACCAGGCGCCCAGGGCGGCGGGGTCGGCCGCTTTGATGAAGTACCCGCCGATTCCCAGCACACGTTCCATGCGGCCATCCTGCCAGGAAGGACGCGGGACGGACCGGCACCACACCCGCCGCCCGCCTCGGCTTCCGTCCTCTCCGCCCGCCTCAGCTTCCGTCCTCTCCCCCGACCACCTGCCGGAACCCCTTGTTCACGCCCAGCAGGCCGCCGTCGACGCACAGGGTCGTGCCGGTGATCCAGGCGGCGTCCGCGGAGGCGAGGAAGGCGACGGCGGCCGCGATGTCCTCCGGCTCGCCGACCCGGCCGAGCGGATACAACAGCCGGGCCGCGGAGGCGAGATCGTCCTCGCGGCCCTCCCAGGCCGTGGTGCGGATCGTGCCCGGGGCGACCAGGTTGACCCGCACACCCCGGCCGGCGGCGTGGCCGGCGAGGGTGCGGGTGAGCGACATCAGTCCCGCCTTGGCCGCGCTGTAGGCGTGGTTGCCGAAGTCCTGGATGCCGTTGACGGAGCCGATGGTGACGATGGCCCCGCGGCCGGAGGCGACGAGGTACGGGAGGGCCGCGCGGGCGCAGCGGTAGGCGCCGGTCAGGGTGATGTCGAGGTCGGCGGCCCAGTCCTCGTCGCTTTCTTCCTCGAAGAGCGGGGCGTCGGGGGTGCACCGGTAGGCGTTGTTGACCAGGACGTCGAGCGAGCCGAAGGTCTCCACCGCGTACGCCACGGCGGCCTCGACCTCTGACCGCTGCCCCACGTCGCAGCCGAACGCCTCGGCCCGAGCGCCGAGTTCGCGCAGCGCGGCGGCGGTCTTCCCGGCCTCGGCCGGGTCCACGTCGGTGACGAGGACCTGAGCTCCTTCCTCGGCCAGGCGGCGGGCGGTCGCCGCGCCGATGCCGCGGGCCGCACCGGTGATCAGGACCCCGTACCCCTCGAAGCGTCTCATCGCAGTCATGGCAGGGAAGCTACCTCCATGATCGCCGCGGCGACAGACGCCCGCCCGCCTCCTGTTTCCGCCTTCCCGCCGCGCCCTGCCCCGCCCGGACGGGCCGCCGGTCAGCGGTACCCCGTCACGTCCGCGGGTCTCCCCTTGTCCTGCACCTCGACGAGATAGCGCCAGGCGTCCGGGCGGCTGCCGTCCCGGTCGGTGAAGCCGTACACCCCGGCGAGCTGTCCGCTGGAGAGGGACTGCCCGTTCCAGCGCGCGCGTTCGGGGTCGGCGGCCAGCGCGGCGACCGCGCGCCCCACGTAGAACGGTGTCTCGGAGATGGCGAAGTGCGGTTCGCGCTCCTCGGCGTCGTGCCAGTTCGCCTCGGTGACGCCGAAGGTCTCGAGCATGATCTCCGAGCGCATCCAGCCGGGGGTGAGCGCCACGGCGGTGGCGCCGCGTGGGCCCAGTTCGTGTCCGAGGGCGAACGCCATGCGCAGCACCGACGACTTGGCGAGGTCGTAGAAGAAGGAGACCCGGTAGGTGTCGCGGTTGTAGTCCGCGGTGCCGTCGGTCATCTCGACGACCAGGCCGCCGGGGCGGCGAAGCAGCAGGGGCAGCGCGTGGTGGCTGGTGATCGCGTGGGTCTCGACGGCGAGCCGGAGCATCCTGCGTCCGTTGTCGAGGTCGTGCTCCCACAGGGGTGTGTCCCATGCGAAGAGCTTCTCGGCGCCCCAGATGTCGTTGACCAGGACGTCGAGCCGGCCCTGTTCGTCGGCGATCCGGGTGACGAGGGACTCCACCTCGGCAGGGACGAGGTGGTCGGTGGGGACCGCGATGCCCAGCCCGCCCGCCGCGGTGACCAGGTCCGCGGTGTCCTCGACGGTCTCCGGGCGGTCGTACTCCGAGCGCTTCTCGCGTGTGGTGCGGCCGGTGACGTAGACGGTGGCACCGGCCGCGCCGAGTTCCACCGCGATCCCGCGGCCCGCGCCGCGGGTCGCGCCCGCGACCAGCGCGACCCTGTCCCGCAGCGTGCCTTCCGACGGCCCTGACATGTCCGACCTCCGTGCTCGTGGCGTCCACGGGCGCTCACCCGTGTCGCTCCGAGCGTCTCCTGGAAGCCGGACATCTCCTGTCAGGTATCCGTGTGGCGTCCCGGCCGTGTCGCCGGGCCCGGCGGCGGGTCAGTGGCCGCGATCGATCCAGGCCTCCAGATGGGGTGCCTCCGCTCCGATCGTGGTGGTGGCGCCGTGTCCGGTACGGACGACCGTGTCGGCCGGGAGGGTGAGCAGCCGGTCGCGGATGGATTCGATGATCGTCGGGAAGTGGGAGTAGGACCGGCCGGTCGCCCCCGGGCCGCCCTGGAAGAGGGTGTCACCGGAGAAGAGGCTGGCCAGGCCCGGGTCGTAGAGGCAGACCGCGCCGGGAGCGTGGCCCGGGGTGTGCAGCACGGTCAGGTCGGTGCCGGCGACCTCGATCACCTGGCCGTCCTGGAGCCAGGCGTCGGGCATGCGGTCCGGGTGGGTGAGCTTCCACAGCGGCAGGTCGTCGGGGTGGAGCCAGATGGTGGCCCCGGTGAGCTCGGCCAGGGCGGGAGCGGCGTCGATGTGGTCGTTGTGGGCGTGGGTGCACACGATCCCGCGCAGCCGGCGGTCGCCCACGACCGCGGCGATGGCGGCGGCGTCGTGCGCGGCGTCGATCACGACGGCCTCGTGGTCGTCACCCACGATCCATACGTTGTTGTCGACCTCCCAGCTGCCGCCGTCGAGCTCGAACGTGCCCGAGGTGACGAGGTGTTCGACACGCGCGGTCATCAGAACACCACCACCGAACGCAGCACGTCGCCGTGGTGCATGCGCTCGAAGGCCGCCTCGATGCCGTCGAGGGCGATCGTCTCGCTCACGAACGCGCCCAGGTCCAGGCGTCCTTGGAGGTGCAGGTCGATCAGCATCGGGAAGTCGCGGGACGGCAGACAGTCGCCGTACCAGGACGACTTGAGGGCGCCACCGCGGCCGAAGACGTCGATCAGCGGGAGTTCGAGCTTCATGTCGGGGGTGGGTACGCCGACGAGGACGACCGTGCCGGCGAGGTCGCGGGCGTAGAAGGCCTGCGTGTACGTCTCGGGGCGGCCGACGGCCTCGATGACGACGTCGGCGCCGAAGCCGCCGGTGAGTTCGCGGATCGCCTCGACGGGGTCGGACGTCTTGGAGTTGACGGTGTGCGTCGCGCCGAGCTTCTCGGCGGTCGCGAGCTTGCGGTCGTCGATGTCCACGGCGATGATCTTCGCCGCGCCCGCGAGCCGGGAGCCCGCGATCGCCGCGTCGCCGACTCCGCCGCAGCCGATGACGGCGACGGTGTCGCCCCGGCCGACGTTGCCGGTGTTGATGGCGGCGCCGATGCCGGCCATCACTCCGCAGCCGAGCAGTCCGGCGACCGCGGGGGAGACCGCCGGGTCGACCTTGGTGCACTGTCCGGCCGCGACCAGCGTCTTCTCGGCGAAGGCGCCGATGCCGAGGGCCGGTGAGAGTTCGGTGCCGTCCTTGAGGGTCATCTTCTGCCGGGCGTTGTGGGTGTTGAAGCAGTACCAGGGGCGTCCGCGCCGACAGGCCCGGCACTGTCCGCACACGGCGCGCCAGTTGAGGACGACGAAGTCGCCGGGTGCCACGTCCGTGACCCCGGCGCCGACCGACTCCACGATTCCGGCCGCCTCGTGGCCGAGCAGGAACGGGAAGTCGTCGTTGATGCCACCCTGCTTGTAGTGCAGGTCCGTGTGACAGACCCCGCAGGCCTGGATCTTCACCACGGCCTCGCCCGGCCCCGGATCGGGCACGACGATGGTCTCGACGCGCACCGGCTCGTTCTTGCCCGGCGCGATGACGCCCCGTACTTCCTGCGGCATGTGAGTAAGCCCTTCCCTAGGTGGACCTTCCATCGACCGACCCTACGGTGTGACCGGCCGGTAGAAGGCCAGCCGGTCCGCGGCGGTCCAGGTCGCGGGGCACGGCACGGCGACCGAGGCGACGACGTGCACGGTTCAGAGCCCCGCCACACCCCCGCGGACAGCACCCTTCACCTTCTTCGGATACCCCCGGGGGTACCTCTGCTACGGTTGAGATACCCCCGGGGGTAATTTCACCGAGCCGGACCGAGCCGGGAAGCCCTCGGGCTTTCCGCGGGAGAGGAGTGCAGCCGTGTTCTTCGTCGACACCATCGAGGTGACGGGCCTGGGCAACCGGAGCTATCTGGCCGGAGGCCCCCGCACGGCCGTCGCCGTCGATCCGCCCAGAGACGTCGAGCGGGTCGTCGCGGCCGCGGCCCGGCGGGGCGTGCGCATCGCGTACGTCGTCGAGACGCACCTGCACAACGACTATGTGAGCGGCGGCCTGGAGCTGGCCCGGTTCACCGGGGCCGCCTACCTGGTCCCGGCCGGAGCCCATGTCGCCTTCCGGCGCGTGCCCGTGACCGACGGGGACGCGGTGGAGGTGGACACCGGGCTGACACTGCGGGCGCTCGCCACGCCAGGACACACCCCGCACCACACCTCGTACGTCCTCGACGAGCACGGACGGGCCGTCGCCGCCTTCACCGGCGGCTCCCTGCTCATCGGCACCGTCGGCCGGCCCGATCTGGTGGAGCCGCGGCTGACCGGGGAGCTGGCCCGGGCGCAGCACGCCTCGGCGCACCGGCTCGCCGCGGAGCTGCCCGACGACACCGCCGTCCTGCCCACCCACGGCTTCGGCAGCTTCTGCTCCGCCGGGACCGCCGAGGGCGACGCGACCACGATCGGGCGCGAACGCGCGGGCAACGAGGCCCTGGTCAAGGACGTCGACACGTTCGTCGCGGATCTGCTCGCCGGGCTCGACGACGTGCCCGCGTACTACGCCCACATGGGCCCCGCCAACGCCCGGGGCCCGGCCCCCGTCGATCTGACCCCGCCCGCGCTCGCGGACGCCGCGGAGATCGCCGCGCGGCTGGCGGCCGGCGAATGGGTCGTGGACCTGCGCAGCCGGCTCGCCTTCGCGGCGGGGCATGTCGCCGGAGCGGTCAACTTCGAGGCGGACGGACAGCTCGCCGTCCATCTGGCCTGGCTGCTCCCCTGGGGCAGGCCGGTCACCCTGCTCGCCGACTCCCCCGAACAACTCATGCACGCACAGCGCGAGTTGGCGCAGGTCGGGGTGGACCGTCCGGCCGCCGCCGCGATCGGCTCGCCCGCCGACTGGGTGCGCGAGGGGGAACGGCCGCGCGCCTTCCGCCGTGCCTCGTTCGCCGAACTGGCCGAGGCGTACGCCTCCCCCGGCAGGACCGTGATCCTGGACGTCCGGCGTGACTCCGAGCGTGCCACGGGGCATGTCGCGGGTTCGCTGCACATCCCCGTCCACCAGGTGCGCGACCGGCTCGGGGAGATACCCGCCGGGACCGTCTGGGTGCACTGCGCCGGGGGCATGCGGGCTGCGATCGCCGCCTCGCTGCTCGACGCGGCGGGCCGCGACGTCGTGGCCGTCGACGACTCCTTCGCCGCCGCGGCCGCCTCAGGCCTGCCCATGACCCACCCGGCCCCCGCGGCCCCCGGCAGCCCCGCGCCACCAGACACCACCGCGACGCCGGGAACGCCCGCGCCACAGACCACCACCACGACTCCCGGCACGCCCGCACCACAGGCCGTCGCCGCAGCCTCCGGCACGCCCGCGCCACAGACCACCACCACGACTGCCGGCACGCCCGCACCACAGGCCGTCGCCGCAGCCTCCGGCACGCCCGCGCCACAGACCACCACCACGACCTCCGATCCGGCCTGTCGCGCTCCCCAGGGCACCACGGCGTGAGCGTCCTGGTCCTCGCCCTGGTCGCCGGTGCCGTGACCGGGCTCGCGCTCGGGGCGCTGGGGGGCGGCGGCAGTGTCCTGACCGTGCCCGCCCTGATCTACCTGCTCGGCTTCACGCCCTCGGCGGCCACCACGGCCAGTCTCGTCATCGTCACCCTCACCTCGGCGACCGCGCTGTCGGCGCACGCCCGGGAAGGCGCGGTCCGCTGGCGGGCCGGTGCGCTGTTCGCTGCGGCCGGGCTGATTCCGGCGGCACTGGGCGGGGCGATCTCGGGGCAGCTGCCTCCCGCCGTGCTGACGGGCGCGTTCTCGCTGATCGCGGGGCTCGCGGCGGTCCGCATGCTCAGGCCTGCGGCAGGAGAGCCCGGGAGCGCGCCCGCGGGGGCCGGCCGGATCACCGGAACGGGCGCCGGTCTCGGCGCGGTGACCGGGGTCCTGGGCGTGGGCGGCGGCTTTCTCGCCGTACCGGCCCTGGTGAACGTCGTCGGGCTGCGGATGCGGGCCGCGGTCGGCACCAGCCTGCTGGTGATCACGGCGAACTCGCTCGCGGCACTGTCCGCCCGCGCGGGAACGGCGCGGAGCCTGGACTGGGCGGTGGTCGCGCCGTTCGCCGGGGCCGCCGTCCTCGGCGCCTGGGACGGCAAGCGGCTGGCGGCCCGGGTGTCGGGCGGCACGCTTCAGCGGATCTTCGCCTGGGCCCTGCTGGCCGTGGCCGCGCTGATGCTCCTGGACGTCGTGCTGTGAGGCTCAGGCGAGCGACAGGAAGAGCTTCTCCAGCCGGGCCCGCATCTGTGCACTGGTCTCGCCGTTCTCCGCGCCGTTCTCGACGTCGGTCAGACACTGCTGGAGCCCGGTGGCGATGATCGCGAAGCCGGCCCGGTCCAGGGCGCGGGAGGCGGCGGCGAGCTGGGTGACCACCTCCTCGCAGTCACGTCCCTCCTCGATCATCCGGATCACTCCGGAGATCTGTCCCTGCGCCCGGCGCAGCCGGTTCAGCACCGACTTCAGCTCGGCACCCGCGAGTTCCAGTTCCACGAACACTCCTCCATTCATACCCCTAGGGGTATTCTACTCCGCCCTGTGGGGCACCCCAGAAGAGCAAGGATGACACTCCCCATGCACACCCCGACCGCCCTCGACGCCGACCAGGCCCACGGCCGCCTCGGCGAGCTGACCGTCATCGACGTCCGCACCCCCGGCGAGTACGCCTCCGGCCATCTGCCCGGCGCCCTGAACATCCCGCTGGACCGGCTGCACCGTGCGCTGCCCGTGCTCGGGAACGCCCGTACCGAACTGCTCCTGGTCTGCCGCTCCGGGGCCCGTTCGGCGAACGCCCGCGCCCTGCTGGCCGAACACGGGGTGCACGCCGCCACGCTCACCGGCGGCACCGGCGCCTGGGCGGAACGCGGACTCGAACTGCACCGCCCGGCCACCGGCACCCGGGCCGGCTGGTCCATGGAGCGCCAGGTCCGCTTCACCGCCGGCACCGTCGTCCTCGCCGGCCTCGGCCTCGGACTCCTGCGCCCCGCCTGGCGGTTGGTCTCCGCCGGTGTCGCGGGCGGGCTGGTCTTCTCCGCGCTCACCGACACCTGCGGCATGGCCGCGCTGCTCGGCAGGCTCCCGCACAACCGGCCCCGCGCGGCCGACCTCGACGCCACGCTGGCGGCACTTGAGGAGCGCGTGTCCTGAGTCCCCGGGCCGGCACGGTGGTCGGGGCGGGTCCGGGCGGGTCGCCGACGTAGCCTGAACGCCCCGCCTCAACTCCCGCAAGGAGCACCGTGAGCCTGACCGAGACCGCGCCCGAGGCGCCCGCGTGGCGCCTGCTGCTCGGGTACGTACGACCGCATCGCCGGGCCCTGTTCGCGGGCGCGCTGCTGGCGCTCACGACCGGGGCCACCGGACTGCTGCTGCCCCTGGTGGCACGCGGGCTCATCGACGACCTGTCGCACGACAAGTCGATCGGGCGGGCCCTGCTCGGCATGGCGGCCCTCGTGGTGACCAACGCGGCCTTGGGAGCGCTGGGTTCGTACGTGCTGCGGCGCACCGCGGAGTCGGTGGTGCTGGGCGCGCGGCGCACGCTCTCGTCGTATCTGCTGCGGCTGCGCATACCCGCCGTGGACCGGTCCGAGCCCGGCGACCTGATGGCGCGCATCACCTCCGACACGACCCTGCTGCGCGAGGTCACGACCGATTCCCTGGTCGGCCTCGGCACCGGCGGCCTCACGCTCGTCGCGACGGTGGTGATGATGGGCCTGGTCGACGTGGTGCTGCTCGGTGTCACGCTGGGCGTGGTGCTGTCCGCGGGCACGGTGCTCGCTCTGATCCTGCCCCGCATCAACCGGGCCAGCAGGCGCGCCCAGGACGCCGTCGGGGCGATGGGTGCCTCACTGGAGCGGACCCTCGGCGCACTGCGGACGATCAAGGCGTCGGGCGCCGAGCACCGTGAGGAGCGGACCGTGCACGAGGCCGCCGAGGAATCCTGGCGGCAGAGCGTGCGGGCGGCCAAATGGGCGGCTGCCGCGGGCAACACGGCCGGTCTGGCGATGCAGATCGCCTTCATCACGGTCCTCGCGGTGGGCGGCGCCCGGGTCGCGACCGGCGCCATCCACGTCGGCACCCTGGTCGCCTTCCTGCTGTACGTGTTCTATCTGATGTCCCCGATCCAGCAGGTCGTCGGCGCGGTCACGCAGTACCAGACCGGCGCCGCCGCGCTCGCCCGTATCCAGGAGGCCCTGCGACTGCCCGCCGAACCGGCCGCCCTGCCCGCGCCGCTGCCGGCGCCGGACGCGGAACCCGTGGCGCTCACCTTCGAGGACGTCCGCTTCCGGTACGCCGACGACCTGCCCTATGTGCACCGGGGCGTGACGTTCGCCGTCCCCGCCCGGGGCCTGACCGCGTTCGTCGGCCCCTCCGGCGCCGGCAAGACCACGGTGTTCTCGCTCATCGAGCGGTTCTACGAGCCCGAGGCGGGCCTCATCAGCGTCGACGGCCTCGCGCTCGACGACTGGGAGCTGCCCCGGCTCCGGTCCTCCATCGGCTATGTGGAGCAGGACGCGCCGGTACTGTCCGGCTCCCTGCGCGACAACCTGCTGCTCGGCAACCCGCAGGCCGACGAGGACGAGCTGACCGGGGTGCTCGGGACGACGCGCCTCGACGGCCTCGTGGCCCGGCTGCCCGGCGGCCTGGACACGCTCGTCGGTCATCGGGGCACCAAGCTGTCCGGCGGCGAACGCCAGCGCGTCGCGATCGCGCGGGCCCTGCTGCGCCGCCCCCGGCTGCTGCTCCTGGACGAAGCCACCTCGCAGCTCGACGCCGTCAACGAGGCCGCGCTGCGTGACACGGTGGCCGAAGTGGCCCGTACGACGACGGTTCTGGTGGTCGCGCACCGGCTGTCCACCGTCACCTCGGCCGACCGGATCGTCGTGATGGACGCGGGCCGTGTCCGCGCGGTCGGCACCCACCGTGAACTGGTCTCGGCGGACGCGCTCTACGCCGAACTGGCCGCCACCCAGTTCCTCGCGACCGCGGGGTGAGCCGGGCACCGGGGCCGCGGGCGGGCACCGCGCTCCGGCGAAAAAGCCCGCGAGGGTTGCTTGGCGAGGGCCCGGCTCTCCTCTAAGGTGATGCCTTCTTTCCGCCACGGGGGCGGTCGTCTTCCAGACGCGACCGGCCCCGACCGGGCGGCGAGGCACGTCCCACCCGATCCACAGGCGACTGATCATGGTCAAAGACCGACACACGGCCGGACAGGCCGTTCCCGGGATCATCTTCGCGGCCCCCGTCGGCACACCCGCCGGCCTGGAAGTGATCTCCCTGGCCGCACTGCGCGCCCGAGCCCGTGCCCGGGGCGCCGATCTCGGCGCGCCGCAGCGTCCCGCCTTCCACCAGATACTCACGCTCGCCTCCGGCACCCTGTGCCAGACGGTGGACTTCACCGGGTACGAGGTCGGGCGGGACTCCTGGCTGTGGACGCGCCCGGGGCAGGTGGTGCAGTGGGGAGACCTCGCCCGGGCCGAGGGGACGCTGATCGCCTTCGAGCGGGACTTCCCGGGCCCGGCCACCGTGCGTGCGGCCCTGCTCGACGATCCGCACGCCCGGGTGCTGCGCACCCCGGGAGGCGAGGCCGCCACCTCGCTGCGGGTGGCGGCAGCGCATCTGGAGCACGAGTTCGGGTCACCGGGGCGGCTGCCGCGCGAGGCGCACGGTGCCGTTCTGCGTCATCTGCTGGACGTGCTGGTCCTGCGACTGACCCATCTCGACGGGGCCGGCGTCCGGGCCACCCTGCCCAGCGAAACCTTTCTTCGCTTCCGGGCGAGCGTCGAACGGGACTTCGCCCACACCCGCCGGGTGGACGATTACGCGCTCACCCTCGGCTACTCGGCCCGCACCCTGTCCCGGGCCGCCCTCGAATCGGCGGGGATCGGCGCCAAGGAGTTCATCGACCGCCGGGTGATCCTGGAGGCCAAGCGGCTGCTCGCCCACACCGACCTGGCCGCCGCCCGCATCGCCGACAGGCTGGGCTTCTCCAGCGCCACGAACTTCGCCAAGTACTTCCACCAGCGGGCCGGACAGCCACCCATCGCGTTCCGCACGGCGGTCCGCGGACGGGTGGACTGATCCGGCTTTCGGCTCGGCTTTCGGCTTTCGCTAGCCCTGGATGCCCGGGAGCAGTCCGGTGACGGGAGCGGCGAGGTCGGTCACCTGGTGCAACTGGTTCAGGTCGTTCAGCCGGTTCAGACCGGCGAGCTGGGAGGAGGGCCGCGGAAGCTGGGCCTGCGCGGCGGCGGGGAGGTCGCTCGTCGCCAGCGAGTCCAGCGTGGTGATGGGGTTCAGCTTCCCGGCGTCGTGGGCCTCGGAGCCCGCGGCCGTCGCCATCGGCGCGGCGAGCCCGGTGACGCCGACGGCGAGACCAACGGCGGCGACGATACGTCGTGTTGAGATCATGCAATCAGCAACGCCGCGGGCCCCGCGGCGGACACGGCCCGGCGCCCGCGCTCACCCGAGAGGCGGATCGCGCGCCTGCGTTTGCCGTCGGCCGCGAGGCGGAGGACGCTCGATACTGAGGCGTTTCGCGGCCGGCTCGTGACCGGCCCGCGCCTTCCTGAGGAGGACACCGCCCGAGGAGGTCACTCATGGGCACAGCGACAACCCCCGCCTTCGACACCGAGGCGCTGCGCCGGGGCATCGAAGGACACAGTGCGGCGGATCTGCTGTCGCTCTACGCGGACGACGCGGAACTGCGCATCGTGGACCGCAACACCCAGCCCAGCCACCCGATGGTCAAGCACGGCCGTGCCGAGATCGCCGAGATGCTCAACGACGTCTACAGCCGGGACATGACGCACAGGATGGACCAGTGCGTCGTCCAGGGCGACCACGTCGCCTACACCGAGACCTGCGTGTACGGGGACGGGGTGCGGGTGATGAGCACGTCGATGATGTCGTTGCGCGACGGCAAGATCATCGAGCAGACGCTGGTACAGGCATGGGACGAGTAGGGAGGAACTGGCCGAAGGTCCAGGTCACATCTCGTGTGACCTGGACCTTCTCGGCCGGGGCCGCGTTGGGGAGGTCCCGTCCTGACCGGTCCCGGCGGCACACGGTCTCCGCGGCGGGTCTGCGCGCGTCCGCCTCCCTGCTGGACTCGATCCTGCGGACCGCCCGTACGCGTCCCCGCCCGCCGGTTCCTCCCGCTCCCCGGAGGCTGCGGATCCGGCGCCGTTGAGCCGCACCGGCCGGCGCGCGCCGCGTTCGGGGACGGCCGAGCCCTCTTCGAGAACGGCCGGGCCGGCTCGACGACGGCCGGGCCGCCTTCAGAGCTGGGTCGGAACGGCCCCCGAGACGGGTTCCGCCGCCCGCAGGACCATCGGGGAGGCCCGGTCGACGAGGTCGTGCAGGAGCGCCGAATAGCCCGCGTCGCCCCCGAGTTCGCGCAGCAGACCGTGAGCCCTGTCGCGGAAGGCACCGATGCCCTCCGCGTAGCGGCGCAGCACGTCCGGTGCGAGAAGGACGCCGATGAGCGCCGCCGCCGCGTCGGGCGAACGACGTGCGGCGGCGTGCAGTTCCAGGACGTGGACCGCGGCCTCCCGGCCCGCGCTCTCCAGCGCGCACGCCAGCAGGTAGGTCACCGTGCCGTTCGCGAGGTCCTCGTTGCGGCCGGACAGGATGTCCTGCTGGTCGTTGAACAGCTGCCACAGGACACCGAAGACATTGCCGAACTCCCGCCAGAGCTCGACACGTTCGTCCGGACGGCCGGCCAGCCGCGCCGCCATGGCCGTGACCATGCTGTACGGCGCGCCGGACTTCCCGAGGTACGACGCGACCACGGCGTCGCGTGTGGCCGTGTCAACGTCCGCGCGAAGGTCCCTCAACTGCCCCTCGGTGGCACCGATCCAGCACCTCACGACCTCCGCCGACAGCGGGGCGCGCGCCTCCTCGGGGATCCGCGGGGACTGAACGACGAGCAGCGGGAGGGGAATTCCGCCGATGACCGTGGCGAGCAGCGCCTCGCTCTCCCGAAGACCGCCGGCGGCGAAGACGGCCTGACCGTCGGCGAGGTCGTCCAGGTAGCACGCGGAGGTCCACCACAGTTCATGGACGACGGCCAGCGGTACGGCCGGTCCGGGCGCCCCCGTCTCCACGGCGTGGACGATCACCGGGAGCACGGAGTGGGGGTAGGCGAAGGTCCGGTGCTCCAGGAGTTCGGCGACCGCGGCCCGGACGGACGGGGCCGCGGGACCCAGCAGGTCGAGCGCCCGTTTCCGCTCCGCCTCGATGTCCGCGGACATCTCCCCGTGCAGCTCCCTGTACGACTTCGCTCGCACGCAGCCCACCCCCACCACTCCCCTGTTCGAGCACCGATTCGATCATTCGCCATGATGGCGAGCCAGAGCAACGTTGCGCCATGGCCGGTTTATTGGGGAACACTCTCCCGCGGGTGAAGCTCGGGGGCGCCGGCCGGGAACCCCCGCCATACTGGCCCCCGTGCGAGTAGCGATCATGACCGCGGGTTCGCGGGGCGACGTGGCGCCGTTCACCGGTCTCGGCCACGGTCTGGTGCGGGCGGGGCACGAGGTCACCCTGGTGACGCACGGATGCTTCGCGGAGCTGGTCGCGGGCTCGGGGGTGGACTTCCACGCGCTGCCCGTCGATCCGCGGGCCGAACTGGAGTCCGAGCAAGGGCGTAGCCTCCACCGGAGCGTGACCGGAGCAGGAAAGATCTTCCGGCTTGCGGAACTGGCCCGGTCGCTCGCAGGGCGGCTGACCGGCGACATGATCGCGGCCGCCCGCTCCAGCGACGCGCTCCTGCTGTCCGGTTCGCTGGGTCCGCTCGGCCACTGTGTCGCCGAGTGCCTGGACCTGCCCAGCATGGGAGTGAACCTCCAGCCGCTGGCGCCGACGCGGGAGTTCCCCCCGCCCGTGGCCGGCGTCCGGTCCTGGGGTCCCGCCGTCAACCGGGCGGCCGGGCACGGGGTGAATCTGGCCGTCGAACGGGTCTTCGCCCGGACGGTGCGGGATCTGCGCGGGCAGTTCGGTCTGCCGCCCCTCGGGCCCCTCACGGCCCGGCGCGCCCGGGAGCGGAGCGCCTGGCCGGTGCACCACGGGTTCAGCCCCCTGGTGGTGCCCCGGCCGCGGGACTGGCGGCAGGGGCTCGCCGTGCGCGGGTACTGGTGGCCCTACGTCGGCGAGGACGCCCGGCTCCCCTCCGCGCTGGCGGACTTCCTGGACGCGGGCCCGGCTCCGGTCTACGTGGGCCTGGGCAGCGCGACCGTCCCCGATCCCGGCCGGCTGAGCGGCGAGATCGTGCGCGCCCTGCGCGCCGCCGGGCTACGCGGGGTGATCCAGCGGGGATGGGGGGAGCTGCGCGCGACCGGCGACGACATGTTCACGGTCGGCGAGGTGCCGCACTCGCTCCTGTTCCCCCGGGTGGCGGCGGTCGTGCACCACGCCGGGGCGGGTACGACGGCGGCGGGCCTGCGGGCCGGGGTCCCGGCGGTGCCCTTGCCGGTCCAGTTCGACGAGGGCTTCTGGGCGGCACGGCTGGTGGCGCTCGGGGTCGCGCCCGGCGTCCTGTCGCCCCGGGGGCTCCGCGCCGAACGGCTGGCACCGGCCCTGGTCAGGGCGGTCACCGAACCCGCGTTCCGGCGGAACGCGGGGATCCTGGCGGAACGCCTGCGCACCGAGGACGGCGTGCCCCCGGTCGCGGAGACACTGGCCCGGCTCGGACACCCCGGACGCCCCTGAGGGCTCCGCGCCGACGGAAGCGGCGGTCGCGGCAGCTCCCCCGCCCGGGGGGCGTGCCGCCCCCTCGCGGGCTCATTCGCCAACGGGGTCACGACCCCGTCCCCGACGCCTACGGGGTCACGGCCCCCTCCGAGTCCCCGGCGGCGGCGGGGCGCAGCATTCCGAGCAGTTGGCGGACCAGTTCCTCCACCACCTCGTCCAGGGTCGCGTCCACCCAGCCGGCGTTCCAGTCGTGCAGCAGACCGTTCACGCTGCCGATGAAGGCGGTGGCGGCCAGCCGGTAGTCGCGCGGCGCGGCCTCTCCGCGGGCGACGGCACCCGCCGCCTCGCCGCAGATGAACTGCACCCAGCGGGCCCGGCGGGCCAGCCGCTGCTCCTCCAGCCGGGCGCTCACGCCGATGATCTCGACGAAGGTGATGCGGATGCGGCGCGGATCGCTCGTCACGTTCGCCGCGTAGGCGCGGAAGAGCTCGGTGGCCCGCTCGGCGAGCGGGAGGTCACGGGCCTCGGCGAGGGCGGCCAGCGCGGCTTGCTCGGCCCAGTCGTTCACCTGGAGATGGAGGGCCGCCAGTACGTCCTCCAGGCCGCGGAAGGCTTCGTAGAACTGGCGCGTGGACAGTCCCGCCGTCTCGCTGAGGGCCGCCACGGTCGTGGACCGGTAGCCGGGTCCCGCGCCGAACAGCTGGAGCCCGGCGTCGAGGAAGCGGGCGCGGCGCTCGGCCTGCCGTTCCTCGGCCGTCCTGCCGCCGTACCGCCCGGTGGGCTGTCTGAGTCTGCCCGCCACGCCTACCTCCCCTCGCCGCCGGCACGAACCGGCGTTCGCCCCTTCGGCGATTTTCTCGCGCACCGCCCCTTGTGCGGAGACTCCCCCAGTCCTTACTTTCCAGTAAGTGCACTTTGAAAGCGGGCGTGTTCAGATTTTGACTTGTCATGATCCTGACACTAATTTGTCCTCTCCGCATCTCGCGAACAGCACAGCGCGACACAGCACGCTCCTGGTCCACCGCGCCGCCACCCGCACTCCCCCACTACGACAGGGACCTGCTCATGTCCGTCCACGGAGTCAGACACCTCTGCACGCTCGCCGCCGCCCTGACGCTCACCCTCGGCGGTACGGCGACCGCCGCCTCCGCCGTCGGCGCGCAGGCGCAGCCCACCGATCTGCGGGAGGTGATGTTCGTCGGCAACAACTGGGAAGGCACGGCGGACGTCATCAGGTCCTCCGGCGACTTCGCGAAGGTCGGCCGCATCGACGTCATCCCGGACAAGGCCGCGCGGCTCGCCGCGATCAACGCCGATCCCATCAAGTGGGCCTACTTCATGGGCATCCGCAACGGCGTCGGCGAGGGACACGACCAGTTCGTCGACGACATGTACTCCACGCCGGACGGCAGGTCGGTGGTGGTCTCGCGGCCGAGCTTCGCCGACGTCGTCTCGATCGACCTCGCCACCGGCCGGATCAACTGGCGTTTCCCCGTGGCGGGTTACCGCTCGGACCACATGGCCGTGTCACCCGACGGCGCCCGGGTCGCGGTGTCGGCCTCCACCGCGAACACCGTCCATGTGCTCGACATCGCGACGGGCGGACAGCTCGGCTCGTTCACCACCGGAGACAAGCCGCACGAGAACATCTTCACCCGTGACGGCAAGTACATCTGGAACATGGCCATCGGGGACGTCACCACCGCGCTCGACGACCCGTGGCTGGACTGGACGAAGGGCGACCGGAAGATCACGGTCGTCGACGCGTCCACCTTCAAGCAGGTCAAGGTGATCGACATGCGTCAGCGCCTCGACGCGATCGGCCTCAGGGACTTCTCCGACGCCGTCCGCCCGGCCGTCTTCTCGCCGGACGAGTCCAAGCTGTACTTCCAGGTGTCGTTCTTCAACGGCTTCCTGGAGTACGACGTGGCCACCGACAGAATCACCCGGGTGAAGACCCTCCCGAAGAACCCCGCCACCAGCAGTGACCGCACGACATGGGTCAACGACTCGCGCCACCACGGCATTTCGATGAACCCCTCGGGCACCAAGCTGTGCGTCGCGGGGACGATGGACGACTACGCGACGGTCGTCGACCGCGCGACCCTCCAGGAAGGGCCGCTGGTCCCCGCCTCGAAGCCGTACTGGGCGACCGTCAGCGGTGACGGCAAGGACTGTGTCGTCTCCGAGAGCGGCGCCGACCAGGTCACCGCCATCGACTTCGAGACGGGGCTGAAGACGGTGTCGGTGCCGGTCGGCGATCACCCCCAGCGGGTCCGGCTCGGCCATGTTCAGGCGAACTGGACCGGCCCGAGCGGAAGCTGACGCCCTGTCAGCTGAACCGGGCGGCGGCCCAGGCGGTGAGTTCCGTCCGGGCCCCGTTCAGCAGGGCGGCGGAGGGGGCGCTCGCCCCGTTCGTGACCAGCGCGTAGTGCACGGTTCCCGAGCCGGAGGCGGTGAGCAGGAGGCGGCGGCTTCCGGTGCCGCCCGGTTCGGGAACCACGGCGACGGGCGTGGCCGGGGTGTAGGCGGGTGGGGAGAGGATCGCCCCGAGGTCGGAGACCACGGTCGTGGCCGCCGTGGGGAAGGAGGCCGGCAGATGGAGTTCGGTCGGGGCGGTGCCGGGGCCGGAGCGCCAGACGAGCAGACCGTACTGTCCCGTCCCCACGAGCTGGGAGACCTGGGGCAGGGTCGGGGGAACCGGGTTCCAGGTCAGCGTGGTGGAGCCGTCCCGGGAGCGGTCCTCGTAGGTGAAGGCCAGGGTGGAGCCCGCGGTGGCGGCGGGGTAGAGCCGGTCGAGGAGCCGGGCGTCCTGGCGCAGGACGGCCGTGCCCGTGTCGTCGAGGCGCACGGCGGACATGTCCTCGTCGTTCCAGGCGTCGCCCGAGGTCAGGACCTTGCCGGGGTTGTCGTTCATCAGCTCGTGGTGACGGCCGCTGTAGAGGTCCCACTGCCACTGGGCGCCCGACAGGACCGGTCCGGAGGAGGCCGCCCCGGACCACCAGGCGGCGCCGGAGAGACGGGAGTCGAGTGCCTGGTACATCGCCTTGTCGACGGTGGGGGCCTTGTCCGAGACCGTGCCGGAGAGCGGGTGGCCGAACTCGGAGACGACGGCCGCCGTCCCGGCGGCGCCGGCCCGGTCCCGCAGCGTCCCGAGGTCGCCGGTGTACTGGCCGTCTCCCGCCTTGCCCCACATGAGGATGCCCGAGATGGCCTTCTGGTCGTAGAAATGGGTGTTGAGGACGTAGCGCGGGCCGAGCGTGCCCGCGTCGAGCAGTCCGCCCTCCTGCTTCTGCGAGCTGATGTTGGCGTTCCAGAAGAGGTTCGGTTCCACGAAGGCGGGCTTGTCCTGCCAGCCTGCCGCGTCCATGCGGGCCCGGAACCTCCCGTAGAACGGCCAGAGAAGGTCGCGTTCCCAGGTGCGGCTGGTCTGGCCGGAGTCGTAACTGCCCGCGTAGGGCTCGTTGTACGGGTCGAAGCCGGTGACGCCCGCGAACTCGGCGGGGGTGAGGTGCTGGGCGACGTAGGTCATGGTGGCCTGGGCCGTGGTCAGGAAGGCGTCCTGGAGCCCGTAGGAGTTGTGCCAGAAGTCGTACTGTGCCGCCTTGACGGCGTTGTTCTGGGTGATGTTCTGGCCCCAGAGGAGACAGACGCCGCAGGACTCCTGGGGGTAACCGCCCGCGGTCACGGCCCACTTGGGGGCGCCGTCGCCGGAGTACCAGCTGCCCGTGTTGAACAGGTACCGGGAGTAGAGGTCCTGGTGGAAGTCGGGGAGCACACGGATTCCCGCGTCGAGGAAGGCCCGCATCTGGTCGGTGGCCGCGGCGAGATAGGCGGTGCCGACCTGGCCGCGGACCGGTTCGGCGTGCGCCCAGGAGAGCAGGAAGCGCACGGAGTTGCCGCCGCCCAGGGCGCGCAGCGCCGTCGCGGACTTCACCGCGTCGGCGACCGAGGCGAAGGGCAGTCCGCCGTTCTCCTCCAGCTTGGTCTCGCCGGAGACGTTGTAACCGCGCAGGACGACCTCCCGGCCGAGGCCGTCGAGGAAGCGGCCGTTCGTGACCGTGAGGGTGGCGGCGGCCGGCTGGTCGAACCAGAGGGAGTCGGGGAGTCCGTCCGCGGCGGCGGGCCGGGTGCCCGCAGCCGTGAGGAATCCGGTGAGGAGTACGAGGACGCCGAGCAGACGCGCACGTAACTTCGTCATGTACACAACAGTCCTGCCGGTGCCGGAAGGCGTCAACACCTCTGACTCCCGAGTAAGTTTCTCGTTTCACCGCCCTCGCCCGCGGTGCCGCGGGCGCGTCCTTCGCCTCACCCGCCGACCCTGCGGGTGAGGTTCAGCAGGTACTCCTTGCGGTCCAGCGGGTTCAGATCGGTCCGCGGACGGTCCGGGACCGATCCGTGCGCCACGGGCGCGTAGTGGTCGAAGGCGCACTCCAGCTCGCCCTCCCCGCGCGTCAGCCCCGGCAGCCGCTGCTCCAGTTCGTGCGCCCGCGCCACCGGCAGGACCCCCTCCAGCACACACGAGGACCCGTCGATCCTCGTGGTCCCCGGCACGGCCCGCTGCCTGGCCAGCTCCGGCAGCACGGCGCCGAGCGTGTCCGCGGGCGCCTCCAGCCGGAAGCGGTGCATCGGCTCGTACACCTGGCTGCCCGCCTCGCGCAGGGCCGCGGTGAGCACCAGCGGGGTCAGGCCCCTGAAGTCGGCGCCCGTGCTGGACATGCTCTTGTCGAATCCCTGGTGGGCATGGCTCTGGCGCGGCGAGTAGCCCGAGTGCGTCATCGTGACCACGCAGTCGGTGACCTGCCACCCGTGCAGTCCCTGCCCCAGGGTCTCCTCGACGGTGTCCTCGACCGCCTTGAAGAACGCGTACGGCATCGATCCGAGCTCGGCCTCCAGCCGGAACCGCACACCGGAGCCGACCGGCGCCGGGTCGATCCGCAGTCCGACGGTCGCGAGAAAGGGATGCGCGTCCTTCTTGTTGAACGCGACCGACGCGCCCGTGCCCAGGGGCCGTTCGACGCACAGCGGAGTCGTCTCCCGGAAGTGGACGTCGATGCCGTACTCGTCGGCAAGGGTCGCGTGGAGCACCTCCTTCTGCACCTCCCCGTAGAGCGATACGGAGATCTCTCCCCGCCGTTCGTCGTGCCGGAGGCCGATCAGCGGGTCCTGCTCGGCGAGTTGGGTGAGCGCCGTGTGCAGCGCCCCCCTGTCGGCCGGACGGCCGGGCGAGACGACGGTCTCCAGGGTCGGCGGGGCGAAGTGATGCCCGCCCGCCTCCGAGGGCCGCGGCGCGCCGATGGTGTCGCCGATCCGGATCGCGCCGAGCCCCCACAGCCTGCCGATGCGTCCGGCCGTCACGGACGCCTCACGGACCGCCGTCCCCTGGTCGAAGACGCTGATCGCGGTGACCTTCCCTTCCTCCCCGTCGCGCAGGACGATCCGGTCACGGGTCCGCAGGGTTCCCGAGAACATCCGCGCGTACGCGATCTTCTCCCCGGCCGCTCCCCGTTCGACCTTGAAGACGGTGCCCGACATCGGCCCCTCGCTGTCCGCCTGCGCCGGGGGCAGCAACTCGCGGATACCGGCGATCAGTTCGGTGACGCCCGCGCCCGTCGTGGCCGATCCGAAGAACACGGGGTGCACCAGGGCCTGCCCGGTCTGCCGGACGAGCGCGGCGCGCAGGCGCGCGTCCGGCACGCCGTCCTCGACGTACGCGGCCAGCAGTTCCTCGTCGTGCCCGGCGAGCGGGTCGAGGAGGCGCGGTCGCAGCCGATCCGCGGAGTAGGGGGTGAAGTACGCGGCGGGCGTGCCCGGTTCGCCGGGCTCGCCCATCGGCACGATCGCCGGCGTGAGACGCTCGGAGATCTTCTCCAGGATCTCCTCGTGCCGGGCTCCACGGCGGTCGATCTTGTTCACGAAGATCAGCGTGGGAAGGCGCAGCCGCTGGAGCGTCCGCATCAGCACGCGGGTCTGCGCCTGTACGCCCTCGACGGCCGAGACGACCAGGACGACGCCGTCGAGCACGCCGAGGACCCGTTCCACCTCGGCGATGAAGTCCGGGTGACCGGGGGTGTCGATGAGATTGACGGTGAGGTCGCCGACCGCGAAGGAGACGACGGCGGATCTGATGGTGATGCCGCGCTGCCGCTCCAGCGCGAGGAAGTCGGTCCGGGTGTTCCCGTCGTCGACGCTGCCGATCTCGTCGATGACCCCGGCCGTGTACAGCAGCCGTTCGGTCAGGCTTGTCTTACCGGCGTCTACGTGCGCCAGGATTCCCAGGTTGAGCATATGCACCGGGTGTCATGTCCTTCGAGATGAGAGAGATTCCTTCCTGGGGGGACATGAACGGTGCGCGCATGGGGTGCTCCTCGGTCCTGGTGAACGTGTTCCCGCCAGTGCAGCAGTGGGCCGCCCGGGACGGCAACGTATTAACGCTCAACGAAATCTCGCCGCGGGGCGGATCCTTGAAGGTGGCCGGATCCTGATCCTCGAAGGTGACCGGATCCTCGTGGGGCCTGACCGACGGCGAGAGGAGCGGACGATGCGCGACATCCTCCCCGCGCTGCACGCGTGGTATGCGGCCGGATCGCCCTTCGGGCTGGCCACGGTGGTGGCGGTGGGCGGCAGCGCGCCCCGCGACCCGGGTGCGGCCATGGCCGTGGGGCCGGGCGGGGAGATCGTGGGCAGTGTGTCCGGCGGCTGTGTCGAGGGAGCGGTCCTCGAACTGGCCCGGGAGGTGATCGCCTCCGGGGAGACCCGGGTGGAGACGTTCGGGTACAGCGAGGACGAGACCTTCGCCGTGGGGCTGACCTGCGGCGGAGAGATCACCGTGCTGGTGCGCCGGGTGTCGGCTCCGGGCGATCGGGCACTCCCGGCGGTGGCCGGGGCGGTGGCGGCGGGCCGCCCGGTGACACTGGCGACGGTGGTCGACGGCCCGGCCCCACGGGGAGCGACCCTGGCCGTACGGCCTCGCCCGGACCGGCCCGGGGACGGCTTCGTCCCCCTCGCGTCCGCCCCGGCACCCCCGGACACGGCACCCCCGGACACGGCACCCCCGGACACGGCAGGCCCGGACACGGCAGGCCCGGGCTCGCCCCATCCGGGCGGCCCCGCAGACCTGGCAGGCCCGGCGGCCTCGCCCCGTCCGACCGACCCCTCAGACCCGGACGGCCCGGCGACCGGCACGGAGTGTGACGTGTTCGGGTCGCTCGGGGTGGCCGGGGTGGATCGGGCCGTCGTGGCGGACGTGTGCGGCGGGGCGGCGCGGGGGTTCACCGGGCGGCGTCACTACGGGCCGGACGGCGTCGCCGTCTTCCTGCACTCCTTCGCGCCCCCGCCGCGCATGCTGGTCTTCGGCGCGATCGACCACGCGGCCGCCGTGGCCCGCGTCGGCACCTTCCTCGGCTACCGGGTCACGGTGTGCGACGCCCGCCCCGCCTTCGCCGTCCCGAGGCGGTTCCCGGAGGACGTGGAGGTCGTCGTGGACTGGCCGCACCGCTATCTGAGCGGTACGAGGACCGACGAGCACACGGTGGTCTGCGTGCTCACCCACGACCCCAAGTTCGACGTGCCCCTGCTGGAGGAGGCGCTGCGCCGCCCGGCCGCCTACATCGGGGCGATGGGCAGCCGCCGCACCCACGAGGACCGCCTGGAGCGGCTGCGCGCGGCCGGCGTCCCGGAGAGCGGACTGTCCCGGCTGCGCTCCCCCGTCGGCCTCGACCTCGGAGCCCGTACGCCGGAGGAAGTGGCCGTGTCCGTCGCGGCGGAGATCGTCGCGGTGCGCCGGGGCGGCACCGGCGTGCCCCTGAGCGCGCGGAGCGGCGCGATCCATCCTCGCTGAGCCGACCGCCGGATCAGCCCGTACGCGGGGGCAGCCGGTGCAGGGTCACCTCGGCGAGCCGGCCGTCCCCGCTCACCGTCGCGGTCATGTACGTGCAGTACGGCTCGCGGCGGCGGTCCGTCGGCGAGCCGGGATTGAGCAGGCGCAGACCGGTGGGCGCGGTGCTGTCCCAGGGGATGTGGCTGTGCCCGAACACCAGGACGTCGAGGTCGGGGAAGCGCCGCGCGCAGCGCTGTTCACGGCCCCGCGCGCCGCCGGTCTCATGGACGACGCCGAGGCGCAGACCGCCGAGTCCGGCGCGGGCGATCTCGGGGAGGCGGGCCCGCAGGCCGGGGCCGTCGTTGTTCCCGTACACCCCGAGGAGCCGTCGGGAGCGGGATTCCAGGAGGTCCAGGGTGGCGGTGTCCACCCAGTCCCCCGCGTGGATCACGACGTCGGCCGAGGGCAGTTCGGCGAGCAGCGGGGCGGGGAGTTCCCGGGCCCGCCCGGGCAGGTGGGTGTCGGACATGAGCAGCAGCCGCACGGCTTCACCTCGTCAGTCGAGCGCGATCTCGCTCCAGACCTGCTTCCCGCCGCTCACCGGCACCGTGCCCCACGTCGCCGACATCGCCTCGACGAGCAGGACGCCGCGGCCTCCGGTGGCCTCCCAGCCGATGCTGGTGGGCTTGATCGGTGTGCGGGGCGAGTTGTCGGCGACCGCGATGCGCAGGCGGTGGTTGAGGAGGGTGAGGTCGAGCCTGACCTGCCCGTCGGTGTGCACCAGGGCGTTGGTGACGAGTTCCGAGACGATCAGCAGGGCGGCGTCCGTGTACTCGGTGACGCCCCAGCTGCGCAGGGCGCGCCGGGTGTAGCGGCGGGCGTGCCGGACCGCCTCGGGTACCCGCCAGACGGTCCAGCTCTCGCGGAGCGGCAGTACCTCCATGCCGTCGTAGCGCATCAGCAGCAGGGCCACGTCGTCGCTGCGGTTGGCGCTCGTGAGCAGTTCGTCGGCGACGAGCCCGAGCTCGGCGGGGTCGGAGCCGGCGAGGCCCTCGGCGAGGCGTTTCAGGCCGTCCTCGATGTCGAGCTCGACGGACTCGACCAGGCCGTCGGTGGTCAGCGCGACGATGGTGCCGGGCTGGAGCCGCAGCGGGCTCATGGGGAAGTCGGTCTGCCGGATGACGCCGAGGGGCGGCCCGGGCTCCGACTCGGGGACCTCGGTACGGCCGTCCGGGTGGCGCAGCACGGGCGGGATGTGTCCGGCGCGCACATACCAGGCGGACCCCTCCTCCATGTCGATGTCGACATAGCAGCAGGTGGCGAAGAGGTCGGTCTCCAGATCGAGGAGGAGCCGGTTGGCGTGCGAGACCACCACGTCGGGCGGGTGGCCCTCGACGGCGTAGGCGCGCAGGGCGGTGCGCATCTGGCCCATGACGGTGGCGGCCGAGGCGTTGTGTCCCTGGACGTCGCCGATGACGAGGGCGACGTGGTTGTCGGGCAGCGGGATGACGTCGTACCAGTCGCCGCCGACGTCCAGGCCGGAGGTGGTGGGCAGATAGCGGGCGACGGCGACCGCGCCGGGCAGCCGGGGCAGTCGGCGCGGGAGCAGGGTCCGCTGGAGCATGCTGATGAGTTCGTGCTCGGCGTCGAAGGCGTGGGCGCGCACCAGGGCCTGCCCGGCGAGTCCCGCGGAGGCGGTGAGCAGCGCCCGCTCCTCGGGGGCGAACTCGTGCGGGGTGTCCCAGCCGATCAGGCAGGCGCCCGCCATGCGTCCGCCCGCGGGCAGCGGCAGGACGGCGAGTCCGCCGGGGCCGACCTCGGAGAGCGCGGGTTCCAGGTCGGCGCCCGCGGGCCAGATGGCGGGACGCCCCTCGTTCAGGGCCGCCGCGAGCGTGGGCATGGCCCGGACGGGGGCGTCGGGCCACTCGGAGCGCCATTCACTGCGCCACAGCTCCGGCCAGAACTCCGGCTGCGGGGGGTCCAGGAGGGTGACGACGAGGCGGTCGCCCTCCAGCTCGGCGACGGCGATCCGGTCGGCCTGGAGGGGTTTGCGCAGGGCGGTGACGACGGCCTGGCCGACGTCGCGGACGGTGCCGGCGGTGGCCAGGGCGGCGGCGAGCCGCTGGACGCGGCCCACGTCGCTGACCCCGGAGCGCAGCTTGGAGGCGTCGGAGACGGTGCCCACGAGCCGTGCGGGACGGCCCTCCCCCGAGGGCAGCAGGCGGGCGCGCAGCCGGAGCCACAGGTGTCCGCCGGACGGCTGGAGGATGCGGAACTCCAGTTCGCGGTCGCCGATGGACATGTGGTCCGGTTCCACCGCGGACATCAGTGCCGGGAGGTCCTCGGGGACCGCCATGGACAGCAGGGTCTCGACCTTGCCGTCGAAGGCGGTGGGGGACAGCCCGAACAGTTCGAGCACCTCGTGGTCGACCTCGACGTGCCCCGTGTCCATGGCGAGGCTGAACGAGCTGGCGGGCAGTTCCGCCGTGTCGTCGGGCAGGGGGGCCGGTGGGCAGACGACGGCCTCGGCGAGCAGTCCGAGGCAGGCCCGGTCCTCGGCGCCGAATCCGTCGGGGTTGTCGCTGACGGCGACCAGGCAGCCGGTCCGGTCCCGCAGGGGCAGCACGGCCAGCGTGAAGTCCTGGAAGGACAGCCGCCGGGCATCGGCGCAGTGGGCGAGCTGCTCGGGGCCGAGCCAGCAGGGCTCTCCCGTGCGCAGGGCCTCGGCGGCCGGGGAGCCGCCGGGCAGGGGGTAGCTGTCGCGGAGCCCGTACAGCGTCCTGGGCACTCCTGCGGACTCGGCCAGATGCAGTTCACCGCCGCTCACACTGGGTGAGTACACGGCTGCCACGGTCGCACCGGTGAAGACGAGCGCCTGTTCCAGCAGGCGGTGCAGCCGTTCGCGTGGGTCGAGATCCGCGGTGAGCGTCTTCAGGGCAAGTTCGGCACGCGACGTTCTCGTTCCGCGTTCCGCAGCACCCTCACTGACCACGCCGTCATTACAGCGCTTCCCGGGCTCGGGCGCAGCCCCTGTGACCGTTCCGAACGCGTCGGGCCTGCGGTGGAGCCCGTGCGGGACGGCCGATCGAACGCAATCGAAACCGTCGTGACGCTTGGGCCGCACACCGTGCTCCCGGGGCGGGGCCGGTTCGCCGTGCGCGATCGGCCGCCAGGGAGGAGCCTTGTCCCCTGGAGGTGCGGAGGTCGTGGACGGCCCCGCGAGGAGGTGGTCGCCGTGTCCGAGGGACTGGAGGCCGCGCAGGCACCGGCGGCCCGGCCGGCCCCCGTGGGACGTCCGCTGCTGTCGCTGACCCTGGCCTCGATGCTCGACGACGTGCACGCGCACTCGGGAGCCGTCTATCTGCTGGCCTCGCGCGAGCCCGTCCTGGAGATGGCGGTCTCCGCGGGGCTGCCGCGCGCCTTCGCCGCTCCCTGGGAACGTGTGGGGCTCAACGCGCCGATCCCGGTCGCCGAGGCCGTACGGGAGCGGCGGCTGGTCTGGGTGGGGGGCGAGCAGGAGATGGCCCGCAGGTATCCCCGGATCGCCGTGGTGCTCCCCTACCCCTTCGCCCTGGCCGCGCTCCCGGTGGCCACGGCGACCACCGTCTACGGCGCCGCCTACGTCACCTGGCCCGGCTCGCACCCGCAGGACCTCTCCGACCGGGAACGCGAACGGCTCACCGCGGCCTGCGACCGGCTCGCGCTGCGCCTGGAGCGGGCCGCCGCGGAGAACCTCCCGCTGCACCCCGAGCCCGACCTGCTCACGCCGTCGGCGACGGATCCCGGCGGCACGCTCGGCACGGTGGAGGCCACGCGGATGGTGGGGCGGCTGCCGTACGGGCTGTGCTCGCTGGATCTGCACGGGCGGGTCGGTTTCGCCAACGCGGCGACGGCCGAGCTGCTCGGCGTGCCGGTCAGCCGTCTCCTGGGCACCCAGCTGTGGGCGGCGGTGCCCTGGCTGAACGACCCGGTCTACGAGGACCGCTACCGGGCAGCGCTGATCAGCCAGCACGTGACCTCCTTCGTCGCGCTGCGGCCCCCTGGAGACTGGCTGTCGTTCCGGCTGTATCCGAGTACGAGCGGGCTGAGCGTGCGGATCTCGCGGGCCAGGCCGGTGTCCGAGATGACGCGGGCGGGACCGCAGCGGCGTGACGGCAGCCCGCGCCTGGTGACGATCTCCCATGTGCTGAGTCTGGCGAGCGCGCTGACGGAGGCGGCGGGGGTGCAGGACGTGGTGCAGCTGGTGGCGGACGAGATCTCGCCCGCCGTCGGGAGCCAGTCCCTGGTCGTCCTCGCGAGCCGGGCCGGGCGCATGCACGTCCTGGGGCACCGCGGCTATCCGGACGCGCACATCGTGGAGCGGTTCAACGGGCTGCCGCTGAGCGAGCCGACGCCGGGCGCCCAGGCCCTGAACACGGGGGTGCCCGCGTTCTTCGACTCGCGCGAGCAGCTGGAGCGGCTGTACCCGTCACGGAACGCGACCCCTGACGGCATGGGGGCGTGGGCGTATCTGCCGCTGGTCGCCTCCGGCCGGGCGGTGGGCACGTGTGTCCTCGGGTACACGCAGTCCCACCACTTCGCGCCCGACGAGCGGGCGGTGCTGACCAGTCTGAGCGGGCTGATCGCCCAGGCGCTGGAACGCGCCCTGCTCTACGACGCCAAGCTCCAGCTCGCCCAGGGCCTCCAGGCGGCGCTGCTGCCGGCCTCGCTGCCGCCGCTGGCCTCGATCGAGGCGGCGGCACGCTATCTGCCGGCGACCCAGGGCATGGACATCGGCGGTGACTTCTACGACCTGGTGTCCTCGAACGGCCGGGCGGCGGCGGTGATCGGGGACGTCCAGGGGCACAACGTGACGGCGGCGGGGCTGATGGGGCAGCTCCGTACCGCGGTCCGCGCGTACACGGCGGTGGGTCAAGGGCCGGGGGAGGTGATGGGAAGCACCAACCGGCTGCTCATCGACCTGGGCACCGAGCTCTTCGCCAGCTGTCTGTATCTGCGGCTGGACCCGGCGCGCCATGTCGCCGTGATGGCCAGGGCGGGGCATCCGCCGCCGCTGCTGCTGCGTCCCGACGGCAAGGTGAAGGTGCTCGACCTGGCGGGCGGGCCGCTGCTGGGGATCGACGCCCACGCCGTCTATCCCACGACCGAGGTGCCGCTGATCCCCGGGTCCGTGCTCGCCCTGTACACCGACGGTCTGATCGAGACCCCCGGTGTCGACATCGAGGACGCGCTCGCCGATCTCGCGCGCAGGCTGGCCGCGAGCGGGCACCAGCCGCTGGACGAGCTGGCCGACACCCTGCTCCAGCGGGGCGAGGTCGCGCAGGAGCGGCCTGACGATGTGGCGCTGCTGCTGCTGCGGGTACGGCCGCACGGCGGGAGTAGTGGCCCCGCATGAGGGCGGTCCGACCCTCCCGCCGGAGGGCCGGACCTGTCCACCGTCGGCCGGAATTCCCTGTTCCGTTGGCCGCTCAGTGGTTCTTGATCGCCGGGTTCACCGGCTTCACGGCGTGGACACGAGGCCCGAGCCGTCACCCGAGGCCGCGGCCGACTGCTGGGCCGCCGCGCCGGACTTGTGGTGCTTCTTGTGCCGGTGGTTCGTACCGCTCTGTCCGGTGCCCGCGCCCGGGTCCGTCGCGGCCGGGTCGGCCGCGCTCGCGCTGGGGTCGGCCACGCCGCCCGCGCCGGGGTCGGCCGCGCTCGCGCTCGGGTCCACCGCGCCCGGGTCCGTCGCGCCGGGGTCGGCCGCGCTCGCGCTGGGGTCGGCCGCGCCGCCCGTGCCCGCCGCACCCGCGTCTCCGGCGCCCAGCGTCGCACCGACCGCGGCCAGCGCGGTGGTGACGGGCTGGAAGAAGGTCTCGCCGCCGGCCGTGCAGTCGCCGCTGCCGCCGGAGGTCAGGCCGACCGCGCCGCCGTCCTGGGTGAACAGCGAGCCACCGCTGTCGCCCGCCTCGGCGCACACATCGGTCTGGATGAGGCCCGTGACGGTGCCCTCCGGGTAGTTCACGGTGGCGTTGAGGCCGGTCACGTTGCCGTTGTGCAGACCCGTGGTGCTGCCCATCCGGAAGACCTGCTGGCCGACCGCGGCTTCCACGGCCTGGTTGATCTGGACGCTCTGCCCGTTGCCGACGTTGACGGCACTGTTCGTCTGCGTGGCCGGGTCGTCGTACTTGACGAGGGAGAAGTCGCCCGCCCCGGGGAAGGTGGCCTGGTCGACGGTGGCGATGGACGCGCCGGTCTGCGAGTCCGACCACTTGGCGGCGGCGACACCGCAGTGGCCCGCGGTGAGGAAGGCGGGGGTTCCGTCGCCCGCGGTGACGTTGAAGCCGAGCGAACAGCGCACGTTGCCGCCGAAGATGGCGTCGCCGCCGTCGACGAAGGGCTTGAGGGTTCCCGCCGACTTCGAGAGGGTCGCCACGCCCGAACCGAGGTTCTTGACGGTCGACTCCACGGTGTTCCACTTGTCGCCGGTGACCGTGGAGTCCGCGGTCACGCGGATCTCGTTGGTCTTCGGGTCCACGGACCACGCCGTGCCCGGGACGGTCGCGTCGGCCTTGAGCGTCTTGGCGGCGCTCGTCAGCGCGGCGGTGCTGTTCTGCACCTGGTGGGCCACCGCGCCGGCCTTCTCGATCTGGTCGACGGCGTTGCTGTTGTTACCGACGATGTTCACGACGAGCTGCTTCTGCTGCGCGTCGTAGTACGAGCCGGCGAAGGTGTCGCCCAGCTGGGTGGCCAGCATGGAGGCGACGTTCGAGACGTCGTTCGCCTTGAAGGTTCTGGGAGTGGCGGCATCCCCGTTCGACTGCGACGCGTTGGCGTTGGGCAGCAGCAGAGCCGCCGCTCCGAGCGCCGCGACGCCTCCCACCGCGATGGCGGCCTTGCGCTTGGGTATCCGTTTGTGACTCAACTCTTGACCTCCTGGGGACGGGGGCGGTGCCGCGTCCGGCAGCTGACTAGGGGGCGCCTGCTTGCCCGTTGATACGCGTGTGTCTCCCGGGGTGTTCAACTGCCATTGCAAATCGCGGGAGTTGGTCTCGCCAAAGACATCGATTGCGGAGACAACCGGGGCATTTCACTCGCGGGGCGGGCTGCGACGGGGATCGGGGCACGGCCTCGGTGTCCGCGCATCCCGGCCGGCCGACGGCCACGACCGCCGCACCACTCCCCCGGCGGGCACGGACCGCGACCACCCGGGGACACTCCGTCGACAAGTGAGGGCGGAATCCCGGGTTCGGGGAATCTGCACAGCCCGTGCTCACCGGGGTCACCTCGGACCGGGGATCTGCACAGTCGCGCGCCCCCCGCGCGCCGATCGGGCGGGCCCGCCCCCTTCGGCGCGCACGTGGCAAGGGTTCGGGTGAACCGATGCCGCGCAGCATGTGAAGAAGTGGCCGCAGAGGCGTGTGCGCCCCTGCACGCTTCCCCGCTCATGGAGCACAAATGCGCAGGTGAGAGCCCTGGTTGAGTGGAAGGGCGCGCTGCGGCCGTGCTTTGATCCGTGGCATCGCACAGGTCGCGGCACCGTTCCCGGGAACGAGCGCCGCGCCCCGCGGTGGCGGCCGTTTTCTGTCCCCCAGAGGGGGCCGCTCTCCCCCCTTGTGACTATCCATATGAAGGGAAGTTCCATCATGAACTCCACCCCCCGTGTCGAGACCGCCGAGATCTCCGACGCCGACCTCGACAACGTCTCCGGTGGCCTTTCGCTGAACGCGGTCGGCACCGTCACCGGCCTGGTGGACGGCGTTGCCCCGGTCTCCGGCGTCCTGGGCACGGCCATCGGCACCGTCGAGGGTGTGACCGGCCTGAACACCGCCCCGGTCACCGGCCTGGTCGCCGGTCTCTGATCGCGTTTCACGCCGCCGAGAGTCCCGGAGCCGCCCCACAGGTTCCGGGACTCTCGGGTGCCGTGAGCCTCTCGAACAGGTGAGAAGCATCCCGTGCAGTTCCGCCAGCAGGCCCTCGCCCGACTGCGGTCGCCCGAAGAGCTCGACCTCCCGGTCCGCTTCGCCCGCCCGCAGGGCCGGCTCGTCCTCGCCGTGACCGTTCTCGCCGTGGCCGCCGCCTCCGTGTGGGCCGTGACGGGCACCGTCGCGTCCACCGTCGACGCGCCCGCCGTCCTCACCCACGCCGAGGGCAGCTACATCCTCCAGAGCCCGGTCGCCGGGCAGGTCACCGCGGTCCTCACGAAGGAGGGCGAACGGCTTCCCGCGAACGCGCCCGTACTGAAGGTGCGTACCGCGCAGGGGGAGACGTCCGTCGTCCGCACGGTCGCCGCGGGCCGTGTCACCGCCCTGGCCGCCACCATCGGCGCGATCATCTCGACCGGCGCCGACGTGGCCGCCGTGGAGAAGGTCGCCCACGCCGACGACCCCCTGTACGCGACGGTGTACGTCTCCGCGGGGAGCGCCGCGGGCATACCCGCCGGCGCCGCCGTCGACCTCGCCGTGCAGTCCGTGCCGGCCCAGCGGTACGGAGTGCTGCGCGGCCATGTGAAGGCGGTGGGCCGCGTCGTGCAGACCCGGCAGCAGATAGCCGCGTACCTGGGAGACGCCCAACTGGGCGAGCAGTTCAGCCGGAAGGGCAGGCCGGTCGCCGTCCTCGTCCGGCTCGACCGGTCCTCCACCACGCCGAGTGGACTGACGTGGTCCTCCGCGGACGGGCCGCCCTACGCACCGGCCTCCATGACCTCGGCCACCGCCTCCATCCGCCTCGCCGGCCAGCGCCCCGTCGACTGGCTCCTGCCGTGAGCCCCGCGCCGGAGACCCGCGGCCGACGCCGCGCCGCCACGCCGGCCCGGCGGGGCGTGCCCAGGACCCGGGTCAGGAGCGTGCGTACGCCCACCGTCCTCCAGATGGAGGCCGTGGAGTGCGGTGCCGCGTCCCTCGCGATGGTGCTCGGCCACCACGGCCGGCACGTCCCGCTCGAAGAGCTGCGCATCGCGTGCGGTGTCTCGCGGGACGGTTCGCGCGCGAGCAACCTGCTGAAAGCGGCGCGGAGTTACGGTCTGACCGCCAAGGGCATGCAGATGGACACGGCCGCGCTCGCCGAGGTGCGGGGGCCCGCGATCCTGTTCTGGGAGTTCAACCACTATGTCGTGTACGACGGCATGGGGCGCCGCTTCGGACGCCGGGGCGTGTACGTCAACGACCCCGGCAAGGGCCGCCGTTTCGTACCCATGGAGGACTTCGACACCAGCTTCACCGGAGTCGTCCTGGTCATGGAGCCGGGAGCCGAATTCCGCAGGGGAGGCCGCAGACCCGGGGTACTGGGCGCCATGCCGGCCCGGCTGCGCGGCACTTCGGGCACGATGCCCGTCGCCGTGCTGGCGAGTCTGCTGCTGGTCGCGGTCGGCGCGGCCGTACCCGCGCTGAGCCGCACGTTCATCGACCAGTATCTGATCGGCGGTCAGAGCTCGCTGCTCGGCGTGCTGTTCGCGTCCATGGGCGCCTCCGTGCTGCTGACGGTGGTGCTGACCTGGCTCCAGCAGGCGAATCTCCTGCGCGGCCGCATCATCTCCTCGACGCTCTCCAGCGCCCGGTTCCTGCGGCATCTGCTGCGGCTGCCGGTCACCTTCTTCTCCCAGCGCAGCCCGGCCGACCTCGTGCAACGACTCCAGTCCAACGACGCGGTGGCCGAGACCCTGGCGCGCGACCTGGCCGCAGCGGGCGTGGACGCGGTCGTCGTCGTCCTGTACGCCGTGCTGCTCTACACCTACGACCCGCAGCTGACGGCCGTCGGCATCGGTGTCGCGCTGCTCAACGTGGTGGCGATGCGCGTGGTGATCCGGCTGCGCGCCACCCGCACGGCCAAGCTGCGCGCCGACACCGCCCGGCTGACCAACACCGCCTACACCGGGCTCCAGTTGATCGAGACGATGAAGGCCACCGGCGGCGAGGACGGCTACTTCCGCAAGTGGGCGGGCCAGCACGCCACCACATTGGAGGAGCAGCAGCGCCTCGGTGTGCCGAGCGCCTGGCTGGGCGTGGTCGCCCCGACCCTGGCGATGCTCAACAGCGCGCTGATCCTGTGGATCGGCGGTCTGCGGGCGGTCGAGGGACAGGTCTCGGTGGGGCTGCTGGTCGCCTTCCAGGCCCTGGTGACCCGCTTCACCGCGCCGGTGACCCGGCTCAACGGCGTGGCCGGCCGCATCCAGGACTTCGCGGCCGACGTGGCGCGGCTCAGGGACGTGGAGAACTTCCGCGCCGACCCGCTCTACGCGCGCTCGGGCACGGGCGAGTCGACCCGGCGGCTGCGGGGCCATGTCGAACTGGAGAACATCACGTTCGGCTACAGCCCGCTCGACGAGCCGCTGCTGTCCGGGTTCTCGCTGACGGTCGGCCCGGGGCAGCAGGTCGCCCTCGTCGGCGGTTCGGGCAGCGGCAAGTCGACGGTGTCCCGGCTCATCTCGGGCCTGTACACCCCGTGGGAGGGCACGATCCGTATCGACGACCGCCGGCTGGAGGACATACCGCGCGGTGCGCTCGCCTCCTCCGTGTCGTTCGTGGACCAGGACGTGTTCCTCTTCGAGGGCACGGTCCGCGACAACGTGGCGCTGTGGGATCCCTCGATCCCCGACGACGCGGTGACCGCCGCGCTCCAGGACGCCGCGCTGTACGACGTCGTCGCGCGCCGCCCCGGCGGGATCCACAGCCGCGTCGAGCAGGACGGCCGGAACTTCTCCGGCGGTCAGCGGCAACGTCTGGAGATCGCGCGGGCGTTGGTGCGCAGGCCCAGCATCCTGGTGCTCGACGAGGTCACCAGCGCCCTGGACGCGGAGACGGAACAGACCGTCATGGACAACCTGCGCCGGCGCGGCTGCGCCTGTGTGGTGATCGCCCACCGGCTCAGCACCGTGCGGGACAGCGACGAGATCGTCGTGCTCGAACACGGCCGGATCGTGGAACGCGGGCGGCACGAGGCACTGGTGGCGGCCGGCGGCCCGTACGCCGGTCTGGTCAGGGAGCGTTGAGATGACGACGGTTCACGAAGGAGTCCACGAACAGGACTCGGTGCTCGGCGCGCTCGGCGGCATGGGCACCCCGGTCGGCGGCGCGGGTCTCGGCCGCCTGGATCTGGAGGGCCCGCAGGTCCTGTGGCTGGTGATCGCGGGCGCCATGGACCTGTTCGCGGTCGACGCGGCCCGGCAGGGCCACTGGCACCACCTCGGCCGCCTCGAAGCAGGTTCCCTGCTCCTCGGCCCGGTGACGGGTCCTCAGCACACGCTGGTGGGAAGGCCGTTGCGCGGCTGCGAGCTGCGCCGGATCGGCTTGCGCGAGCTGCACCAGCCGGCGGCGGACACCGCGACCTGGTCGTACGACGCCTACGGCAACCCGCAGTCGGTGCCGCCGGTGTCGAGCCCGCTGGAGCACGCCCTCGCGCTCGGCGTCGGACGCGGCCTGTCCGTCCTCTTCCAGGCGCCCACGGCCACGCAGAACGCCGCCGCGCCCACCGACGAGGACGTGTTCTGGATGCAGGTCCCGCCCAGGAGCGTGCAGTACGGCTCGCTGTACGGGGCCGAGGCGGCGGCCGATCTGCTGATGGACTCCGGTGTCTGGCAGGGCATGGTCGACCAGCAGCACCGGCTGCTGTCCATGCTCGACCGATGGATCGAGGAGCTGGAGGCCGGCCACGAGGACCGTGCGGCGGCGGGCATCGAGGCCGGTGAGGCCGTCCGCGCCCAGGCCGACCGCACCCTGCTCGCCTCGATCGGGAGAACCGCGCCCAAGCGCCCGACCGCGGCGGACACGGACGCCACCTACGCGGCCTGCGAACTGGTCGCCCGGGCGGCCGGGGTCACGCTCGCGGAACGGGCGGGCGGCGGCACGGAGAGCGAGCGGCTCGACCCCGTCGAACGGATCGCGATCGCCTCACGGCTGCGCACCCGTGCCGTGCGGCTGGACGGACGCTGGTGGCGGGACGACATCGGTCCGTTGGTCGGCAGCCGGGCGGTGTCCGGCGCGCCGGTGGCGCTCCTGTGGCGGCGGGGCGGCTATGTCGCCGTACAGCCGTCGTCCGGGCGGGAGACACCGGTGGAGAAGGCCAACGCCCCGGAGTTCGAGCCGCGCGCCGTGATGTTCTACCGCCCGCTGCCCGAACGCAGGCTGAGCCCGCTGAGGCTGCTGCGGTTCTGTCTCACGGGCACGGGCGGGGATCTGCGGAACCTCGCGATCAGCTCTCTGGTGACCGTGGCGATCGGGGCCCTGGTGCCGGTCGCGACCGGCCGGGTGCTCGGCAGTTACGTCCCGCGGGCCGAGCAGGGACTGATCACGCAGGTCTGTCTCGCGCTCATCGTCACCAGCGTGGTGTCGGCGGCGTTCATGCTGCTCCAGAACCTCACCCTGCTGCGGATGGAGGGCCGGATCGAGGCGAGTCTCCAACCGGCGGTGTGGGACCGCCTGTTGAGGCTCCCCACCTCGTTCTTCGCCGCCCGTTCGACCGGTGAGCTCGCGAGCGCCGCGATGGGCGTGAGCGCGATCCGCAGGCTGCTCGCGGGGGTCGGCCCCACGCTCGCGCAGGCGGGCACGGTCGGCGCGATGAACCTGGGTCTGCTGTTCTGGTACAGCGCGCCCATGGCGCTGGCCGCGATCGGCATGCTCGTCGTCGTCGCGGCCGTGTTCCTGGGGCTCGGCCTGTGGCAGGTGCGCGGGCAGCGCCGCCTGGTGGTGCTGGGCAACAAGCTGAACAACCAGGCCTTCCAGACCTTGCGCGGGCTGCCCAAGCTGCGGGTCGCGGCGGCCGAGAACTACGCGTACGCGGCCTGGGCGGGCGGATTCGCCCGCAGCCGTGAACTCCAGCAGCAGGTCGGCCGCGTCAAGAACCTGACGACGGTGATGGGTTCGGTGTATCTGCCGCTGTGCTCCCTGCTGATGTTCATGCTGCTGGCGGGTCCGGCGCGCGGATCGCTGTCGGCGGCGGATTTCCTCACCTTCAACACGTCGATGACGATGCTGCTGACGTCGGTCGCCCAGATCACCGGGGCACTCGTGTCCGCGGTGGCCGCGCTGCCGATGTTCGAGGAGATCAGGCCGGTGCTCGACGCGACGCCCGAGGTGCGCGGGGCGAGTACGCGTCCCGGTGTGCTGTCCGGCGGGATCGAGGCACGGCGGCTGTCGTTCCGCTACGCCGACGACGGTCCGCTCGTCCTCGACGACGTGTCGTTCTCCGTCCGGCCGGGCGAGTTCGTGGCGGTCGTGGGCCCGAGCGGCTGCGGCAAGTCCACCCTGCTGCGGCTGCTGATCGGCTTCGACCGGCCGGTGTCGGGCAGTGTGCTGTACGACGGCCAGGATCTGGCGGCGCTCGACCAGTCCGCCGTACGGCGCCAGTGCGGTGTGGTGCTCCAGCACGCGCAGCCCTTCACGGGCTCGGTCCTCGACTGCATCTGCGGCACCGAGGCGTACACGCCGGAGGAGGCGATGGAGGCGGCCGAGATGGCGGGCCTGGCCGAGGACATCAGGCGGATGCCGATGGGGCTGCACACGCTCGTCGCGGGCAGCGGCGCCATCTCGGGCGGCCAGCGTCAACGCCTCATGATCGCGCAGGCGTTGATACGACGGCCGCGCATCCTCTACTTCGACGAGGCGACCAGCGCCCTGGACAACGCGACGCAGCGCACGGTGATCGAGAGCACCAAGGCGCTGAACGCCACCCGGGTGGTGATCGCGCACCGGCTGTCGACGGTGCTGGACGCGGACCGCGTCATCGTGATGGAGAACGGCCGGGTCGCTCAACAGGGCTCACCCGCGGAGCTGCTGGCGGACACGGGCGGCCGGCTGCACGAGCTGGTGCGGCGGCAGCTGGCCTGAGCTCCCACGGTCCAGGGACGCCGATGGGACGGACGTCACACCCGGACGACTAGCGAAACGTTGCCGTTTCGCTCGGCGGGGCCTAAGGTCGGGATGTCGATGTGTACGAAACCGTTTCGTTTACGTACATGTAACGAGCGACTTCCCTGGAGTGCCTCTCCCATGTCCCAGACCCTGACCAAAGGCACCGGCGCCGGTGCGGCGGACCCCGCGTCCGCCGCCGCGTCGAAGCGCCGGTGGTGGATCCTCTCGATCATCGGCATCGCCCAGCTGATGGTGGTCCTCGACGCCACCATCGTGAACATCGCCCTGCCCTCCGCCCAGGCGGACCTCGGTTTCTCCGACGGCAGCCGGCAGTGGATCGTCACCGCGTACTCCCTCGCCTTCGCCTCCCTGCTGCTGCTCGGCGGGCGGATCGCCGACCTCTTCGGCCGCAAGCCCGCCTTCCTGGTCGGTGTCGCCGGATTCGCCGGTGCCTCCGTGCTGGGCGGCGCCTCGACCGGATTCGGGATGCTGGTCACCGCGCGCGCCCTGCAAGGCGTGTTCGGCGCCCTCCTCGCACCGGCCGCCCTCTCACTGCTGAACACGACGTTCACCGACGCCAAGGAGCGCGCCAAGGCGTTCAGCGTGTACGGCGCCATCGCCGGCGCCGGTGGCGCGGTGGGCCTGCTGCTCGGCGGCCTGCTGACCGACGCGCTCGACTGGCGCTGGACCCTGTTCGTCAACCTCGTCTTCGCCGTCGTCGCCTTCGCGGGCGGCTGGGTCCTGCTGAGCGGTCATCGTGACGCCGCGGACTCCAAGCTCGACCTGCCGGGCACCCTACTGGTCTCCACCGGCCTCTTCTCCCTGGTCTACGGCTTCTCCAACGCCGAGACCCACGACTGGAGCTCCCCTCTCACCTGGGGCTTCCTCGCCGCGGGCGGCATCCTGCTGGCCGCGTTCACCTGGTGGCAGACTCGGGCCGCGCACCCGCTGCTGCCGATGCGCGTCCTGCTCGACCGCAACCGCGCCGCCTCGTTCCTCGCGGTCCTGATCACCGGCGCGGGCATGTTCGGCGTCTTCCTCTTCCTGACCTACTACCTTCAGCTGAACCTCGGCTTCAGCCCCACCAGGACCGGTGTGGCCTTCTTGCCGATGATGGCGACGCTGATGGTCATGGCGCAGGTCTCCACCACCGTCCTGGTGCCCCGGATCGGCCCGAAGGCCGTCATCCCCGCGGGCTTCGCGGTCGCCGCGCTCGGGATGGCCTGGCTGACCGGCATCGGCGTCGGCTCGTCCTTCTCGACCGACGTGCTGCCGCAGCTGCTCCTGATCGGCGCCGGGCTCGGCATGGTGATGCCGCCCGCCATGTCGCTGGCCACCAGCGGTATCGCCCCCGAGGACGCGGGCGTCGCCTCGGCGACCGTCAACACCATGCAGCAGGTGGGCGGTTCGATCGGCACGGCGCTGCTGAACACCCTCGCCGCCGGCGCGGCGAGCAGCTACCTCGTCGGCAAGGACGCGACGGACAAGCTGGTCCAGGCCCGGTCGACGATCGAGAGCTACACCACCGCCTTCTGGTGGTCGGCCGGCTTCTTCGCCGCGGGAGCGCTCATCGCGTTGGTCCTCTACCGCCGCGGCAAGCCGGTCCAGGACCCGGACGCCGCACCGGTCGTCCACATGTGAGCGGGTCCTGACCCGATCACCGGTGCCACGGCAGGCGGCGTTCGCCCCGTCGCGGCACCGGTCAGGCCGAGGGGCCGCCGTCCGCAGGGAGACGGCGGCCCCTCACCCCTGTGCGGTGAGCGGCCGCGGCGGGACCCCGCTCGCCTCCTGGACCGTCTCGTCCCGTGCCCGGGCGGGCCGGTACACGACCAGGGCCCGGTACTCCTTCTCCAGCCTCAACCCGGCGGCGCCGGGGCGCGGTTCACCGTCGAACGCGGGGACGTCCGCGCCGAGGATCCCCTCCAGCTCCACCCAGGGGACCCGCTCGGCCTCGTAGACCCGCGTGTGTTCCAGGGTCCCGAGGAGCGCGGCGGCGACGGCACGGGTACGGGCGAGGGCGCGGCCGGCGTCGACCAGGCGCACATCGAGCAGATCGTCGTCCAGACGCGGCCGGAAGGCGGGGGCGAGCCCCTCCGGCACGAACTGCCCGTTGCCCGCGAGGAGCAGCCACACGCTGCGGGGCCGGCCGTTGACGGTCAGCTCGACCGGCCGGGCGGCGCGGAGCACCCGGACCAGGGCGGCGGCCACCGCCGGAGCGCCTGCCCAGCGCCGCTCAAGCCGCTCCCGCAGCCGGGCGAGTTCGGGGTACGGGCCGAGGCTGAACTCGTTGAGGAACCAGGTGTCCTCCCCCGTGCCCGCACGGGCCACGCCGATGTCCACCGAGACCGCCTCGCCGCGGGCGACCGCGACGGAGGCGCCCTCGAAGTCGTGCACACCCACGTCCCGCGCGAAGCGGTCGTCGGTGCCGCCGGGGAACACGGCCAGCGCGAGCCCCCGTCGGGCCGCCTCGCGGGCCGCGGCGCCGAGACGGGCGTCGCCCCCGCAGACCCCGAGGGCGCCACCCGTCTCGACGGCCCGGTCGGCCGCCACGGCGAGCAGCTCCGCGAAGTCGTCGTCGGGGCCGCGCTCGATCACCTCGGCCTCGGGCAGCAGGGAACGCAGCCGCCGGGCGTGCAGCGCGGCCCCGGGCGCTCCGGCACCCGCCGGAGCGTCGACGACGAGGACAAGCCCCCTGCCGAGCGGCAGCGCGGGTGCCCTCGCGGCGGGCCGCTCCCGCTCCGGTACGACGGGGCGCGGCGGCCACCAGCGGCAGGTGAGGGCGGCCGCGCCCGCGCCGACGGCCACCCCCACGAGGACGTCTCCCGGGTAGTGGACCCCCACGTAGACACGGGAGAAGGCGACGGCGGCGGCCACGGGCGCGATCAGGACGCCGTAGCGCGTGGACTCCAGGGCGACGGCGGTGGCGAAGGCCGCGGCGGAGGCGGAGTGCCCCGAGGGGAAGGAGGTGGTGTGCGGCTGTCGGGACAGGCGCCGGATCGTGGGGACGCCTTCCAGCAGCGGGCGGGGGCGGCGGGCGCTCCACTTCACCAGCGTGTTGACGGTGAACGAGGCCAGCGCGAGCGAGCCGAGACCGCGCAGCGCCGCCCGGCGCCCGGCCGGGCCTCCGGCGAGGCCCAGCCCGGCGGCCGCGCCGAGCCACAGGCGGCCGTGGTCGGCCGCGTGGCTGAGCCGCAGCAGCGCCGGATCGGCTCCGGGCACCCGTGCGGAGGCCACCCGTGTGAACAGCCGCTGGTCCCAGTCGAGGAGTGCACCCATGCTCCACCGCTACTCCATCTCGGCCGCGCCGGCATCCCGGGCGACCCGGAACGGTGACGGGCCTGGGCCGTGCGGCGCACGGAAACCCCCGGCGTGGTAGTGCGCGAACGCCGCCGGACCGGAAAGTCCGGCCGGCCGCGGCCGCGCCCTCGGGGTGATGCCCCGGCCGGCCGCGCCGGCACCTCGGCGGTGATGCCGTACCGGCTTCGGGCGGCCGCGCGGACGCGGACATGCCGAGGGCCGGTCGACGGCCCCACTCCGTCTGACCGGCCCTCGGTGCGAAATCACATGACGCTTCGTGACGGGTCCCGCACTCCCCAGCTACGGCTCCCGGTCCATGTTCACGACGGCCACGCGATCCCGGTCTCTCAGAACGCGAAGACCGTCATCCCGTAGGAGGTCTTCACGCACTCGTTGGAGAAGGTGTGCTCGTACGAGACGCGCTTGCCCTGCCAGACGCCTTCCACGGTGACGACCACCGGGTCGTACAGCCTGGTACAGAAGACACCGTTTCTGGGCGTCAGCGCGTCGAGGTCACCCTTGACCGCGCGGAGTTCGGCGCAGGCGTCGGGTGCGGCCGGATGGGTCCCGGAGGCCGTAGGGGCGCAGTTGAGGGTGACGGCGCGCTCCGGAGTCGCGACGGCGGCACTCTGGCCGTGGCCCGTGGTGAGCACCAGGGCGGAGGGGGCGTAGAGCCCGGACGGGGCCGCGTGGGCCGACCCGACAAGGGGGCCGCAGACTGCGGTGGCCGTCAGGGTGAGAGTCGCTGCCCAACGCGCGGTGTTCGGCATTGTGTGCATCCTTCCGCTCGATCGAAATGCGATACCGGCTCGGTCGGTGCCGGTTCGGCGAGCGCGAGTCTGCCGAGTCCGCACAGGAAACACACATCGACCCCCCACGTTTCGGTAACTTTGAGTATTGAATCAGTGGCGTGAAGTCACAGAATTCGATCGGGTGAGGCCTGTAACTGAGCGCCCGACGACAACTGCGGACAGCCACCTGGCCGGAATGACACGGCTCAGCAATAGGCCTGAAACATTCCGCTTGAACCGGCATGCCGCCTCGACTTCCGCTCTCGGCGGACTTCCCCGGCACCCCTTGCGCCGCGATCGCGGGCGAGTAATGGTAATTACATGATTACATCGGAGCAACGCGAGAAGCTGCGCGGCTGGTTCGCCGGCCGCCTGCCCGACGATCTCTTCGAGAGCCTGACGGAGGTGCGGGCCGACCGCGAGGAGATCACCGTCGTCGGCCGCATCCCCGAACCGAAGCTCGCCGAGGGCGCCTCGGACGCCGAGAAGGAGGCGGCGCTCCAGGCCCGTGTCCAGGAGTTCCGCGAGCGCACCCGCGAGGACCGCATGGAGGTCGCGCGCGAGGCGGAGCACCGTTTCGGCAAGAAGGTCTCCTGGGGCGTGGAGTGCGGCACCGAGCGCGCCCTGTTCACCCATGTCGCCGCGCCCGTCATGACCCGGCTGCGCCAGCCCGAGCGCGAGGTCCTCGACACGCTCGTCGCGGCCGGGGTCGCCCGCAGCCGCAGCGACGCCCTGGCCTGGTGCGTCCGTCTCGTGCAGCGGCACACCGACGACTGGCTCGGCGAACTGCGCGCATCGCTGGAGCAGGTGCAGCGGGTCCGTTCACAGGGCCCGGACACGGAATCGCCGGAAGCTCCCGGCGACGAGGAGTGACCCGGCCGGCCCGCGGACCGCGGTCGCTCAGTCGCGGACCGTGCGGGCGATGTCCAGGGTGAGCCGGTGCCAGGGGTCGCGGGGGTCCCGGCCCGTCAGCTCCAGGACGCGGCGCAGGCGGTAGCGCACGGACTGAGGGTGAAGGTGCAGGGCCCGCGCGGCGGCGTTCGCCGAGCCCGAGTCGATGTACGCCGTGAGGGCGTCCAGCAGATGCCCCTGCGCGGTTTCGGTGAGCGGCCCGAGCACCAGCCGCGCGATGTGGCCCGGCGTGGCGGCCGGGCGCCCGGCGAGCAGGGCGAGGATCTGCGCGTCGGCGTCGGTGAGCAACCGCCCGGAGCGATGGGCGTGCGCCGGGGCGGTGTCGAGCGCGTCGGCCGCGAGCCGGTGGGCGAGGGCGATCCGGTCCGGGCTCTCGACGGTGACGACGCAGCCGCGCCAGCACCGTTCGCCGAGGACCGCCGCCCCGCGCGCCGACGCCGCGAGCGGCAGCAGCAGGACGGCCCGCGAGCCCCGTACCGTCGCCAGGGACGTCACCTCGCCCCCGGGGGGTGCCAGCGCGTCGAGCAGGTCCGTCGCCGTGCCGTGCGCGGGATCGGGCCGGTCCGCGGCGGCCGGCTCGGCCACCAGCAGACAGCAGGGATCGGGCAGTTGGATGCCCAGCCGCGCGGAGCGGTCGGTCAGCGCGCCCACCGAGGCGTGCCGCCCGGCGATCAGGTCGTCGAGCAGCAGTCGCAGCGCCCGGTTCCGGTCACCGGCCAGATCCTCGCGGGTGGCGGCGTACGCCGTGGCCATCTCCTCGGAGAGGGTGTCGAGGCTGACCAGGAGCATGCGGGCGAGCGCGAAGGCGTCGGCGGCGCCGAGGCGGGGCGCGCGGGCGGCGACCTCGTCCGTGAGGACGGTGCCCGCGACCCGGTAGGCGCGCAGCACCGCCCGCACCGGGCGTCCGTCCGCCGCGCGGGCCGAGGCGATGCCCCGGAAGCGCCGCAGATCGGCCGGGCCCAGCGTGCCGTCGGTGGCCCACAGGTGGAGCAGCCGCTCCAGGCCCCAGGCCGCGATGGCCCGTACCTCGGGCAGCCGGCTGTCGTCGAGCGCCGCGTACACCGGGACCTGTTCGTGGACCGCCGCGACGATCGCCTCCACGACGCGCGGGTCGGCGACCATTTCCTGCCGGATGCGCTCCCGGATCCCGGACGGCTTGTTTGTCACACCGTGATGATCCCAGCCGCACGTTGTGCGCACCACGGTGGACGGGACTTGTCACTCTCGTAAGGATCGACCTCGTACAGCGCGGTCTTGGGGACGAGAGGCGGGACGTACGGATGGCGAAGCACTGGGCCGACTTCCAGTACGAGATCTATCTGAACGGGATGACGGGCGCCGTGCCACGGCTGCCCACCGATCTGACACGGCTGGAGGAGCTCACCGAACAGCGGCTGGGCCCCGGTCCGGTCGGCTATGTGGCGGGAAGCGCGGGCGACGGCAGCACCGCGCGCGCCAACCGGGAGGCACTCGGCCGGCGCCGGATCGTGCCGCGCATGCTGCGGGACGTCCACGAACGCGATCTGTCCGTCGAGGTGCTGGGGCGGCCGCTGCCCGCGCCGCTCGCGCTCGCGCCGATCGGCGTCCTGTCGATCATGCACCCGGACGCGGAGTGCGCCGCGGCACGGGCCGCCGCCGCACAGGGCGTCCCGTACATCCTGTCCTCCGCCTCCAGCACCCCGATGGAGCAGGTCGCCGAGGCCATGGACGACGGGGAGCGCTGGTTCCAGCTGTACTGGGCCAAGGACCGCGAGGTCACCCGCAGCTTCCTGGACCGGGCGAAGGCGGCCGGGTTCACCGCGCTGATCGTCACGCTCGACACCCCGCTGCTCGCCTGGCGCCCGCGCGACCTCGACCAGGCGTACCTGCCCTTCCTGCACGGCGTCGGCACCGCCAACTACTTCTCCGACCCGGCGTTCCTGGCCGGTCTGGCGAAGCCGGTGCACGAGGACCCGAACGCGGCCGTGATGCACTTCGTGAGCATGTTCGCGGATCCCGGCAAGACCTGGCCCGACCTGGCCTTCCTGCGGGAGAACTGGGACGGGCCCATCGTCTTGAAGGGCATCCTGCACCCGGACGACGCCCGGCACGCCGCCGACGCCGGGATGGACGGCGTGGTGGTCTCCAACCACGGCGGCCGGCAGGTGGCGGGGTCCGTCGCGGCCGCCGACGCGCTGCCCCGGGTGGCGGCGGCGGTGGGCGACCGGCTCACCGTGCTCTTCGACAGCGGCATCCGCACCGGCGACGACGTCTTCAAGGCCCTCGCCCTCGGCGCGCGGGCGGTGCTCCTCGGACGTCCCTACGCCTACGGTCTCGGCCTCGACGGCCAGGCGGGCGTCGAACACGTCGTCCGCTGTCTGCTCGCCGAGTTCGACCTCACGCTCGCCCTGTCCGGCCACGCCCGCCCGGCCTCCATCGGCCCCGACGACCTGATCGAGGAAACCGCATGACCGTCACCAAGAACGTGCTCGCCGTCGTCTCCCCGCACGTGGGCGGCCGTACGGCGGGTGCGGCGCTCGCCACGCTCTTCCCCGGGCAGGCCAGGGTCACCGTCGTGGAGGCCACCGACGAGGACCCCGTCGCGCTGCGCGAGGCCCATGTCGTGGTCACCGGACTCGGCCCGGTGACCGCCGAACACATCGCGGCCGCACCGGACCTGGAGCTCGTCCAGTGCGCCAGTCACGGCTTCGACTACGTCGATCTGGACGCGGCGCGCGAGCGGGGCGTGCCCGTGTGCAACATCGGTTCCAGCGGCGCCGAGAAGCAGAACGTGGCCGAGCAGACCTTCGCGCTGATGCTCGCCCTGGCCAAGCAACTGGTGCCCGCCCACATCGCGTTGACCGAGGCGGACTGGGCGCTGCCCCGGCTTCAGCAGTCGATCACCGAACTGTCCGGCAAGACGCTCGGCATCGTGGGGCTCGGCCACATCGGCGAGGAGGTCGCCCGGCGGGCCGTCGCGTTCGACATGAGCGTGGTGTACGCGGGGCCCACGCGGGTGCCCGCCGAGACGGAGGCACGGCTCGGCGGGGCCCGACACGTCGAACTGGAGGAACTGCTGCGGGTGTCGGACTACGTCAGTCTGCACGCGCCGCTCACCGAGGCGACCCGGCATCTCCTGAACGCCGAACGGCTCGCGCTCCTCAAGCCGACCGCGTTCGTCGTCAACACCTCGCGGGGCGCCCTGATCGACCAGGACGCCCTCGCGGACGCGCTCCACGCGGGCACGCTCGCCGGCGCCGGCCTCGACGTCTTCGACCCCGAACCGCCCACCCCGGCCCTGCGGTTGCTCAAGGCGCCGAACGTCGTGCTCTCCCCGCACGTCGCCGGTGTCACCCGCGAGACCCTCGTACGGATAGCGCTGGCCGCGGTCCAGAACGCGGCGGACTTCATCGCCGGCAAGCCGCCCCTGGACGTCGTGTCGTAACGGCGGACATACCCTGCCCCGGCCAACTGCCGGGGCAGGAACCGTCGAAGGACCGACGGTTTCGCGCCTAGGAGCTCTCGGCGCGCCAGCGCTGTATCGCGGAGTAGTCGCGGACCTTGACCACGATGTCGGCGCCCGAGTCCTTGGACGCGGGTGCGACGGCCAGTCCGTCGCGCCCCCGTGACAACAGCTCGCCCTCGTCGGTGAAGTCGTAGCGCAGGTTCTCCCGCTGCTTCCCGTCCTGGGCGCAGCGGCCGAGGAGGAGGACACCGTCGTCGGCCCGCGCGTCGAGGCAGAGCGCGGGACCGGCGACGCTGCGCAGCAGTCCGTCCCGCTCGTACTCCCATTGCTGGGTCCGCTCGGTCGAGCACGCGTCCAGCGTGACCTCGGCGCCTTCCACGGCCCGGGAGTCGCGGATGTCGAGGCACAGACCGGCGTCCACGTCGCGCAGCCGGGTCGGGGTCCCGACCGCGGGGGACGGCGCGGACGTCACCGGCGGGACCTCGGCACCCTGAGTGGGTGACAGGGTCCGGCTGCTGCTCGCGCCGATAGCCGCGGCGGGATCGGAGCCGCCCTCCTCGTTCGGCCACAGGCTGACCGCGAGGACGGTCGCCAGCAGGGCCGCCGACAGACCGGCGCCGGTGACCAGCGCCTGCTGGGACCCTTCGGCCGGCTTGGCGGCCCGGCGACCCGTCGAGGCGAACAGGGCCTGCGAACGGCGGCGTCCGCCCGTACGAGCGCGTCCGCCGCCCGCCGAACCCTCGCCGCCGGGACTCCCGTCCCCACCCGAAGGCCCCTCGCCTGCGGGGTGCCCATCAGTTCCGGGAAGCCCGAGGCCGCCGGGGAATCCGGAGTCGCGAGGGCGTCCGGAGCCTCCAGGAAGCCCGAGGTCTCCGGAATCCCCGGGGTCTCCAGGGAACCCGGGGTCACCAGGGTGCCCACCGTCTTCGGGAAACCCGGGGTGTCCGGAAAGCCCGAGGTCTCCGGGGAGCCCGGGATCACCAGGGTGCCCATCTCCTCCGGGAAGCCCGGATCCGCCGGGAAGCCCGGGGTCCGCGAAGCCCTCCTCGGCTCCGAACCGTTCCGCGCCCGCGAAGCGCCCCCCGGGTTCAGGGTGCCCGAGGCCGCCGGGAAGCCCGGGTCCTGCGCGTCGGCCCTCGGCTTCGGCGTCTCCGCCGGTGCCGGGGAGATCGCGGTCCGCCCCGCGCCCGTCACCCAGGAGACGCCCGCTCCTCCTGGGGCGCGCCTCGCCTCGCTGCCGCCTGCCGCCGAACGGGGAGATGCTGCGCGCCCGCAGCGCCTGCCGCCCACGGGTCCGACGGGAGTCGAAGTAGCGACGGGCGCCCCAGCCGAGCACGGACTCGGCGATCAGGATCCCCAACTCGCCCTCAAAATGGCTGAGTTGTGTCGCCGCATGTCGACAGTAGGAGCACTCCGACAGATGCTGCCGCACCTCAGGGAGCAACGCCCCGCCGCGCCGGATCGACGCGTCGAGGAGCCGGTTGTGGAAACCGCATTCCCTCGTCGGCGCGAGTTCCAGATGAGCACGCAGGCACGCCTGGCGGAATTGCTCACGGGCCTGTTCCCAGGCGGCGGCCGCGCTCTCCGCGTCCAGCCCCAAAAGGCCGGCCGGCACCGACAGCGACTCGGCCTCGACCTCGGTGTGCCACAACAGGCATCGGGCGGCGCCCGGAAGACCGAGGAAAGCGTGTTCGGCCAGCTTGCGGTTTTCGGCCGTCATGGACTTCGCCGCGCGCATACCGCGGCCTCCCGCGGGCTTTCTCAGGGCGGGCAGGGCTTCGCATATCCGGTCGTCGGCCGCCCAGTTCCGGACCGTGTCCCGGACGGTCACGAGAAGCCGGGGCCGCAGCGCGAGAGCGTGCTCGCCCTCGGCGAGAGCGTCGAGGACGTGGGCGAAGGAAGCCTCGGTGACCATGGAGGCGACCTGCGAGGAGGTGGCCAGGCAGATCACCGCATAGTCGTACGCCGGGCGCCAGTGCCGGGCCGTCAGCAGGGCGACGGGACGGTCGGCGCCGGCCTCGGCTCCGCCTCTCAGCAGAGCGGCCAGCTCCTCGTCGGGTTCACCGAAGTATCCGCCGGGCGGACGGTCGGGCAGCGGCGGGTGGGGGGTGCGCACGGGAGCGGGTTCCTTCCGAGGTGCAAGGTGGCACACAGGACGTGCTTGCCCGTCGAAAAGGAGTCCCGATTGGTGTGGACCTTTTGACGGAGCGCCGGGAAAACGGCCGGGGACGAAGGCCGTGCGGCGACCGTCGCTCAGGGAGCCTCTTGAGCTCGTCGACAGCCGGGAATGGCGAACAGCGATTCAGACCCGGCCCTTGACCCAAGCGCGGGACGCTCACCCTCGCACAACACACTCGTCACCAACAAGGCGCATGGGCCAGATCAGGCTTATTGAAAGAATGTCAAAAACGATCGCACCTCTCGGCGGGGCCACGGTGGCTTTCTCTATTCCGTGCGCCCCGTGTGAAGCGTTCACGCACTCCGGGTTCTCGCGCGCGCTCGCCGCGCGCAGGACTCCGTAGTCCACTGGGACCGGCCTTCTCCGAGGCCCCCGCGCGGGACGGCGGCCCTCCCCCGCGAAACCGGCCGCCGACCCCGTTCCTCCCGCCCTCGGTCGGCGGCCCCGGGAAGGCACACCGCCGGGCACGGGACCGGGCTGTCACGGGTCCGCCGGTACGGTCCGTACGAATGGCTGTCCGGGCCCTCGGCGTTCGACGGTGCGCACGACGCGCAGCCACTAGTCTGGAACCCGGACGACGCGCTTGATCACCGCGAGTGTGCGTACAAGGGAAAGTGGCGACGATGAGCCCGGTCCACCCTCTCGACGAGGCCACCACCGCACGGGTGGTCATCGACGGGAACGGCACCCTGATCCACTGGAACGAGGGCGCTCGCCGGCTCCTTGGCTACACCCCCGAGGAGGTCGAGGGCCGCCCGGCCGCGGACCTCCTGGCCCCCGGGACCACGGCTCCGCCCCTGGGCTCCGGCCGCGACCGCCGCGACGGCGTGCTCGCCCTGCGCCACCGCGACGGCCGGGTCCTGTCCCTGTGGCTGCTCGCCCATCCCCGTGAGGACACCGGCGGCTGGCTCGTGCTCACCCCGGTGCAGGGCCAGGAGCCCCGCACCCCGGAGGACCCGCTGGCCCGTGCCTTCCTCGCCCAGGCACCGTGTGCCATGGCCGTCTACGACGAGCGGCTGCGGCTGTACGGCCTCAACGACGCGATGTCCGAGGTGATCGGCATCCCCGAGGAGCGCATCCGGGGACTGCGGGTCTCCGAGATCGGCTCCCGGGTGACCGGGGAGCGGATGGAGCGCGAGATGGCCGAGGTGCTCGCCTCCGGCCGGGGCCGTGACGTGGAGACGTACGCGCGGGCGGGCGGCGAGGAGCGGGCGCACCACTGGCTCGCGCGGATCGCCCCGCTCACCGACACCCACGGGCGGGTGATCGGCGTGTGCGTGGCCGCGCACGACACCACCGAGCAGAACCGGGCCCGCGAGCGGCTCCAACTGGTCAACGAGGCCAGCGTGCGCGTCGGCACCACCCTCGACGTCACTCGGACGGCCCAGGAACTCGCCGACGTCTGCGTCCCCGCGCTCGCCGACTTCGTCAGCGTCGATCTGCTGGACCCGCCGGAGAACGGAGGCGAGTACCGCGTCGGACCGCCGGCCGCCCCGGTCACGCTGCGCCGTGCCGCCCACCGGTCGGTGAACGCCGGGAACCCGGAGGCGGTCCTCGAACCCGGCGACGTCGACGTGTATCCCGCGTCCTCGCCGCAGGCCGACTCACTGCTCGCCGGCCGTCCCCTCGTCGCGCCGAACGCCGACGGCACCCTGGAGGACTGGCTCAGCTGGGACGGACCGCGCGGGGAGCACGTCAGGGAGCACGGCGTCCACGCCACCATGTCCGTGCCCGTCCGGGCGCGCGGCCGGACCCTCGGGGTCGTCGTCCTCAGCCGTTTCCGGCGGCCCGACCCCTTCACGGCCGACGACGTGCTCCTCGCCGAGGAGGTCACGGCCAGGGCCGCCGTCTGCATCGACAACGCCCGGCGCTTCTCCCGCGAACGGCAGACCGCGCTGGCGCTTCAGCGCAGCCTCCTGCCCCAGTCCCTGCCCCGGACGGCGGCCCTGGAGGCGGCCTCGCGCTATCTGCCCGCAGCGCGTGCCGGGGTCGGCGGCGACTGGTTCGACGTGATCCCGCTGTCGGGGATGCGGGTCGCCATGGTGGTCGGCGATGTCATCGGCAACGGCATCCAGGCCTCGGCGACGATGGGCCGGCTGCGCACAGCCGTCCGCACGCTCGCCGACATCGATCTGGCCCCGGACGAACTCCTCACCCACCTCGACGACCTCGTCGTACGGCTGTCCGCCGAGGCCGGGGCCGAGGGGATCACCGGAGAGGTGGGCGCCACCTGCGTGTACGCGGTCTACGACCCGGTCTCGCGGCGCTGCACGCTCGCCAGCGCGGGCCATCCGCCGCCCGTCGTCCTGCCGCCGGACGGACCGCCCCGGCAGATCGACGTGCCGCCCGGTCCGGCCCTCGGTCTGGGCGGGCTGCCCTTCGAGTCGGTCGAACTCGACCTGCCGGAGGGCACGGTGCTCGCGCTGTACACCGACGGCCTGCTGGAGAGCCGGGACCGGGACGTCGAAGCGGGCCTTCGGCTGTTCTGCCGGGCGCTTCAGGAGTCCTCGCGGAGTCTGGAGGGGGCGGCCCACGCCATCCTCCAGGCGCTGCTTCCGCCGGGCGGGGCGCCGGACGACGTGGCGCTGCTGCTCGCCCGTACCCAGGGCCTCGCCGCGTCCGACGTGGCGACCTGGGCCATCCCCGCGGACCCCTCCCTCGTCGCGCCGATCCGCAAGCAGGTCGCCGATCAGCTGGAGATCTGGGGACTGACGGCGGCCACGTTCACGGCCGAGCTGGTGGTGAGCGAACTGGTCACCAACGCCATCCGCTACGGCGAACCGCCCATCCGGCTGCGGCTCATCCACGACACCGAGACGCTGATCTGCGAGGTCTCGGACAGCAGCCACACCGCGCCCCATCTGCGCCGGGCGAAGACCTTCGACGAGGGGGGCCGCGGGCTGCTCCTCGTCGCCCAGCTCACCCAGCGCTGGGGCAGCCGGCACACCCCCGAGGGCAAGACGATCTGGGCGGAGCTGTCCCTCCTCGGCGAGGAGTGAGCGCCGCCCGGGGACCGGTCGGCAGGGAGTGAGCGCGCCGCCCGGGCACCGGCTCGCCGGTCCGTCGCCGCAACCGTCCGCTGTGACGACCGGGCGAAGCCGCGACGCGAGGGGAGGGTGTTCACGGGGCGGCGCCGCCCCGTCTGATGTGATGGTGGGCGCAGTCGTCACCGCCCGGAGGAACACCATCCTGAACAGCCCGCTCGTCCACAGCGTCCCCGGCACCCCCCTGGCCGCCGCTCTCGCGAGCCCGCTCGCCGAGACGCTGTCCGTCGTCCTGCTCGCGGCCGTCCTCGTCTGCGCGGTGGTGCGGCCGTTCGGCTGGCCCGAGGCGGTCGTGGCCGTGCCCGCCGCGGGGCTGGTCCTGGCCACCGGGGCGATCTCCTGGGACCACGCCCGCGCGGAGGCCGCCCATCTGGGGCCGGTGATCGGCTTCCTCGCGGCCGTCCTCGTCCTGGCCAAGTACTGCGACGACGAAGGGCTCTTCCATGCCTGCGGCGCCTGGATGGCCCGCTGGGCCGCGGGGCAGCCGGGACGGCTGCTGACCGCCGTGTTCGTGCTCGCCTCGGCGATCACGGCGGTGCTCAGCCTGGACGCCACCATCGTGCTCCTCACCCCCGTCGTGTTCGCGACGGCGGCGCGGATGGGGGCCCGTCCCAAGCCGCACGTGTACGCGTGCACCCATCTGTCGAACACCGCCTCGCTGCTCCTGCCGGTCTCCAACCTCACCAACCTGCTCGCGTTCACCGCCAGCGGCCTGAGCTTCACCCGGTTCGCCGCGCTGATGGTGCTGCCCTGGCTGGTGGCGATCGGCGCCGAGTACGTCGTCTTCCGGCGTTTCTTCGCCCGTGACCTCGCGGCGGGCGCGTCGACCCGGCACACGGAGGAGCCGCCGGACGTGCCGTTGTTCGCCCTGATCACCGTGGGCTGCACCCTCGCCGGCTTCGTCCTCGCCTCGGCCGTCGGCATCGACCCGGCCTGGTCCGCCGCCGCGGGGGCGCTCGTGCTGGCCGGACGGGCGCTCGTCCGCCGCCGCACCACCCCGCTCACCGTGGTGCGCGCCACCGCACCCTCCTTCCTCGCCTTCGTCCTCGCGCTCGGCATCGTCGTCCGCGCGGTGGTCGACAACGGTCTGGCCGGCGCCCTCGACGACCTCCTTCCGACGGGCGGTTCGCTGCCGGCCCTGCTCGGCATCGCCGCGATCGCCGCCGTCCTGGCCAACCTGATCAACAACCTGCCCGCGGTCCTCGTCCTGCTCCCGCTGGCGGCCGACTCGGGCGCGGGCGCGGTGCTGGCCGTCCTGCTCGGCGTCAACATCGGGCCCAATCTGACGTACGCCGGTTCCCTCGCGACGCTGCTGTGGCGTCGTATCGTGCATCAGCACGAACACGGCGTCGACCTGAAGGAGTTCACCCGGCTGGGCCTGATCGCCGTCCCCGCGGCCCTGGTCCCGGCCGTGCTGGCCCTGTGGGTCTCGCTCCACGTCATCGGAGGCTGATGGGCATGAGGGTGGTCGTCTGGCTGGTCGAGGGAACCTGGCCCGCGTGCGTGGACGCCGTACGGACGCACGCTCCCGGTGCCACGGACGTGACGCTGCTGCACGTCACGGACCTCGCCGTGCCCGGTCTCGCGCACGGCGCCTTCGCGGGACTCCTCGGGCGCGGACGGTCCGAACCCGATCCCGGCGACCTGCTGGAGAGCCTCGGCACGGTGTCCGCGGCCGAACTCCTCGACGCGGCGGCCCAGCGGCTCGGGGGCCCGGCGACCCGGTTGGAGCGCACCGGCCGCGTCGAGCGGGAGGTGGTCGCCGCGGCCGAGGGCGCCGGTCTGCTCGTGGTGGCCCGCGACGGCGACCGCAGCCGGCTCGGCCCGCACAGTCTGGGCCCCGCCGGACGCTTCGTCGTCGACCACGCCCCCTGCCCGGTGCTGCTCGTCTGGCCCGAACCGGCGCCGGACGTCACGACGTTGCCGCCCCCTCCCCCGCATCCCCCGCACCCGCCGCGTCCCTGACGCACCCGGTCCGGCAGGCGTCCTCGCCGGACCACGCCCGGAGCCGTGGCCAGTACTTGACGAAGTCGGGCGTGCGCGATTTGATCCTGAGCGTGCCGTGGCGCGACCCGGCACGCAGAGGTGCGCCCAGCCGGTAACGGACCAGGTTCAAATCCGGCCAAAGTCGCCAGGATCGCTCGAAGCGTCCGAGGCGGGGACGTACTCGCGATTTGATGGAGCGGACATGCCCCCCGTCAAACGTGTTCTCCGCACCGGAGCCCTGGCCACGGCCACCGCCCTGGCCTGCCTCCTGACCCTCCCCGGCTGCGATCCGGGCAAGGACACGAGCGCCTCGGCGCAACCGGATCCCAGCCCGCACCGGACCGCCACCGCCGTCGAACTCCCGCCCCTGCACGCGGGGTTCGACTACCAGATCGGCGGCGCCTATCCCCCGGCCTCCGATGTCCGCATCGTCAGCCGCGACCGTTCCGCCGCACCGGCCCGCGGCCTCTACAACATCTGCTACGTCAACGCCTTCCAGGCCCAGCCCGAGGAACGCACGCAGTGGCCGGCCGACCTGCTGCTGCGGGACGCGGACGGCAAGGTCGTCGTCGACAAGAACTGGAACGAGGCGCTGCTCGACATCCGGACGCCGGACAAGCGCCGGCGGGTGGCCGCGCGCGTCGACGGGTGGATCGACGCCTGCGCCGACAAGGGATTCGACGCCGTCGAGCCCGACAACTACGACAGTTACACCCGCTCCCGGAACCTGCTGAGCGCGGACGACGCCACCGCGTTCATCACCCTGCTGTCCCGGCACGCGCACGCCCGGCATCTGGCGATCGCCCAGAAGAACACGGCCGAACTGGCCGGACTCAGGTCGCGGACCGGGCTCGACTTCGCGGTGGCGGAGGAGTGCGGCGAGTACGACGAGTGCGGCACGTACGCGAAGGCCTTCCACGACCGGGTGGTGGTCATCGAGTACACCGACAGCGGACTGCGCAAGGCCCGGGCGGCCTACGGCGACCGGCTGAGCATCGTGCGCCGGGACGTGATGGTCTCGACTCCCGGCACCGCGGACTATGTCCGCAAGACGCGCTGAGGGGGCCCGGATGACACGCGTGATGGCGCGGCGCCGGCTGCTCCTGGGAGCCGCGGCCGCCGGGGCACTGGCAGGCTGTGGCGGCCCCTCGGACGGCGTCGGCGCCGACGGCAGGGTGACCGTCGAACTGTGGCACGGCCAGAACGACACGGCCCGGAAGGTCCTGGAGGGGCTGGTCGCCGAATTCAACCGCACCCATCCCCGCATACGGGTGGACAGTTCGGGCGGCGGGGTGGTGGCCGACGCGATGCTCCAGAAGGTGACGGCCGCGCTCGCCGCCGGCTCGTACCCCGACATCGCCTACATCTTCGGCTCGGACCTGGCGAGCGTCGCCCGCAGTCCCCGGGTCGTCGACCTCACGTCCGCGCTGCACGAGGGCGACCCGCCCTGGAACTCCCTATGGGCGCCGGTACGGGACGCGGTCACCGTCAACGGCAAGGTGCGCGCAGCCCCTGCGGTGCTCGACTCGCTGGCCGTCGTCTACAACAAGAAGCTGTTCCGGCGGGCCGGGGTCCCCTTCCCGAAGGCGGGCTGGAGCTGGGACGAGTTCACCGACACCGCGCGCAGGCTCACCGACCCCGGGCGCGGGGTGTTCGGCACGGGCTGGCCGGGCACCGGCGACGAGGACACCGTCTGGCGGCTGTGGCCGATGATCTGGGACCTCGGCGGCGAGGTGATCGCCGCCGACGGCAAGCGGATCGGCTTCGCCGGGCAGGGCCCCCGAGCCCTGTCGACGCTGGCCCGGCTGGCCCACGACAAGAGCGTGTACGTCGACCCGAAGCCCGGCAGCGAGCAGATGTACCAGGTCTTCCTCAGCGGCCGGATGGCGATGGTGGCGACCGGTCCCTGGCAGCTCCCGGACGTCATCGGCGCCAAGGTCGACTACGGCGTCGTCCCGCTCCCGACGTACAGCGGCAGGCCGATCACCATCTCCGGTCCTGACACCTGGACCGTGTTCGACAACGGCTCCGCCCGTTCCCGCGCGGCCGTCGAGTTCGTGCGCTGGATGATCCGGCCGGCCCAGGACGCGCGCTGGGACATCTCGGCGGGCGGCCTCCCGCTCAGCTCGGCCACCGCCCGGCGTCCGCAGTGGCGCGAGCACTCCGCGACGACCACCGGGCTTCGGACGTTCACCGACTCGCTGGCCTCCGCCCGGGTGCGGCCCGTGCACGCCGCCTATCCGCAGATCTCGGGGGCCTTCGGAGAGGCGATCGTCTCGGTCCTGCTCGGCAAGGACTCCCCCGCCCACGCCGTCCGCCGGTGCGCCCGGGCGGCCGACGCGGCCCTGCTCATCCCCCGGTGAACCCGCCTCGGTGACCTCGGCTGTTCCCCGGTGACCCCGACTTCAGACGTTCCCAGCTGACTTCCAGCTGAAGGAGGCCGTCATGTCCACCCTTCCCCGCGCCCTCACCGTCGTACCGGCACCGGCGGTGACCCCGGCCGCCGCACGGCGTGCCGCCCGCCGCCGCGGCCGACGCGAGAGCGCCACCGCCTGGGCCTTCATCAGCCCGGCGGTCGTCGTGATCCTCGGTCTGAGCATCGTGCCCGTCGTCTGGTCCCTGCTGCTCTCCTTCCGGGCCGACGACCTCGTCACCCCGGGCCGCTGGGTCGGCCTCGACAACTACCGCGCCCTGGCCCAGGACCCCAACTTCCGTACGGCCGTGGGCAACACACTGCTGTACACGGCCCTGTACGTACCGCTCAGCCTGGTCGGCGGGCTGGTGCTGGCCCTGGCGCTGAACCGCCGTATCCGGTTCATCGGTCTCTACCGCACGCTCGTCTTCGTCCCGTTCGTGGTCTCCGCGACCGCGCAGGGCGTGCTGTTCTCGTTCATCCTCGACCCGGAGTTCGGTGTCGCGAACTCCCTGCTGCACACGGTGGGGCTGTCCCCGCAGGGGTTTCTCACCGACCCGGACCAGGCGATCTATCTGCTGGTGCTGATCTCGCTGTGGAGCGGGGTCGGCTTCTGCGTCGTCGTCTATCTGGCCGCGCTCCAGGACGTCCCGCCCGAACTCGTCGAGGCCGCGCGGATCGACGGGGCGGGCCGCGCACGGGTGCTGCGCCACATCGTCCTTCCGACACTCACCCCGGTCACCGTGTTCCTGCTGCTGTGGCAGCTGATCACGGCGCTCCAGGTCTTCGACCTGATCTATGTGACGACCAAGGGCGGCCCCCTCGGCTCGACCGGCGTGGTCGTCTACTTCGTCTGGCAGCAGGCGTTCCAGACGTTCACGGCGGGCTACGGGGCCGCGGCGGCGTACGTCCTGGCGGTCGGGCTCCTTGTGGCGGGCGCGGCGCTGCGTCTCGTACGGGGCCGGCGGGAACGTAGCGAAGGAGCGGTCCGATGACCTCACCCCTCACCTCCCGCAGGCCCAGCGGCTGGCATCTGCTGCTGGCGCCGATGGCCCTGTGCTTCGCACTGCCGCTGCTGTGGCTGGTGCTCAGCTCGGTGATGTCCGACGCGGAGATCAACCGGTTCCCGCCCGCGCTGTGGCCGAGGGGGATCGACCTCGGCGGCTACCGGTACGTCCTCGGGAACGCGATGTTCCCGCGCTGGTTCGCCAATTCGCTGGTCGTCGCGGTCGCGGCCGTCCTGTCGAATCTGCTCCTCGGCGCGCTCGGCGGCTACGCCTTCGCGCGGATGCGGTTCGCCGGATCGCGGACCCTGCTCGCCCTGATGCTGGCGACGATGGTGATCCCCTTCCAGCTCACGATGATCCCGACCTTCCTGGTGATGAAGGAGCTGGGACTCATCGACACGCTCGGCGCGCTGATCGTCCCCTCGCTGGTCACCCCGTTCGCGGTCTTCCTGTTCCGGCAGTTCTTCCTGGCCCTGCCGAGGGAGATGGAGGAGGCGGCCTGGATCGACGGGTGTTCGCGGCTGCGGGTCCTGTTCTCGATCGTGCTGCCGCTGGCGCGGCCCGCGCTGGCCACGGTCGCCGTGCTGACGTTCCTGAGCACCTGGAACGACCTGTCCTGGCCGCTCATCGCGATCAATCACGACACGCAGTACACCTTGCAGCTCGGTCTGACGACGTTCCAGGGACAGCACCACACCCGGTGGTCGGCGGTGATGGCGGGCAACGTGATCACCGTGCTGCCGGTGCTGGTCGCGTTCCTGCTGGCGCAGAAGACCTTTGTCCAGTCGCTCACTTCGAGCGGCCTGAAGGGCTAGGACCCGATGACATCCTTCGATCTCCTGGTCGTCGGCGACGCCAATCCGGACGTCGTCGTCGGCCCGCTGCGCGGCCCGCTGGAGTTCGGGCAGCGCGAACAACTCGTCGAGCACGCCGGTCTGGTGCTCGGCGGCTCCGCGGCGATCATGGCGTGCGGGGCCGCGCGGCTCGGGCTGCGGGTCGCCTTCGCGGGCCGGGTGGGCGACGATCCCGCGGGTGCCTTCGTGCGCGAGGCGCTCGCCGGGCGCGGTGTGGACGTGAGCTGCCTGGTCACCGACCCGGCCCGGCCCACCCCGCTCACGACGGTCGTCATGGCCGGGGACGGGGACCGGGCCATTCTCACGGCACAGGGCTGTCTCACCGCGACCGGTCCCGAGGACGTGCCCCGGGACCTGATCCGGGCCTGTCGGCATGTGCACGCGGCCTCGTTCTTCCTGATGCCCCGTCTGGCGCGTTGCCTGGCACCGGTGTTCGTGCTCGCGCGGCAGAGCGGGGCGAGCACCTCGCTCGACACCAACGACGACCCGGCCGGACGCTGGGACCCCGAACTCCTGGACCCGGTGCTGAGGTTCACCGATTTCCTGCTGCCCAACGCGGCGGAGGCGGCGGCGATGTCCGGGGAGTCCGAACCGGCCGCGGCCGCCGCCGTCCTGGCCGGCCGGGGGCCGGTGGTCGTGGTCAAGGACGGCGCGAACGGCGCCCTCGCCCACACCGGGACGGGGCTGACGCGCGTGCCGGCGGTGGCCGTCGACCCCGTGGACACGGTCGGCGCGGGCGACAGCTTCGACGCCGGGTTCGTCGCCGCCACCCTGCGCGGAATGGACCCGCGCTCCGCGCTCTCGGTCGCCGCGGCCTGCGGATCGCTCTCCACACGGGCTCACGGCGGTACGGCGGCACAGCCCACCTGGGACGAGGCCCTCGCCGCGGCCCGCGCGAGCCTCCCCGGCCCCCCGGGCACCGCGGAGGACCCGGCCATGTCACCCACCACCCGCACCCGTGAGACCAGGAGCCGTTCATGAACGACGTCACCGCCCCGAAGATCGCCTTCATCGGAGCCGGGAGCGTGGTGTTCACCCAGGGGCTGCTGGCCGACCTGTTCACCTTCCCCGAACTCGCGCACGCGACGGTCGCGTTGCACGACATCGACCCGGAGCGCCTGGACACGGCCGAGGGTGCGGCCCGGTACATCGCCGGCGTACGCGGCGCCGAACCCACGATCACCGCGCACCTGGACCGCCGGGCGGCCCTGGAGAACGCCGACTTCGTCATCAACATCGTCCAGGTCGGCATGGACGGCGCGACCCGCACCGACTTCACCGTCCCCGCCCGCTACGGACTGCGCCAGACCATCGGTGACACGCTCGGCATCGGCGGCATCTTCCGCGCCCTGCGCACCTTCCCGGTACTGCGCGGGCTCGCCGCCGACATGACCGAACTCTGCCCGGACGCACTGCTGTTGAACTACACCAACCCCATGGCGATGAACGTCCTCTACCTGAGCCGCATCGCCCCGCGGCTGCGCGTCACCGGCCTGTGCCACTCCGTGCACTGGACCGTGCACGACCTCGCCCAGCTTCTCGGCGTCCCCTTCGACGAGGTCACCCATCTGGCGGCCGGGGTCAACCACCAGTCCTGGCTGCTGCGTTTCGAGCGCGCGGGCCAGGATCTCTACCCCCTCCTGGACGAGGCGATCGCCAAGGACCCCGGGCTGCTGCGCCGGGTCCGCGTGGACATGTACCGCCGTCTCGGCCACTACCCCACCGAGACGAGCGAGCACTCCTCGGAGTACGTGCCGTGGTATCTCCACCACGACAGCGAGATCGAGCGGCTCAGGCTGCCGGTGGGCGCCTATCTGGAGATCATCGAGGAGAACGCGGCGAGCTACCGGCGCACCCGCGACGCCCTGGCGGCCGGGACGCCCCTGCCCGTCGAGGGCACCTTGGAGTACGCCCCGCAGATCATCCACAGCACGCTGACCGGCACCCCCCGCACGATCTACGGCAATGTGCCCAACCGCGGTCTGATCGACAACCTCCCGGCGGACTGTGCCGTCGAAGTCCCGTGCCTGACCGACGCGTCGGGGGTGCGGCCGATCCGGGTCGGGGCGCTGCCCCCGCAGTGCGCGGCGCTGAACAGCGCGTACATCTCCGTGACCGATCTGGTGGTCCGCGCCGCCACCGATCACGAGCCGCGCCACATCCGGCACGCGGCCATGGCCGACCCCGCGACGGCCGCCGCCCTCCCCGTCGAGCGCATCTGGGACCTGTGCGACGACCTCGTACGGGCTCACGGGGATCTGCTTGAGCCCGAGCTGAGGACGCTGCTCGGGCACTGAGACGCGGTCCCGGGGGCCGGGGCTCCCGGTTCCCCGGCGCGGGCGGCCGTACGGTCTGCCCGCGCCCGCCCCTCCTGGGCCGTGTCCGGCCTCGGGCCCGACCGACCCAGGATCTCGTCACGGTGTCCGTTCATCGTCACCCTTGGCGGGTGAGGCCGCGGGCGGCCGGCTGTCGCAGGCTCGGTGGTGAGTGGCTGCGGTCGCAGCCCGTGCAACGGAGGTCTCGCCATGGCAACCAGCCAGCATCACAGCACCCACTCCAAGACGGCCCTGACGGCGGCCGGCGGCTTGACGATCTTCGCCTCGGTGATGCTGTTCGTCGCCGGTGTCCTGGACATCCTGCGGGGCGTCATGGCCATCGCCCAGGACGACGTCTTCGTCACCACCCAGAACTACGTCTTCAAGTTCGACCTGACGAGCTGGGGCTGGATCCACCTGGCGCTCGGCGCGCTCGCCGTGATCGTGAGCCTCGGCCTGTTCGCGGCGGCCACCTGGGCCCGCGTGATCGGCGTCGGCATCGCCGCGCTGCTGATCATCGCCAACTTCCTCGACATCCCGTACTACCCCGTCTGGTCGCTGACGCTGATCGCCCTGTACGGATTCGTCATCTGGGCGCTCTGCGTGGCACGGCCGGACACGGACATGGGCTGACAGAGGAGCCGGCACCGGTCGCCGGTCCACCGCCCACGGCGGCGCGGCCCCGATCCGCGCTCACAGGAGGTGCAGGTCGCGGGCCCGGCGTACGGCCTCGCCCCGGCGGGTGGCCGCGAGCTTGCGGTAGACGCTCTTGAGATGGGTCTTGACCGTGTTGACCGACAGATGCAGGTCGGCGGCGATCTCGTCCCTCGACATCATCTGCGCCAGCCGTTCCAGCACCTCCTGTTCGCGTTCGCTGAGCGGTTCGATCACCGGCTCGGCCGGCGGTTCCCCGCCCTGCGGCGAGGTCTGCCCGGCATCCCGGACCGCGGCCATGCTAGGGAGCCACTCCTGGCCCTGTGCCAGGACGGGCCGGTGCCGCACGAAGTTCCGCAGCCAGGGGCCCGCTTCGAGGAACGGTCTTCTCAGGTGCTCCGGCCTGGCCGTCCGCAGGGCGCGCGCCACCAGCCGCTGGGCGGTGGAGTCGTCGCCCAGCGCGTCAGCGGTCTGCGCCCGGGCGAGAAGGACCCGGACCACGATCCCCGGGCCCTCGTCCGGCTCGGGACTGAGCGCGTCGAGCAGGCCGCGCGCCGCCTGCCGGTCACCGGTCGCGAGCCGGGCCCGTGCGGCGGCGGCCGTGGCCTCGGGCCCGGTCGCCCCCTCCTCCGCGAGGACCTCCGCCGCGGCGAGCGGTTCGCCCAGCGCCAGATAGGCGGTGGACATGGCCAGGGCGGCCCGGTCGCGCACCCACGGCGAGGGCTCGACCCCGTGCGGCGGGCGCCGCAGTTCCTGGAGGACGCGCAGCGCCTCCTTCGGGTGCCCCTTGGCCAGCAGGAGGTGCGAGCGCAGCAGGGCAAGACCCGCCGTCGCGACGGGATCGTGCGAGGCCGTGCCACAGGCGGTCGCCTGGTCCAGATGGGTCTGCGCGGCGGCCGGATCGTCGCGTTCGACGGCGACGGCCGCGAGGACGAGCTGGGCGACGCCCGTCCGGGCGGCGGGCGGCAGACCGGAGCGTTCCGCCTCGGCGACCGCCGCCCGCGCGTGCGACTCCGCGCGGCTCGGCCGGCCGCACAGGAGGTCGATCAGGGCGAGCCGGCTCAGGGATTCGTGCCGGGGGTAGGCGGTGGACGGCCCGTCGTCGACCTGCGCGGCCGCGGACAGCGAGGCCCGGGCCGCGTCGAACCGTCCCGCCCACAACTGCGCCGATCCGAGGTCGGTGAGCATGAGGGCCGGCAGCTCCGGGTGCCGGTCCAGCCGTTCGGCCGGGAGGTCCGGCTCCGCCGCCCTCATGTCCTCGGCCGCGGCCTGGGCCCGGTCGGCGGAGCCGGTCAGCCGGGCGGCGAAGACCCGCAGCAGGGCGTGGCTCAGCCGCAGGGCCGCCGTTTCCGGACCCTCCTCGCCCAGGTTCTCTCCGGCCCGGCGCAGATAGTCGCGTCCGCGGTCGACGTCGTGGCGTACGAGTTCACGGGCGGCGCGCACCAGGCAGGCGGCCGGACCGGCCGCGTCCGGGGGCATGGCGGCGAAGAGTCCGTCGAGGCGCTCGGCGTCGAGTCCGGTCAGCAGCTCTCCGATGGCCAGCTCGTCGACGAACCGGTCCGCGGCGAGTTCCCATTCGCCCGCCCCGGCCGCGTGCGGCAGCGCTTCGGCCAGCAGTCCCGCCTCGCTCAGCCAGCGGGCGGCCCGCCGGTGCAGCTCCGGTTCGAGGCCCGGAAGTCTGACCCTCAGGTGGACGCGCAGGATCTCCGCGAACAGGGGGTGCAGCCGGTACCACGAGTGGCCGATCGCCTCGACGAAGGCGTTGGCGTGCTGGAGCCGGGCCAGGAGGGGATCAGCGTCGTCCCGGCCCGTCAGGGCGTTGGCCAGATCCGGGTGGATCTGATCGAGGATGCTCGACCGCAGGAGCAGGTCCTGGGTTTCCTCCGACTGCGCTTCGAGGACCTCGGCCAGGAGGAAGTCGGCGAGCGTGCTCTGGCCGGCCTCGAAGTTCTTGATGAAGGTGTCCGGATCGTCGACGTGCTGGGCGGCGAGGATGCACAGGCGCAGTCCGGCCGCCCAGCCGCCGGTCCACTGCGTCAGCGATCGGGCGCCGTCCTCCGAGAGCCGGATGTCGTGACGTCTGAGCAGGGCGGCCGTCTCGCCCGGGACGAACGCCAGGTCGGCGCCCCGGACCTCGGCGATCTCACCGGCGGCCCGGTAGCGGTGCAGGGGCAGTTGCGGTTCCGTACGGCTGACGACGACCAGGCGCAGACCGCCGCCCGCGTGGCGCAGGACGAACTGGAGCTCGTCGGCGACCTCGGCCGAGGCGCCGACCCGGTCGAACTCGTCGAGCACCAGGATCACGGGTTCCGCGCGTTCGCTCAGCCAGGCGGCCAGCCGGGTCAGCAGGGAGTGGTCCACGTCTCCGGGGCTGGACGGGCTGCCGATGTCGTCCGGAACGGCGGCTCCGTGCCGGCGCAGGGATTCCAGGACGTACGTCCAGAAGATGCCGGGGCCGGTGTCCTCGTGCTCCACGGTCAGCCAGGCCACGTCGTCCGGGCTGCTCATGGTGGAGATCCAGTGGGCGACCAGGAGCGTCTTGCCCGCGCCCGCGGGACCGTTGACCAGGGTGAGGGGTCCTCCCCTGACCCCCTCGGTGAGCCGTCCGACGAGCCTCGGCCTGCGGACGAAGGTCTCCGTCAGGTCGGGGACCGTGAACCGGACGGCGAGCAGGGGGTCGCCCCCGGGGGTCAGCAGCCCTGCCATGGGATCCTGCCTCGGCGCGCTCCCGGCAGCGGCGACGCGTCCGATCCGATGTGGTCCGGGTCCACGGCTCCCTCCCCGGTGTAACCCCCGCACACTGATCGTCACCCGCTGTCCGGAATGTCGCAAGGCAGGCTCGGGTCCCCACCGCGCGTCGCCCGGGTGGCGCGGGAGCGGTGCTGCGGGTGCCATGGAGGTGCGGTGCGAGCGGAGCCCGGCCGGACACCCGTCCGGCGCGCGGCCCCGCGGGCCGAATCGATGAGGTGGTCACCGGTGAAACACTGGCGCGCTCTGGCCGTACTCGGGACGGCCCAGTTCCTGATGGTCCTGGACACCTCCGTCATGAACGTGTCCATCAGCCAGCTGGTGGAGGACTTCGACACCGAGGTGACCGCCATCCAGGCCGTCATCACGCTCTACGCGCTGGTCATGGCGGCCTTCATGGCCACCGGCGGGCGGCTCGGCGACATCTTCGGGCGCCGGCGGCTGTTCCTGGTCGGACTCGTCGTGTACGGCACGGGGTCGGCCCTGACCGCGGTGGCGCCCACCCTGTGGGTGCTCGCGCTCGGCTGGTCGGTGGTCGAGGGTCTCGGCGCCGCGCTGGTGCTGCCGGCCATGGCCGCCCTCGTAGCCGAGTCGTACACCGGACGGGACCGGGCCGCCGCCTACGGCGTCATCGGCGGACTCGCCGGTGCGGGCATCGCGGTCGGACCGCTGCTGGGCGGCTGGGTGACGACGTATCTCACCTGGCGTCTGGTCTTCGCGGGCGAGGTCGTGGTCGTGATCGCGATGCTCTGCTTCCGCCGGGCGATCCCCGAGTCGCCCCGGCCCGAACACCGCCCCCGGCTCGACGGCGTGGGCGCCTTCCTGTCGGCGGCCGGTCTCGGCCTCGGCGTCCTCGGTGTCCTCCAGAGCGGTACCTGGGGATGGGTGCAGCCCCAGAACCCTCCGTTCACGATCTTCGGCTTCGCGCCGACCCTGTTCGTCGTCTCCGTCGGGGTCCTCGTGCTGGCCGCCTTCGCCAAGTGGGAGCGCCGCAGGGAGGCACACGGCACCGACCCGCTGATCCATCTGTCACTGCTGCACCGGCCGCCCCTGCGCTCGGGCCTGCTGACCCTGGTGAGCCAGAACCTCATCCTGCTGGGGCTGTTCTTCGCCATCCCGCTGTACCTCCAGGTGGTGCAGGGATTCGACGCGTTCCAGACGGGACTGCGCCTGCTCCCTGTGTCCGTCACCATGCTGCTGGCCTCCGTGCTGGCCTCGCGGCTCGGGCGGGTGATGGGGCCGCGCCGTGTGGTCAGACTGGCCCTGCTGACGCTGCTCGGAGCGATCACCTGGCTGCTGGCCACCATCGACCCGGTCATCGACGACGCGCAGTTCGCGGGGGCCATGGCGCTGCTGGGCGTCGGCATGGGCCTGCTCGCCTCGCAGTTGGGCAACGTCGTGCAGTCCAGTGTCGGCGAGGTGGAGCGCAGCGAGGTCGGCGGGCTCCAGTTCACGGCCCAGAACCTGGGCTCCGCGCTCGGCACCGCGCTGATCGGCTCGATCCTCGTCGGCGCCCTGGCCCACGCCTTCACCACGCAGGTGGCGAAGCACCCGGACGTGTCGCAGGAGGCGCGTGCGCAGACGAGCATCGCGCTCGAAGCGGGCATCAGCTTCGTCCCCACCGACCAGGTGCGTACCGCGGCCGAGCAGGCCGGGCTGCCGCCGGCCGAGGTCGACGCCGTCACGAACTCCTACGCGACGGCGCAGCTGAACGGTCTGAAGGCGGCGATCCTCGCGGCCGGCGGGATCACCCTCGCGAGCTTCCTGGTGACGACGCGTCTGCCGACCGGGCCGGCGGGCCGGGCGAAGCCCCCCGGCGACGACGCCCCGGCCGCCTCCCCCGGACAGGCGTGAGGACAGGGGAGGGCGGCCGCGGACCCAGGTTCACCTTCTGCGGGTGAGGGCGGGCGGGGCGCGCGGGCGGATGATCGTGGGGAAGGGTGGCGTCCGCCCGCCCCGGGCCGCCCGCCGGGGAGCCCCGCATGCAGTACGAGATCCGCGTCGAGGGACATCTGTCGGAGACGCTTTCCGAGGCGTTCCCGGAGATGGACCATGTGCTGATCTCCGGGCAGACCATCCTGTTCGGCCCGGTCGTCGACGACGCCCATCTCTACGGACTGTTGGCCCGCTGCCGCTCGCTCGGACTGCGGGTGGTGGAGATGCGCCAACTGCCCGGGTAGACACCGGGACCCGAGGATCACCCGCCGGGGGTGAGCCGCCGGGCGCCGGGGCGCGGGAGCGTGGATGCCGGGAATCCACCCACCGTCCCGTCGGCGGTCCGCGACCGGCCCGCTCGACCGCGTGAGGAGGAACCATGACGGAATCGCATGGTTCGGCACCGCACTCCGGACCGGGATCCGGGCCCGGCGGCCCGGCTTCCGCGCCCCCCGGCGACCCCGTGGTGCTGCTGGACCGCGTCGGCGCCTCCTGGACCTGGCTCCTCGGCTCGGCCGTCGCGACACTGGTCCCCGGCATCCTGGTCCTGGTCTGGCCGGAGGAGACCCTGCACGTGCTCGCGGTTCTCCTCGGGCTCTACCTGCTGGTGATCGGCGTGTTCCGGTTCGTGTCCGTCTTCGGCCACCGGGAGCAGGGCAACCGGTTCGCCACCCTGCTGATCTCGGTGCTCTACGTACTGGCCGGCGTCCTGTGTCTGCGCCACCCGATGCAGACGATCGCCGCGCTCTCCCTGATCCTCGGCATCGTCTGGCTCGTGTCCGGCGTGCTGACCGGGTACACCGCCCTGGCCGCCAGGGATCTGCCGCACCGCGGCTTCGTCCTGTGCGGGGCGGCGATCGGCGTCATCGCGGGCATCGTCGTCCTGGCCCTGCCGACCGAGTCGGCCCGTGCCCTGACCCGGCTGCTCGGTCTGTGGATGGTGCTGATCGGTCTGGTGGAACTCGCCGTGGCCTTCGCCTGGCGGGCCGCCCTGCGCCGGGCGGTCTCCGCCGGGCCCCGTGACCCGGCCTCCCCCTACTGAGGCGAGGCCGGAACGGAGGAGGTTCGGGCCACCCGGCCGCACGCACACCGCCGCCCACGATTCCACGAGTTGTGCGCGAGGCCGGGCATACTCGTGACTCCCCTGACCGGGCGCCGGCCGGATCCTCCGGCCGGCGCCTCGGCGCGTACCCGAATTCGCGGGCCGCCCGATGAGCAGGTACGCACGGAGCGGACGTAACAAAGGGCATGTCGACCTTCCTGGCCAGCAGGCACGCCGAGCGCGCGCCGGTGAACGGCGCGGTGGAACCGCACACGCTTCTCGGGTGGCTGCGGCGCCGCAGGGGGGCCGTGTTCACCGTGGCCGTGGCACTGCTGCTGGTCCAGATGGCCGTCGCCATGGTCACCACGGCCGTTCAGCAGACCCCGACGATCGACGAGCCCGTGTACGTGGGCGCGGCGACGGTCTACGTCCAGCAGCACGACCTGCGCTACAACCCCGAGCATCCGCCGCTGGGCAAGCTGATCATCGGGGCCGGGCTGCTGTTCGCGCACCCGCATCTCGACCCCGCCTTCCAGGGCGACCAGACCGAGCTCGGACGGCACGTCCTGTACGAGTCCGGCAACGATCCCTGGCGGTTGATGCTGTGGGCACGGTTGCCCGTGATCGTCCTGACGTTGCTGTTCGGCCTGGTCGTCCTCGCGTTCACCCGTGAACTCGCGGGCCGCGCGGGCGCGTTGGTGGCCCTCGCGCTCTACGCGTTCTCTCCCGACGTCATCGCCCACGGCTCGCTGGCCACGCTCGACGTGCCCGCCACCGGTTTTCTGCTGACGTCGGTGTGGCTGGTGTGGCGGGCCAGGCGGCGGCCGTCGCTGTACCTGCCCCTCTCCGCGACGGCGCTCGGCGCCGCGGTGGCCACGAAGATGAGCATGTTGCCCGCGATACCGGTGGTGCTGCTCCTCGCGGTCGTCTCCGTGTGGCACGCGGGCCGCTCCGGCCGGGACGCGGAACCGGAGGAGGACGCGCGGGCGCGGAGGATCCGGCTGCTCGGGCTCGGTGCCGCGGCCGCCGCCGGGATGGCCGTGGTGGTGGTCGCCGTGGTGTGGGCGACGTATCTGGCCGTCGATCCCCGGCTGCGCTGGACGGCGCCCGCGGACCTCCCGGCCGTGCACGGCCTGCGGGCGCTGCTCATCGACGCTCTGCCGCTTCCCCGGCCCTACCGGGACGGGATGCGGGTCCAGACCGGCTTCGAGAACGAGATCTGGGGCGGCTTCCTGTTCGGCCGTCTCTACCTGGGTTCGCTCTGGTACTACCTGCCGGCCGCGCTGCTGGTGAAGACCCCGCTCGGCATGACGGCCCTGTGGACGTCCGGTTCGCTCGCCCTCCTGACCGTCCGCGGGCTGCGCCCGGCGGCGCCGTACCTCCTGATCCCGCCGGCGCTGCTCCTGGCCTCGGCGATGACCGGCTCCCGCGACCTCGGCGTGCGCTACGCCCTGTTCATGCCGGTGTTCCTGGCGGTCGCGGCGGGCTGCACGGTCGCGGCCCTCGGGCGCCGGCCGGGAGGGGCGGAGGCGGCGCGCCGGCCCTGGTCCGAGTGGCCCGGCGTCCTGCGCAGGCCCTGGCCGCAGTGGGCGCAGGTGGTGACGGCTGCGCTGGTCCTGTTCGTCGGCGTCAGTTCCCTGCTGACGTACCCCTACTACCTCACGTACTCGAACGAGGCGTTCGGCGGCCCGGAGAAGACGTATCTGCGCCTGCACGACTCGAACGTCGACTGGGGCCAGGACCTCGGCCGTCTCGCCGACCGGCTGAAGGACCGCTACCCGCACGAGAAGGTGTGGCTCGTCTACAAGGGCGCCGGTGTGCCGTCCGCGTACGGCATCGACGCGACCGACCCCCGAACGGTGCCCTCGGCCCGCGTGCACGGACTGCTGGCCGTGTCCGACACCTCGATCGACAAGGCCGACGCCTCGTTGAAGGCACTGCTCGCGACGAGCACGCGGATCGACGAGGTCGGCCATTCGATGACGTTGTTCCGGAGGCCGTGAGCACGCCGGAAACTTCGGCTCCGACGCCCCGGAACCATCGCGGCGACCGGTCCCCGAGCACGCGGCTGAATAGTTCCGGCCATGATCTATCGGTGTGGCCGCTTTCTGGTGCATGGTGTCTCTGCGGGTCCCGGATCCCCCCAGGTGAAGGCCTCGCCCGGGCCCGCCGTGCTCTTCCGGTGTACGGAGCCCGCCGCACCTCCCGGCTCCCCACGGGAGGCTCGCGGCACGTCGTCCCGACGCGTTGATAGCCTGCGTCCTCATGGTGCGCGCCTGGATCCTGCCGGTACTGCTCGTGCTCTGCGGCTCCGCCGCCGCGACACATCTGATCGTCGACGGTGACTTCGGTGCGGCCGCGGCCCTCCTGCTCGTGTTCGTGTTGCTCGCGGGCGTGAACTCGCCTCTGGTCTTCCCGAAGTCGATCAGCGCGCTGGAGGCGGGACGGCGCAGCGCGGTCGACGGTCGGCCGGTCGTCTACTGGCGGCCGGGCTGCGCGTACTGTCTGCGCCTGCGCATCCGGTTGGGCACGCGAGCCCGTCGGGCGCACTGGGTCGACATCTGGCGTGACCCGGCGGGAGCGGCGGCGGTCAGGGCGGTGAACGACGGCGACGAGACCGTGCCGACCGTCGTGGTGGCCGGCGGCCGGCCACACACCAACCCCGATCCCGCGTGGCTCCGCGAACAGCTCTCCCCCACTCGGTGATCGGGCGGCGAACCGCCGACCCGGGCTGTCAGGGGGCGCGTTCGATCACCGTGATCGCCCTCACCGGACAGGCCCGCGCCGCGACCCTCAGCATCGGGTCGCCGCCGTTCTCCGCGCGGCCCGGCAGCAGCGTGCTGTATCCCTCGTCGTCCTGGGTGAAGACATCCGGAGCGGCCAGGGCGCACTGGCCCGCGCCGATGCAGACGTCCTTGTCGATCGCGATGCCCGTGTCCATGCCCGCGCGGCCCCTCACCAGGTCACGGGGAGTTCGAGCATCCCCTGGATCGTGTCCCCCGGCTTGAACGGCACGGTGTCGGCGGGGACGGCGAGCCGCAGTCCGGGGAAGCGGTCGAAGAGCGAGCGCAGCGCGATCTCCATCTCGGCCCGTGCCAGGTTCTGGCCGAGGCACTGGTGGACCCCGAAGCCGAACGCGACATGATGCCGGGCCGAGGCGTGCCGGGCCGAGCGCCGCCAGTCCAGCGTGTCGGGCTCGGGGAAGGCCCGTTCGTCGCGGTTGACGACCGACGTGGAGAAGACGACACCCTCGCCCTCGCGGATCGTCGTCCCGGCGATCTCGATGTCCTGGGCCGCGACCCGCAGGAGCCCGTCCGCGATGGACAGGAACCGCAGCAACTCCTCGACGGCGGCGGGCATCAGAGCCGGTTCGGCCCGCAGCTCCGCGAGCTGTCCGGGGTGCTGGAGCAGGGTGAAGGTGCCCAGCGAGATCATGTTCGCCGTCGTCTCGTGCCCGGCGACGAGCAGGATCGTCGCCAGCGAGACCAGCTCCTCGCGATCCACCCTTCCCTCGCGCAGCTGGTCGCGGATGAGCTCGTCGAGGAGCCCTTCCCCGGGGTTTTTCTCCTTGCGGTCGATCAACGAGCCGAAGTAGGAGTCCAGTTGGTCGCGCGCGTCCTCGATGTCGGCGGCGGCCGGCCCCCGCAGCAGCCGGCGGGACTGCGCCTCGAAGAAGTCGTGGTCACCGTACGGCACTCCGAGGAGCGCGCAGATCACCATGGAGGGCACGGGCAGCGCGAAGTCGTTCACCAGCTCGGCGGGCGGGCCCTGCCGGGCCATGCGGTCGAGCAGCCGGTCGACGGTCTCCTGGATGCCGGGGCGCAGCGCGCCGATCCGTTTGAGCGTGAAACTCGGTACCAGCATGCGGCGTTGGACGTGATGCTCGGGATCGTCGACACCGAGGAGCGCGATCCTGCGGTTGCGTGCCGCCGCGAACCGCTCGGTGACCGCGGGGAATTCGGGCCGCGTACGGTCCGTGGACAGCCGCGGATCGGCGAGCAGTTCACGGGCGGCTCCGTGGCCGGTGACCACCCAGACGACCCGCCCGTCGAAGAGGGAGAGCCGTGAGAGCGGACGCCCCTCGCGCAACGGGGCGTAGGCGGCGGGCGGGTGGTAGGGGCAGGTCCGGTCCTGCGGGAAGGCGACCGGAGCGGTGTCCGGGGAGACGCCCCCGGGGATGTCCGAAGAGTCCTGTGCGGACGCGCCCGGTGGCGGCGCGGACACCGCGGGCCCGGATGCCGGACGGCCGGCTGAGCGCTCGGACTCCGCGAGCCTGAGTGCCGGACGGCCGGCTGAAGGCTCGGACTCCGCGGGCCCGGATGCCGGACGGCCGGCTGAGCGCTCGGGCTCCGCGGGCCGGTGTGCCGGGGATCGGGTCAGGGGGGTTTCTGTCATGAGTGACCTCGCAAGCGACGGTTCCCTCTTGCCGATCTTCATTAGATGCCCCAGGCACCTATGCGGCCACGCGAAGTTCGGCCAGATGAGCCGCTCGCGCGATCTGGCCGAAGCACGGTGGGCGCGGTTCCGGTTCCCCCGGGTCCAGCGCCCCGCCGGCACCCGGCCGGCTCCCGGCCCGCCCGGTGTTGGCTCGAACCCCACGGGAGACCCCTTCCGAAAACAGGTTGCGCGGGAGTGTCCGGCGGCCCGAACATCTGCCCATGTCCACGAACGAAGCCTTCCTGCCGCCGACCCCCGCCGCCGACCGTCCGGTGCGGGTCCAGCAGCAGCCCGGCCGACCCCGGAGGCCCGCGCTTCCCCGGTCGTGACCGCCGCGCTCGTCGCGGGGCTTCTCGCGGGCCTTGGCATCGCCATGCCCGTCGGAGCGGTCGCGACCTACCTCGTCTCCCTCACCGCTCGGACGTCCCTGCGGATCGGCGCCTCGGCCGCGCTGGGCGTCGCGACGGCCGACGGACTGTACGCGCTGGCCGCCGCCCTCGGGGGTTCGGCGCTCGCCGCGGCGCTCCGGCCGGTGATGCTCCCGCTGAGCCGGGCCTCCGCGCTCGTCCTCGCCGTGCTGGCGGTCCGGGGCACGATCGGCGCGGTCCGCCGGTACCGCGAACGCCTGCTCGCCGAGCGGACCGGACAGGATCCCCCGCGCCCCGGCCGCGCCTATCTGACCCTCCTGGGCATCACCCTGCTCAACCCCACCACCGTCGTCTACTTCGCCGCGCTGGTGCTCGGCAGCCGGTCGGCCGAGGCGGTACCTCCGCTGGAACAGGGGGTGTTCGTCCTCGCCGCGTTCGCCGCGTCGGCGAGCTGGCAGCTCCTGATCGCCGGGGGCGGCGCCCTGCTCGGCCGGACGCTGACCGGGCACCGGGGACGGCTGGTGACGGGGCTCGCGTCGAGCGGTGTGATCATGCTGCTGGCCGTGCGGGTACTTATGGCACCGGCATGAGAACCCGGGCCGGCGGCCCGTGCACGCCGGGTACACCCCACCGGGGGATCGGCCCGGCGCGGCGGGCCACGCGGGCCGCGGTGCGGAAGATTCGCGTCCGCCCTGGTGTTGAATCGTGCCGAGACACGACCAGTCCGACGCGACGATGGGACGGAAGTCATGCCACTTGAGGGCGAGTACGAGCCCAGCCCCACGCAGTGGGTCCGGGACCAGGTGGAGTTGTACGAGAGTTCCGGCGGGACCAAGGGGAACACCCTGATGGACACCGGGATGCCCGTCATCATTCTCACGACACGCGGCGCCAAGAGCGGAAAGGTCCGCAAGACCCCGCTGATGCGCGTCGAGCACGACGGACGGTACGCCGTGGTCGCCTCGCTCGGGGGCGCTCCCAAGCACCCGGTCTGGTACCACAACGTCACCTCCGACCCCCGTGTCGAGCTCCAGGACGGGCCGGAGCGCAAGGAGTTCACGGCTCGGGAGATCACGGGCGCGGAGAAGGAGCAGTGGTGGGAGCGGGCGGTCGCCGCGTATCCCCCGTACGCCGAGTACCAGGAGAAGACCGACCGGGTGATCCCCGTCTTCGTCCTGGAGCCGGCCGGCTGATCCGGTTCCCCGTACTCCCGGGTGTCCCGCCGTACCGGTGCGCATGAACCGGACGACGGCGGGCACCCGCGGATCAGGCCCCGCCGCGCTCCCCCGTCGCGGCGGGGCTTCCTGTCGTGGCGCGGCCTTCCCCGGAGTCGTCACCCGGCCCGCTCTCGCCGTCGCCGGCCCCGCTCTCGCCCGCCCCGCGCTCGCCGTGGCGCGCGGCGGCTCGTGCCGCTCCCGCGTCAGTGACATCCAGGAAGATCTGGTCGGCCTCGGGGAAGGTGTGGGCGACCGAGCGCTTGATGCGGACGGCGACCTCCTCGACCTCCTCGCTGTCGAGCCCGGGGACCAGGTCGATCCGGGCGGCCACCAGGGTGGAGTCGAGACCGAGCTCCATGGTCAGCAGCGCCTCGACGCTGTCGATCTCGGGCTGCGCCTTCAGCAGTGCGCGGATCCGGCCGCTCTGCTCCTCGTCGACGGCCCGCCCGATGAGCTGTTCCCGTGCGTCGCTGCCGAGCCAGAAGGCGATGCACACCAGCAGCAGTCCGATGGCGAAGGACGCGCAGGCCTCCCACACCACCTGGCCCGTGATCATGTGGAGCACCATGCCGACGATCGCGAGGCTCACGCCCAGCACCGCGGTGCCGTCCTCGGCGACGACCGTCCGCAGGGCCGGGTCGCGCAGGCCGTCACCCCCCTTGCCACGGGCCTGGAAGAGGGCCCGCAGCAGCGAGGCGCCCTCCGCGAGCAGGGCCACGACGAGCACCGCGATCCCCGTCATATAGCCGCCGAAGGATTCGTCGGCACCGTTGCGGAGCGCCTCGAAGCCCTGGAAGAAGGAGAAGCAGCCACCCATGACGAAGATGCCGACGGCCGCGAGCAGTGACCAGAAGAACCGTTCCTTGCCATAGCCGAACGGATGCCGTCGGTCGGCCGGCCGGCGGCTGCGACGCAGTGCCGCCAGCAGGAACACCTCGTTCATGCTGTCCGCCACGGAGTGCGCGGCCTCCGAGAGGAGCGCCGGCGATCCCGAGATCAGGCCTCCCACCGCCTTGGCCACGGCGATCAGCAGATTGGCGCCCAGCGCCACGATCACGGTGACCCTGGTCCGCGCGTCCGAGCCGTCCTCCTTCCGCCGCCGCCCCGCCGGGGCGCGATCGGTTCCATCCGCCGGCTGTGTCGCCTCTTGACCACTCACACCGGCCGGTTTCCCACAGGCCCGCACCTCACACCGGACGGACCGGGAGAATCGGGCCGAGGGGTACGGGGGCGGCACCAGGGCACTCGTACCCGGTGGGAGGAGGCCGCGCGGGTTCGCGGTCTTCGGAGCGGAGAAGGAGCCTCGGTGTCCAAGAAGCAGAAGAAACGCACACTGTCCCTGGCGTACAAGCCGATCGGCTTCGTGCTGAGCTGGGCCGGAGGTGCCGTCGCCGGTATCGCCTTCCAGAAGACCTGGATGGCGATACGTCATGAGGAGGACGCCCCCGACGCCCTGGACCGGGACCGCGGCTGGGGCGAGGTGCTGCTCGCCGCCGCCCTCCAGGGCGCGATCTTCGCCGTGGTGCGCAGCGCGGTGGACCGCTCGGGCGCGAAGGCCATCGAACGGTCCACGGGCGTGTGGCCCTCCCCCGACAGATCGGGCCGCGACTGAGACGCCACGACCACGGCGCGGGCGGGAGCGGTCCTCAGTGCTGCGGGCCGGGTGCGGTGATCTCCGCGAGCCGGGCCGCCGCCGCGCTGAGCAGCATGTCGAGCGCCGTGGGATAGGCGCTGTGCCGCATGTCGAGGACCAGATGGCGTGCGGTCGCCGCGATGTTCGGGTGGGTGTCCGCGGGCAGCCGGGCGTAGAGCGCCGGCCACACGCCGGCCTCGGCCTCGCGAGCGGCGGGGGGCAGGGCGGTGCTCGCGGCGTCCAGGGCCGCGAATGCGAGGGCCTGGTCGACGAAGGCGTGATAGATCCGTACGGCCTCGGGATCCGGGAATCCGGCGCCGCGGAGCACCCCGAGGATCCGCTCCACCGCCTGGATCTCGTGGACGCGGCCGGTCACGCGGTAGGAGCTGAGCACGGCGGCCTGCGGATGGGCCAGGGACCCGCTGTGCACGCGCAGGCCGAGATCCCTGAGGTCGGCGCGCCAGTCCCCCGTGGGACGCCAGGCCCTCAGGGTGCGGCCGATGAGCTCGTCGGCGATGGCGAGCAGCAGGTCGTCGGTGTCGCGGAAGTACCGGTACAGGGCGCTGGGGTCGGCGCCGAGGGCGAGGCCCAGACGGCGGACGGTGAGGGCGTCGGCGCCGTGCTCCTTGAGCAGGCGCAGGGCGGTCTCGACGATGAGTTCCTCGGAGAGGACGACACCGGTCTTGGTGGGGCGTCTGCGCCGCCGGGCGGCGGGCGGGACGAGGCGGTCGTGCGTGGACGTCATGGGGTCTCCCTCCGGTGCGGGCACCTTATGTCAACGGCGTTGACCTGTTAAGGCTCCGGGCAGTTTCATTTCCGGTCATCGGGCCGGAATCAGGCCCCGGGTGTGATCGGAGCAGGCCATGACGCAGAAGTCGTACGGTGTGGATCCCCCGTCCCTGCGCAAGACGCTTGGCGTGCTGGACGGCATCGCCATCGCCGCCTCCAGCACGGCGGCGACGACCAGCATCGGGATCGGCCTCGGAGTGACGGCGGGGGTGGTCGGGCTGCATCTGCCCGCGATCATGCTGCTGGCCTTCCTGCCGATCCTCGGGATCGCGGGCGCGTTCTCCCGGCTGAACAAGGTGGAGCCCAACGCGGGCAACGGCTATGTGTGGGTGGGCCGTTCGCTCAGTCCCTGGCTGGGGTTCCTGGTCGGCTGGGTGAGCATCGTGGCCACGGTGGCGTTCCTCGCGTACACCACGGCGGTGACCGGTTCGGCGATGATCCAGCTCGCCGGGCAGGCGGGGCTGCACCGGGTGTCGGGCCTGACGCTCGATCCGGGCTCGACCGCCCAGACCACCGCGGTCGGCGTCGTGATCCTCGTCGCCGTCACCTTCACCGCGGTGACCGGTGTCAGAACGGCCGCGCGGCTCCAGGCCGGGCTGCTGGTCTTCGAGTACGTCGTCCTGCTGGGCTTCTGCGGATACGGCATCGTGACCGGTCCGCACCCCTTCAGCCTCAGCTGGTTCGACCCGTTCCAGATCCCCTCGGCGACGGCGCTGGCGCAGGGCCTGCTGCTGTCCGTGTTCTGCTACTGGGGCTTCGAGGCCGCCTTCACCGTGAACGAGGAGGTGCGCGATCCGCGCGACGCCTCGCGGGCCGGGACCATCACGCTGGTGACCATGCTGGGGCTGTTCCTGCTCGGCTCCATCGCCTTCCAGCGCGTGCTCTCGGAGAACGAGCTGGCCGGGCACGGCGCCGAGGGGCTGGCCTTCCTCGGGAACCGGCTCGCCGACCAGCCGCTGGCCGCGTTGCCGTTGGTGGCGCTGATGTTCTCGGCCGTCGCCTCGCTCCAGGCCGGGGTGATCCCGACGGCGCGCGGGATGTTCGCGATGAGCCGGGACCGTACGCTCGGGCCCGTGTGGTCCAGAGTCAGCGCCCGGTACGGCACTCCGGCGGCCGGCACGCTGCTCATCGGCGCGATGGCGGTGGTGGTGGCGACGCTCTCGCTCGTGATCCCCCGGCTCGCCGACATGATCATGGCGACGGTCAACGCGGTGGGGATCGTCGTGGCGCTGTCGTACGCGCTCATCGCGCTCGCGGCGGCGGCACGGTTCCGCGGACTGCTGCGCGAGAACCGGTGGGAGGGGATACGGGCGGTCGTGCTGCCCGCTCTGAGCGCGGTGGCGCTGCTCGGCCTCGGCGGCTATCTCGCCTGGTCCTTCTACGACTCGACCGATCACTTCGAGGTCAGCGCGGACAACGGCTGGTTCCTGCTGCTGACCCCGACCCTCATGGTGGTCTCGGGCTTCGTGGCCGGGGCTTGGGCCAAGTGGGGCCGCAAGTCCGCGTACTTCACCACCGGACGGGGCACCGACGCCGACGCGCCCGAGCTCCTGGCCACCTCCGGCTGAGCGTCTTCGGCCACCCCGACAAGGAAACGGAAACCATGCACGCTGACCTTCTTCTCACCGGCGGCCCGGTGTTCACCCCCGAGGGCCGTACCGCGACCGCGGTGGCCGTGACCGGCGACCGGATCACCGCCGTCGGCGACGCCGAGGTCCACGACCTGGCCGGCCCGCGCACCGAGGTCGTCGACCTGGCCGGGCGGCTTCTGCTGCCCGGGTTCCAGGACGCGCACGTCCACCCGCTCCCCGCGGGCCTGGAGCTCTCCCGGTGCGATCTCACCGGCGCGCGGACCGCCGAGGCCACCCTGGCCGCCGTCCGCGCGTACGCCGAGGCCCACCCCGAGCGGGAGTGGATCACCGGCGGCGGCTGGTCCATGGAGGCCTTCGCGGGCGGTACGCCGACCAAGGAGCTCCTGGACGCGGTCGCACCCGACCGGCCGGTGTATCTGCCCAACCGGGACCATCACGGTGCCTGGGTCAACAGCCGAGCCCTCGAACTCGCCGGCGTCACCCGGGACACGCCCGATCCCGCCGACGGGCGCTTCGAACGGGACTCCTCGGGCGAGCCCACGGGGATGCTCCAGGAAGGGGCCATGCAGGCGGTCGGCCGGCTCACTCCCCCGGCCACCTCGGCGGACCGGCTCGCCGCGCTGCTGCGTGCCCAGCGGCATCTGCACGCGCTGGGCATCACCGCCTGGCAGGACGCGATCGTCGGCACCTTCGTGGGCATGGACGATCCGTCCGAGGCGTACACGGCGGCGGCCCGCGACGGTTCGCTGACCGCGCGGGTGGTCGGCGCCCTGTGGTGGGACCGCGCCCGCGGTGCCGAGCAGGTCCCCGAACTGGTCGAGAGACGGGCCGCGTTGGAGCACGGCAGGTTCCGGGCGACTAGCGTGAAGCTGATGCTGGACGGGGTCGCCGAGAACGGCACCGCCGCACTGCTGGACCCCTATCTCGACAAGTGCGGCTGCGCCACGTCGAATCGGGGCAAGAGCTTCATCGATCCGGCGCATCTTCCCTCGTACGTCACCGAGTTGGACGCGCTCGGCTTCCAGTGCCACTTCCACGCACTGGGCGACGGCGCCGTACGTCACGCCCTGGACGCGGTGGAGGCGGCGCGGAAGGCGAACGGGCCGAGCGACACCCGTCCGCATCTGGCTCATCTCCAGGTCGTGCACCCGGACGACGTCGCGCGCTTCGCGGCGCTCGGCGCCACGGCGAACATCCAGCCGCTGTGGGCCGCCCACGAACCGCAGATGGACGAGCTGACCATTCCGTTCCTCGGGCCCGAACGCGCCGCCTGGCAGTACCCGTTCGGGTCGCTGCTGCGCTCCGGCGCACGGCTGGCGGCGGGCAGCGACTGGCCGGTCAGCAGCCCCGATCCGCTCCAGGGCATCCATGTCGCGGTCAACCGGGTGAGCCCGGAGGAGCCGGGGCCGGTGTTCCTGCCGGGCGAACGCCTCGACCTGGCGGCCGCGTTGACGGCGTACACCGCGGGAACGGCGTACGTGAACCACCTCGACGACACCGGGACCCTACGTCCGGGCGCCCTCGCGGACCTCGTCGTCCTGGACCGCGACCCCTTCGCGGGGCCGCCGGAGGCGATCAAGGAGACCAGGGTCGCCCTCACCTACGTCGGAGGGGAGCGCGTGTACGCGGCACCGGACGCCTGACAGCCGACGGGCGTCGCTTCTTGGACAACCGTCCAGCTATAGTGGACACCTGTCCAAGAAGCGACGAGGCGTATCGGAGTCCGGTGACGATGGAGACGGCCGCGAACGTGCTGGTGGGTCTTGTGGCCCTGCTGCACGCGTACATCCTGGTGCTGGAGATGTTCCTGTGGCAGAAGAAGCCCGGGCGGGGGCTGCACGGACTCGACGCCGCGATGGCGCGGGAGACCGCTCCGCTCGCCGCGAACCAGGGTCTCTACAACGGATTCCTGGCCGCGGGCCTCGTATGGGGGCTGATCGCGTCCGACCCGACCGGCCACGACGCGCAGGTCTTCTTCCTGTGCTGTGTCGTGGTCGCGGGGGTGTACGGATCGGTCACGGCGAACCGGCGCATCCTCTTCGCCCAGGCGCTGCCGGGGGCGATCGCCCTCGCCGCCGTGCTGCTCGCCGGATGACCCCCGGCGAGCGGCGGACGGCCCCTGACGACCCGCGCGCCGCCCGGACCCGCGCCAAGCTGCGGCAGGCGCTGCTGGAGGAGTGCGCCGAGCATCCGCTGGAGGAGACCGGCGTCGCCGCGCTGGTGCGACGGGCCGGCGTCGGCCGCGCCACCTTCTATCTGCACTACGCCGACCTGGAGGCGCTGGCGGTCGACGCCTGCGCCGATGTCGTACGCGAGGCCGTCGAGGCGCTGCACGCCTGGCGCGGCCGGCCGGACCCGGTGTCCGCTCCCCCCGCGCTGCGCACCTTCTTCACCGGACTCGCCCCGCACGCCGGTCTCTACCGCGCGCTGCTGAGCCCGGGCGGCGGCGGCCCGCTGGGCCTCGTGCTCCACCGCGACCTGCGCGCCCGCAGCCTGGCCGAGCGCACGCTCGCCGGGGCGGCGGACGCGCCCCTCGTCGCCTCCGCCGTGGCCGCCACCTTCGCGGGCGTCCTGGCGGACTGGCTGCACGGTCTGCTGGAAGGCACCCCGGACGCCGTAGCGGACGAGGTCTGGCAACTCCTCGTCGCCCTGCACCGGAGCAGGTGACCCCTCGGGCCGTGGGTGCGGACGCCCCTTCGCCGCTCAGCGCGTGGTCTGGAAGGTCCGGCGGTACGTCTGGGGTGAGACCCCGATGGTCGCCTGGAGGTGCTGGCGCAGCGAGGCGCCCGTGGCGAAGCCGACCTCGCCCGCGATCCGGTCCACCGGCAGATCGCTGGCCTCCAGCAGATGGCGGGCCCGCGAGACCCGCTGCTGGATGAGCCAGCGGCCGGGGCTCTGCCCCACCTCGTCGTTGAAGCGGCGGGCGAAGGTGCGCAGGCTCATTCCGGCGTGGGCGGCGAGATCGCTCAGGGTCAGCGGGTCGCCGAGGCGGGCCAGCGCCCAGTCGCGGGTGGCGGCGGTGCTCGCCGTCGAGGGCTCCGGCACGGGCTGCTCGATGAACTGGGCCTGGCCGCCCTCGCGCAGCGGCGGGACGACACAGCGCCTGGCCACCTTGTTGGCCAGTTCGCTGCCGTGGTCGCGGCGGATGATGTGCAGGCAGATGTCGATGCCGGACGCGGCTCCGGCCGAGGTCAGGATGTCGCCGTCGTCGACGAACAGGACGTCCGGGTCGAGGTCGACCCGGGGGAACATGCGCCGGAACGCGTCGGTCACATGCCAGTGGGTCGTGGCCCTCCGTCCGTCCAGCAGTCCGGCGGCGGCGAGCACGAACGCGCCGGTGCAGATGGAGACGACACGGGTGCCCGGACGGATGAGCGCGAGCGCGGCGGACACCTCGTCGGTGAGGGCGGCGGCGATCCGGGCCGGGGTGACGGCCGCGATCACCACCGTGTCCGCGGTGCCCAGGACCTCGGGACCGTGGTCGACGGTGATGGAGAAGTCGGCGTCGGTACGGACCGGACCACCGTCGACGGTGCAGGTCACGACCTCGTAGCGGCCGTCCGCCGCGCCGAGGATCCGGCTCGGCATGCCCAGCTCGAAGGGATAGACGCCGTCGAGCGCCAGAACCACGACTCGCTCCACCCGCTGTTCCATCCACTGCTCCCGGTTCCGTCGCACCGCACGACCTCGCATGGCACGATCTTATCGAAGGTTGGCAATCATGCCATTTCCCGCCGGGGCGCCGCGCGGCAGGCTGGTTCACCATGAGCACTGTGAACACCATGCGAGCCATCAGCCAGACCGTCCTCGGCGGCCCCGAGGTTCTTGAGGAAGTGACCCTGGAGCGGCCCTCGCCGCGACCGAACGAGATCCTGGTCCGGGTACGGGCCGCGGGGGTGAACCCGACCGACTGGAAGCACCGCGAGAACGGAGGGTTCCTCGGCGAGCCGCCCTTCGTCCTCGGCTGGGACGTCTCCGGAGTGGTCGAGGCGACCGGGATCGGCGTCGCCCACTTCCGGCCCGGGGACGAGGTCTTCGGCATGCTGCCCTACCCCTTCGGCCACGGCTCCCACGCCGAGTACGTGACCGGCCCGGCCCGCGCCTTCACCCACAAGCCGACGGCGATCGACCACACGCAGGCCGCGGCCCTCCCGCTGGTCTCCCTGACCGCCTGGCAGGCACTGACCGAGCGGGCCGGCGTCACGCCGGGGCAGCGGGTCCTGATCCACGCGGCGGCCGGCGGGGTCGGCCATGTGGCCGTGCAGATCGCCAAGGCCCTCGGCGCGTACGTGATCGGCACCGCGAGCGCGGGCAAGCACGACTTCCTGCGCTCCATCGGTGTGGACGAGCCGGTCGACTACACCGCCGCCGACTTCACCGAGACCGTACGTGACGTCGATGTCGTCCTGGACACGATCGGCGGCGACACCGGACTGCGTTCGCTGCGCGTGCTGCGCCCCGGAGGGATGGTCGTCTCGATCCTGCCCGTCGGTTCGGACACGTTCTACGAGGAGGCCGAGCGGCTCGGGGTCCGGGCGGTGCGGATGCTCGTCGACGCCGACCGGACGGGCATGGAGGCGGTCGCGGACCTGGTCGAGAAGGGCGCCCTGCGTGCCACGGTCGCCGAGACCTTCCCGCTGGCCGATGCCGCCAAGGCGCATGCCCTGGGCGACACGGGCCGCACCACGGGGAAGCTGGTCCTGGTGGTCGACTGACGCCGAACGGCTTCGACCCCGGTCGGCCGGTGTCGGCCGACCGGGGTCCACAGCTGGCCGGCATCTTCGGATCCTGCCGCCCTCGGCCTCCGTGGAGGAGGTGCTGAGCCGTCCGAAGGCCGTATCGGACCTGTCCTGAGCGCGGAGGCGGAGCGGTCAGGCGACCGGTGACTCCTCCGCGTCGGTCTGTGCCGGCCAGTTGTCGCGTCGCTCCCGGGCCACCTGCGCACGGTGGCCGATGCGCTTGCCGCCGGAGCCGACCCGCTCCCCGCTCAGGGGGCGGGCCTCGGTCACATCGGCCGGTGCCTCGACGGCCGGTTCGGGGATCATGACGGTCGCGGGCACCGCGGGGCGCCGGATCTTCCGGTGCGTGACCCATCCGTCGGGCGCGCCGTCGGTTTCCCTGCTCTGGTGCTCGAAGAAGCGGAGCATCTCCACGGGGAACGGCATCACGAGCGTGCTGTTCTTCTCGGCGGAGACGTCCACCACGGTCTGGAGCAGGCGCAGTTGGAGGGCTCCAGGGGTGTCGGCCA
>NZ_JBVHLK010000018.1:0-152676 GCF_055559015.1 Streptomyces sp. NPDC024698 | reverse complement strand
TATTTGCCCTGGGGGGTGGTGTGCCCCCCCCGCCCCCCCGTCCGGGCCCCCTAACCGTTTGCGGGGCGACCGGGCCGCGCGGGGGGGGGGCGGGGCGGGGGGCGCGCCCCCCGCCCCCGGCCGCGCGCTCTACAGTCCCGGGATCCGCCCGTTGCGGAACAGGTCCACGAAGATCTGGTGGTCACCGCGCGCGCGGGAGCCGTAGCTGTGGGCGAAGTCCACCAGGAGGTCGGCGAAGCCTTCCTCGTCGGCCGCGATGGCCGCGTCGATGGCCCGTTCCGTGGAGAACGGCACCAGCTCCGAGTGGCCGCTCTCGTCGTCCGCGGCCGCGTGCATCGTGGCGGTGGAGCGGCCGAGGTCCGCGACCACCGCGGCGATCTCCTCGGGGTCGTCGATGTCGCCCCAGTCCAGGTCCACCGCGTACGGAGAGACCTCGGCCACCAGCTGGCCCGCGCCGTCCAGTTCGGTCCAGCCCAGCCACGGGTCGGCGTGCGCCTGGAGGGCGCGCTGCGAGATCACCGTGCGGTGTCCCTCGTGCCGGAAGTAGCCGCGGATCGCGGAGTCCGTGACGTGCCGGGAGACGGCCGGGGTCTGGGCCTGCTTGATGTAGATCACCACATCGTTCTCCAGGGCGTCGCTGTTGCCCTCCAGAAGGATGTTGTACGACGGCAGACCCGCCGAGCCGATGCCGATGCCGCGGCGGCCCACGACGTCCTTCACCCTGTACGAGTCCGGGCGGGACAGCGAGGACTCCGGGAGCGTCTCCAGATAGCCGTCGAAGGCCGCGAGGACCTTGTAGCGGGTGGCGGCGTCGAGCTCGATGGAGCCGCCGCCCGGCGCGAAGCGGCGCTCGAAGTCGCGGATCTCGGTCATCGAGTCCAGGAGCCCGAAGCGGGTCAGCGACCGGGCGTCGCGCAGCGCGTCCAGGAGCGGGCCCTCGGCGGTGTCCAGCGTGAAGGGCGGCACCTCGTCGCTCTTGGCGCCGGTGGCCAGGTCGTGGATGCGCTCGCGGTACGCGGCCGCGTACACCCGCACCAGCTCGGTGATCTGCTCGTCACTGAGCGCCTTCGCGTAGCCGATGAGCGCCACGGAGGCGGCGAAGCGCTTGAGGTCCCAGGTGAAGGGGCCCACATACGCCTCGTCGAAGTCGTTCACGTTGAAGATCAGACGGCCCTGGGCGTCCATGTACGTGCCGAAGTTCTCGGCGTGCAGATCGCCGTGGATCCAGACGCGCGAGGTGCGCTCGTCCAGATACGGGCCGCCCCGCCGGTCCTGGTCGAGGTCGTGGTAGAACAGCGCCGCCGTGCCGCGGTAGAACGCGAAGGCGGAGGCCGCCATCTTGCGGAACTTCACGCGGAACGCGGCCGGGTCGGCGGCCAGGAGCTCGCCGAAGGCGGTGTCGAATACGGCGAGGATCTGCTCGCCGCGTTGCTCGGCGCTGAGCTGCGGGACCGACATCGCTGGGTGCCTCCTGGTGCAGGTGCTGCGGGACATGACGGGGCGGGCGCGCCGCCCCGGGACAAAGGGTCCGTCCACTTCCAACGGACGAAGATACGCGGGAGTGCCCGGGTTCCGGCGCCGAACGCACACCCCGGTCCCGGCACCCCGTACGACGGTACGGATGATCCTCCGTCGCGTGTCAGTCCCTCGGCATAGACTTCGTCGCTGACCCCCCAGACTGTCCGCAGCCTGTCACCGATGGTTCTTCCTGGAGGCCGAAACCGTGTCGAAGCCGCCGTTCACGCACCTGCACGTCCACACCCAGTACTCGCTGCTGGACGGTGCCGCGCGGCTCAAGGACATGTTCGACGCGTGCAACGACATGGGCATGACCCATATCGCGATGAGCGACCACGGCAACCTCCACGGGGCCTATGACTTCTTCCACACGGCGAAGAAGGCGGGCGTCACCCCGATCATCGGCATCGAGGCGTACGTCGCCCCGGAGTCCCGGCGCAACAAGCGCAAGATCCAGTGGGGCCAGCCGCACCAGAAGCGCGACGACGTGTCCGGTTCGGGCGGTTACACGCACAAGACGATCTGGGCGTCGAACCGGACGGGCCTGCACAACCTCTTCAAGCTCTCCTCGGACGCGTACGCCGAGGGCTGGCTCCAGAAGTGGCCGCGGATGGACAAGGAGACGATCTCCCAGTGGTCGGAGGGGCTCATCGCCTCCACCGGCTGCCCCTCGGGCGAGCTCCAGACCAGGCTGCGCCTCGGCCACTTCGACGAGGCACTGAAGTCGGCCGCCGAGTACCAGGACATCTTCGGCAAGGACCGCTACTTCCTGGAACTGATGGACCACGGCATCGAGATCGAGCGCCGGGTCCGCGACGGGCTCCTGGAGATCGGCAAGAAGCTCGGCATCCCGCCCCTGGTGACGAACGACTCGCACTACACGTACGCGCACGAGGCGACCGCCCACGACGCCCTGCTGTGCATCCAGACCGGCAAGAACCTCTCCGACCCGGACCGCTTCCGCTTCGACGGCACCGGCTACTACCTGAAGTCCACGGACGAGATGTACGCCGTCGACTCCTCGGACGCCTGGCAGGAGGGCTGCGCCAACACCCTCCTGGTGGCCGAGCAGATCGACACCACCGGCATGTTCGAGGCGAAGAACCTCATGCCGAAGTTCGACATCCCGGACGGCTTCACCGAGGTCACCTGGTTCCAGGAGGAGGTGCGCCGCGGCATGGAGCGCCGCTTCCCCGGCGGCGTCCCCGAGGACCGCCAGAAGCAGGCCGAGTACGAGATGGACGTCATCATCCAGATGGGGTTCCCGGGGTACTTCCTCGTCGTCGCCGACTTCATCATGTGGGCCAAGAAGCAGGGCATCGCGGTGGGCCCCGGCCGTGGCTCCGCGGCCGGCTCGATCGTCGCGTACGCCATGGGCATCACCGACCTCGACCCGATCCCGCACGGCCTGATCTTCGAGCGGTTCCTCAACCCCGAGCGCGTCTCCATGCCCGACGTCGACATCGACTTCGACGAACGCAGGCGCGTCGAGGTGATCAGGTACGTGACCGAGAAGTACGGCGCCGACAAGGTGGCCATGATCGGCACGTACGGCAAGATCAAGGCGAAGAACGCCATCAAGGACTCCGCGCGCGTGCTGGGCTACCCGTACGCGATGGGCGACCGGCTCACCAAGGCGATGCCCGCCGACGTCCTCGGCAAGGGCATCGACCTGAACGGCATCACCGACCCCTCGCACCCCCGCTACGGCGAGGCCGGCGAGATCCGCGGGATGTACGAGAACGAACCGGACGTGAAGAAGGTCATCGACACCGCCAAGGGCGTCGAGGGACTGGTCCGGCAGATGGGCGTCCACGCCGCCGGCGTGATCATGTCCAGCGAGCCCATCGTCGACCACGCGCCCATCTGGGTGCGGCACACCGACGGCGTGACCATCACCCAGTGGGACTACCCCCAGTGCGAGTCGCTCGGCCTGCTCAAGATGGACTTCCTGGGCCTGCGCAACCTCACGATCATGGACGACGCCATCAAGATGGTGAAGGCCAACAAGGGCGTCGACCTGGAGATGCTCGCCCTCCCGCTGGACGACCCCAAGACCTTCGAACTGCTCTGCCGCGGTGACACCCTCGGCGTCTTCCAGTTCGACGGCGGCCCCATGCGCTCGCTGCTCCGCCAGATGCAGCCCGACAACTTCGAGGACATCTCCGCCGTCTCGGCCCTGTACCGGCCGGGCCCGATGGGCATGAACTCGCACATCAACTACGCGGAGCGCAAGAACGGCCGCCAGGAGATCACGCCGATCCACCCCGAGCTGGAGAAGCCGCTCGAAGAGGTGCTGGCCGTCACCTACGGCCTGATCGTCTACCAGGAGCAGGTCCAGAAGGCCGCCCAGATCATCGCCGGATACTCGCTCGGCGAGGCCGACATCCTGCGCCGCGTCATGGGCAAGAAGAAGCCCGACGAGCTGGCCAAGAACTTCGTCCTCTTCCAGGAGGGCGCCCGCAAGAACAAGTACAGCGACGAGGCCATCCAGGGCCTGTGGGACGTGCTGGTCCCCTTCGCCGGCTACGCCTTCAACAAGGCCCACTCCGCCGCGTACGGACTCGTCTCGTACTGGACCGGCTATCTGAAGGCGAACTACCCGGCCGAGTACATGGCCGCGCTGCTCACCTCGGTCAAGGACGACAAGGACAAGTCGGCCGTCTACCTCAACGAGTGCCGGCGCATGGGCATCAAGGTGCTGCCGCCCAACGTGAACGAGTCCGAGCAGAACTTCGCCGCCCAGGGCGACGACGTGATCCTCTTCGGCCTCTCGGCGGTCCGCAACGTCGGCACGAACGTCGTCGAGTCGATCATCCGCAGCCGCAAGGCCAAGGGGAAGTACGGGTCCTTCCCGGACTACCTCGACAAGGTCGAGGCGGTGGCCTGCAACAAGCGCACCACGGAATCACTGATCAAGGCGGGCGCGTTCGACACGATGGGGCACACCCGCAAGGGCCTCACCGCGCACTTCGAGCCGATGATCGACAACGTGGTGGCGGTCAAGCGCAAGGAGGCCGAGGGCCAGTTCGACCTCTTCGGCGGCATGGGCGACGAGGACACCAGCGAGCCCGGCTTCGGGCTCGACGTGGAGTTCACCACCGACGAATGGGACAAGGCCTATCTCCTCGCCCAGGAGCGGGAGATGCTCGGCCTGTACGTCTCCGACCACCCGCTCTTCGGCCTGGAGCACGTCCTGTCCGACAAGGCCGACGCGGGCATCTCCCAGCTGACCGGGGGCGAGCACGCGGACGGCGCGGTCGTCACCATCGGCGGCATCATCTCGGGCCTCCAGCGCAAGATGACCAAGCAGGGCAACGCCTGGGCGATCGCCACCGTCGAGGACCTCGCCGGCTCCATGGAGTGCATGTTCTTCCCCGCGACCTACCAGCTGGTGTCGACCCAACTGGTCGAGGACGCGATCGTCTTCGTCAAGGGCCGCCTCGACAAGCGCGAGGACGTGCCGCGGCTGGTCGCGATGGAACTCCAGGTCCCGGACCTGTCGAACGCGGGCACCAACGCCCCCGTGATCCTCACCATCCCGGCACTGAAGGTGACGCCGCCGATGATCAGCCGGCTCGGCGAGATCCTCAGCCACCACAAGGGCGAGAGCGAGGTCCGCATCCGGCTCCAGGGCCCGAGCAGGACCACGGTGCTGCGGCTCGACCGGCACCGGGTGAAGCCGGATCCGGCGCTCTTCGGCGACCTGAAGGTGCTGCTCGGCCCGGCCTGCCTGGCCGGCTGAGGCGGCGGAGACCGTCCGCCCCGCCGAGGCGGGGCGGACGGTCCGCGCGCACACAGCGAGGGGCGCATCCCGCACGGGATGCGCCCCTCGCTGCATGCCTGGGCCTCAACGGCCCGCGCAACGGCCTCAGTTGTGGCCGAAACGCCTCTGATGCTTACGGGCAACATCAGCGGGGCTGCCCTGGGCCTGCGACATCGGCGACTGCTGTGCCTGCGCCGACGACCGCTGTGCCTGCTCCTGCGCACGCTCGGCCTGCGAGGAGCGGTCCTGCTGGCCGCCCTGCTTGCGATTCTTGTTCTTGGCCATGGTGATCTGCCTCCTGAGGGGGATCTAGGGGCCAGGGCCGCGACCAGATTCACATAGGCTGACAAGCAGCGCATTTCGTAGAATTACCGTGCGTAACAAGACCTGTCGGCAGGTGTTCTTCCGATCCGCCACGCCGAAGATCGAGTTCCGGCCGTTAACCTCCGCACGGTCGGGCAGACTCCAAGGAAGCCCGAAGCAAACCTCCCGGAAAGAGGGTGGATCGCGTGGACCGCTGCATCGTCCTGGTGGACGCCGGGTATCTGCTCGGGGCCGCCGCCAGTCTCCTCGCCGGGGAGCCGTCACGATCCCGGATCACCGTCGACCACGCCGCCCTCATCCAGGGCCTGCGCGAACGCGCCGAGTCCGACACCGAGCGGCCCCTGCTGCGCATCTACTGGTTCGACGGAGCCCCCGACCGCGTACCGCAGCCCGAGCACCGCAGGCTGCGCGTGATGCCACGGGTCACCGTGCGCCTGGGCGCGCTGACCCGCAGCGACGGGCGTTGGGCGCAGAAGGGCGTGGACGCCGCCATGCACGCCGAGCTGACCGAGCTCGCGCGCAACCGCGCCTGTTCCGACGTGGTCCTCGTGACCGGCGACGGGGATCTGCTGCCGGGCATGATGGCCGCCAAGGAGCACGGCGTGGCCGTGCACCTGTGGGCCGTGCAGGCCGCGGACGGTGACTACAACCAGTCCGAGGACCTGGTGGCCGAGGCCGACGAGCGGCGGGTGCTCGACCGCGCCTGGATCACCAAGGCGGTCCGCGCCAAGGAGACCGGCGGAGTCTGCGCCCCGCCGCCGGTGCCCCGCCCCGAGATCGCCGCCATCCTCTCCGCGCCGCTGCCCGAGTCGGCGCTCGCCGCCGCTGCCGAGCGCTCCGCCCAGGAGGCCGAGCACCACCAGGCGGCCGAAGCCCAGGACGGCACCCAGGAGCGGGTCTCCGCCCCCAAGGGTGTCCCCACCCCCAAGGACCTGGCCGCGCTCCGCGGACCGGGCACCCAGCCCGCCCAGCACCCCACGAACGCGACCCTGCGCTGGTCCTCGGACAAGGGCTGGGTCGACCGGCCCGGCGGCACCACCGAGACCCCGGAGGCGGCCGCGCTGCCCACACTCGCCCAGCTCACCTCCGCGGAGCAGCGGTGGGCGGACCGCGAGGAGGACATCACCACGGTCGGCGGCGACCCGTACGAGGTCGGGCAGGTCTTCGCGCGCCGCTGGATGGGGCGTCTGACCGACCCGAGCCACCTCCAGAAGCTGTCGGCGATGTATCCGCGGGTGCCGCACCGGGTGGACGGCGAGCTGCTGCGCTACGCGGCCCGCTTCGGGCTGCTCGCGCACAAGGACGACCAGATCGACGAGCACGACCGCTACGCGATCCGGGCCGGCTTCTGGCGGGAGATCGACGTGCGCACCGCGACGGAACACGCGCCCGTCGGCGAGTGAGACACGCGCCCGGCGACGGGTGAGGCACGCCTCCGGCGACGGGCGCGGGCATTCTGAGGCACGCGCTCGGCGGAGGGCGAGGCACGCGTCCTGCCGGGAGTGACGCACGCGTCCGGCGGAGGGCGAGGGGCCGCACACGTCCGGTGGCCGCTCGCGTTCGCGTCCGCCGGGCCGTGGACCGAGGCCGTCCGTGCGGGTCCGCGGAAGGCCTCGTCCGGGGGCCTCGGCGGCCCGGTCGCATGGAGGGGCCCCGGACCACGTACTCTCGTCCTTCGTGAGTACGCGCACGGCACAGGCAGCACCGACGGGTCACCGGGGCGATGTCGTGTGCGCCGTGCGAGGTCTCACCAAGACCTATCCGGCGGTCCGCGGCCGCCGCGGCACCCCGGCGACACCCGAGGTCAGGGCCACCGACGGGGTCCGTCTGGACATCCGCCGCGGCGAGATCTTCGGCCTGCTCGGACCGAACGGCGCCGGCAAGTCCACCCTCGTACGCCAGCTGACCGGGCTGATGCGCCCCGACAGCGGCAGCGTCGAGATCCTCGGGCACGACATCGTGCGCCACCCTGAGCGGGCGGCCCGCATCCTCGCCTACCTCGGGCAGGAGTCCACCGCCCTGGACGAGCTGACCGTGTCCCTCGCCGCAGAGACGACCGGACGGCTGCGCGGACTCGACCTCCGCGCCGCACGGGCCGAACGGGACGCCGTCCTCGACGAACTGGGCCTGACCGCGCTCGCCTCCCGCCCCCTGAAGAAGCTCTCCGGCGGACAGCGCAGACTCGCCTGCCTCGCCGCCGCGCTGGTCGGACGGCGCCCGCTGCTCGTCCTCGACGAGCCCACCACCGGCATGGACCCCGTCGCCCGGCGCGCCGTGTGGGCCGCCGTCGACCGGCGCCGCGCCGAACAGGGCGCCACGGTCCTGCTCGTCACCCACAACGTCATCGAGGCCGAGACCGTCCTCGACCGGGTCGCCGTCCTCGACGAGGGACGGGTCATCGCCTGCGACACCCCGGCCGGGCTCAAGGAACAGGTCGCGGGCGAGGTGCGGGTCGAACTCGTCTGGCGCGAGAACGCACCGCTGCACGTCCCCGAGGTCGCCGCGCTGCGGGAGGGCGCCGTCGAGTCGGGCCGCCGCTGGACCCTGCGGCTCGCGCCCGAGGAGGCCCGCGCGGCCGTGGCCACGGTCACCGGCGGGGCCGCCTTCGCCGCGCTCGACGACTTCACGCTGGCCACGCCGAGCCTGGAGGACGTGTACCTGGCCCTCGGCGGTCACGCGACGCAGGGACTGGTGAAGGCGTGAGTGTCCGGGGCGTGGAATCCGTACGGGAGAAGGGCGTCGTACGTGTGCGGAGCAGGACGGCTGCCGACGAAGGGGAGCAGTTCGACGTGAGTGCCGTACCCGCGGGAGTTCTGCCGGGCAGCGCGCCGCCCCTGGCCGGGGACGCCGGAGCGGCCGCGGAGCTGGGGCCGCGGGCGCGGCTGTGGCCCTCGCTGGCCGCCGTGTACCGGGCGCAGCTCTCCCGGGCCCGCGTCGCGCGGATCCCGCTGCTGTTCGTGGCCACCTTCCAGTCCCTCGGCATCATGATCATGATGCGCGGGGTCGTGGACGGTGGCGCCGAGGCGCGGGCCGTGGTGGCCGGGTCGACCGTCCTGGTCGTCGCCTTCGTCGCCCTCAACCTGCTCGCCCAGTACTTCGGGCAGCTGCGGGCGAGCGGCGGACTCGACCACTACGCGACGCTTCCCGTGCCGCCCGCGGCCGTGGTGCTCGGGGCCGCGGCCGCGTACGCCTCCTTCACCGTGCCCGGCACCCTCGTCACCGCCGTCGTCGGGTGCGTGCTCTTCGGGCTGCCGCTGGCCCATCTGTGGGTGCTGGCCGCGGTCGTCCCGCTCGCGGGCGCCGCGCTCGCCGGGCTCGGGGCCGCCTTCGGCCTGCTCGCGCCGCGGCCCGAGCTCGCCACCCTGCTCGGCCAGATGGGCATGTCCGCGGCCCTGCTCCTCGGCGTCCTCCCGGCGGACCGGATGCCGGCCCCGGTGCAGTACCTACGGGACCTGCTGCCCTCGACCTACGGGGTCGAGGCCTTCGCCCGCACCTTCGCGGCGCGTCCCGACTGGCCCGTCGTCCTCGGCGATCTGGCCGTCTGCGCCGGGGTCGGCGCGGTCTCGCTGGCCCTGGCGGCCTGGGCCTACCGCCGGGCGGCCGTCCGGTGACGCGGCCGCCGACGGGGCCTGGCACGATGGCAGGGTGACCGCTCCGCTGACTCCACCTCCGCCGCCGCACGAACCGTCCCCCGAGGACCGGCGGCACCCGCACCCCGACTGGCAGGCCAAGACCGCTCCCGGCTTCGCGGGTCACCCCGCCTACCCGGGCGCGTACGAGGTCTCCTACGGACAGGACGGACCCGGCATGAAGACCGAACTGCGGGAGGCCGCCGTGATCACGGTCGCGGTCGCGCTCGCGGGGGCTCTGCTCGGGGTGCTCTGGGCGTGGCTGACGCCGCACGTGCCGCTCGTCGCGGACGCCACCGCGGTGTATCTCAAGGACACCGAGGGCGAGCAGGCGATCGGCGTCGACGGGACGTTCACCCTGCTCGCGCTGGGCTTCGGCGCGGTCAGCGCCCTGGTCGTGTTCCTTCTGCGACGGCGTGGCGGTGTGCCGCTGGTGATCGCGCTCGCCCTGGGCGGTCTGCTCGGATCGCTGCTCGCCTGGCGCGTCGGGATCTGGCTCGGACCTCCGCAGAACGTGGTCGCGCACGCCAAGGCCGTCGGCAAGGGGGTCACGTTCTCGGCGCCGCTGAAGCTCGGGGCCAAGGGAGCGCTGCTGGCCTGGTCCCTGAGCGCCCTGGTGGTCCACCTGGGTCTCATGGCCCTGTTCGGCCCCCGTGACCCCGACCCCTACGAGCAGCAGCCCCACCAGGCCGCTCCGCCCGCCTAGGACGAGCTGCCGGGGAGTCAGGGCCGGCCGGGCGCCGGGTGCGCGTCGGCCGGGCCGGCCCTTCGGTGCGGGGCACGGGTCACGCGGGACGGCGGCCGTGGTTGGAACGGCCCTTCCTGATACGCCACTTGCGTTTGCGCGTTCTCTTCGACATGCCCCTCGTGCTTAACCGAGGAGGCCGCGTCCGTCGAGAGGCCGCGCGGACCGCTACGGCCGCCTTCGGCCACGGGCCGGACGCCACACGCCGGACGCCACGCGCCGGTACGGCGGCGGACGCGAGCGGTGGCCGGGAACGGCCGGCGGGAACGGCGGGCGGGCGGTCAGGACCGTCCGACGGGCGCGGACACCGCCTCGGTGAGCTTCGCGAGGTCGGCGGGGGAGAGCTCGACCTCCATGCCGCGGCGGCCCGCCGACACACAGATCGTGGTGTGCCCGGAGGCCGAGGAGTCCAGGACGGTACGGAGCTTCCGGCGCTGGCCGAGCGGCGAGATGCCCCCGCGGACGTATCCCGTCGTGCGCTCGGCCGCCGCCGGGTCGGCCATCACCGCCCGCTTGCCGCCCACCGCCGTGGCGAGGGCCTTGAGGTCGAGGGAGCCCGCCACCGGGACGACCGCGACCACGAGCGCGCCGTCGACGTCCGCCACCAGGGTCTTGAAGACCCGCTCCGGCGACACGCCCATCGCCTCGGCCGCCTCCTCGCCGTAGGACGGGTGGGAGGGATCGTGCTCGTAGGCGTGGACGGTGAACGGGACGCCCGCCTCGGTCAGCGCCACCGTGGCGGGGGTGCCCCCGGACTGCTTCTTCGCCTTCTTGGCCATCGGTCTTCTCGCAAGCGTCAGTTCAGGCTCGTCGGGCCGCGCGTCAGTTCCGACGCGGGCAACGACGGCAGATTACGGATGATGGCCGTCTCCGCGCGCAACACCTTCAGTTCCTCGCGCAGCCGGGAGGCCGTGTCGGGGGTCTGGAGCAGCCGCTGTCGCGCGGGGACGTCCAGCATCACGGCGGCGGCGACGAGATAGGAGACGACCGCCGGTTCGTCCGGCAGGTCGGCGCCGGTCGACAGCGAGCGCTCGCGCGCTCCGGCCAGCCGCTTCTGGTACTGCCGGAAGGCACGCAGGACGCCCTCGGCGAGCGCGCCGGCCTCGTCGCCCTGGTCCTCGGGGAGCTCCTCCAGCTCGGCCGTCAGAAACGCCCCGGAGGCGTCCACCGACAGCAGCCGGACCCGGGTCGTTCCGGTCGCCAGCACCTCGAAGCTGCCGTCGGCGCGTTCCCTGATGGTCGCCGCGTCCGCGACGCAGCCCACCTCGTGGAAGGCCTTGAGCGGATCGTCGCCAAACCCGGCGGTGGGCCCGCGGTCGGGCACGGCCGTCCCGTCGGGCATGCCGGGCGCGCTGGGCGAGACCTCATGGCCGTCGCGGATGGCGACGACGGCGAATCGGCGGGATTCGTCCTCGGGCGTCTTGAGCAGTTCGCGCATCATGGCGCGATAGCGCTCCTCGAACACGTTCAGAGGCAGCACGAGCCCGGGGAACAGCACCGAGTTCAGGGGGAAGAGCGGGAGCCGGACGGTGGTCACGACGGGAAAGCCTAATGGTCGACGGGGCGGACGAGTCCGCCGTACCCGATCCGCGGGCGCCGGTCCGCGGTGACGTCCCGCAGCGGAAGCCGCGAGGCGAGCTCCAGCCGGACCTCGTCGCGCTGCTCCAGGAACCGGTCGAGCGGGTCGGCTGCGACCTTGGCCCAGGGGAACGAGGTCGCGTACGGGCCGATGAGGCGCAGCTGCTCCAGCGCGTCCTGCCAGCGTTCCAGCCGGACCAGGACGTACGCCAGCAGGTTGCGTACCTCGGCGGGCCACGGGTCGGCGGCGGCGTAGGCGGCGGAGAGCGAGATCGCGAGGTCGGCCGCGGCGTCCAGGCGCTCGCGCGGCACCTCGGGACCGCCGCCCTCGGTCAGATAGGCGAAGGCCGCGCGCACCGGCAGCGCCTGGACCAGGGAGCCCGGCAGCGCGTCCTGCGCGGCGGGTTCGGCGAAGTCGAAACACTCGCTGTGCGAGCCGTACCAGGCCGCCGAGAGGTACTGGAGGGCGGCCACATGACAGCCGTAGTGGTGCGGGCAGCGCCGGACGGCCTGGGTCCACAGACGCTCGAACTCGGTGTGCCCGACGTTGGTCCCGCGGGCGTGGTCGAGCGCGATCCGCCACGGCACCGGGTCGCGCGGGTCGCCCTCGGCGGCGGACATGATCAGCGGGCCGACCTCGCGCAGCAGTTCCACCCGCGCGGGTGACTCCCATCCGCGCCGGACCGCCAGCTCGGCCCGGACCAGGAGGGCGTCCGGGTCGTGCGGGTCGTCGGCCTGCCACTGCCTGAGCCATTCGTCTCGGGAGCGGGCGAAGGCGGCGAGGCGTACCGCGTAGCGGTCGCGGTTCTCCCAGTCGGCGGACCGGCGGGTGGCGGCCAGCAGTGCGGACGCGGGGGTGTACTCGCCCCGGGCCGCCGCGACGAGCACGGGCGCCAGTCTGTGGTCGGGGGCGTCGAGGAGCACCTCCTCGTCGGCCGGCAGTCCGGCGGCGAGGCATGAGGTGTGCCGTGCCATCCGGGCGGTGCGGAGGAGCGCGCTCAGTAGTGCCATGGTGACGACCATTGAAAACCGCAGGTCGGAGCTGTGCCAGAGATGATCGGTGACGCTTTCGTAAAGCCGTTTGGTTGTGCGCGATGCGGTCAAGGACGGGTAAAGGCGTTTGTCGGCAGGATGTGCGCCGGCTGTGAAAGGGGGCGTGAACCGGCGCATTGGGGGGCGCGCCGCTCTCGAATCCGCGCGCCGGAGGGGCGTGCGGGGCTCACATCGGCGCACCCGGGGGCGCCCGAGCCAGGGGCCGACCCACCTCCGCGCCTGCCGTGCGACCCAGCCGGCCGTGCGGGCCCCCGGGGCGGCCGTGTGGGTCCCCGGGGCAGCCACGCCGGTCCGGGGGCCGGTCCGGTGGCCCCCGGTCGGTCACGCGGGTTCCAGGTCGGCCCTGCGGGTCCCCAGGGCGGCCGTGCCGACCCCGGAGTCGGTGATGACGCGGCCTCCCGCGCTGCGGCCTCCCGCGCTGCGGCCTCCCGCGCTGCGGCCTCCCGCGCTGCGGCCTCCCGCGCTGCGGCCTCCCGCGCTGCGGCCTCCCGCGCCGCGGCCTCCCGCGCCGCGGCCTCCCGCGCCGCGGCCGTCCGGCCCCGGAGCCAGTGGTGCGGCCTCCCGCCGCGGCCGTCCGGCCCCCGAGTCAGCCGCGGCGCAGCAGCCGGGTCGCCCCGGCGGCCACCGTCGTGGCGAGGATCCAGCCCAGGAGGACCACCGCCGCGGCCATCCACTGCCAGCCGCCGCGCAGCTGCCAGTTGCCGGCCTGGCCCAGGTCGATGACCGGCAGCAGCAGGTCCAGGGCGTAGAGCGAGGCGTTCCACGCGGGGTGTCCGCCGTTGACCGGCCGGTGGTCGGCGTGCGCGAAGGCGACCGACGTCGTCGCCCACAGCAGCGCCATCCACAGGGCGGCGCGCCCGGGGCGGTACCCGTAGGCGACCGTCCAGTCCTGGGCGTAGCCCCAGAGCTTGGCGGCCAGCGGCAGTGTCTCGCGGCGGCGGCGCTGCTTGGCGAGCAGCACCTCACGGGCGTCCTCGTCCTCGCCGGAGTCGCGCAGCACGGCGGCGAGCCGCTCGTAGGGCTCGGGGGCGTACTCGGCGGTCGCCGCCGCCACCCACTCCAGGCGCCGGGTCAGCGGGAAGGCACCCTGCGGGACCAGGTTCTCGTACGTGAAACCGCCCATGTGCAGGCTGCCGGGGCCCGGCCAGCTGGACGCCCGGTCGACCAGGTTGACGATCCGCGCGCCGGACAGCACCACCTTGCCGCGCTCGGGCCGCTCGCCCAGGAAGCGCAGTTCGGGCGTCTGGACCCGCAGCAGCGACAGCTCGTGGTCGTCGTCGAAGGTGAAGCGCGCCCGGTCGAAGTCGACCGCGTCACCGAAGCGCCCGTCGTCCAGACGGATCCCGCCCTGGCACTCGAACCGCTGCACCAGCGTGCCGCGCGCCGGTGTGGTGCCGCTGGTCATCAGCGGATTGCCGAGGCCCGCGGGGGTCATGTAGAGCGTGCGGTTGACGGTCAGCTGGGGGGCGTTGAGGGCCAGCCGGGTGTACGGGTTGCTGAGCCTGCTGCCGCGCAGGCTCAGCGACACGCCGACGGTGGCGCTGCGCAGGCTGAGCTCGCCGTGCGACTCCAGCATCTCGGCCTGGAGGTCCTGTCCGACCGTCATCCCGTCACCGGTGAGCGAACGCCCCCGCCGGTCCCGGTAGACCACGGCCTGGTTGAGCAGCAGGTCCGTGCCGATGTGCGCGTCGGTCAGCCGCACCCCGTTGTGGAAGTGGCAGCGCGGCAGATGCAGATCGCCCTCGGTGTGCAGCCGGGCCGCCTCCAGCCGGGGCACCGAGCAGTCCTCGAACCGCAGGGTCGTGAACCGGGACTCCGGCAGCAGCACCTCCTTCTCGAACCGGCAGCCCTTCAGCTCCACGAAGGGCACCACCGTGCCGCCCGCGAGGTCGAGCACCCCGGTGATCCGCACGCCCGTCAGCTTCAGGGAGGCGACCCGGCCCTGGAGGGCGGGCGGCCCGTCGAGCAGCAGCCAGGCCACTATCCGGGCCCGGACGCTGCGCTCGGCCCCCCAGGGGTGGCCGCCGTGCGGATCGTCGGCGGCCGGATCCCCGCTGCGCAGGTCGTACACGCTGCCGTTGCGGAACGCCTGCCACATCCCGGCCTCGGCGGCCGTCAGCTCGTCCGGCAGGTCCCCGGTGCGCAGGTCGGCACCCTCGGTCACGGCACGTCACTTCCTCCCCGACTACTCGCGGGTACGTACGTTCGTGCAATGCCCGCTCAGTGACGGCGCGAACGCGCCTGGTGAAGGGGATCATCCGCCGGGGCCGGAGACGGCCTGTATCAGCCATTGATACAGGCGTCCGGCGCCTCCGAGCAGTCTGAGAGAATTGTCCTCGTGATCTCCCGAATCGATCTGCGCGGCGACGCCCTCCCCGAGGGCCCCGCTCTGCGCGACCTGCTGCCCCGAGCCGACTTCGACGTCTCGGCCGCCCTGGAGAAGGTGCGGCCGATCTGCGAGGCCGTGCATCATCGGGGAGACGCGGCGCTGATCGACTACGCGGAGAAGTTCGACGGAGTGCGTCTTGAGTCCGTGCGTGTTCCCGCGGAGGCGATCGCCGACGCCCTGGAACGGCTCGACCCGGCCGTGCGCGCGGCGCTGGAGGAGTCCATCCGCCGCACCCGTCTCGTCCACCGCGCCCAGCGCCGTACGACGCACACCACCCAGGTCGTGCCCGGTGGCTCGGTCACCGAGAAGTGGGTGCCGGTCGACCGGGTCGGGCTGTACGCGCCCGGCGGCCGCTCCGTGTACCCCTCGTCCGTGATCATGAACGCCGTCCCGGCGCAGGAGGCCGGCGTCCCGTCCATGGCGCTGGCGTCCCCGCCGCAGAAGGAGTTCGGCGGGCTGCCGCACCCCACGATCCTCGCCGCCTGCGCGCTGCTCGGCATCGACGAGGTGTACGCGGCCGGAGGAGCCCAGGCCGTCGCGATGTTCGCGCACGGCACCGAGTCCTGCCCCTCGGCCACCATGGTCACGGGCCCGGGCAACATCTGGGTCGCCGCCGCCAAGCGTTACTTCACCGGCAGGATCGGCATCGACGCCGAGGCCGGCCCGACCGAGATCGCGGTCCTCGCCGACGACACCGCCGACCCGGCGCACATCGCCGCCGACCTGATCAGCCAGGCCGAGCACGACCCGCTCGCCGCCGCCGTCCTCGTGACCGACTCGCCGGCCCTCGCGGACGCCGTGGAGAAGGAGCTGGCGCCGCAGGTCGCGGCCACCAAGCACATCGACGACCGCATCGTCCCGGCCCTGAGCGGACGGCAGTCCGCGATCGTCCTGGTCGACGGGATCGACGAGGGACTCAGGGTCGTCGACGCCTACGCCGCCGAACACCTGGAGATCCAGACCGCGGACGCGGCCGCCGTCGCCGACCGGGTCAGGAACGCCGGAGCGATCTTCGTAGGCCCCTGGGCCCCGGTCTCGCTCGGCGACTACGCGGCGGGCTCCAACCACGTGCTGCCCACCGGCGGCTGCGCCTGCCACTCCTCGGGCCTGTCCGTCCAGTCCTTCCTGCGCGGCATCCACATCGTGGACTACACGAAGGAAGCGCTCGCCGACGTCGCCCATCACGTGGTGACGCTGGCGGAGGCGGAGGACCTGCCCGCGCACGGCGCGGCGGTCAAGGCCAGGTTTGTCGGAGACGAACAAGTGTCGCGCGGATGGAAGGTAGCCGAGGGCAAGTGACAGGCATCGACGATCTCCCCGTACGGGACGAGCTGCGCGGCAAGACCCCCTACGGCGCACCCCAGCTCGACGTCCCCGTACGCCTGAACACCAACGAGAACCCGTACCCGCTGCCCGAGCCGCTCGTCGAGCGGATCGCCGAGCGGGTCCGCGAGGCCGCCCGCGGCCTCAACCGCTACCCCGACCGGGACGCGGTGGAACTGCGCACCGAGCTGGCCGCCTATCTGACGAAGACCGGCGGGCACCCGGTGGCCGCCGAGAACGTCTGGGCCGCCAACGGCTCCAACGAGGTCATCCAGCAGCTGCTCCAGACCTTCGGCGGACCCGGCCGCAGCGCGATCGGCTTCGAGCCCTCGTACTCGATGCACGCGCTCATCGCGCGCGGCACGGGCACGGCCTGGATCTCGGGTCCCCGCGACGAGGACTTCGGCATCGACCTCGCGGCCGCCGAGCGGGCGATCGCCGAGCACCGGCCGGACGTCGTCTTCGTCACCACCCCCAACAACCCCACGGGCAACGCGGTCCCGCCCGAGACAGTCCTCGCGCTCTACGAGGCCGCGCAGGCGGCGAAGCCGTCCATGGTCGTGGTCGACGAGGCCTACATCGAGTTCAGCCACGGCGACTCGCTGCTGCCCCTGCTCGAAGGAAGGCCGAATCTCGTCGTCTCCCGGACGATGTCGAAGGCCTTCGGCGCCGCCGGACTGCGCCTCGGCTACCTCGCCGCCCACCCGGCGGTCGTGGACGCCGTCCAGCTCGTCCGGCTGCCCTACCACCTGTCGGCCGTGACCCAGGCGACCGCGCTGGCCGCCCTGGAGCACACCGACACCCTGCTCGGCTACGTGGAGCAGCTGAAGGCCGAACGGGACCGGCTGGTCACCGAACTGCGGGCGATGGGCTGCGAGGTGACCGAGTCGGACGCGAACTTCGTCCAGTTCGGCCGGTTCGCCGACTCCCACGAGGCCTGGCAGAGGATCCTCGACCGGGGCGTCCTGGTCCGGGACAACGGCGTTCCGGGGTGGCTGCGGGTCTCCGCCGGAACCCCGAAGGAAAACGACGCGTTCCTCGACGCGGTACGTGAACTACTGGGCTCTGTGGGGGAGAACCCCACACCCCCGAAGGAGCAGAGCGCATGAACCGCGTAGGACGCGTGGAGCGGGTGACGAAGGAGACGTCGGTCCTCGTCGAGATCGATCTCGACGGCTCCGGCAAGGTCGACGTGGCCACCGGCGTCGGCTTCTACGACCACATGCTCGACCAGCTCGGCCGGCACGGTCTGTTCGACCTGACCGTGAAGACCGAGGGCGACCTGCACATCGACTCGCACCACACCATCGAGGACACCGCCCTCGCGCTCGGCGCCGCCTTCAAGCAGGCCCTCGGCGACAAGGTCGGCATCTACCGCTTCGGCAACTGCACCGTCCCGCTGGACGAGTCCCTCGCCCAGGTGACCGTCGACCTCTCCGGCCGGCCCTATCTCGTGCACACCGAGCCCGAGAAGATGGCGCCGATGATCGGCGAGTACGACACGACGATGACCCGGCACATCCTGGAGTCCTTCGTCGCCCAGGCCCAGATCGCCCTGCACGTGCACGTCCCCTACGGACGCAACGCGCACCACATCGTGGAGTGCCAGTTCAAGGCGCTGGCCCGGGCACTGCGTTACGCCTCCGAGCGCGACCCGCGCGCAGCCGGCATCCTCCCCTCCACTAAGGGCGCACTGTGACAGGCCTTTCCAGCATTCTCATCGTCGTCGGTCTCTTCCTCGCCGGGGGGATCTACTCCTTCGTCAAGCAGGACATGCCCAAGAGCCTCGTCGTGCTGCTCTCCATCGGCGCCGCCATGTGTCTCGTCGCGGGCGTCATGCGGCTGGAGGTGTGGAGTTGAGCCCTTCCAGGAAGGTCGTCGTCTTCGACTACGGCTTCGGCAACGTACGGTCCGCCGAGCGCGCCCTCGCCCGCGCGGGCGCCGAGGTCGAGATCACCCGCGACTTCGACACCGCGATGAACGCCGACGGTCTGCTGGTGCCGGGCGTCGGCGCCTTCGCCGCCTGTATGCAGGGTCTCAAGGAGGCGCGCGGTGACTGGATCATCGGCCGCCGGCTGTCCGGCGGCCGCCCCGTCATGGGCATCTGCGTCGGCATGCAGATCCTCTTCACCCGCGGCATCGAGCACGGCGTGGAGACCGAGGGCCTCGACGAGTGGCCGGGCACGGTCGGCCCCCTGGAGGCCGACGTCGTACCGCACATGGGCTGGAACACCGTCGACACCCCGGAGGGTTCGCAGGCCTTCGCCGACCTCGACGCCGACGCGCGCTTCTACTTCGTCCACTCCTACGCCGTCCACGACTGGTCGCTGGAAGTCGGCAACCCCCTGCTGCGCGCCCCCCTGGTGACCTGGTCCACGCACGGCAAGCCCTTCGTGGCGGCCGTCGAGAACGGCGCCCTGTGGGCCACCCAGTTCCACCCCGAGAAGTCCGGCGACGCCGGAGCCCAGCTCCTCACCAACTGGATCGGAACACTGTGAGCACGCTCGAACTCCTCCCGGCCGTCGACGTCCGCGACGCCCAGGCCGTCCGTCTCGTGCACGGCGAGTCCGGGACCGAGACCTCCTACGGCTCCCCGCTGGAGGCCGCCCTGGCCTGGCAGAGCGCCGGCGCCGAGTGGCTGCACCTCGTCGACCTGGACGCCGCGTTCGGCACCGGCGACAACCGCGCGCTGATCGCCGAGGTGACCAAGGCGATGGACATCAAGGTGGAACTGTCCGGCGGCATCCGCGACGACGGCACCCTCGCCGCCGCGCTGGCCACCGGCTGCACCCGCGTCAACCTCGGCACCGCCGCCCTGGAGACCCCCGACTGGGTCGCCAAGGTCATCGCCGAGCACGGCGACAAGATCGCGGTCGGCCTCGACGTCCGTGGCACGACCCTGCGCGGCCGCGGCTGGACCCGCGACGGCGGCGACCTCTACGAGACGCTGGCACGCCTCGACTCCGAGGGCTGCGCCCGTTACGTGGTGACCGACATCGCCAAGGACGGCACGCTCCAGGGCCCGAACCTGGAACTGCTGCGAGGCGTGTGCGCGGCGACCGACCGCCCGGTGGTCGCCTCCGGCGGGGTGTCGTCGCTGGACGACCTGCGGGCCATCGCCGAGCTCGTACCGCTCGGCGTCGAGGGCTCGATCGTCGGCAAGGCCCTGTACGCCAAGGCGTTCACCCTCGAAGAGGCACTGGCGGCGGTAGCCCGGTGAGCGCCGTACGGCGCGTCACGACGGGGGCGCCCTGGGAGGACGCCTTCGGATACTCCCGCGCGGTGGAGCTGCCGAGCGGCCTGGTGCTGGTGTCCGGCTGCACCTCCGTGATCGACGGCCAGATCGCCGAGGGCGACCCGTACGAGCAGGCGCTCAACTCCTTCAACGCCGCGTTCGCCGCGCTGGAGCAGCTCGGCCTCGGCCGCGACGACGTCGTCCGTACGCGGATGTACCTCACCCACGCCCGGGACGTGGAGGCCGTCGGCCGCGCCCACAAGACGCTCTTCGACTCCGTCCGCCCCGCCGCGTCCATGATCATCGTCGCGGGTCTGGTGGACTCGCGGCTGGTGGTCGAGGTCGAGGTCGAGGCGTTCCGCTCCGGCCCACACCCCACGGAACGGTCCGGCGAGGACCACACAGGACGGTCCGCCGAGGGCCGCACAGATCAGGGAGAAACGCAGTCATGACCCTGGCGGTCCGAGTCATTCCCTGCCTGGACGTGGACAACGGCCGGGTCGTCAAGGGCGTCAACTTCCAGAACCTGCGCGACGCGGGCGACCCCGTCGAGATGGCCAAGGTGTACGACGCCGAGGGCGCCGACGAGCTCACGTTCCTGGACATCACCGCGTCCTCGGGCAACCGTGAGACCACGTACGACGTGGTGCGCCGCACGGCCGAGCAGGTCTTCATCCCGCTGACGGTCGGCGGCGGTGTCCGCACCGCCGAGGACGTCGACAAGCTGCTGCGGGCCGGCGCGGACAAGGTCGGCGTCAACACGGCCGCCATCGCCCGGCCCGACCTCATCCGGGAGATCGCGGAGCGCTTCGGGCGGCAGGTGCTCGTGCTGTCGGTCGACGCGCGCAGGACCGGGGGCGGTTCCTTCGAGGTGACCACCCACGGGGGCCGCCAGGGCACCGGCATCGACGCCGTCGAGTGGGCCCACCGCGCCGCCGAACTGGGCGCGGGCGAGATCCTGCTCAACTCGATGGACGCCGACGGGACGAAGGACGGCTACGACATCGAGATGATCGAGGCCGTACGCAAGCACGTCACCGTTCCGCTGATCGCCAGCGGCGGCGCGGGCCGGCTCGACCACTTCCCGCCGGCCGTCGCGGCGGGCGCCGACGCGGTGCTGGCCGCGTCGGTCTTCCACTTCGGCGACCTGAGGATCGGCGAGGTCAAGGAGACCTTGCGCGAGGCGGGACACGCCGTCCGCTGAGGGTTCTGGCCGGGGGCCTTTGCGTGGGGGCCTTGGCGCGGGCGGCCGTTGCTTCGGCGGCCCTTGCGCCGCCAGCCGTCGAGCGGACGACCGGCGCTCGCCGCAGCCGTCAGCCGTCGAGCGGACGACCGGCGCTCGCCGCAGCCGTCGAGCCGGCGACCCGCGCTCGCCGTCAGCCGTCGGCCTTCGCGCCGTCAGCCGTCGCGCTGGTGGCTGTGCACCGGTGGCCTTCGCGTCGGTGGGCCTTCGGTGGGCGGTCTCCTCGGCCGCGCACAGCTCACGTCATGGCCCGCGCCCGGGCAGTCCTCGCTGCCGGGGCGCGGGCCGTCGCTGTGTTCCGGGGCGGGTGTGGCCGTGTCCGGGGAGGCGTGTTGCGGCGCTGGGGCGTTCGCCGTTGGGCGCTGAAGCGTGGCTCCCGGAGTCGAGGGAGTCGAAGGCGCTGCGTGGGCGGCTGGTGATTCTGCCGATGTGCGGGGCGGGTCCGGGGCGGACAGTGGCCACCGCAACCATCGAGACGGACCCCCGCCGTTCCGTGGCATGCGCCTCCCCGCACCCCGTGCCGGACGGCGCCCCAGCCACGACGCGGGTCCGTCCTCCCTCACCGAGAGGACGCCCCCATCGTGACCGTGCAGCAGCCGAACCGCTCAGTCCCCGCCGCACCCGGCGGACCCGAACCGTCCCCCCGCCGACCGCACCGGATCAGCAGCCGTCTGGTGCGGGCCGGCCTCGCGGTGCTCCTGGCCGCGGGCGGCCTCGTCGCCGCGCAGGCCACCGGGGCGCAGGCCGTCGCCGGAGCGCGGGCCGTCTCGGCGCAGGCCGCCACGAACCCGTACGAGCGCGGGCCCGCCCCCACGAACGCGAGCATCGAGGCGGCCACCGGGCCCTACGCCGTCTCCAGGACCACCGTCTCCGCCCTGTCCGTGAGCGGCTTCGGCGGCGGCACCGTCTACTACCCGACCTCGACCGCCGACGGCACCTTCGGCGCGGTCGCCGTCGCACCGGGGTACACCGCCTACCAGTCGTCCATCGCCTGGCTCGGGCCCCGGCTCGCCTCCCAGGGGTTCGTGGTGTTCACCATCGACACCCTCACCACCCTGGACCAGCCCGACAGCCGGGGCCGGCAACTGCTGGCCGCGCTCGACTACCTGACCGGGAGCAGCTCCGTCCGGACCAGGATCGACAGCAGCCGGCTCGGGGTGATGGGCCACTCGATGGGCGGTGGCGGCACGCTGGAGGCCGCGAAGAGCCGGCCCTCGCTCCAGGCGGCGATCCCGCTCACCGGCTGGAACCTGGACACCACCTGGCCGGAGATCAAGACGCCGACCCTGATCGTGGGCGCCGACGGTGACACGATCGCACCGGTCGCGACGCACTCGAAGCCCTTCTACGCGAGTCTGCCGAGCACGCTCGACAAGGCGTACCTGGAGCTCAGGGGTGCCACCCACTTCACGCCCAACAGCTCGAACACGACGATCGCGAAGTACAGCATCGCGTGGCTGAAGCGGTTCATCGACAATGACACCCGCTACGAGCAGTTCCTCTGCCCGCTGCCGCAGGCGTCGACGACGATCGCCGACTACGAGGGCAACTGCCCGCACACCTCCTGAACCGCTCCGCACGGTCCGGCCCGAGCGCGGGTGACGGCCACCGGAATCGGTGGCCGTCACCCGCGCACGGGTTCCGTGACCCTGGCCGCGGTGCTTGTGCGGGCGCACAAGCCTTGCCGTCCGAGCCTGGGACCCTGCCCAGTCGCGGCCGTGTCCGTGCAGGTCAGAGGAGGTAGCAGGACCGCGGGGGCAAGCGAACGCAGGGCTTCCGCCGTCGGTTACGCGGAAGTAACGTGACGGTCGTGACTGGAGACGCGACTGCGCGAAGTCCCCTGGGGGCGGCGGGCCGGAGCCCGTTACCGCCGCTCGTCCGGGGCGCGTCGGACGAGCCGGAACAGCGCCGCGGCCCCGGTCGGCCGCTCGCCCCCGGAAGCGATCCGCAACCTCTCCCGGCCGGGGTGACCCGGCCGGCCGGAGTGACCCTCCCCGGCGTCGGGTCCGACGGCGCCGAGCGGACCGGTCCGGCCGAAGTGGGGCTGTTGCTGCTGCTGGTGGCCGCCGAGCGGGAGCGGGACGTGCGGGCCGACGGGGTGGACGCCTCGGTGATTCTCGGGGCGGTCGGGGCGGGTGGACTCGCCGCGGATGCCCTGGACGCCGCCGAGGCCGCGGGATGTCTCCGGCTCACCGGGGGGCGTATCCGCCTCGTGGATCCGGGCCCGGCCCGTACCGTGTACGCGAGTGTCCCGCCCGCTCGCCGGCGGGCCGCGCACCTACTGCTGGCCGAGGCCCACGCCGGCGGACCGCGCCCGCTGCCCGTCCTCTTCCACCGGGCTTCGGCGGCCACCGCCCCCGCACCCGGCCTCGGCGACGCGCTGGCCGCCGCGGCGGCGCTGCCCGACGGCGGGCCGTCGCACGCGGAGCGCTCGGCCGCCTGGGCCCGGTCGGCGGAACTCGCCGCCGACGAGAGGCCGCGCGCTCTCCGTCTGATCAACGCAGCCGATCAGGCCCGGCTTGCGGGACTGCCGTACCGGGCAAGGGAGTTGCTCGCGATGACCGGGTGGGAGGGGCCGCGCGGCGCCGCCCAGCTGGTGAGCGGGCAGCTCGCCCTCCAGGACGGCCCGGTCGCCGACGCCCGCGAAATGCTGTTGCTGGCGGCCGAGTTGCTGGCTCCCGTCGACGCGCACCGCGCTGTGGCCGCCCGGCTCGCCGCCGTCGAGGCGTCCTGGTCGATGGGTGACGCGGCGGCATGCGCGGAGGCTCTGGACCACGAGACGGCGCAGCCGCAATCCGATCGCCGGATCGCGGCGTACCGGGCCGGGATGTCCGCGGTCATGCACGGCCGTCCGGACACCGGACGGCAGCCGTTGCGCGAGGTGGTGGCCGCGGCGGGGGCGGCCGGGATTCCGGACGGCCCCGAGGCCCTGCTGCGGGCAGGCGCCGCCGCCCTGGTCGTCGGTGACCTCGCCGCCGCCTGCCGCGCCAACTCCCGTGCGCTCGCCGTCGCCAGGGCGAAAGGCCCGTACATCGCGGTCGCCCAGGCGCTGGAACGGCTGGCCTACGCCGAACTGCGCGCCGGCCGCCATGCCCGCGCCCGTGCCCACGCCGAGGACGGCCTGCGCACGGCCCTCGGTGCCGGTCAGGACAACCTCGCGGCACACCACCACGCGATCCTCGCGCTGGTGGCATCGGTCGAGGGGTCGTCGGAGGCCGTCGCCGAGCACGCCGCGGCCGCCGAACGCGTCGCCGCCTCCCACGGTCTCGCGCAGGCGGCCACGCTGTCCCAGTGGGCCCGGGCCCGCGCCGACCTGGCCCGCGGCCGGCTCCCCGAGGCCGCGGCGCGCCTCGGCCCGCTGGTCGGCCCCGGCCCGCGCCGCGGTCACTTCGCGGTACGGATGCTCGCCGTCCCCTGCTTCGTGGAAGCGGCGGTCCGCACCGGACAGACGGAGGCCGCCCGGTCCGCGGTGGCCGCGTTCGCCCACTGGGCCGCGCAGGGCGCCGATCCGCAGGCCCCCGCTCAACTGGCGCGCTGCCGTGCTTTGTTGGGCGGACCCGAGGAGCGCGAGGCGCTGTTCACCGCCGCGCTCGCCCAACACGAGAAGACGGCGGGGGATTTCGAGCGCGGCCGCACCCAACTCCTCTACGGCGCCTGGCTGCGACGGCGGCGCAGGCCCGGTGAGGCCCGGGTCCGGCTTCGGGACGCGCTGGTGTCCTTCGAGCGGGGCGGGGCACTCGGCTGGGCCACCCAGGCGAGGGCCGAACTGCGGGCCACCGGGGACGCCGGACCGGGCGAACCGGCCGGTCCGCTCGCCCTTCTGACGCCCCAGCAGCTGCGGATCGCCCACTGTGTGGCGGAGGGGGCCACCAACCGCGAAGTGGCGTTGCGCCTGTCCGTGAGCCCCCGCACCGTGGACCACCACCTGCGCAATGTCTTCGCCACCCTGGGCGTCCGCTCCCGTGTCGAGCTCTCCCGGTTGGTGGGACGGGCCGAGAAGACTGCCGCACACCCCTAGGTACCGACTGGACGGTATGCCATCCTGCGGGATCAGGAGGTCCGGAGCACCCGTGTGCCGAGCGTCGGCCGACGGGGCAGCCCCGACCGAGCCGACTCCGGTGGAGGACAGCGATGCAGCACCTCGTACCCGCCCACGTCCGGTACCGGCCCGGACCGCGGCCCCCGGTACCGTCCCCCCGCCCGGCCGCCGACGCGGAGGCCCTCTCGGTACTGCACCGCGCCGCCCGAGCGCTGATGGCGGGGCTGCCCGAACTCACCGAACGCCTCGTGGGCCTCCTGCGGGAGCGTGAACCCGCGTACCGCACAGCGATGGAGACGGACGCGGAGAGCGTGCGCGAGGAGGTGCGGCGCTCGCTGCGGCTCAACGTCGAATCCCTGATCCGGCCCGGTGAACTGCGCGAGGCCGCCCACCGCTGCTCCTGGGCCATCGGCAGGGCCCGCGCCGAACGCGGCCTCCCGCTGGACGCCCTGCTGCGTGCCTTCCGGCTGGGCGGCGGCATGATCTGGCAGGAACTCCTCGACGAGACGACCCGCCGCCACCCCTCCGACGCGCACCTGCTGGTCCATGTGGCCGCCGACGTCTGGAACTTCGTCGACGACCACTGCGCCGTCGTCACCGACGCCTACCGGCAGACCGAGCGCGAGCTGATGTGGCGCAGGGAGAACCGGCTGCGGCTGATGACGGCCGCGCTCCTCGACGGCACCGCCCGGATCGCCGACCTGCCGGCCACCGCCGCCGCCCTGGGCCTTCCCGAACAGGGCCGGTACGCGGTGGTGCTGGCCCGCCTGCCGGTCGGCCGGGCGTTCACGGACGTACGCGGCCAGCTGCGCCTCTCCGGCCTGCGGGTCCTCTGGTACCACGACCGCGACCGGGACAGCGAGGGGAGCTACGGCATCGTCCTGCTCGGCGACCACCCCGGTGACGGGGACCGGCCGGGCGACGGCCGCGGGAGCGGCCCGCTCGACGCGGGTTCGGAGCCGACACCCGCCCCGGCGGCCGGGGGAGACCCGGACGGCCGAGGCGGGGAGTGCCCCAAGGCGCGCGGGCGCGACGTGGACGCCGGGGAGATCGCGCGCCGGCTGACCGCCCCGGCGGCGGCCCGGGTCGGGGTGAGTCCGGTGGTGGACGGTCTCGCGGCTGTCGGCGACGCCCGCCGTCTGGCCGACACGGCGCTGCGGGCCTGCCCGCGCTCCGGCGGCACCGTCGTACTGGAGGAGCACCTGCCCGCCGCGCTCGTCGTCTCCGCGCCGGTCCTCGGCGCGGCGCTCTCCGAACGGGTCCTCGGGCCGCTGCTGCGGCTGGAGATGTCCGACCGGGACGTCATGCTGGACACGCTGACGGCCTGGCTCGCCTGCGACGGTTCCGCCCAGCGGGCCGCGGTCCGCCTCTACTGCCACCGCAACACCGTCCTGAACCGGCTGCGCCGCTGCGAACAGCTCACCGGCCGCTCGCTGACCCGTCCCGGGGACGTCGTGGAGCTGTCCCTGGCCCTGGCGGCCCACACGCTTCTCGATCCGTGAAAGGCCGCTTGTCATCGGCGAAGCCTCCGACCCCGAGAGATGCGAAGGGAAAGTTGCGCAATATTAGTTGCGCAATATTTCTTTCGTATCTAGGGTCGGGTCATGGCAAGCAAGGAGAACCGCCGGATCACCGATGTGGGCACCCTCAAGGCACTGGGGCACCCGCTGCGGATGACGCTGTACCGGGCACTGCTCGTCGCAGGTGCCGCCACGGCCTCGCACCTGGGCGAGCAGGTCCACGAGGCGCCGTCGCTCGTCAGCTACCACCTGCGCAAACTCGCCGAGCACGGGCTGATCGAGGAGGCGGAGCAGCGCGGCGGCGACGGCCGGGAGCGCTGGTGGCAGCCGGCGTCGGACGGCGTCAGCGTCCGGGGCGTGGACTTCAGGGACGCTCCGGAGAAGGAGGTCGCCCATCTCGCCTTCACCCGGCTCTACCTCGACCAGCGCACCGAGGCCTACCGGCGCCACCTCGACGAACGGGCCACCTGGCCGGCGGAGTGGAACGACGCCGTCGCCGACGCGGAGGGCAACTTGCGGCTGACCGCGGCCGAACTGGTCGCCCTGAAGGACGAGTTGCTCACCGTCATCCGCACGTACGACGAGAAGGGCCGCGCGGACGAGGCGGCCGGTGACACCGAGGGACGCGAGAACGTCGCGCTGCACCTGTACGGATTCCCGTTCCGTGCCTGAACCGAAGAGCGCGTCCGACCCGAAGCACGTGCCTGACTCGAAGAGCGTGTCCAGCCCGAAGAGCGTGCCTGAACCGAAGAGCGCGTCCGCCCCGAAAGGACCCGGCCCCGTGACCGCGACCGTCTTACCGAGCCCCGCCCAGGACACCGCCCGGCCCGCCCACCGCGACGGCAACGTCCTGCGCTGGCTCGGGGCCTACACCTCGTCGATGATCGGCGACAACGTCTTCTACATCGCGCTGTCCTGGGCCGCCGTCCACGCCGGTACGCCCTCCCAGGCCGGTCTCGTGATGTCCGTCAGCGCCGTACCGCGGGCCCTGCTGATGCTCGGCGGGGGAGTGGTCGCCGACCGGTTCGGGCCGCGGAAGGTCGTCATCGGCAGCGACGCGGTGCGCTGCGCGGCCGTGCTCACGGTCGCCGCGCTGCTCCTCGTCACCGGCCCCGGGCTGTGGCTGCTGGCCCTGCTCGCCGTCGTCTTCGGCATCGTCGACGCCGTGTTCATGCCCGCCGTGGGTGCCCTCCCCGCCCGGATCACCGGCCGGGACCAGCTCGCGCGGGTGCAGGGCATGCGGGGCCTGGCGATCCGCTCCGCCAATGTGCTGGGCGCCCCGCTCGGCGGCCTCGCGGTCGCCCTCGGCGGCTCGGCGACGGCGTTCGCGCTGGCCGGGACGCTCATAGCCGTGTCGGTGCCGCTGCTGATCCTCGTACGGATGCGGGAACTGCCCCCGGGCGAGGCGGCGGACCCGGCGGACCGCACCGCCTGGCGCGACCTCCGCGACGGTCTGCGCCACATCCGCGGTCACCGCGTTCTCGCCCCGCTCATCGCCGTCATCGCCCTCGGCGACCTCGGCTTCGTGGGACCGCTGAACGTGGGACTGACCCTGCTCGCCGACCGGCGCGGCTGGGGCGCGTCCGGGATGGGCTGGGTGATCGCCGCCTTCGGTACCGGAGCGGGGGCCGCCGCGCTGCTGCTGACCCTGCGCGGACGGCTCCCGCGCGCGGGCACGGTCGCCGCCGTGGCCATCCTCGGCGGCTCCGTGGCGATCGGCTCGCTCGCCTTCGTGCCGACTGTCGCCGGAGCCGTCGGCGTCGCCCTCGTCGTCGGACTGCTCGCCGGGCTCAGCGGGGCCCTGTGCGCGGCGCTGATCCAGACCCTGTCCGACCCCGCCTACCTCGGCCGGGTCAGCGCCGTCGCCGGCATCGTCAGCCTGGGCCTCGCGCCGCTCGGCATGCCGGTGACCGCCGCCGCGATCGGCCGGTGGGGCACCGGACCGGTCTTCGTCACCAGCGCCGCCGTGTGCGGCCTCGGCGGGGTCCTCGCCCTGTGCGTACGGGACCTGCGGCGCGCCGAACTGCCCCGCTGACCCCGGCCGACGCGGGCCGGCCTCAGATCCCCAGCTGCTTGGCCTCGTGGAGCTTGGCGATCGCGTCCTTGTCGCCGTCCAGTTCGACGTCCGCGACACTCTGCCGGCCGAACGCGAACAGCAGCAGCTCCGCGGGCTCGCCCGTCACCGTCACCACCGGCGTCCCCTTGTTCAGCACGGCCGTCTGGCCGTTCGGGCGACGCAGGACCACACCCGTCGGAGCGCCGCGGCCCATCAGCTTGGCCGTGCGCTCCAGGCGCGACCACAGGGCCTCCTGGAACACCGGGTCCAGCTCGCGCGGCGTCCAGCCCGGCCGGGCCCGCCGCACGTCCTCGGTGTGCACGTAGAACTCCACCACGTTGGACGCCTCGTCCACCTGCTTCAGGGAGAACGGGGAGAACCGCGGCGGCCCCGTACGGATCAGCTGGATCAGCTCCTCGTACGGCTTCGCGGCGAACTCCGCCATCACCCGCTCCAGCCGGGACGCGAGCTGCTTGACGACGACACCGCCCGCCGCGTCCAGGCGCCGCTCGCGCACCACCACGTGCGCGGCGAGGTCCCGGCTGTTCCAGCCCTCGCACAGGGTCGGGGCGTCCGGCCCCACGGCGTCCAACAGATCGGCCAGAAGGAGCCGTTCGCGCTTCGCATGGGTCGACATGCAAGCCAGCCTACGACCGGGCACCCGCTCCGCCCAGTGGAGGGCGCGCCGGATCCGGCCGCGCCCTGCCTGTGGACGAACGCGCCGGTCCGGCCTGTGGACAACGGCCGGGAGCGACGGCCCGGCGCGGCACAATGGCACCCATGACCAGCACGCCTCCCGCCAGCAGCCTGGACCCAGAGATCGCCGCACGCCTCAAGCGCAGCGCCGACGGACTCGTCCCCGCCATCGCCCAGCAGTACGACACCGGTGAGGTGCTGATGCTCGGCTGGATGGACGACGAGGCACTGCACCGCACCCTCACCACGGGCCGCTGCACCTACTGGTCGCGCAGCCGCCAGGAGTACTGGGTCAAGGGCGACACCTCCGGCCACTTCCAGCACGTCCGATCCGTGGCCCTGGACTGCGACGCCGACACCCTGCTGGTGCGGGTCGACCAGGTGGGCGCCGCCTGTCACACCGGAGCCCGCACCTGCTTCGACGCCGACGTGCTGCTCGGTGACACCGGGGTCGGGGCCGAGAGCGCCGATTCCGGTGCCCCGGCCGGGAATCAGTAAGGTCAGCCGCCATGGACCTCGAGACGTTCCGCAAGCTGGCCACCGACCGCCGTGTCATCCCCGTCAGCCGCAAACTGCTCGCCGACGGCGACACGCCGGTCGCGCTGTACCGCAAGCTGGCCGCCGAGCGCCCCGGCACGTTCCTGCTCGAATCCGCCGAGAACGGCCGCACCTCCCTGTCCTGGTCCCGCTACTCCTTCGTGGGCGTCCGCTCCGCCGCGACCCTCACCGAACGCGACGGAGAGGCGCACTGGCTCGGCACCCCGCCGGTCGGCCTCCCCGTCGGCGGCGATCCGCTCGCGGCCCTGCGCGCCACCATCGAGGCGCTGCACACCCCGGGGACCGAGGGACTGCCCCCGTTCACCGGCGGCATGGTCGGCTATCTGGGCTACGACATCGTGCGCCGCCTGGAGAAGATCGGCCCCGGCGAGCGGGACGACCTCAAGCTGCCCGAGCTCACCATGCTGCTCACCAGCGACCTCGCCGTCCTCGACCACTGGGACGGCTCGGTCCAGCTGATCGCCAACGCGATCAACCACAACGACCTCGACACGGGCGTCGACGAGGCGTACGCGGACGCCGTCGCCCGTCTCGACGCCATGGAGGCCGACCTCTCGCGCGCGGTGTCCCAGCCGCCCGCCGCGCTCCCGCCCTCCGAACTCCCCGAGTACACCGCGCTCTGGGGCGGCCCCGACTTCCAGGAAGCCGTCGAGGACATCAAGGAGCGCATCCGGGCCGGAGAGGCCTTCCAGGTCGTCCCCTCCCAGCGCTTCGAGACCCCCTGTACGGCGAGCGCCCTGGACGTCTACAGGGTCCTGAGGGCGACCAACCCCTCGCCGTACATGTACCTGTTCCGCTTCGACGGCTTCGACGTCGTCGGCTCCTCCCCGGAAGCCCTGGTCAAGGTCGAGGACGGGCAGGCCATGGTGCACCCCATCGCGGGCACCCGGCCGCGCGGCGCGACCGTCCAGGACGACCAGGCACTCGCCGACGAGCTGATCGCCGACCCCAAGGAGCGCGCCGAGCACCTCATGCTCGTCGACCTCGGGCGCAACGACCTCGGACGGGTCTGCGAGCCCGGCTCCGTCGAGGTCGTCGACTTCATGTCCATCGAGCGGTACTCGCACGTGATGCACATCGTCTCCACGGTGACCGGCAAGGTCGCCGCGGGCCGCACGGCCTTCGACGTGCTCACCGCCTGCTTCCCCGCCGGCACCCTCTCCGGCGCGCCCAAGCCGCGCGCGATGCAGATCATCGACGAACTGGAGCCGTCCCGGCGCGGGCTGTACGGCGGCTGCGTCGGCTACCTCGACTTCGCCGGCGACTCCGACACCGCCATCGCCATCCGTACGGCCCTGCTGCGCGACGGCACCGCCTACGTCCAGGCCGGTGCCGGCATCGTCGCCGACTCGGTCCCGCAGGCGGAGGACGACGAGTGCCGCAACAAGGCGGCGGCGGTCCTGCGCGCGGTCCACACCGCGAACCGGCTCGGGCGATAGCGCGAACACCCGGCCGGCCGTCGTACGGCAGGGTGTTCGCCCGGGTGGACCTGGTGCGCCCGGGCGGGCCGCGGATCGTCCGCCCGCCCGGGTCCGGGGCTGTGCGGCGGCTGTCCTCCGGCTGTGTCCGGGACCCGTGAACACCGGGCGGACCGCGGCCGATAGGACGAGGGTCACGCAACCCCGACTGACGGTTCGCCCGGGGTTCAGGCGATAGTGGGGTCTGTGACTGCCGTTCCTCACCCCCGATCCGAAGCCGCGGGACCCGCCCGGTCCGGCCGCCGCAGCCTTGCCGTGACCCTCGGGAGCGGCGCGCTCGGCGCGGCCGTGGCCCTGCTCGCCACCCGGCAGAGCTGGGCGAGCGGGACCGCGACCGTGGCCGGCGGCGACTTCCCGCTGACCGCCAAGGGCAGCGACATCACGGGTGTGCCCGCGGCGCTCGCGATAGTCGGTCTCGCCGCGCTCGTCGCCGTCTTCGCCGTCCGCCGCTCCGGCCGCCTCCTGGTCTCGGCGCTGCTGGCGCTCTCCGGCGCGGGCATCGTCGTCGCCTCCGTCCTCGGCGCGGGCGACAGCTCCGCCCTCGACGAACGGGCCGCCGCCGCCTCCGGCGACACCGCCGCCACCGCGGCCGGCCTCAGCCACACCCTGTGGCCGTACGTGGCCGTGGCGGGCGGCGCGCTCATCCTGCTGGCCGGACTGCTCGCGCTGCGCCACGGCAGCTCCTGGCCCGCCATGTCGGGCCGCTACGAGCGGGACGGCAGGCCCCGGCCGCGCAAGGCCAGGCCCGTCGACCCGGACCGCCCCGAGGACCTCTGGAAGGCACTCGACCGCGGCGAGGACCCGACCGGCCCCGACCCGGCCGGGAGCTAGACCCGCCCCTGTCGCGGGACGGGCACGGACCCGCCGCGCGAGGAGTGACCCCCCGCTCACACCGGACCCGTGCGTACGGGACAATGAACGGTGAGCGTCCGACTCACACACGCACACTGCAACGAGGAGCAAGTCATGGCGGGCAGCAGCCACGGTCACACCCCGGCCGCCTGGACCGGTGTCATCATCGCCTTCATCGGTTTCTGCGTCGCGGGTGCCTTCATGGTCAAGGCCGAGCCGCTGGGCTTCTGGGCCGGCATGGTCGTCGTCGCCCTCGGCGGTGTCGTCGGCATGATCATGCGGAGCATGGGCCTCGGCCAGCCGAAGTCCGCCCCGCACCCCGCGAACACGGCGCGCTCGGCCGTGAGCGCCGACGCCTGAGCCACTGAGGCTGTACGAAAGGCGGCACGGGCACACCCGCCCGGGGCCGCCTTTCGCGTACCCGGGCAGGCGCGCCCGCCTTCCGGGCACCCGGGCGAGCGCCGGGCCCGCGCGAGGGGCAGAATGCGTCGCGTGAACGCCGAATCCCAGAGGGTGACGCGGACCGGGCCGGACACGGGCGTCCTGCGGCGGCTCGCCGTTCCCGGCGGGCTGCTCGCGGCCGTCGCCGGCGCCTTCGCGTACGTCGGGGCGGTCGATCCCAACGAGCCGGGCCACTACCCCGTCTGCCCGCTGTTCCGCCTCACCGGCCTGTACTGCCCCGGCTGCGGCGGTCTGCGCAGCGCGCACGCCTTCGTGCACGGCGACCTCGCCACGGCGCTCACGGACAACGCGCTCGCCGTCGGCGGCTATCTCGCCTTCGCGGTGCTGTGGGCCGTCTGGGTGATCCGCGCGGTGCGCGGACGTCCGGCGCGCTTCGAGCCGGGACCGGTCCACCTATGGAGTCTGGGCGCGTTGACGCTGGTCTTCACCGTTGTCCGGAATCTTCCCTCCGGTGGCTGGCTGCACCCTTGATCAAATGACAAATGTCCAGGTAGTGGGACCGGCGTCAACCGGATGCGAGGGCTACGCCTTCCTCCGGATACCATCGCAGTGACCCGACTTTTCCGTCAGAGGCGGTGAACCCGGGTCTCCGATCGACCGCTTCAACCGTTTACCGCAGGGAAGGGGGCCGCTCGCGTGAGTGTGCTCGACGAGATCATCGACGGAGTCCGTGCCGACCTCGCGGAGCGGCAGGCGCGCGTCAGCCTCGACGAGCTCAAGGAGCGCGCGGCGAAGGCTCCGGCGGCCAAGGACGGGGTCGCGGCCCTGCGCGGCGACGGCGTCAAGGTCATCTGCGAGGTCAAGCGGTCCAGCCCGTCCAAGGGCGCGCTCGCCGCGATCGCCGACCCCGCGGCCCTGGCCGCCGACTACGAGGCGGGCGGCGCCGCCGTCATCTCCGTCCTCACCGAGCAGCGCCGCTTCGGCGGTTCGCTCGCCGACCTGGAGGCAGTCCGCGCCCGGGTGGACATCCCGGTGCTGCGCAAGGACTTCATCGTCACGTCGTACCAGCTGTGGGAGGCCCGCGCGTACGGCGCGGACCTGGCGCTGCTCATCGTCGCGGCCCTCGAACAGCCCGCCCTGGAGTCCCTCATCGAGCGCGCCGAGTCCATCGGGCTCACCCCGCTGGTCGAGGTGCACGACGAGGACGAGGTCGAGCGCGCGGTGGACGCCGGCGCGAAGATCATCGGTGTCAACGCCCGCGATCTGAAGACGCTCAAGGTCGACCGTACGACCTTCGAGCGGATCGCCCCGGAGATCCCCGACAGCCTCGTCAAGATCGCCGAGTCCGGTGTGCGCGGCCCGCACGACCTGATCGCGTACGCCAACGCGGGCGCCGACGCGGTCCTGGTCGGCGAGTCCCTCGTCACCGGCCGCGACCCCAGGACGGCCGTCTCCGACCTGGTGGCGGCGGGCGCCCACCCGGCCCTGCGGCACGGACGGGACTGACCCGCCGGTGTCCGTCCCGACCCTCGCCCCCGCCGTACCCCGTCCGGGCCCCCGCCCCGACGGCGTACCGGCGTGCGCGGGGTCGGACCTGCCGGACCGGTCCGGCGGCCTCGTCCGGCCCCGGGCCGGATCGTCCGCCCCGGACGCGGCGAGCCCCCTTCGGCCCGCCCCCTCGGACGGGCACCCCGTTTCCCCCGCCCCCTCGGGCGGGCACCCCGTTCCCTCCGGCCCCGAGAGCGGGCGGCCCTTCGCGTCGTCCGGCGCGGCCCTCCCGGCCGCCTCGGCGGCCCGCGACCCGTACGCGCGCCTGGCCCGCGGCTGCCGTCCGCGCGGCTGCCGGGCTCCCGCCCGGCGGGTGCACGGGCGCCGGGTCCGTTACGTCATCGGCGACGAGCCGGGTCAGGTCAACGGCATGCGATGGCCCGAGCGCGTACGCGCGCTCACGCCCTTCCCTGCTCCCTGACCCGCACGGGTGAACCCGGCCGAGTCCTGGTCCACCGCGACGCGGCGACCGGGCAGAGTCCACGCCAGACGTGGACCGGGCCGCATCCACCCCGCACCGGGACCGCGCCGGAATCCGGCACACCCCGGTCCTTTCGACGGCACGTCCGTCGGCGCGCGGGCGGAACGGCGGCAGGACGGGCGGTGTCACCGGGGGAGTACCCGGTGACGGCGGAGCGCGCGTGCGTCCGGTTTCCGTGACCCTGTCCGATCCCGTGACCGGGGCTGACGCCCCTGCGAGGTTTCCGCATGCCCAGCGAGTTCTTCATTCCCGACCCCGACGGTCAAGTCCCCAGCACCGAGGGCTACTTCGGCGAGTTCGGCGGCAAGTTCATCCCGGAGGCGCTGGTCGCCGCCGTGGACGAGGTCGCCGTCGAGTACGACAAGGCCAAGGCCGACCCCGAGTTCGCCCGCGAACTCGACGACCTGCTCGTCCACTACACCGGACGCCCGAGCTCCCTCACCGAGGTGCCGCGTTTCGCCGAACACGCCGGCGGCGCGCGGATCTTCCTCAAGCGCGAGGACCTCAACCACACCGGCTCACACAAGATCAACAACGTGCTCGGCCAGGCCCTGCTCACCCGGCGCATGGGCAAGACCCGGGTCATCGCCGAGACCGGCGCGGGCCAGCACGGCGTCGCCACGGCCACCGCCTGCGCGCTCTTCGGCCTCGACTGCACCATCTACATGGGCGAGATCGACACCCAGCGCCAGGCGCTGAACGTGGCCCGGATGCGCATGCTCGGCGCCGAGGTCATCGCCGTGAAGTCCGGCTCCCGCACGCTCAAGGACGCCATCAACGAGGCGTTCCGCGACTGGGTCGCCAACGTCGACCGCACGCACTACCTCTTCGGGACCGTCGCGGGACCGCACCCCTTCCCCGCCATGGTCCGCGACTTCCACCGGGTCATCGGCGTCGAGGCCCGCCGGCAGATCCTGGAGCGCGCCGGACGGCTGCCCGACGCCGCCGTCGCCTGCGTCGGCGGCGGCTCCAACGCCATCGGCCTCTTCCACGCCTTCATCCCCGACGGCGGCGTCCGCCTGATCGGCTGCGAGCCCGCCGGGCACGGCGTGGAGACCGGCGAGCACGCGGCGACCCTGACCGCGGGCGAGCCCGGCATCCTGCACGGATCACGGTCGTACGTCCTCCAGGACGACGAGGGCCAGATCACCGAGCCCTACTCGATCTCCGCCGGCCTCGACTACCCCGGCATCGGCCCCGAGCACTCCTACCTCAAGGACAGCGGCCGCGCCGAGTACCGCGCGGTCACCGACGACGCGGCGATGCAGGCCCTGCGACTGCTCTCCCGCACCGAGGGCATCATCCCCGCCATCGAGAGCGCCCACGCGCTCGCCGGGGCCCTGGAGGTCGGCAAGGAGCTGGGCAAGGACGGACTGATCGTCGTCAACCTGTCCGGGCGGGGCGACAAGGACATGGACACGGCCGCCCGCTACTTCGGCCTCTACGACAACGGCGTCGACGCGGTCGTCGCCGCGGACGCCGACAGCGAGAACGCCGAGATCGAAGGGGACGCCAAGTGAGCGGCAACATCAGGCTGTTGAGCGACACCCTCGCCGGCGCGAAGGCCGAGGGACGGTCCGCGCTCATCGCGTACCTGCCCGCCGGCTTCCCGACCGTCGACGGCGGCATCGCGGCGATCAAGGCCGTCTTCAACGGCGGCGCCGACGTCGTCGAGGTCGGGCTGCCGCACAGCGACCCCGTCCTGGACGGGCCCGTCATCCAGACCGCCGACGACATCGCCCTGCGCGGCGGCGTCAGGATCACGGACGTCATGCGGACCGTCCGCGAGGCGTTCGAGGCCACCGGCAAGCCCGTCCTCGTCATGACGTACTGGAACCCGATCGACCGCTACGGCGTCGAGCGCTTCACCGCCGAGCTCGCCGAGGCGGGCGGAGCGGGCTGCATCCTGCCCGACCTGCCCGTCCAGGAGTCGGCGCTGTGGAGGGAGCACGCCGGCAAGCACGGCCTCGCGACCGTCTTCGTCGTCGCGCCCAGCAGCAAGGACGCCCGGCTCGCCGAGATCACCGCGGCCGGCAGCGGCTTCGTGTACGCGGCCTCGCTGATGGGGGTCACCGGAACCCGTGAGTCGGTCGGCAACCAGGCCCAGGACCTGGTGGCGCGCACCAAGGCCACCACCGACCTGCCCGTCTGCGTCGGCCTCGGCGTCTCCGACGCCACCCAGGCCGCCGAGGTCGCCGGGTTCGCCGACGGTGTGATCGTCGGCTCGGCGTTCGTCAAGCGGATGCTGGACGCGCCGGACGAGGCGGCCGGTCTCGAAGCCGTACGGGACCTCGCCGCCGACCTCGCGAAGGGCGTGCGCACGAGGGCGTGACCCGGCGGAGCGGATCCGCTCGGCGGCCATCGGCGGATCCGTGCGTGGCGGATCCGTGCGTAACGGACAATCCGCTCACTCGAAGGAGTGGACCTTGGACCGGGGAGGCGCGTTGCGCCTCCCCGGTTCGTTCTGCCGGATGTGAGCGAGAAGAACCATGACGGAAAGCGCAACGCCCGCGAGCGGCTGGCGGTCGAGCGAGAGAAGCAGAAGGCCGCGGACAAGCGCCGCCGTACGCTGATCGTGGGGGCGTCGGTGATCTGCGTCCTCGGCCTGGCCGCCGTGATCGGCGTGGTGGCCGCCAACTCGGGCAAGGACAAGAAGAGCAGCGCCTCGGGCCCGGTCGTGTCGCCCTCGGGTGCCACGGGCAAGGACAGTCTCGCGATCCCCGTCGGCAAGGACGGCGCCAAGTCGACCCTCACGGTGTGGGAGGACTTCCGCTGCCCGGCCTGCCAGGCCTTCGAGACGGCGTACCGCCCGGCGATCCACGAACTGGTCGACTCCGGGCAGCTGAAGGTCGAGTACCACCTCGTCACGCTGATCGACGGGAACATGGGCGGCAGCGGTTCCCTCCGGGCCGCCAACGCCGCCGCCTGCGCCCAGGACGCCGGGAAGTTCCGCGACTACCACGACGTGCTGTACGAGAACCAGCCCAAGGAGACCGACGACGCCTTCTCCGACAACGCCAAGCTCATCACGCTGGCGGGCAAGGTCGGGGGCCTGGACACCCCGGCCTTCCGGGCCTGTGTGAACAACGGCTCCCATGACAGCTGGGTCCAGAAGTCGCACGCCGCGTTCCAGGCCGGCGGTTTCACGGGCACCCCGACCGTGCTGCTGGGCGGCAAGAACATCTACGCGGACCAGTCGATGACCCCCGCCAAGCTCAAGCAGATGGTGGAGGCGGCCAACAAGGGCTGAGCCGTCCGCGGGGTCCGGCGCCCCCGCCCTTCCACGGGCCGGGGCGCCGCACGTTATGGACCCGTTGCGGGCCTGCCCGCCGCGGGTGGCGTCCGGCACGGTAGCGTCGACCCTGCCATGGAAATTGCCTACATTCCCAGCCCGTCGCACGGTGTGCTGCACCTCGGCCCCATTCCGTTGCGCGGCTACGCGTTCTGCATCATCATCGGCGTCTTCCTAGCCGTCTGGCTCGGCAACAAGCGCTGGATCGCCCGGGGAGGGCGGGCCGGCACGGTGGCCGACATCGCGGTCTGGGCCGTCCCCTTCGGCCTCGTCGGCGGCCGGCTCTACCACGTGATCACGGACTACGAGCTGTATTTCAGCGCGGGCCGTGACTGGGTGGACGCCTTCAAGATCTGGCAGGGCGGGCTGGGCATCTGGGGCGCCATCGCCCTCGGTGCGCTGGGCGCCTGGATCGGCTGCCGCCGCCGCGGTATCCCGCTGCCCGCCTGGGCCGACGCCGTGGCACCGGGCATCGCCTTCGCCCAGGCGTGCGGGCGCTGGGGCAACTGGTTCAACCAGGAGCTGTACGGCAAGCCGACGGACGTTCCGTGGGCGCTGCACATCACGTCCTCCACGGACGGACGCGTCCCCGGCTACTACCACCCGACCTTCCTGTACGAGTCCCTGTGGTGCGTCGGCGTCGGCTTCCTGGTCATCTGGGCCGACCGCCGCTTCAAGCTCGGCCACGGGCGCGCCTTCGCCCTGTACGTCGCCGCCTACTGCGTCGGCCGGGGCTGGATCGAGTACATGCGCGTCGACGACGCCCACCACATCCTGGGCCTGCGTCTGAACGACTGGACCGCGCTGCTGGTCTTCCTGCTCGCGACGCTCTACTTCGTGCTCTCCGCCCGGCTGCGTCCGGGACGCGAGGCGATCGTGGAGCCGGGCGCCGGCGAGGACGCGTCGGCCGAGGACGGCGAGCCGGTCGCCGCCGAGGGCGCGGCGGACACGTCCGAGGGCACGTCCGACGCCGGAACCGCAGGCAAGGGCGAGACCGAGGGCAAGGACGAGGGCAAGGCCGGGGACGGGACGGGCGACGACCCGGTCGATCTCGGCAAGGAGACCGCCGGCGAGTCCACGGCGACCGCCGACCCCGCCACGGCCGCCGACTCCGCCGGCCCCGCCGCCGCGCCGGAGCCGGAGGAGGACACCGAGGACGGTTCCGACGCCGGGTCCGTGACACGCGACGAGGCCGGGTCGGCCAAGAAGGGCTGAGCCAGGACCGTACAGCCGTACGGCACGTACGCACGTACACACAGGAGGGGGCGCCGCGTCCGGGACGCGGCGCCCCCTTCATGTCGTCTCAGGCCAGGCGCTGGGCGAGGGCGAGGGTGCGGCGGGCGCCCGTGACCACCGCCGCGTCGATGAAACGGCCGTCCGGCAGGGCCTGCGCCCCCGGGTCGGCCGCGGCGGCCCGGACGACCGCCTCGGCGGAGTCGACCTCGGCCGGGGTGGGAAGGTAGGCCCGCTCGATGATCGGGAGCTGGCGGGGATGGATCGCCGCGCGCCCGAGGAAGCCCAGGGCGCGACCGCGCGCACAGGACGAGGCCAGGCCCTCCACGTCGCGGATGTCGGGGTAGACCGACTGGGCCGGCGGGGGCAGTCCCGCCGCCCGCGCGGCCACGACCAGGCGGGCCCGCGACCAGTCCAGGCCCGCCTCGTCACGGACCCCGAGATCGGCCCGCAGATCGCTCTCGCCCAGCGAGATCCCGCGCAGCGCGCGATGGGACGACGCGATGGAGTACGCCTGCTCGATGCCCAGGGCCGTCTCCAGCAGGGCGTAGAGCGGGATCGTGCCGCCCTCCGCGGAGGGCGCGTTCTCCGCCACCCGCAGGACGTCGCAGCGCGAGGTCACCTTCGGCAGCCGCAGCCCGGACAGGCCGGGCAGTGGGGAGAGCGTCTTCAGATCGGCGTCGCAGAAGGGCCCGTCGAGGGCGTTGACCCGGACGTGCACCGGGACGGGCGGCGCCTCGGTGAGCAGGTCGGCGGTGGCGGAGCGGGCGTACTCCTTGCGGTGCGGCGCGACCGCGTCCTCCAGGTCGACCAGGACGACGTCCGCGCCGGAGGCCAGCGCCTTGGCCACCACCTCGGGACGGTCCCCCGGCACGTAGAGCCAGGTCAGCGGCAGGAGGTCCGCGCTCACAGCGCCCCCTCCGCCCTCAGTTCCTCGATCTCGGGCGCCGTCAGGCCGAGTTCGCCGAGCACCGCGTCGGTGTCCGCTCCGTGCGGGCGGCCCGCCCAGTGGATGGCGCCGGGCGTGGCGGAGAGCCGGAAGAGGACGTTCTGCATGCGCAGCGGGCCCAGCTCGGGATCGTCGACGCTGGTCACCGTGTCCAGGGCCTGGTACTGCGGGTCGGTCATGATGTCCCGGACGTCCTGGACGGGCGCGATCGCCGCCTCGGCCTTCTCGAACGCGGCGAGGACCTCGTCCCGGGTGCGCCCGGCGATCCACGTGCCGACCGCGCCGTCCAGGACGTCTGCGTGCCGGGCCCGGTCCGCGCCGGTCGCGAACCAAGGCTCGTCGATCACGTCGGGGCGGCCGACCAGCCGCATGACCCGCTCGGCGATCGACTGCGCCGACGTGGAGACCGCGACCCAGGAGCCGTCGGCCGTGCGGTAGGTGTTGCGGGGCGCGTTGTTCGCCGAGCGGTTGCCGGTGCGCGGCTGGACATGGCCCAGCTGGTCGTACCAGATCGGCTGCGGGCCGAGGACGGTCAGGATCGGCTCGATGATCGCCATGTCGATCACCTGCCCCTCGCCGGTACGCTCGCGCGCCCGCAGGGCGGCCATCACGGCGTAGGCCGTCGCCAGCCCGGCGATCGAGTCGGCCAGACCGAACGGGGGGAGGGTCGGCGGCGCGTCCGCCTCGCCGGTGATCGCGGCGAAGCCGCTCATCGCCTCGGCGAGCGTGCCGAAGCCGGGGCGGTGCGCGTAGGGGCCGAACTGGCCGAAGGCGGTGACGCGGGCGAGGACCAGCCGGGGGTTGGCCGCGGACAGCTCCGCCCAGCCCAGGTCCCACTTCTCCAGGGTGCCGGGGCGGAAGTTCTCGATGATCACGTCGGCGCCCGCGGCGAGCTTGAGCAGGGTCTCCCGGCCGCCGCGCTTCGACAGGTCGAGGGTGATCGTGCGCTTGTTGCGGCCGAGGAGCTTCCACCACAGGCCGATCCCGTCCTTCGAGGGTCCGTGCCCCCGGGACGCGTCCGGCTGGGTGGGGTGTTCGACCTTGACGATCTCCGCCCCGAAGTCCCCGAGCATCGTGGCGGCGAGCGGCCCGGCGAACAGGGTCGCGAGGTCCAGGACGCGCAGGCCGTCGAGGGGGCCGCCGCCGTCGGGCCCGTTCACGCTCCGGCCTGGGTGTCGATCTCGGAGCGGTAGGGCATCGAGGACGTCGCCCCGTGCCGCTGCACCGACACCGAGGCGGCCGCCGACGCCCACACGATGGCCTCCGACATCTCCCGGCCCTCGGCGAGCGCCACCGCCAGGGTGCCGACGAAGGTGTCCCCGGCCCCGGTGGTGTCGACGGCGGTCACCCGGGGGGCGGGCACGGTGATGGGCTTGGCGTCCCTGGCCGCGTACAGACTGCCCTCCGCGCCCAGGGTGACCACGACCTCCGGGACCTGTTCGAGCAGGGCCGCGGCTGCTCCGCGCGGGTCCGTGAAACCGGTGAGCGCGGCGGCCTCGTGCTGGTTGGGCACCAACAGGTCGACGGAGGCCAGCAGTTGGGGTGGCAGGAACTGTGCGGGGGCCGGGGTCAGGATCGTCCGGACGCCGTGTCTGCGGGCGGCCTCCGCGCCGGAGAGCACCGCCTCCAGCGGGATCTCCAGCTGGAGCAGGAGCGAGTCGGCGCTGGCGATGAGACCCTCGTCGCCCGGGGCCAGGGCGGTGAGGGTGCCGTTGGCGCCGGGGATGACGACGATCGCGTTGCCGCCCTCGTCGTCCACGACGATGTGCGCGGTTCCCGAAGGCCCCTCGGTGGTCCGCAGGTGGTCGGTGTTCACGCCGAAGTGCTCCAGCGTGGAACGGAGTTGGCTGCCGAAGGAGTCGGCGCCCACCGCGCCGATCAGGGAGACGTCGGCGCCCGCGTGCGCGGCGGCCACCGCCTGGTTCGCGCCCTTGCCGCCGGGGATCGTACGGAACTCCCGTCCCGTCACGGTCTCTCCGCGCTGCGGGGCCTTGGCGACGTACGCGACGAGGTCCATGTTCGTGCTGCCGAGCACGGCGATGTGGGTCATGGGCGAACGGTCTCCCGTTGTGTGAGGTGGGCGAGGGCGTCGAAGCCGATGCCGTCGAAGTCGGCTACGGAGGTGGCGAGCCGATTCTTGAGCGGGCCCGTGAAGCGGCCGGGCAGCCCGGCGGGGTCGCCCGTGAGCAGGCCGGCGATGCTTCCGGCGGTCGCGCCGTTCGAGTCGGTGTCCAGACCGCCGGACACCGCCCGGCAGACGGAGCCGGCGAAGTCGCCGTCCGCGTGGGTGAGGGCGGCGGCGATCAGTGCCGTGTTGGGGACGGCGTGGACCCAGTGGCAGTCGCGGTGGACGGCGTGCAGTTCGTCGACGACCGCGTCGAAGTCCTCGGTCGTACGGGCCAGCCGGACGGCGTGACGGACCGCCGAGGCCAGCCGGGAGCCGGGCGGGACGACCCTCAGTCCGGTGCGCAGACAGGCGTGCACGTCACTGCCGCCGGCCGCCGCCTCGGCGATTGCGGCGGCCGTGAACATGGCCGCGTAGACGCCGTTGGCCGTGTGGGTGAGGGTGGCGTCGCGGTGCGCCTGTTCGGCGGCCCCCGCCGGGTCGCCCGGGTTGGTCCAGCCGTGCACGTCCGCGCGGATCAGGGCGCCGATCCACTCGCGGAACGGGTTGCGGCGGCGGGCGGTGTCCGGGGGCTCGATTCCGTCGAGGAGGTTGCGGTAGGCGACGCGTTCCGCGGTGAAGGTCCGGCCGGCGGGGAGTTCGTCGAGCCAGAGGCGGGCCACGTCCGCGGTGGTGAAGCCGCGGCCGTACCGCTGGAGCAACAGGAGGTTCAGGAGCGGGTAGTTGAGGTCGTCGTCCTCCGGCATGCCGTCGATGTTCTCGGCCAGCGAGGTGGCGGCCGACCGCCGGTTCCAGGGGTGGGCCTCCAGCAGGTCCCCAGGGACGCCCCGCGCGGTGAACCAGGAGTGCAGCGGCCAGTTGCCGGAGGCTCGGGCGAGGGCCCGGATCGCCTCCAGCGGGAGCTTCTCCACGGGTTTGCCGAGCAGGCAGCCCACGGCCCGTCCGAGCCAGGCCGCCTCCAGACGGGCGGCCCCGGGAGCGGGCGGCGGCGCGAACCGCGGGGGCGGCCAGTCGGGGCACCGGTCCTTGATCAGCGCCAGGTCCGTCGGTTCGTCGTCCGCCGGTCCGCCGGGCAGGGCGGCGAGTTCGTCGAGCAGGACGGCCGCCAGCCGGCGCAGGGACGGCGAGGCCGGGGTGGCCGAGGCCCCCGCGCGCAGCGGGGCGGTCCGTCCGCCGGAGGCGTACCAGCGGGCGGCGACGAGGGAGGGGTCCCGGCCGTCCTGCACGGCCTGGTCGAGCTCGTGGCCGAGGAGATCCTCGGGCTGGACCCAGGTCAGCCGGAGCACGGCGCTCCCGCCAGCGTGGCGTACGCCGCCTCGTGAGCCCGGCGGCGGTGGACGTCACGGTCGAAGATCTCCCGGGTCACCTCGGCCAGCGTACGCGCCGGGGCGTCCAGGTCCAGACGGCTGGACTCGGCCACCGTCTTGGCCCAGTCGTGCGGGACCTCGGCGCCGAGCGCGCCCGCGAGAGCGCCGGCCATGGTGGCGATGGAGTCGCAGTCGCGGCCGTAGTTGACCGAACCGAGGACCGCGTGCCGGAAGTCACCGCCCGACACCAGCAACATGCCGAGCGCGACGGGGAGTTCCTCGATGGAGTGGAGCCGCGAGGGGCGGCGGGCGCCGAGCGAGGGGGAGCGGTAGTCGGGGCCGACCGTGTCGAAGGGGGCCACGGCCCGGCGCAGCGGGACGAGCGCCGACTCGAAGTCCGTGTGCCGCGAGGCGACTTCGCACACCGCCTCGACGGCGGCCCGGGTGCCGTCCTTGGCCAGCGACAGGCAGGCGGCGACCACCGAGTCCGGGGTCGCGCCGGGGGAGCAGGCCGCCGCGACGGCCGCCGCGAACACGCCCGCGGCCTCGCGCCCGTACGAGGACTGGTGGGCGCCCGCGATGTCGAGCGCCTCGGCGTACGCGCCCGCCGGGTTCGCCGCGTTGACCAGGCCGACCGGCGCCATGTACATCGCGGCACCGCAGTTGACGATGTTGCCGTTGCCGGCCTCCCGGGGGTCCACATGGCCGTAGTGGAGGCGGGCGACCATCCACTTCTCGGCGAGGAACACGCGCTGGAGGGGCAGGGCCTCGGCCTCCAGCTCCGGGATCCAGCGGGGGGTCGTCATCAGGTCGGGGACGAGGTGCTCGGCGACCGCGTAGGCGTCGAGGTGGTCGCGGACCTCCGCGTACACCCGTACCAGCGCGTGGGTCATCAGGGTGTCGTCGGTGACGTGTCCGTCGCCTTTGTGGTACGGGGCGATGGGGCGGGCCGTGGGCCAGGCGTCGCCGTTCCAGGGGCCGACGACGCCGTGCACGCGGCCGCCGTGGCGTTCGGCGATCTGCTCGGGGGAGTACCCCTCGACGGGGCCGCCGAGGGCGTCGCCGACCGCGGCTCCCACGAGGGCTCCGCCGATCCGTTCGTCGAGGGTTCCCGTTCCTTCTCCTTTGGACGTCATGCCCGAATCATCCCTCCGGGGTGGCCAGTTCCGAGGGACGAAGCGGGTCGGCGCGTCCTGTCGCCTCAAGCAGTTCGGCCAGCGCGACGAGATCCGTGCCGGTCAGCCGGGGCAGCGCGCAGCCGGACAGGGTGCGGCAGGCCTCGCGCCAGGAGGCGGGGATCGCGGCGGCGCCGCCGAGCGCGCCGGTCAGCGCCCCGGCCAGGGCGGGGGCCGAGTCGGCGACCCGGGACAGACAGGCTGCGGCCGGTACGGCCTCGGCGATCCGGCCGCGCGCGGCCAGCGCCAGCGCCAGCGCGACGGGGACCGTCTCGGCGGCCGCGACGCCGTAGCTGTAGACGTGGTCGACGATCTGGTGCTCGAGGAGGGGGAGCAGGGCGAAGGTGCTGTCGCTGTCCCGGGCCAGCGTGACGGCGTGCCGGGCGTTGCGGCCGATCTCCGTGGCGGCGGGCAGTTCGGCCAGGGCCGCCTCCACACAGGCGCCGACCTCGTGTCCGGCGAGGGCGAGCGCCACGGCGGCGGCCATGGCGCGGGCGCCGTGCACACCGTCACCGTCCTGGGTGTAGCGGGCGTCGAACTCGGCGAGTTCCGCGGCGGGCCGGGGGTCTCCCGGGTGGGCCACGGCGAGCACACAGGCCCGTACGCAGGCCGCGTCGTCGAAGTAGTGGGGGTTGTCGTGACCGGTGGCGGGCGGACGCAGTCCGGCGGCGAGATTGCCGAGTCCTGCCCGTACCGAGATCCGGGCGCGCAGCGGGAGCAGCGCCGACTCCACCTCGGGGGCGCGGTCCACGGCGGCGGCGACCTCGCCGGCGACGGCGTTCCAGGACAGATCGATGGACGCGCGCATGCGGCGGTCGAGGCCCAGGTCGCCGAGCGCCGCGGTGTCCCCGGCCCGCAGCACGGCCTCCGCCGCGAACGCCGCCCACTCGGCGTCGTCCGAGGGGCCGAGCCGCAGCGGTTCCGGCGGCTGGTTCAGCGCGATCGGCACGGGCAGCGTCGTCGTCGCGTTCTGCTCCGCGAAGGTGTCCAGTTCGCGGGTCAGCCGCCGGGTCCACTCGGGCATCCGCGCGGCCCGGTGCCGGGCGGCGGGCCATCCGGCGGCGTCCCCGGCGGCGAGCCCGAGCAGCAGTCCCTCGACGCGGCGCGCACCGGCCCCCGGCTCCCGGGGCGCGGCACCGGCCTGTCCGGGCGCGGACCGCTCCACGATCCGGTGGCCCGCTCCGGGACCACCGCCCCCGAGGAGCGCCCCGGCCCGCACCCCGCCCACGAGCCCACCCCCGACCACCACCACGGGCTGCGCCCCGTTCCGCACCCCGGCCTCGGACACCGCGGGCCGCGCTTCCTCCGTCGTGGTCCCCGGGCCGGGCTCGTCTCCGGCCGGACCGGGCCTCATGACCGTGTCCCGGTGCCGGTGCCGGTGCCGACGGGCCGGCGGGGGTCCGTGTCCGCGTCCGGAGGGACCCGGGCCCCGGAGGCGGGGAGCCCGTGCGCGCCGGAGGGCGGGACCTCGCCCGGGCCCGGCGGGCGGAGGGTGTACGGGGTCTCGGGGACGCGGCCCTCCGCGCCCCACTTCTCCTCGTGCTCCGGGGTCAGGAGTTCCGCCACGTCCAGGATGTGGTGGCCCTCCATGGAGGGCAGGCAGCTGCCGCGGGCCGGGCCGATCGCGGCCGCCCACGCGGCGGGGATCGCAGCGGCCCCCCGGGTCGCGCCCGCCAGCGCCCCGGCCACCGCCGCCGTCGTGTCGGCGTCGCGGCCCATGTTCACCGCGGTCAGGACCGACCCGGTGAACTCCCCGTCCGCCGCCGCGTACGCGCCGAAGGCGAGGGCCACGGCCTCGGGGGCCAGGTCGGTCCACGGGTAGCCGCCGATCACGACCGCGGAGCGCACCGCGCGTTCCCCGCGGTGCGCCACGGCGACGGCGCGGCGCAGCGAACGGGCCGTCCAGGAGTCGTCCGGGACGACGGCCAGCGCGGAGGCGACGACCGTGTCGGTGGAGGCGCCCGCCATCGCGGCGGCGACCCCGGCCGCGACCGCCTGGCCGCCGTAGATGCCCTCGCCCTCGTGGCTCACCGAGCCGTCGATCGCCACGAGCCGGGCCGCCTCGGCGGGCCGCCCGGCAGCGAAGACGCCGAAGGGCGCCGCCCGCATCGCGAGACCGTCGCTCCAGGCGTGCCGGTGCTGGGCGGAGATCGGCGCCGCGAGCCCCCGGCGGAGGTTCTCCAGCGTGCCGCGCTCGCTGAACCCGGCGCCGCGGAACGGCCCCTCGTCGCGGTCCGCGATCCACCGGTGCCAGGCCGACTCGACGTGCGCCACGGTCAGCGCCGAGCCGTGCCGGGCCAGCAGCAGTCCCGAGAAGATCGCGTACTCGGTGTCGTCCGTCCCGGCCGGACACTCGGCGACGTACCCGGTGATCCGGCCCCATCTGGCCCGGATCTCCGAGGGCTTCATGTTCTCGGCGGGTGCGCCCAGCGCGTCCCCGACGGCGAGTCCGAGCAGCGCGCCGCGCGCCCGGTCACGGAGATCCGCGGCGCTCCCGGAGGCGGGGGCCGAGGGAATGCAGGCGATGGAAGCCATACGTGCCTCTCCTCTCAGGGCTCCGCCGGCGCGCGGAACGCGGCGCGCGGAGCCCTCTGCGGATCTGTGCCACCTTGGCGGTTGACAAGAGCCTCACGGGCCCCGCTGTCACCCGGTCGACATATGTGCATGACATGCCACGGATGAGCGCTTAGAGGTAAAAGTGCAGGTTAGCCCAGCCTTTCCTTGCTGGCGGCGAGGAATTTCACGGCGTACTTTCAGAGTTGTCAAAAAGTGGAAGTAGTCCAATCAAGCACTCTGGGGGACCGGTATGGCGATCATCGAGACCGAGGCGGCGCTGCATGTGGCGCACCGGGACAACCACACCCACCGCGATGTCAACGGCGGCTGGCTGCGCCCGGCCGTGTTCGGCGCGATGGACGGTCTGGTTTCCAACCTCGCCCTCATGACCGGCGTCGCCGCCGGCTCCGTCTCCCAGCAGACGATCGTCATCACCGGACTCGCGGGCCTGGCCGCCGGAGCCTTCTCCATGGCCGCGGGCGAGTACACCTCCGTCGCCTCGCAGCGCGAGCTCGTCGAGGCCGAACTCGATGTCGAGCGGCGCGAACTGCGCAAGCACCCCAAGGACGAGGAGCGCGAGCTGGCCGCGCTCTACGAGGCCCGCGGCGTCGAGCCGGACCTGGCCCGCGAGGTCGCCCGGCAGCTCTCCCGCGACCCCGAGCAGGCCCTGGAGATCCACGCGCGCGAAGAGCTCGGCATAGACCCCGGCGACCTGCCCTCCCCGGCCGTCGCCGCCGTGTCCAGCTTCGGCTCCTTCGCGCTCGGAGCCCTGCTGCCCGTACTGCCGTACCTGCTGGGCGCGACCGTGCTGTGGCCTGCCGTGCTGCTCGCCATGATCGGGCTCTTCGCCTGCGGCGCCGTCGTGGCCCAGGTGACCGCGCGGTCCTGGTGGTTCAGCGGACTGCGGCAGCTCGCCCTCGGTGGCGCCGCGGCAGGTGTGACGTACGCCCTCGGCACTTTGTTCGGCGCGGCCGTAGGATGAGGCCTCGATCACCTATGCACAGGACTGCATAAGTAATTGTTACCCGGCGGTTTCGATTCCGTGGCTGCTGGGAATGAGCCGTAAGCGCCGCGGGCAATGACGCCCGCGCCGCATCTCTCGCGACGGATCACGACCTCCGCCGCGAACCGGACCGATGATCATCGATCTGTCCGCTCAGGTCCCATACCTCCACCGCTGAAGCCCGTCACCCCCGCCGCGGCTCCTGTGGTGTCCGCATGTTGGAACGAAGTATCCGGTTCTCGAGAACCACCCCATCATGTAACCTGCACGAAATTTTGCACCCCGCAGAGGGCCAGAGTCGTCCCTCGGCAGTTGTCTCCCCAGTGCCCGAGAGCCTGGGAGACCCCCCGCCCCGACGACGACGGGAGAGCCGATGCGTACGCCGCGCCAGCCGTCCCAGCACTCCACGAACGACCGGAACTGGTCCTTCATGGATGCTCGCCCTGCTGCGCAGGGTATGTACGACCCCCGCAACGAACACGACGCCTGCGGCGTCGGCTTCGTGGCCACCCTCACCGGCGAGGCGAGCCATGCGCTGGTCGAGCAGGCGCTCACCGTTCTGCGCAACCTGGAACACCGCGGTGCCACCGGCTCCGAGCCCGACTCGGGTGACGGCGCCGGCATCCTGTCCCAGGTCCCGGACGCCTTCCTGCGCGAAGTGGCCGGGTTCGACCTTCCCGCAGCCGGCGCGTACGCGGTGGGCATCGCCTTCCTCCCCGAGGACGGCACGGCCGACGCCGTCTCACAGATCGAGACGATCGCCGCCGAAGAGGGCCTCACCGTCCTCGGCTGGCGCGAGGTCCCCGTCGCCCCCGAGCTCCTCGGCGCCACCGCCCGCTCGACGATGCCGGTCTTCCGCCAGATCTTCGTCACCGGGGGAAGCGCCAGTGAGGGCATCGCCCTCGACCGCACCGCGTTCGTGCTGCGCAAGCGCGCCGAGCGCGAGGCCGGTGTCTACTTCCCCTCGCTGTCCGCGCGGACCATCGTCTACAAGGGCATGCTGACCACCGGCCAGCTCGAACCCTTCTTCCCGGACCTGTCCGACCGCCGCTTCGCCTCCGCGATCGCGCTCGTGCACTCCCGGTTCTCCACCAACACCTTCCCGAGCTGGCCGCTCGCCCACCCGTACCGCTTCGTCGCGCACAACGGCGAGATCAACACGGTCAAGGGCAACCGCAACTGGATGGCCGCCCGCGAGTCCCAGCTCGTCTCCGACCTGTTCGGCGACAAGGGCCTGGAGCGCGTCTTCCCCGTCTGCACCCCGGACGCCTCGGACTCGGCCTCCTTCGACGAGGTGCTCGAACTCCTGCACCTCGGCGGCCGCTCGCTCCCGCACTCCGTGCTCATGATGATCCCGGAGGCGTGGGAGAACCACGACTCCATGGACCCGGCCCGGCGCGCCTTCTACCAGTTCCACTCCACGATGATGGAGCCCTGGGACGGCCCGGCCTGCGTCACCTTCACCGACGGCACCCAGGTCGGCGCGGTCCTGGACCGCAACGGCCTGCGCCCCGGCCGCTACTGGGTCACCGACGAGGGCCTCGTCGTCCTCGGCTCCGAGGTCGGCGTCCTCGACATCGACCCCGCCAGGGTCGTCCGCAAGGGCCGCCTCCAGCCCGGCAGGATGTTCCTCGTCGACACCGCCGAGCACCGCATCATCGAGGACGACGAGATCAAGGCCGGCCTCGCCGCCGAGAAGCCGTACGCGGACTGGCTGGAAGCAGGCGAGATCGAGCTCTCCGATCTGCCCGAGCGCGAGCACATCGTGCACACCCACGCCTCGGTCACCCGCCGCCAGCAGACCTTCGGCTACACGGAGGAGGAGCTGCGGATCATCCTCGCGCCGATGGCCAAGGCCGCGGCCGAGCCGATCGGCTCCATGGGCACCGACTCGCCCATCGCCGCGCTCTCGCAGCGCCCGCGTCTGCTCTTCGACTACTTCACCCAGCTGTTCGCCCAGGTCACCAACCCGCCGCTGGACGCGATCCGCGAAGAGCTGGTCACCTCCCTGCGCTCCTCCCTGGGCCCGGCGAGCAACCTGCTGGAGCCGACCGCCGTCTCCTGTCGCAGCGTCACCCTGCCCTTCCCGGTGATCGACAACGACGAGCTCGCCAAGCTCATCCACATCAACGCCGACGGCGACATGCCCGGCATGAAGGCCGCGACCCTGTCCGGCCTGTACCGGGTCTCCGGCGGAGGCGACTCCCTCGCCGCCCGCATCGAGGAGATCTGCACCGAGGCCGACGCCGCCATCGAGAACGGCGCCCGTCTGATCGTCCTCTCGGACCGTCACTCCGACGCCGAGCACGCGCCGATCCCCTCGCTGCTGCTCACCGCGGCCGTCCACCACCACCTCATCCGCACCAAGCAGCGCACCCAGGTGGGCCTGCTGGTCGAGGCCGGTGACGTCCGCGAGGTCCACCATGTCGCCCTGCTCATCGGCTTCGGCGCCGCGGCGGTCAACCCGTACCTGGCCATGGAGTCCGTCGAGGACCTGGTCCGCGCCGGCACCTTCCTCGAAGGCATCGAGCCCGAGCAGGCCATCCGCAACCTGATCTACGCGCTCGGCAAGGGCGTCCTGAAGGTCATGTCCAAGATGGGCATCTCGACCGTCGCCTCCTACCGCGGCGCCCAGGTCTTCGAGGCCGTCGGCCTGGAGAAGGCCTTCGTCGAGAAGTACTTCAACGGCACGGCCAGCAAGATCGGCGGCGCCGGCCTCGACGTCGTCGCCAAGGAGGTCGCCGCCCGGCACGCCAAGGCGTACCCCGCCTCCGGCATCGCGCCCGCGCACCGCGCCCTGGACATAGGGGGCGAGTACCAGTGGCGCCGCGAGGGCGAGCCGCACCTGTTCGACCCCGAGACGGTCTTCCGCCTCCAGCACTCGACGCGCTCCGGCAGCTACGAGATCTTCAAGAAGTACACCGACCGCGTCAACGAGCAGTCCGAGCGCCTGATGACGCTGCGCGGCCTGTTCGGCTTCGCCTCGGACCGCCCGTCGATCTCCCTCGACGAGGTCGAGCCCGTCTCCGAGATCGTCAAGCGCTTCTCCACCGGCGCCATGTCGTACGGCTCCATCTCCAAGGAGGCGCACGAGACCCTCGCGATCGCGATGAACCAGCTGGGCGGCAAGTCCAACACCGGTGAGGGCGGCGAGGACGCGGACCGGCTGTACGACCCGGCGCGCCGCTCGTCCATCAAGCAGGTCGCCTCCGGCCGCTTCGGTGTCACCTCCGAGTACCTGGTCAACGCCGACGACATCCAGATCAAGATGGCCCAGGGCGCCAAGCCCGGCGAGGGCGGCCAGCTGCCCGGCCACAAGGTCTACCCGTGGGTGGCCAAGACCCGTCACTCGACCCCGGGCGTCGGCCTGATCTCCCCGCCGCCGCACCACGACATCTACTCCATCGAGGACCTGGCCCAGCTGATCCACGACCTCAAGAACGCCAACCCGCAGGCCCGCATCCACGTGAAGCTGGTCTCCGAGGTCGGCGTCGGCACGGTCGCGGCCGGTGTGTCCAAGGCCCACGCGGACGTCGTGCTCATCTCCGGCCACGACGGCGGAACCGGCGCCTCCCCGCTGACCTCCCTCAAGCACGCGGGCGGCCCCTGGGAGCTCGGCCTCGCCGAGACCCAGCAGACCCTGCTGCTCAACGGCCTGCGCGACCGCATCGTCGTGCAGACCGACGGCCAGCTCAAGACCGGCCGCGACGTCGTCATCGCCGCGCTGCTCGGCGCCGAGGAGTTCGGTTTCGCGACCGCGCCGCTCGTCGTCTCCGGCTGCGTCATGATGCGCGTCTGCCACCTCGACACCTGCCCGGTCGGCATCGCCACCCAGAACCCGGTCCTGCGCGAGCGGTTCGCCGGCAAGGCCGAGTACATCGTGAACTTCTTCAAGTTCATCGCCGAAGAGGTCCGCGAGATCCTCGCCGAGCTCGGCTTCCGCAGCATCGAGGAGGCCGTCGGCCACGCCGAGAACCTCGACGTGGAGCGCGCGATCACCCACTGGAAGGCGCAGGGCCTGGACCTGTCCCCGCTCTTCTACGTGCCCGAACTGCCCGAGGGCGCGGCCCTGCACCAGGTCATCGAGCAGGACCACGGCCTGGAGAAGGCGCTCGACAACGAGCTCATCAAGCTCGCCGCCGACGCCCTGGCCGCCGACTCGGCGACCGACGCCCAGCCGGTCCGCGCCCAGGTCGCGATCCGCAACATCAACCGCACGGTCGGCACCATGCTCGGCCACGAGGTGACGAAGAAGTTCGGCGGCGCGGGCCTGCCCGACGACACCATCGACATCACCTTCACCGGCTCGGCCGGCCAGTCCTTCGGCGCCTTCCTCCCGCGCGGTGTCACGCTGCGCCTGGAGGGCGACGCCAACGACTACGTCGGCAAGGGCCTCTCCGGCGGCCGGGTCGTCGTCCGCCCCGACCGGGGCGCCGACCACCTCGCCGAGTACTCGACCATCGCGGGCAACACCATCGCGTACGGCGCGACGGGCGGCGAGCTCTTCCTGCGCGGCCGCACCGGCGAGCGCTTCTGCGTCCGCAACTCCGGCGCGCTGGTGGTCTCCGAGGGCGTGGGCGACCACGGCTGCGAGTACATGACCGGCGGTCACGCGGTCGTCCTCGGTGAGACCGGCCGCAACTTCGCGGCCGGCATGTCCGGCGGCGTCGCCTACGTGATCGACCTCGACCGCGACAACGTGAACGTCGCCAGCGTGGACGCCGTCGAGGAACTCGACGACGCCGACAAGCAGTGGCTGCACGACGTCGTGCGCCGGCACGCCGAGGAGACCGCCTCCACGGTCGCCGAGAAGCTGCTCGCCGAGTGGCCCGTCGCCGTGGACCGCTTCAGCAAGATCATCCCCAGCACGTACAAGGCAGTGCTCGCCGCCAAGGACGCCGCCGAGCGAGCCGGACTCGACGAGTCCGCGATCACCGAGAAGATGATGGAGGCGGCGACCAATGGCTGATCCCAAGGGCTTTTTGAACCACGGCCGTGAGGTCGCCAGGTCCCGGCCGGTCCAGGAGCGTCTCAAGGACTGGAACGAGGTCTACGTTCCGGGCTCGCTGCTCCCGATCATCTCCCAGCAGGCCTCGCGCTGCATGGACTGCGGCATCCCGTTCTGCCACAACGGCTGTCCGCTGGGCAACCTGATCCCCGAGTGGAACGACTACGCGTACCGCGAGGACTGGCAGGCCGCCTCCGAGCGCCTGCACGCCACGAACAACTTCCCGGAGTTCACGGGCCGGCTGTGCCCCGCTCCGTGCGAGTCCGCGTGTGTGCTGGGCATCAACCAGCCCGCCGTGACCATCAAGAACGTCGAGGTCTCGATCATCGACAAGGCGTGGGACAGCGGCTCCGTCGCGGCCCAGGCCCCCGAGCGCCTCTCCGGCAAGACGGTCGCGGTCATCGGTTCCGGTCCCGCCGGACTCGCCGCCGCCCAGCAGCTCACGCGCGCCGGTCACACGGTCGCGGTGTACGAGCGCGCCGACCGCGTCGGCGGTCTGCTCCGCTACGGCATCCCCGAGTTCAAGATGGAGAAGCGGCACATCAACCGCCGCATCGAGCAGATGCGCGCGGAGGGCACTCGCTTCCGCACGGGCATCGAGATCGGCCGCGACCTCAAGGCGACGGACCTGCGCAAGCGGTACGACGCCGTGGTCATCGCCGCCGGCGCCACCACCGCCCGTGACCTGCCCGTCCCCGGGCGGGAGCTGACCGGCATCCACCAGGCCATGGAGTACCTGCCGCTGGCCAACAAGGTGCAGGAGGGCGACTTCGTGGCGCCCCCGATCACCGCCGAGGGCAAGCACGTCGTGGTCATCGGCGGCGGCGACACGGGCGCGGACTGCGTGGGCACCGCCCACCGTCAGGGCGCGGCCTCGGTCACGCAGCTGGAGATCATGCCGCGGCCCGGCGAGGAGCGGAACGCGGGCCAGCCCTGGCCGACGTTCCCGATGCTCTACAAGGTCACGTCCGCGCACGAGGAGGGCGGCGAGCGCGTCTACGCCGTCTCGACCACCCACTTCGAGGGCGACGAGGACGGCAACGTTCAGTGGCTCCACCTGGCCGAGGTAGAGTTCACCGGCGGCAAGCTGAACCAGAAGCCGGGCACGGAGCGCAAGATCCCCGCCCAGCTGGTGACGCTGGCGATGGGCTTCACCGGCACGGACGTCGAGAACGGTGTGGTCTCCCAGTTCGGTCTGGAGCTCGACGAGCGCGGCAACATCGCCCGCGACGCCGACTTCGCGACCAACGTCCCCGGAGTGTTCGTCGCCGGTGACGCGGGCCGCGGCCAGTCCCTGATCGTCTGGGCCATCGCGGAGGGCCGTTCGGCCGCCCGCGGTGTCGACCGCTACCTCACCGGAGCGAGCGACCTGCCGGCCCCGATCCGCCCGACGGACCGTTCGCTGACGGTCTGACCCATGGATGCGTGACCTGACAGGGTCACTCGAGAACGTCCCGCACAAAGGCGTGCGGAACACGAGACGGCGCCTGCCTCACTGTCCCCGACCGGACGACCTGGCAGGCGCCGCCGCATGCCCGCACACGGCCGGGGGGCGGCCCTCGAAGAGCCCCTGGAACGGCTCGGCCGCCTACGGCACGCGATAGGTCTCGCCGTACACCTGCCACGTCAGCGGTGTGAGAAGACCGAGGTTCCCGTCGTCGAGGAACCGGCGCTGGGCGGTGTCGATGCGGGTGGTGTCGCGGTCGGGGTTCCGGGACCTCATGGCAGCGCGGCGGACGTCCAGGAAGACCTCCAGGTACGCCTTCTCGTCGCCGCCCTCGGACGGCGGCCTCGCCTCGCGCACGGCGCGGTCGCGCAGCCCGTAGAAGCCGTCGTCGCCGGTACCGGGACCGTGCATCACCATCGCGTCGTAGTAGATGAACTGGCCGAGCGTGCCGAGGCCGTCGAGCTTGGCGCGCCGGACCGCGGGGTCGAAGTAGACCCGGTCGCGCTCGTGGTCCTGGGCCTCGCGGAACGCGGGGAGCGTGGCCTCGTGACGCCAGGCCGCGGTGAAGCCCGGGTCCAGGCCCTCGTGGGAGTCCGTGCCGTCGACCTCGCGCAGGGCCGGGAGATAGCGGGCGAGCCCGTTGCCCGGGTGCCGCGCGGTGTAGCGCTCGACGAGGGCGAGCAGGTCGTGGGTGCCGGTGCAGAAGCCGATGAGGCCCGCCGTGTATCCCTGGCCGTCACCGATGTCCTCGATGTAGCCGTACGCCGAGCGCCAGTTCAGGGTGGAGTTCTCGGCACTCGCCACGATCTCCTGGGCGAGCTCCTTCTTGTCCGGAGCGGCGAGACCCGCGAGCACGCCGGTGACGGCCCGGCCCCCGGCCGGCCGCGGCGCCCGGGAGCTGTGCTCGGCCCCGACCGTCGCACGGGACCGCGACACCGGTGACGGACCGCCCTTGGCGTCGGCGACCGCGCGCTCGGGCGTGGTGCAGGAGACCGCCGCCGTGATGAGAACGGGGGCGAGGGCGAACAACAGGAAACCCGCACGTTTCATGACGCTCAGGGTACGCAGCGCCCGGCGTGCGGGCGGGAACGCCGGGCGGGCCGGACGCGCTTCGCCCGGCCCGCCGTTCACGCCCCGGACGCGCCGTGAGCGCCCCGGCTCGTCCGTCACACGGCGCCGGTCCGCAGCGCCGACACCTTCAGCACCGTGAGCGCCACCAGGACCGCGAGAAGCCCCACGCAGACGGCCGCCTGGACCACGGCGCGCCGGGGGCCGCGGGGAGCGTACGCGTAGGCCGTCGTCACGAGCCCGCCGGCCAGCAGTCCGCCCAGGTGGCCCTGCCAGGACGTGAGCCCCGCCGAGATCACGAGCCACAGCAGCAGGCCCGCCATGAACCGGTTGACTCCGGCCATGTCCGCACCGAGCCGGCGGGCCATGACGTAGTACGCGGCGCTGATGCCGAAGATCGCGCCCGACGCGCCGATCGTCTGCTGGTCGGGAGCGATCAGCAGCACGAGGACCGAGCCCCCGAGCGCCGACAGCAGATACAGCGCGAGATAGCGGACCCGGCCGAGCTGGGCCTCGACCGTCCGGCCGATGTTCCACAGCGCGAACATGTTCATCCCGATGTGCGCGATCCCGAACGTGCCCCCGGTGGGCGGCAGATGAAGGAACGCGCCGGTCAGCAGCCGGTACCACTCCCCGTCGACGAGGCCCTCCGCGTGGTAGTCCGGGGAGTGGACGGCGTCCCAGAAGTAGTGGCCTCCGTCCGGGCCCACGAGTCCCGCGCCCAGCATCGCGTACCGGTCCACGACCGAGGAGCGCAGCAGCTCGGCCACGTAGGCCAGCACGTTCAGACCGATGAGGACGTACGTGACCGCGGGCACCGTCGAGATCCGGCCGCCGAAGGCGGTGCGGGCCTGCCGGATCGACCGGGAGCCCTCCTTCACGCACTCCACGCACTGATGGCCGACGGCCGCCTCGCGCATGCAGCTCGGACATATGTAGCGGTCGCATCGGGTGCAGCGCACGTGCGACTCCACCTTGGGGTGGCGGTAGCAGGTGGTGACGGCGGACTCGGACTCCACGGCCGGCTCCTTGGAACGCACGGGGAAAGAGGGGAAGGTGAGCCGGTGGGGACGGCGGTGATCAAATTATCCGACCCGCCGCCGGGCGGGAACCGGCAGGGCCACGATCCGGGGCCGCCGCGGCCCGGCACCCGCGACCGCCCTCCGGACGGGTCGGCACCGTGACTCCGGACGGGTCGGCACCGTGACTCCGGGCAGGTCGGCACCGTGACTCCGGATGGGCCGGCACCGTGACTCCGGGCAGGCCGGCACCGTGTCGTAATCTCGTCGTTCCGCAGTCCTCGCACCACGGGAGCCCGCATGGCCGGAATCAGCCTCACGAAGATCGAGGAGACCGCGCCCGCGCTGGTGGGCGCCTACAGGAGCGCCGGGATCAGCCTCACCAAGAACGGACTGAGCGGGCAACGAGCCGCCGTGTACCTGGTGGTCGACTACTCGGGTTCGATGAAGCCGTACTACGACGACGGCAGTGTGCAGGCCCTGGCCGACCGGGTGCTCGGCCTGTCCGCCCACCTCGACGACGACGGCACCGTCCCGGTCGTCTTCTTCTCCACGGACGTCGACGCCGTCACCGACATCGCGCTCGACAACCACCGCGGGCGGATCGCGGAGATCGCGGCCGGGCTCGGGCACATGGGCAGGACCAGCTACCACCTCGCCATGGACGCCGTCATCGACCACTACCTCGACAGCGGCTCCGACGCCCCGGCCCTGGTCGTCTTCCAGACCGACGGAGGGCCGATCAACAAGCTCGCCGCCGAACGGTATCTGTGCAAGGCGGCCCGGCTGCCGATGTTCTGGCAGTTCATAGGCTTCGGCGACCGGGGCAGCAAACAGTTCGACTTCCTGCGCAGACTCGACGACCTGGCCGTGCCGCAGAAGCGCGCCGTCGACAACGCGGGCTTCTTCCATGCCGGTTCGGACCCGCGCGCGGTGAGCGACGGCGAGCTCTACGACCGGATGGTCGCGGAGTTCCCCCAGTGGCTGGCGGCGGCACGGGCACGCGGAATCCTGACCTGACCCTCCCAACACCCCTTCCACGATGCCCCGTTGGCTTCGACCGGCCTACGTGCCACCCTGGTGGGCCGAGGGGAGCGGCGAATGGGCGCACGAGAGATCGACTCCGGCAGGGCCGCACGGACTTCGTTGAACGGACGAACCGGGAGCGGGACTTCGCGGGGCACCGGCCCCGAGGGCACCTCACGGGCCCGGCGCACGCCGGAGAGCGGCAAGGGGGAGCGGCTCGCCGACTGGGCCGACGGACGCCTCGGTGTCTACTCCCTGGCCAAGGCCAACATGCGCAAGGTCTTCCCGGACCACTGGTCGTTCATGCTGGGCGAGGTCTGCCTCTACAGCTTCCTCGTGCTGATCCTCACCGGCGTCTATCTCACCCTGTTCTTCGAGCCGAGCGGCGTCGACGTCGTCTACCACGGCTCCTACGGGCCGCTGAACGGCATCGTCATGACCCGGGCGTACGAGTCCACGCTCGACATCAGCTTCGACGTGCGCGGCGGACTGCTGATCCGCCAGATCCACCACTGGGCGGCGCTGGTCTTCCTCGCCGGGATGCTCGTGCACATGATGCGGGTGTTCTTCACCGGGGCGTTCCGCAAGCCGCGCGAGGTCAACTGGCTCTTCGGCTGGACCCTGTTGATGCTCGGCCTGCTCACCGGACTGACCGGCTACTCGCTGCCCGACGACCTGCTCTCCGGCACCGGCGTCCGCTTCGCCGACGGCGCCATCCTGTCGATCCCCGTCGTGGGGACGTACCTCTCCTTGTTCCTCTTCGGCGGCGAGTTCCCCGGGCACGACATCATCTCCAGGTTCTTCCCCATCCATGTCCTGCTGCTGCCGGGCATCATGCTGGGGCTGGTCGTCGCGCATCTGATCCTGGTCTTCTACCACAAGCACACGCAGTACCCGGGGCCGGGAAAGGACGAGAAGTCGGTCGTCGGCATGCCCTTCCTGCCCGTCTACATGGCCAAGGCCGGCGGCTTCTTCTTCCTGGTCTTCGGCGTCCTGGCGATCATGGGCGCGATCGCCACCATCAACCCCGTGTGGGCGTTCGGGCCCTACCGCCCCGACCTGGTCACCACCGGCGCGCAGCCCGACTGGTACCTCGGCTTCTCCGAAGGGCTCATCCGCGTGATGCCGGGATGGGAGGTCAACGCCCTCGGCCACACCCTCCAGCTGGGCGTCCTCATCCCCTTCACGCTCTTCCCGCTGATCATGGCTGCCATCGCCGCCTACCCGTTCGTCGAGGCCTGGGTCACCGGTGACCGGCGCGAGCACCACATCCTGGACCGGCCGCGGAACGTACCCACCCGCACCGCGCTCGGCGTCGCCTGGCTGACGCTGTACGCCGTCCTGCTGGTCGGCGGCGGAAACGACCTGTGGGCCACCCACTTCCAGCTGTCGATCAACGCGATCACCTGGTTCGTCCGCGTCGCCGTCTTCGCGGGCCCCGCACTCGCCTACGTCGTCACGAAGAGGATCTGTCTGGGGCTGCAACGCGCCGACCGCGACAAGGTGTTGCACGGCCGCGAGTCGGGTCTGATCAAGAGGCTGCCGCACGGCGAGTACGTCGAGGTCCACGAACCCCTCACCCCCGCCCAGCGGTTCACCCTCACCCAGCACGAACAGGCGCCGCCCTACGAGGTGGGCCCGCTCGTCGACGCGAACGGGGTGACCCGCCGGGTCGGCCCCGCCCGCAGACTGCGTGCCCGGCTGGCCCGCGCCCTCTACGGGCCCGGCACCCGGATCCCGAAGCCGACGGCCGAGGAGTACCGGGGCCTCACGCGCGGGGACGACCACCACTGAGACCGGCCAGCGCCTCGGCCCTGCACGCGGCCGCGGTGCCCCAGGCGGACCGCAGGGAGCGGGCCCTGGCGAACCACAGGGACAGGTCGTACTCGGCCGTGTAGCCGATCGCGCCGTGCAACTGCAACGCGGCCCGCGCCGTGGCGTACGCCGCCTCGCAGGCCGTGACCTTCGCCGCGGCCACATCCGCCGGGTCCATCGACAGCGCGGCCCCGAACAGCAGCGGACGCGCGAACTCCAGGGCGATCATCGCGTCCGCGAGCCGGTGCTTGACCGCCTGGAACGAACCGACGGGAACACCGAACTGACTCCGGTGACCCACATACGCGACGGTCCGGCCGAGCAGCGCGAGACCCACCCCGAGTGCCTGGGCGGCGGTGGCCAGCCGGGCCCACGTCAGCGCGCCGAGCGCGGCACGGGCGACCCGCGGGCCCGCGGCCAGGAGTTCGCCGCCGCCCTCCGCGGGTGCGAACCGGCGGGAGCGGTCCATCGACACCCGCACCGGGCCGTGGCCGGGCGCGAGCCGCAGTTCCCCGCCGTCCACCGCGAGCAGCACCCCCGCCGCGTCCGCGTCGAGCGCCGGGGCACCGTCCGGGGCGAGCGTGGCCAGACTCTTGCCCGAGGCCAGCCCCGGCAGCAGCCGTTCGGCCGGGCCCGGCTCGCCCAGCGTGCTCAGCCGGCCCAGCAGGGCGGCCGCCGCGACCGTCTCGACCACCGGACCGGGAACCGCGTGCCGCCCCAGTTCCACGAACGCCACCGCCAGTTCCACCGGCAGCGGGCCCACCCCCTCGTACTCCTCCGGGACCGCCAGCGCGAACACACCCGCCTCCGCCAGCCGCGACCACAGGACCCGCCCCGGCGCCGGGTCCCCGAGCGCCCACGCCCGCACCGCCGACGGCGTGTCCGAGGACCCCAGCATCGCGTCCAGCGAGGCGGCGAAGGCGCGCTGTTCGGCGTCGAGGAGGAAGCGCATCAGCGGCGGCCCTTCGGAAGGCCGAGCAGTCGCTCGGCGATGATGTCGCGCTGGATCTCGTTCGTGCCCGCGTAGAGGGGACCCGCGAGCGCGAACACATACCCCTCGCACCACCCCGTGTCCGCCGCGTCGCCCTCGGCGCCCAGCAGATCGAGCGCCGTCTCGTGCAGCGAGATGTCGAGCTCCGACCAGAACACCTTGTTCAGGCTCGACTCCGCCCCGATGCTCCCCCCTTCGAGCAGCCGGGAGGCATGGCCGTACGTGAAGAGCTGGTAGGCGCGCGCCCCGATCACCGCGTCGGCGACCCTCTCGCGCAGCGCCGAGTCCGACGGGTCGCCGTGCGCCCGCCACAGCGCGGCCAGCCGGTCCGCGGCCGCCAGGAAACGGCCCGGCGAACGCAGCGTCAGACCGCGTTCGTTGCCCGCCGTCGACATCGCCACCCGCCAGCCCCGGCCCGGCTCGCCGATCACGTCCTCGTCGGGCACGAACACGTCGTCCAGGAACAGCTCCGCGAACGCCGGCCTGCCGTCCAGCCGCCCGATCGGACGGACCGTCACGCCCGGCGCGCGCAGATCGAACATCAGATACGTCAGACCCTGATGCGGCCTCGCCGTGCCCGGCTCACTGCGGAACAGGCCGAAGGCCCGGTCCGCGAACGCGGCCCGCGACGACCACGTCTTGTGCCCCCGCAGCAGCCAGCCGCCCTCCACACGCACCGCCCGCGACCTCAGCGAGGCCAGATCGGAGCCCGCCTCCGGCTCCGACCAGGCCTGCGCCCACACCACCTCGCCCGTCGCCATCGCGGGCAGCACCCGCGCACGCTGCTCCGCGGTGCCGTGCTCGAACAGGGTCGGCGCGAGCAGACTGATGCCGTTCTGCCCGACCCGGCCCGGCGCACCCGCCGCGTGGTACTCCTCCTCGAACACCAGCCAGCGCACGAGGTCCGCGTCCCGGCCGCCGAACTCCGCCGGCCACGACACCACCGACCAGCGGTCCGCCGCCAGTTCGGCCTCCCACGCGCGATGCGCCGAAAAGCCCCTCGCGGTCTCCAGGGACGGCAGCGGCGCCGCCGGGACATGGGCCTCCAGCCAGGCGCGGGCCTCCGCGCGGAACGCCTCGTCGGCGGGGGAGACGGTGAGATCCATCGGCGGGCTCCGTCCGGCAACCTTCCCTAACAAGTGTTTGGTAGGTTAGCTTGGAGGCATGAGCGACGTCGAGAGCCCGGCGTACGTACCCGGCCACGGACTCCTGAAGGGCCGCGGCGCCGTCATCACCGCGGCGGCAGGCGCCGGCATCGGCGGAGCCACCGCACGCCGGTTCCTCGAAGAGGGCGCCCGCGTCGTGATCAGCGACGCGCACACCCGCCGCCTCGAGGAGACCGCCGAGACCCTGGCCGCGGAGTTCGGCCCCGGCCAGGTCGCCGCACAACCCTGCGACGTCACCGCCGAGGACCAGGTCCAGGCCCTCTTCGACACCGCCACCGCCCTCCACGGCCGACTCGACATCGTCGTCAACAACGCCGGCCTCGGCGGCACCGCACCCCTCGTCGACATGACCGACGACCAGTGGTCCACCGTCCTCGACGTCACCCTGAACGGAACCTTCCGCTGCACCCGCGCCGCCCTGCGACGGCTCAGGACACAGGGCGACGGCGGAGTCGTCGTCAACAACGCCTCCGTCGTCGGCTGGCGCGCCCAGACGGGACAGGCCCACTACGCCGCCGCGAAAGCGGGCGTCATGGCCCTCACCCGCTGCGCCGCCGCCGAGGCCGCCGCCTACGGCGTCCGCGTCAACGCCGTCGCACCCAGCCTCGCCATGCACCCCCACCTGGTGAAGGTCACCACCCCCGAACTCCTCGAAGAACTGACCGCCCGCGAGGCTTTCGGCCGCTACGCCGAACCCTGGGAGGTGGCCAACGTCATCGTGTTCCTCGCCTCCGGCTACTCCTCGTACCTCACCGGCGAAGTCGTGTCCGTGAGCAGCCAGCACGCATAGGACGAGAATGACCCGGTGCCTACCAAGAAGAAGCCCCAGGTGACCGCCACCCCCGAGCGGCGCCGCGAACTGCTCGGCACCGCCGCCGAGGTGTTCGCCGAACAGGGCTACAACGCCACCACCGTCCGCAGGATCGCCGACGAGGCCGGAATGCTCGCGGGCAGCCTCTACTACCACTTCGACTCCAAGGAATCGATGCTGGAGGAGATCCTGCGCACCTTCCTCGACGAACTCTGGAACGGCTACGACACCGTCCTCGACGCCGGACTCGGCCCCCGCGAGACCCTCGAAGCCCTCGTCACCGAATCCTTCCGGGAGATCGACCGGCACCGCGCCGCCGTCGCGATCTACCAGAAGGAATCCCGGCACCTCGCCGCCCAGGAACGCTTCGCCTTCCTCGCCGAGTCCCAGCGCAACTTCGAGAAGGCCTGGCTCGGCACCCTCGAACGCGGAGTCGACGCCCAGGTCTTCCGGGCCGACCTCGACATCCGCCTCACCTACCGCTTCGTCCGCGACACCGTCTGGGTCGCCGCCTCCTGGTACCGGCCCGGCGGCCTGCACAGCCCCGAGGAGATCGCCCGCCAGTACCTCTCGATGGTGCTCGACGGCATCTCCGTCCGCGAGGAGACCTAAGCGAACCACCCACACCCCCAAGGGAGTCGTCATGGCCGAGGCCTACATCGTCGAAGCGGTCCGCACACCCGTCGGGCGACGAAGGGGAGGACTCGCCTCCGTCCACCCCGCCGACCTCGGCGCGCACGTCCTCATGGCCCTCGTCGAACGCTCCGGCGTGGACCCGGCGGCCGTCGAGGACGTCGTCCTCGGCTGCCTGGACACCGTCGGCCCGCAGGCCGGCGACATCGCCCGCACCAGCTGGCTGGCGGCCGGACTGCCCGAAGAGGTCCCCGGAGTCACCGTCGACCGGCAGTGCGGCTCCTCCCAGCAGGCCGTCCACTTCGCCGCCCAGGCCGTCCTGTCCGGCACCCAGGACCTCGTCGTCGCCGGCGGCGTGCAGAACATGAGCCAGATCCCCATCGCCTTCGCCTCCCGCCAGGCCGCCGAACCCCTCGGCCTCACCGAAGGCCCCTTCGCCGGCAGCCGGGGCTGGCGCGCACGCTACGGCGACCGCCCCGTCAACCAGTTCCACGGCGCCGAACTCATCGCCGCCAAATGGGGCATCACACGCCGCGACCAGGAGGAGTTCGCCCTCCGCTCCCACCAGCGGGCGATCCGCGCCGCCGACGAGGGCCGCTTCGCCCGCGAGACAGTCCCCCACGGCGACGTCACCGCCGACGAGGGCCCGCGCCGCGACACCACCCTGGAGAAGATGGCCGCCCTCGAGCCGGTCGTCGAAGGCGGCACCATCACCGCCGCCTGCTCCTCCCAGGTCTCCGACGGCGCCGCCGCGATGCTGCTCGCCTCCGGACGAGCCCTCCACGAACACGGCCTGACCCCCCGCGCCCGCGTCCACCACCTCTCCGTACGCGGCGAGGACCCCATCCGCATGCTCTCGGCCCCCATCCCCGCCACCGCCCACGCCCTGAAGAAGACCGGGATGTCCATCGGCGACATCGACCTCGTCGAGATCAACGAGGCGTTCGCCCCGGTCGTCCTCGCCTGGCTCAAGGAGACCGGCGCCGACCCGGAGAAGGTCAACGTCAACGGCGGCGCCATCGCCCTGGGCCACCCGCTCGGCGCCACCGGTGTTCGCCTGATGACCACCCTGCTGCACGAACTGGAGCGCACCGGCGGCCGGTTCGGACTCCAGACGATGTGCGAGGGCGGCGGTCAGGCGAACGTGACGATCATCGAACGCCTCTGAGAATCCCCCGACGATCGAACGCCTCTGAGAAACCCTCGACGGGAGGGACCGGACTCGGGCGCCGGGCGGGCACTTGTCCGGGCGGGCACCTACGCGGGCGGCCCGCCGCAGGCCTCGGCCCACGACGGGTCCGTCCCCTCCGCCGAGGGAAGCGCCTCCAGCGCCGCGTGGGCCTCCGCCATCACCCGCGCGACCAGCTCCGCGCACGACGGGAGATCCTCGATCACCCCCGCGACCTGCCCCGACGCCATCACCCCCAGATCCGTACGGCCGTCCACCATCGACGCCTTCAGCAGCATCGGGGTGTTGGCGGCGAGCAGGACCTGGCTCCAGGTCAGATCCCTGCCGTGTCTCATGGCGAGGCCGTCGCGGATCATCCGGGACCAGGACAGACCCGAGATCCGCCGGAACCCGGCGGCGTGCCGCGCCGCCCGGACCAGCGAACCGGCGCGCCCCGCCTTCTCCAGGGCGTCCACGAGCTCACTGCGCAGCATGCGGTGCGGCAGCCCGTCGACGGCCGTCGTCACGGTGACGTCCTTCACCGTCGCCGCCAGGTATCTCTCCTTCACCGCGCCGGGGACCGTGGAGTCGGAGGTCAGCAGGAACCGCGTGCCCATCGCGATGCCCGCCGCCCCGTAGGCCAGCGCCGCCACCAGCCCCCGCCCGTCGTGGAAGCCGCCCGCCGCCACCACCGGTATGTCCACGGCGTCCACCACCTGGGGCAGCAGCACGCTCGTCGCCACGTCCCCGGTGTGACCGCCGCCCTCACCGCCCTGCACGATCACCGCGTCGGCGCCCCACGCGGCCACCTTCTCCGCGTGCCGCCTGGCCCCCACGGACGGCACGACGACCACCCCCGCCTCCTTCAGCCCGGCGATCAGCTCACGGGAGGGGGCCAGCGCGAACGACGCGACCCGCACACCCTCCTCCACGACGATCCGCACCCGGTCGCCCGCGTCCCCGGCGTCGGCCCGCAGATTCACCCCGAAGGGCCGGTCCGTACGGGACTTGACCTCCCGCACCGCGTCACGGAGCTGGTCGAGGGTCATCGTCGCCGACGCCAGGATGCCCAGCGCGCCCGCGTTCGCCGTCGCCGAGACCAGCCGGGGCCCCGCCACCCAGCCCATGCCGGTCTGCACGACGGGATGCCGGACCCCGACGAGCCGGGTCAGCGCGGTCTCCATCAGCGCCCGCCCCCGCCCGGACCCCCGGATCTGCTTCCGTCCCGGCCGCCGCCGCCCGGATTCCCGGGTCTGTCTCCGTCCCGTGCGCCGTCGCCCGAACCCCCGGACCTCCCTCCGCCCCGTGTGCCGGCACCCGGCTTCCCGGGCACGTCGGCCCGCGGATCGGGCACCTCGCGCTCGCGCCGGCCCTCCGGGTCGATCACCGTGCGGATCAGTTCCAGCTCCTCCCCGGTCGGCTCGCGGGTGAACGGCACCTGGTCGGGGATCCTCAGTGCGAAACCCGTCGCCTCCCCGACCTGTTCGACGGTGACACCCGGGTGGACGGACACCAGCCGCATCGCGTGGTCGGGCGTCGCGAAGTCGAGGACGGCCAGGTCGGTCACCACCCGGGGGAGACGATGGAACCTGGTCGCGCTCGGTCCCGCGGCGGCCGCCCGGTCGTACCCCACCCCGCACACCATGTCGACGCGTTCCACGAACACCCGCGGAGAGTGCCGGGGGATCCAGTAACTGGTCGGATTGTTGAGCGTGTTGACCGGAGCGCCGCGCACGCCCAGCAGCTGGCGCCGGGGCCGGGACCAGTCGCCGACGCACGAGATGTTCTGGTTGCCGAACCGGTCGATCTGGCTCGCCCCCATCATCACGTGCCGCCGCCCGCTGGTCACCGCCGTCAGATGCCTGCGATACGGCAGCCAGCCCTCCGCGGTGCCGTCCGGTCCGACGAGCAGCGCCTCGCCGTCGGTCAGCAGCAGATCCGGCGAGAAGGTGTGCCGGGCCAGCCGGGCGCCGACGGACGGGATCAGGCCCATCGGGCTGGCGAGCACCTCGCCGGCGCCCCGCCAGGCCTCGGCGCACGCGATCACGCAGTACTCGGCCCGTGTGACCCGCGCCGACCCGAGCCCTTCCCCGCTCACCGCCCCGTCTCCGTTCGCCGGTCCTTCCGCGTTCACCGCCCCGTCTCCGTTCACCGCCCCTGCTCCGGTCACCACTCCTTCCCCCTTCACCGGTCCCGCTCCTTCCGCCAGTCCCGCACGGCACTCTGATAGGCGTGTTCGCCGCCGCCGAGGAACCGCTCGGCGAACTCGGCGTACGGCGTGGTCGCGTACAGCTTCTGGAACGCCTCGTCCCGCCCGTAGTCCGGGACGCACGAGGTGAAGTGCGCGCCGTTCGGCGTCTCCACCACACCGGTCACGGAGGACCGCTGGAGCAGCAGCGTCTGGGGCGCCGCCTCCTTGGTCAGCTCCGCCGTGTCCACGATCCGCTCGCAGGAGACGTACGCCGTGTCCGCCGCCTCGCAGAACAGGTCGTCGAAGTACGGGTCGGGGCCCAGATACTGGCCGTTGCCCGCGCGGTCCGCCCGGTTCAGGTGGACCAGGGCCGCGTCCAGACGCAGCGCGGGCATCGCGACGAGCTCCTCCCGTATCCCCGAGACCGGGTCCGGATAGGGCGAAGTGACCGTCCGCAGCTCCGGGTTGACCCGCATCACGTCCGAACCGAGTCCCGCCCGCACCGGGAGGAACGGCAGCCGGTTCGCCGCCGCGTGCAGCCCCCACATGAACATCGCCTCGTCCACCTCCCTCAGCTCGAACGCCCCGCGTTCGCGGGCCGCGCGGTAGTGCGGTTCGAGCGGGACGGAGTCGAGCGTCGCGAAAGCGGTCACCAGCGTGCGGATACGGCCGGCGGCGGCCAGCAGCCCGACGTCCGGACCGCCGTACGACACCACGGTCAGATCGGTGATCTCGCTGCGGAGCAGCGCTCTCACCAGGGCCATCGGCTTGCGGCGCGAACCCCAGCCGCCGATGCCGAGGGTCATCCCGCTCTCCAGCCGGCCGACGACGTCCTGCGCCGACATGGTCTTGTCGCTCACCGGGGGGCCTCCTTGCCGAAGGTGTCACGGACGCGGGCCGCCACCCCCGCGAGACCGGCCTCGAACGTGAAGCCCTGCTCGAAGCGGTAGCTGCGGCGCACGTCGACGGGATCGATGCCGTTGATGGCCGCCTTGGCGAGCCGGAGGAGCTGCCCGTCCTTCGCGGCTATCTCGCGCGCCAGCTCCAGTGCCGCCGACCGCAGGTCCTCGCGCGGCACGACCCGCCACACCGAGCCATGGGCGTGCAGCTCGGCCGCCGTCGCCGTGCGCGAGGTGTAGTACAGGACGCGCATCAGATGCTGGGGGACGAGCCGGGCCAGATGCGTGGCCGCGCCGAGCGCCCCGCGGTCCAGCTCGGGCAGGCCGAAGACGGCGTCCTCGCTCGCCACGATCGCGTCCGCGTTCCCCGCCAGCCCGACGCCCCCTCCCAGGCAGAAGCCGTGCACCGCCGCCACGACGGGCACCTCGCACTCGTACACCGCGGCGAAGGCCTCGGCGCAGCCGCGGTTCGCCCCGATCAGCGCGCCATGACCGGTCCTGTCGCGTTGAAGCTCCTTGATGTCGACGCCCGCGTTGAACCCGCGTCCTTCCGCTCCGAGGACGACACAGCGGATGCCGGGATCGCCGCCCGCCGCGCGCACGGCGTCGGCGAGGTCGAACCAGCCCCGCACCGGCAGCGCGTTCACCGGCGGGAAGTCGACCGTGACGACGGAAATCCCCTTTTCCGGGGACGAGGTGGAGACACCCATGAGCGCATCAGCTACCTTTCCACCAAACGTTTGTTAGGTGTGATGCGAAGCTAGCAGCGATCGCGGCCGCGCGGGAGGCCCTGTGGACAACCCGGACACCACGAACCGGCCCAGCCCTTCGGGCCGCCCTGACCTCTCGGCCTACTCTGATCCCTCGGCCGGGTCCGGCCTCTCGGCCCACCCCGACCTCCCGGTCCGCCCTGATGGCTCGACTCGGCCCGAGCTCTCGCCCCGGCCCGACGCCGTGGACCTCGGCGGCCGGACCGTCGTCGTCACCGGCGGCACCCGGGGTGTCGGAGCGGGCATCGCCCGTGCCTTCGGGCGAGCCGGTGCGCACGTCGTGGTCTGCGCCCGCAGGCCTCCCGAAGTCCCCCTCGGCGAGGCCGACTTCGTCCCCGTCGACCTGCGCGACCCGGCCGCGGTCCGGGCCTTCTTCGACGCCCTGCCCCGCCTCGACGTCCTGGTCAACAACGCGGGCGGCGCCCCCTACCGACCCCTCGCCGAGGCGGACGCCGGGCGGCACGCACGGGTGATCGAGCTCAACCTCACCGCACCGCTCACCGCGTCGCTCGCGGCCTACGAGCACCTCAGACGCACCCGGGGCTCGATCGTGATGATCGGCAGCGTGAGCGGCTCCCGCCCCTCGCCCGGTTCCGCGGCCTACGGCGCGGCCAAGGCGGGGCTGGAGAACCTGGCCCGTTCGATGGCCGTCGAGTGGGCGCCGGAGATCCGGGTCAACACCCTGGTCGTCGGCATGGTCCGCACCGAACTGGCCCATCTGCACTACGGCGGGGAGGACGGAGTCGCCGCCGTCGCCCGCACCGTTCCGCTGGGCCGCCTCGCCCAGCCCTCGGACGTGGGCGCCGCCGCCGTCTTCCTCGCCTCCGAGGCCGCCGCGTACATCAGCGGCGCCTCCGTCCTCGTCCACGGAGGCGGCGAGCGGCCCGCCTTCCTCGACGCCGCCACCGCGAACAAGGACCACCGGGCGACCCCGGATCACGACCACCGGGCGACCCGGGATCAGGACCGCCGGGCCACCCCGGATCAGGACCCGCCGACCACCGCGAACCAGGACCGGCCCACCGGCGCCGGCGAGGACTCTCAGGGAGAGACACGATGAGCGCACGACCGCTGTGCGAGGGACGCGTCGTGATCGTCACGGGCGCGGGCCGCGGACTCGGCAGGGCGCACGCGCATGCGTACGCCGCCGAGGGCGCCCGGCTCGTGGTGAACGACCTCGGCGTCGGCCTCGACGGCACCCCCGCGGCGGACAGCCCGGCCCGGCGGGTGGCCGTGGAGATCCGCGCGGCGGGCGGCGAGGCGGTGGCCCACGGCGGCGACATCGCCACGACCGACGGCGCCGCCTCCCTCGTCCGTACCGCCCTGGAGACGTACGGGCGTCTCGACACCCTCGTCAACAACGCCGGGTTCCTGCGCGACCGGATGCTCGTCAACCTCGACGAGGGAGACTGGGACGCGGTGATGCGGGTCCATCTGAAGGGGCACTTCCTGCCGCTCAGACAGGCCGCGGCCCACTGGCGCGCGGAGGCGAAGGCGGGCCGCGCGCCCGACGCCAGGGTCGTCAACACCAGCAGCGGCGCCGGTCTGCTCGGGTCGGTCGGCCAGGGCAACTACAGCGCCGCCAAAGCCGGAATCGTCGGACTCACGCTGGTCGCGGCGGCCGAGCTCGAACGCTACGGCGTCCAGGTCAACGCCATCGCCCCGGCCGCCCGTACACGCATGACGGAGCGCGCCTTCGCCGACACCATGACGGCCCCCGCCGGCGGCTTCGACGCCATGGACCCCGGCAACGTCTCGCCGCTGGTCGTCTGGCTCGGATCGGCGGCCAGCGCCGGGGTCACCGGCCGTGTCTTCGAGAGTGAGGGCGGCCGGATCACGGTGATGGAGGGCTGGCGCCCGGGCCCGAGCGCCGACAAGGGGGCGCGATGGACCCCGACGGAGGCCGGGGCGACGGCCCGCGCACTCCTGGAGCGCGCCACGGCTCCGGGGACGGTGTACGGGGCGGGCTCCTGAAGCCCGGCGCGACCGTACCGCTCCTCGATCCTCCAGGAATCAGTGGCGCGTCGTGCTCGCCTTCAGCAGGGTGACGATCTCCGCGTGACCGCTGTGCAGGTCGTCACCCGCGAACGGCCGGCCCCGCTCGTCCAGGAGCTGCACCTCGACGAGGGTGCCCTCCGGCGACGCGTGCCGGTGGGTGACCGAGGCATGGCCGGGGCCGTGCGCGCGGGCCAGGGTCTCCCGGAGCTCGGTCTCCACACCCACGCCCAGCAGACGGCGGGCCTCCGCCAGTGCCTCGCCCCGCGCGCCCGCCCCGTGCGCGAGCAGAGCCCGTACACAGCCGGCCGACCCCCGGTGCGCGGCCGTCACCAGCGGGGGTTCGCCCGCGGGTCCCGGCCGGCCCGGGTCCGCGCCCGCCCCGAGCAGTGCCTCCGCGACGGCGGTGTGCCCCCGGCGCAGTGCCCAGGTCAGCGCGGTGAATCCGAACGCCTCCACCGTGTCCGGGTGCGCCCCCGCCGCGAGCAGAGCGACGACGACCTCCGTGTGACCCCCGCAGGCGGCGCCGCACAGGGGAGCGTCCGTGCCCAGGCTGAGCCGGTCGGGCTCGGCGCCGACGGCCAGCAGCAGCCGTACGACGCCGGGCCGGTCGCTCACCGCCGCCAGGTACAGCGCGCTCTGCCCGTCCTCGTCGACCGCCTCGGGGCTCACCCCCGCCCGCAGCAGCCGTACGACCGTGTCCTCGTCGCCCTCGTACACGGCGGGGAAGAGAAGCGCGGTCGGGTCGTTCGTGCTCATCCTTCGACCCTCGCTCGCCACCGACGCGCGAGGCAAAGGCTTCAGGGGTGTTCTGCCTCACCCGCCCCGCGCCCCGTGGGTCCTCTCCCGGGCCCCCTCCGCCCTAGGTGTCGCATTCCAGCACCGTGCGGCACAGCGCGCACCGCGCCCGTACCCGGCCCCGGACCGGTACCCGGATGCGCTGGTGGCAGGTCGGGCAGGGGAAGGAGACACGCAGCGGTCCGTGGCCGTCGGGCGCGAAGGCGTAGGCGACGCCGGAGTGGTCGGGCGTGCGATGGTCCTGGGCGTGACGGCGGTCGCGTGCGTAGCGGCGGCGGCCCGCCCAGCCCGCCGCGGTCAGCGGAGGCTGGCGCCCGTCACGCAGGGCCAGTTCCATGCCCTTGGTGTACGCGGTGTACGCCTGGGGGCTGGTGAACCACACGGAGGGGTCCTCGTCGAAGACCAGGGCGCGCTTGGCGAGGACGTAGCCGAACTCCTCGGGGGTCAGATAGCCGAGCTTCTGCGAGGACGCGCCGTCCTCGCGGTAGGCGTCGAGCAGGAGCCAGCCCGCTCCGAGGTAGGCCGCGGCCGTGTCGGTGAGGATCTCGGTGTCGCGCGTGCCGGGGAACGCGAGGTCCAGGCGGTGCAGATACACGTGCATCACCTCGTGGGCGAGCGCGGCGCCGATGTCCCTGCGATGGGTGCGGAAGCGGTCGTTGAGCTCGATGAAGTACTCGGGCCCCGCGGCGAGTTCGACATGCGCCGCGTGTGTCATCTCGCGGAAGCCGACGATCATCCGGGCGTCGGGGAGCCGATAGTGCCGCACCATCTCGCGGGCGACGCGCTGGGCCCCGAGATGCAGGTCGTCGGCGTCCGCGAAGGCCACGTCGGCGGGGACCACGCTGGCCGCGAAGGTGTGGATGGTGTCGTACGAGAGCCGCTTGTACAGCGCGGTGATCGATGCCCGCACCGTGTCCAGATGCGGGTAGCCGTGCTCGACGGGTCCGCCGTTCGCCACGCCCGCACCCCCAGAAGACGCCGGAACTCCTCTCCACTGTAAGCGGGGACCCGTGCCCGCTCGGGGGTCCTGGCCGGAACGCCGCTCTTGCCGGGTACGGCGGACGGTCCTCATAATCCCCACCAGCTTGGCAGGTGCATGCCTAAAGGTGCGAACCGGAAGGCGTTCTCCGTGCGCCCGCCCGGCGGACAACCCCCCACGAAAGGAAGCACGTTGACATCCTCCAGGAAGTACGGCGTCCTCAGAAGACTGCTCGCCGTCGGCGCGGTCGCGCTCGCGGCCGTGTCCCTCCAGCCCCTGTCCGCGCACGCCGCCCCCGCACCCGTCGTCGGCGGGACACGCGCCGCCCAGGGCGAGTTCCCCTTCATGGTCCGCCTCTCCATGGGCTGCGGCGGAGCCCTCTACACCAAGAGCATCGTCCTGACCGCCGCCCACTGCGTGAACGGCTCCGGCACCAACACCTCCATCACCGCCACCGCCGGCGTCGTCGACCTCCAGAGCGGCAGCGCCGTCAAGGTCAAGTCCACCAAGGTGCTCCAAGCCCCCGGCTACACCGGCAAGGGCAAGGACTGGGCCCTCATCAAACTCGCCCGGCCCATCGAACAGCCCACCCTGAAGATCGCCACCAACACCGCCTACAACAACGGCGACTTCACCATTGCCGGCTGGGGCGCCGCCCGCGAAGGCGGCGGACAGCAGCGCTACCTCCTCAAGGCCACCGTCCCCTTCGTCGACGACGCCACCTGCGGGCAGGCGTACGGCAGCGACCTCGTCCCCAGCGACGAGATCTGCGCCGGATTCGTCGCCCAGGGCGGCGTCGACACCTGTCAGGGCGACTCCGGCGGACCCATGTTCCGCAAGGACGACACCGGCGCCTACCTCCAGGTCGGCATCGTCAGCTGGGGCCAGGGCTGCGCCGAGCCCGGATACCCCGGCGTGTACAGCGAGGTCTCGACCTTCGCCGCCGACATAGCCAGAGCCGCCGCCGGCCTCTGACCCCACCGGTACGGGAGCACCCGCGTCACCGAACGAAGGGCGCCCGCGATCCAGGTCGCGGGCGCTCGCCGCACGCGGGGACGGGAAAACGGCTTCGGCGTCCACGGCCTCCGTTGGCATACTCGCCCCCATGACCAGCCCCCACCCCCACCCCCACCCCCGGCCCGTCACCGCCTCCCTGCTGATCGGCGCCAAGGACGACGCCCTGCACCAGCGGCTCGACGACGAACTCACCGCCTTCAACGCACGCGCGACCGGTGCCGGCGACCCCGAACCCGTCTCGGTCAAGGTCACCGACGCCGACGGAGAACTCGTCGGCGGCCTCACCGCCTGGGTGTGGGGCAGCTGCTGCGCGGTCGACATGCTCTGGGTACGGGCCGACCAGCGCCACGCGGGCTGGGGCGGAAAGCTCCTGCGCGCGGCCGAGGAGGAGAGCGTCCGGCGCGGCTGCACCGAGATGATCGTCTCCTCGTTCACCTTCCAGGCCCCCGACTTCTACCGGGGGCACGGCTACCGCGAGACCGGCCGCACCGACGGCATCCCCGGCGGACACCAGGACGTGCACTTCCACAAGGTGCTCACCGGGTCGCACCCGTAGCGGCCCACCCGACCAGGTCCCGGACACCGATGATCGAGCCCCCGTGATCCACGTAGGGTTGGATGTCATGACCACCAGCAAGCCCCAGGAAGCCGGCCCCGACGTCAGGGCGGAGCTCGCCCGGCTGCGCGACAGCATCGACAACATCGACGCCGCCGTCGTCCACATGCTCGCCGAACGCTTCAAATGCACCCAGCAGGTCGGCCACCTCAAGGCCGCCCACCACCTGCCGCCCGCGGACCCCTCCCGCGAGGCCCACCAGATCGCCCGGCTGCGCAGCCTCGCCGAGAACGCCAAACTCGACCCGGCCTTCGCCGAGAAGCTGCTCAACTTCATCATCGCCGAGGTCATCCGCCACCACGAACGCATCGCGGACGACGCGGGCGGCGGGACGACCGACCCGCACGAGTGACGGCGGCGGGCCGCCCCCGCCCCGCCCACTTCGGCCGTCCCCGGTCTCCGGCCACCCCTGCCCTCCCCAGTCCCTCGGCCGCCCTTGGCCCCGGTCTCCCACGGTCCTGGTCGCACACCCGGCCGCAGAGGGTGACCGGGCGACGGCAAAGCGCACATAGTGGACCACCCCTGTGTCCCGACCTCAGCATCGGGCAGCATGGCCTCATGTCCGTACTGACGCGCGACGAAGCGCAGACCCGTGCCCAGCTCCTCGACGTCCACCACTACGGAATCGAGCTCGACCTGACCGGAGGGGACGAGACCTTCGACTCCCTGACCGTCATCCGGTTCACCGCCCGTGCCGAGGCGGACACCTTCGTCGAGCTGAAGCCCGCCGAACTGCGCTCCGTCACCCTCGACGGCCGGACCCTCGACCCGGAGACCCTGGACGAGAACCGGCTGCCCCTGAAGGGACTCACCGCCGGCGAGCACGAACTGCGCGTCGACGCCTCCATGCGCTACTCCCGCACCGGGGAGGGCATGCACCGCTTCACCGACCCCACCGACGGCGAGACCTACCTCTACACCCAGCTGTTCATGGAAGACGTCCAGCGCGTCTTCGCCGCCTTCGACCAGCCCGACCTCAAGTCCGTCTTCGAGCTCTCCATCACCGCCCCCGAAGGCTGGACCGTCCTCGCCAACGGTGTCACCGAACACCTCGGAGACGGCCACTGGAAGGCCGCCCCCACCCCCCTGATCTCGACCTATCTCGTCGCCGTCGCCGCCGGACCCTGGCACTCCGTACGCACCGAGCACGGCGGCCTGCCCTTCGGCCTCCACTGCCGTCGCTCCCTCGCCCCCTACCTCGACGCCGACGCCGACGAGATCCTCGACATCACCCGCGCCTGCTACGACCGCTACCACGAGAAGTTCGACGAGCCCTACCCCTTCGACTCCTACGACCAGGCGTTCGTCCCCGAATTCAACGCCGGCGCCATGGAGAACCCCGGACTCGTCACCTTCCGCGACGAGTTCATCTACCGCTCCGCCGTCACCGACACCGAGCGCCAGACCCGCGCCATGGTCATCGCCCACGAGATGGCCCACATGTGGTTCGGCGACCTCGTCACCCTGCGCTGGTGGGACGACATCTGGCTCAACGAGTCCTTCGCCGAGTACATGGGCTACCAGACCCTCACCGAAGCCACCCGCTTCACCGACACCTGGGTCGACTTCGGCGTCGCCCGCAAGTCCTGGGGCTACGACGCCGACCAGCGCCCCTCCACCCACCCCGTCGCCCCCGACCCGGACGCCGTCCCCGACACCGCGTCCGCCATGCTCAACTTCGACGGCATCTCCTACGCCAAGGGCGCCTCCGCCCTGCGCCAGCTCGTCACCTGGCTCGGCGAGAAGGACTTCCTCGCGGGCATCAACACCCATTTCGCCCGCCACAAGTTCGCCAACGCCACCCTCGCCGACTTCATCGACAACCTCGCCTCCGCCACCGAACGCGACGTGCACGCCTGGGCCGAGGCCTGGCTGCGCACCACCGGCGTCGACACCATCGAGCCCGGGATCACCGAGTCCGACGGCCAGTGGCAGCTCACCGTCGGCCACCGGGGCAGCCGCCCCCACCGCATCGCCGTCGGCGCCTACGACACCGTCCCCGGCGAGGAGACCCGGCTCACCCTGCGCGAACGCTTCGAACTCGACGTCCCCCAGGGCGACTCGACCGCCCTCAGGTCCGGCCGGCGCCCCGACCTGATCCTGCTCAACGACGGCGACCTCACCTACGCCAAGGTCCGCTTCGACGCCAAGTCCTTCCAGACCGTACGAGCCTCCCTCTCCGGCCTCCCCGACCCCCTCACCCGGGCGGTCGTCTGGAACGCCCTGCGCGACGCCGTCCGCGACGGCGAACTTCCCCCCATGGCCTACATCGAGGCCGCCCGCACCCACCTGCCCCACGAGACCGACCTCGCGCTCGTCCAGGGCGTGCTGACCTTCGCCGCCCTCCACGTCGCCGATCGGTACCTCCTCCCCGAACAGCGGCCCACCGCCCTCGCCACCCTCACCGACCTGTGCCGCGACCTCATCCGCCGCACCGAGGACGGCTCCCACCCCGGCTTGCGCCTGACCGCCGTACGCCACCTCATCGACGTCTCCGTCCACCCCGACACCATCAGCGCCTGGTTCTCCGAGGGCACCGTCCCCGGCGGCCCCGAACTCGACCCCGAACTGCGCTGGCGCATCCTCGGCCGGCTCAGCGTCCTCGGCGCCGTCGACGACGCCGTGATCGAGGCCGAACTCGTCCAGGACCCCAGCGCCACCGGCCAGGAAGGTGCCGCCCGCTGCCGCGCCGCCCTGCCCGACCCGCAGGCCAAACGCGCCGCCTGGGACGCGATGTTCGCCGGCGACGACCTCTCCAACTACCTGTTCACCGCCACCGCCCAGGGCTTCTGGCAGCCCGAACAGGCCCACCTCCTCGACGAGTACGTCGAGCGCTACTGGGCCGACGCCGTGGCCGTCGCCGAGCGGCGCGGCCCCGCCATGGCCGAAGCCGCCGGCCGCTGGGCCTTCCCCGCCGGCCTCGTCACCCCCGAGACCCTCGCCCTCGGCGAGAACTGCCTGCGCGACGCCGACCCCATCCCGGCCCTGCGCCGCAAGCTCACCGACCAACTCGACGACCTCGCCCGAGCACTGCGGGTGCGGCAGGCCTAGCCACCCCCGGCACCAGACACCTGACGCGAACCCGGACGCCGGACAGCTGCCCCAGCAGCGGTCCGGCGTCCTGCGTGTCCGGTACCGCTCACACAAATCCTCCGTACGGCAGTACCCCCGCCGGGGCCGAATCGTTGTCCTTGGCGGGCGCACCTGCCCAAAAACACACACGCCGGGAAGGACCCGCCGCACAGCCACCGGAGGACACCATGAGCACGCCGCCCCTAGCCTCAGGCCCCCAAGGCCCCGACGCACTGCGGCCGTTGCTCGACACCGTCCTGGGCGCCCTCGCCGAAGGCGCCGCGGCCCGCGGCGGGCCCCTCCCCGCCGGAGGCCCCCCACACGTCGCCCAACGCCTGCGTACGGCCCTCGGTGACCCCCTGCCCCAGCACGGCAGCCCCGACGCCCTGCACACCCTCGTCCGCGCCCTCGCCGAAGGCGCCGCCGACCCCGCCGACCCCCTGTGCGCGGCGCACCTGCACTGCCCGCCCCTGGCCGTCGCCACCGCCGCCGACCTCGCCGCCTCCGCCCTCAACCCCTCCCTCGACTCCTGGGACCAGGCCCCCGCCGCCTCCGAACTCGAAGCACTCGTCGCCCAGGCACTCGCCCACCAGGTCTACGGCAGCCCGGACCCCTCGGGCACCCAGGCCCCGTCACACCCCCGAGGCGACGCCCTCATCACCACCGGCGGCACCGAATCCAACCAACTCGCCCTTCTCCTCGCCCGCGAGAAACACCACGGCGTCCAACTCGTCTGCGGAGCCAACGCCCACCACTCCCTCCACCGCGCCACCTGGCTCCTCGGCCTCCCCGAACCCGTCGTCATCCCCGCACCCGCCGGCACCCTCGACCCCGCCGCCCTCGACAGCGCCCTCACCGAGCTCCCCGGCCCCCTCCTCGTCGCCGCCACCGCCGGCACCACCGACGCCGGACTCATCGACCCGCTGCCCGACATCGCCGACCTCTGCGCCACCCACGGCGCCCGCCTCCACATCGACGCCGCCTACGGCGGAGGCCTCCTCTTCAGCGACCGGCACCGCACCAAACTCGACGGCCTCGCCCACGCCGACACCGTCACCCTCGACCTCCACAAACTCGGCTGGCAACCCGTCGCCGCCGGACTCCTCGCCGTCCGCGACCCCACCGACCTCACCCCCCTCGCCCACCGGGCCGACTACCTCAACGCCGACGACGACACCGAAGCCGGCCACCCCGACCTCCTCGGCCGCTCCCTGCGCACCACCCGCCGCCCCGACATCCTCAAGATCGCCGTCACCCTCAAGACCCTCGGACGCCACGGCATCGGCCACCTCGTCGACCAGGTCTGCGCCCACGCCCAGGAACTCGCCGACCTCACCGCCGCCCACCCCGGCTTCGAGCTCTACGACCACCCCGTCATCAGCACCGTCCTCTTCCGGCCCCACGACGCCAACGACGACACCGTCGCCGCCGTACGCCGCACCCTCCTCGACCAAGGCCGCGCCGTCCTCGGCCGCGCCACCCTCGACGGCCGCCGCTGGCTCAAAGCCACCCTCCTCAACCCCCACACCACGCCCGGCGACCTGGCCACGCTCCTGAAACTGGTGGAAGGACACACCCCCCGATGAGAGCGACACCCCACCCCCTGCCCCCCACCGCCGAAACACCGCGCGACCTCGTCGGCATCGGCATCGGCCCCTTCAACCTCTCCCTCGCCGCCCTCGCCCACCCCCTCACCGAACTCGACACCGTCTTCTACGAACAACGCCCCGGCTTCGACTGGCACCCCGGCCTCCTCATCGACGGCGCCACCCTCCAGGTCCCCTTCCTCGCCGACCTGGTCACCCTCGCCCACCCCACCAGCCCCTGGTCCTTCCTCAACTACCTCAAGGACCGCGACCGCCTCTTCCCCTTCTACTTCGCCGAGCGCTTCCACATCCAGCGCGCCGAGTACGACGCCTACTGCCGCTGGGTCGCCGACAACCTCCCCGGACTCCGCTTCGCCCACCAGGTCGACGCCGTCCGCTGGAACCCCGAACGCGACCTTTTCGAAGTCGACTTCACCCGACTCGACACCGACGGCCAGGCCCAGGCCCTCGGCCGCACCTACACCCGCAACATCGTCCTCGGCGTCGGCACCGCACCCCACATCCCCGAACCCCTCAAACCACTCGTCGACGCCCCCGACGCCCCCGTCATCCACGCCGCCGACTACCTCAAACACCGCGACCGGTTCCTCACCGCCGACCACATCACCGTCATCGGCGCCGGCCAGTCAGGAGCCGAAGTCTTCCTCGACCTCCTGCGCAACCGCCCCACCGGAAACGAACGGATCCACTGGCTCGCTCGCACCGAGGCCTTCGCACCCATGGAGTACTCCAAACTCGGCCTCGAACACTTCACCCCCGACTACACCCGCTACTTCCACGCCCTCACCGAACCCGTCCGCGACCGCCTCCTCGCCGCCCAGTGGCAACTCCACAAAGGCATCGACGCCGACACCATCGCCGCCATCCACGACGAGCTCTACCGCCGCACCCTGCACGGCGGCTGGCCCGACGCCGTCCTCACCCCCGCCGTCACCGTCCGCACCGCCGGCCGCATCGCCACCACCAAGATCGAGCTCCACCTCGAACACGTCCAGCAAGGCACCCGCTCCCGCCTCACCACCAACGCCGTCGTCCTCGCCACCGGCTACCGCGAACGCCCCATCGCCCCCCTCCTCGCCGGACTCGACCCCTACCTCCGCCGCGACAACGCCGAACGCCCCGACATCGACGACCAGTTCCGCCTCGTCCTCGACCCCAGCGTCACCGGCCGCGTCTACGTCCAGAACGCCGAACTCCACACCCACGGCGTCGGCACCCCCGATCTCGGCCTCGCCGCCTGGCGCAGCGCCACCATCCTCAACTCCCTCACCGGCAAAGACCCCTACCCCCTCCCAGGCCGCACCGCCTTCACCACCTTCGGCCTCGAACACACCCCCCGCGTCCCCGCCGCCCGCACAGAACCCAGAACCCTCACCCCCCTCATCCCTCTCATCCCCCTCGTCGAAGGACGATGAGCACCACCCCCACATCCCTTCATCGGACCAGCCCCACCGATCGGTTCACACAACGGCAGGGAATCTCCGAACGCCTCGCACACCCGCACAAGACGAACGGCGCCGACGCGAGAACCGCGCCGACGCCGCCCAGCTGAACCACCCTCGCCCTAGAACACGGGCACACCCTCACGCGTCAGCTTCCAGTCCACCGACGCGAACTCCTTCGGGTCCAGCACACCCTTCGCCGTGACCCACTCAGCGATCCGCGTGCGGATCTCCGTCGACTCCGACCACACCTCGGTCGCCGAAGCGACATGCGGGAACGCACCGCCACCATTGGCGCGATAGTTGTTCACCGCCAGCACGAACTGCTGACCGTCGTCCAACGGCGCACCGTCGTACGACAGGTTCTTGATCCGCGAACCCTCGGCCTGCGCGATGTCGATGTCGTAGCGAAGACCCGACACATAGTCGTAGTTGTAATCCGGCCGATTGCCGGCGTTCGTCAGCTTCTCCGGGTCGACCACCGCACCCACCGGCGTCCGCACGAAATAGTTCGCCGAGTACTCCAGGTACGCACGCACCTGCGCACCCGTCAGCACCTTCGCCACCAGCGTGTTGTCGTACACGTACAGACTCGACAGATCCCGGATCGTCACCTCGCCCGCCGGTATCTCCGACGTCCGCGAGAACGGCGACGCCTGCGCGATCACCGGCAACGACGCGTACTGCGTCCCCACCAGCGCCGCCCGCACCACGTCCTCCTGCACCCGCGTGATCAGATCGATGATCGGAGCGTCCTCGTACCGCGCCTCCACCGTCGTCAACGTCTCCGTCGCCCGGCCGACCACCTGGTTGACGTACGCCACCACGACCTCGTGCTCGTCCTTCAGCAGCCGCGTGATCCTCGGATCGTCCGCCACCGTGTTCGCGTTCCGCACCGAAGCCGCCACCGACTCGACGTGCCAACGCCCCTTCTCGAAGACGAGACCGAACTCGAACACCGACAGCCGCTCCGCGAACGCCAGCGGCTCCGACAACACCACCGTCTTACCGGTCGCGGTGTTGGTGACCTTCAGCTCCGGTATCTCCAGATGCGCGTGACCCACCAGGATCGCGTCGATCCCCGGTACCTGCTGAGCCAAGAAAGCCGCCGCGTTCTCCGTGTACGGCACCTGATCACCGTACGACGACGTCCCCGACGCACCCGAATGAGCCGACACCACGACCACGTCCGCGCCCATCGACCGCAGCTTCGGCACCCACTTCGCCGCCTGCTCCTCAAGACCCGGGAACGTCAACTTCCCCTGTACGTAAGCCTTGTCCCAGATCGCGATCCCCGGATTCGTCAGCCCCAGCACCGCCACCCGCACCGGCGGCGCACCATGAACACGGAAATCCTTCATGAAATACGGAGGGAACGCCGGCTTCAACGTCTTCGCGTCCAGCGCGTTCGCGCCCAGCAACGGGAAACGGCACTGCGACTCGAACTTCCGCAGCGTCTCTATCCCGTAGTTGAACTCGTGATTCCCCAGCGCCACCGCGTCGTACCCGATCGCGTTCATCGCCTGCGCCATCGGATGCACCGGACCACCCTTGGCGGTGATCGGATCCACCTTCGCGTAGTAGTACGTCAACGGAGTGCCCTGGATCGTGTCACCCGCGTCCAGGAGCAGCGTGTTGCACCGCCCCTTCTCCGCACGGATCTCGTTCACCAGCGTCGAGACCCGCGCCAGACCCTGAGCGTTGCCCGCCTTGTCCGCGTACTCCGCGTCCTTGAAGTAGTCCCAGTTGAAGACATGACCATGAAGGTCGGTCGTCCCCATGACCGTCAGCTCGTACCGCTTCACCGGCCGGCCCCCCTTCGCCCCCTCCGCGGCCTGTGCCACCGGAGCCACGCCCACACCCGCGAGCGCCACCCCAGCACCTGTCACGGCGGACTCTTTCAGAAACTTCCGGCGATTCAACGGCATCTCTCGAACTCCTCGGGAAAAGGTCAACGACGCGCGTAGATTCTGGCCCAACACCCGCCCCCGCAAAAGACCCTGGAGGTTTCCATCCGATGGCCGCACGACACCGGGGATCCACCACGGCTCCAGCGCCACCTGACAGCATCACGGAACGTCACCGCAAGACTCTCCCGCGCACCCACCCCACGGTCCGACGCACACTGGACGGACACGGGTACGAAAAAGCGCCGAGCCCACCGAGAGCAATCCTCTGCTCATCGGAGCGGCACGGCGCACAATTCAACAGTTGTCAATAACCCTTCACGCAAAGGTTGTTGAGTAGTCATGCGCGACCAATTCTCTACCGACCGGTAAGGCCTAGGGTCGAATCATGCGCCGAGCAAAAATCGTCTGCACACTGGGCCCCGCCACCGACACATACGACCAGATCAAAGCCCTGGTCGAAGCCGGAATGGACGTAGCCCGCTTCAACCTCAGCCACGGCACCCACGCCGACCACGAAGAGCGCTACCGGCACGTCCGGAAAGCCTCCGACGAAACCGGCCGCAGCGTCGGAATCCTCGGCGACCTTCAAGGCCCGAAGATCCGCCTCGGCCGCTTCACCGAAGGACCCGTACTCCTTGAACGCGGAGACACCTTCACCATCACCGTCGAAGCAGGCGCCCAGGGAGACCGCGAATCCTGCGGCACCACCTACGACGGACTCGCATCCGACGTCACTCCCGGTGAACGCATCCTCGTCGACGACGGCAAGGTCTGCCTCGAAGTCACCCGCGTCGACGGCCCCCGCGTCCACACCACCGTCGTCGAAGGCGGCATGGTCTCCGACCACAAAGGCCTCAACCTCCCCGGCGTCGCCGTCTCCGTCCCCGCCCTCTCCGACAAGGACGAGGACGACCTTCGCTGGGCCCTGCGCACCGGCTTCGACGTCATCGCCCTCTCCTTCGTCCGCAGCGGCAAGGACATCCAGGACGTCCACCGCATCATGGACGAAGAGGGCCGCCGCCTCCCCGTCATCGCCAAGGTCGAGAAGCCCCAGGCCGTCGACAACATCGACGACATCGTCGCCGCCTTCGACGGCATCATGGTCGCCCGCGGTGACCTCGGCGTCGAAATGCCGCTCGAACAGGTCCCCATCGTCCAGAAGCGCGCCGTCAAACTCGCCAAACGCAACGCCAAACCGGTCATCGTCGCCACCCAGATGCTCGACTCGATGATCGACAACTCCCGCCCCACCCGCGCCGAAGCCTCCGACGTCGCCAACGCCGTCATCGACGGCACCGACGCCGTCATGCTCTCCGGCGAGACCAGCGTCGGCAAATACCCCATCGAGACGGTCAGAACCATGTCCCGGATCGTCGAAGCGGCGGAAGAGGACATGCTCGCCAAGGGCCTCCCGCCCCTCACCGACCGCAACAAACCCCGCACCCAGGGCGGCGCCGTCGCCCGAGCCGCCGCCGAAATGGGCGACTTCCTCGGCGCCAAATTCCTCGTCGCGTTCACCGAGTCCGGCGACACCGTCCGCCGCCTCTCCCGCTACCGCTCACCCATCCCCCTCCTCGCCTTCACCCCCACCCCCGCCACGCGCTCCCAGCTCAACCTCACCTGGGGCGTCGAAACCTTCCTCGGCCCCCACGTCGACTCCACCGACGCCATGGTCGACCAGGTCGACGAACTCCTCCTCAAGTACGGCCGCTGCGCCAAGGGCGACATCGTCGTGATCACCGCCGGCTCCCCGCCCGGAGTCTCCGGCTCCACGAACCTCGTCCGGGTCCACCACGTCGGCGAGGACGACAGCCCCAAGTAGCCGCACCACGCCCGAGGGCCCCTGCCGGACCGGCGACGTCCACCCGACCGCCGGTCAGTACTTGGGGCCCACATGGGCGTCCATGAGGGCGACCGATGCCCTCTTGGCGATCGAGATGTTGTACGGGTTCCCGTGGCGGGTGCAGGGGGTCCAGTCGACGCCGAGCCCGTCCAGGGTGTCAGTGAACAGCTGCCGGATGTCGTCGGAGACGTTGGTGAAGAAGTACCGGGGGTACTCGTAGCGCTTGCGTTCCCCGGCGACGACGCGGGTCGTCCAGTTGGTGATACGGCAGCCGTCGGAGTGGATGAGCCCCCGCACGAACTCCCAGGCGTGAGCGTCGACGATCTCGCGCTGCCAGGGTTCGAGCGCGATCAGGCGCTCGTGCTTCTTGCCGGGGCCGTGCTGGGGAAAGAAGCAGGGCCAGTGCTTGCTGAAGGATTTCACGTCGACGCACCCTGCTCTCTGAGTGCGCTTGACGCTTGGGTCGGGAAGGACTCTGCGCATTGCTTCTTCGGCGGCATCGATGAGGCCGGGCCAGGAAGCGGTGCAGCTGACCATCAGGTAGTGCGGTCGCGGCTTGGAGATGATGTAGCCATCCCCTAGGTAGAGGCCGAGCAAGTAGGCATACGCCTCAAGGTCCTCGGGAATGCGGGGGGTCTCCTGGCAACGGATACAGGGGAGGGTTTGGTGCAGCGGCTCCAATCTGCGCTGCCAGCAGGTGATCGCGTGACGGGAGACGCGCATCTCCTTGCTCACCGGGTTCCGGCTGCGCCCCTGCGAGACGAGCATCAGTGCTCGCTTGCGTTTGCCCATGTCGTACATGTGGCCACTCTGCGTAAACGGCGGCGGTGACACGCAGCAAAAAAGCGGATGTTCACCAGAACGGGAACATCCGCTTTCGTGAATCAACCTTGGCATCCAAGGAAAAGTACCCCGAGTCGGATTCGAACCGACGCTATATGGGTTTTGAATCCATTGCCTCTACCGCTGGGCTACCGGGGCCCCTTCGAAACGAAGGTCAGCGGTCACCCGCCGTGTTCCCACCTTACCGCAGCTAGGTAGGCTCTTGGGAGCAGTACCCCGCCCGCAACAAGGAGCCCCCGTGACCGCCCCCGAGTCGCCCCAGCCCGTAGACGCGCCCGACGACGACAAGTCGCACGTGCCTCCGCTGACGACCCGTGTCGTCATCGCCGAGGACGAGGCGCTGATCCGTCTCGACCTCAAAGAGATGCTCGAAGAAGAGGGCTACACCGTAGTAGGCGAGGCCGGTGACGGTGAGCAGGCCGTGGAGCTGGCCCGGGAGCACAAGCCCGACCTCGTGATCCTCGACGTGAAGATGCCGAAGCTGGACGGCATCTCGGCGGCGGAGAAGATCGCCGAGGAGTCGATCGCCCCGGTGCTGATGCTGACCGCGTTCTCGCAGCGCGACCTCGTCGAGCGCGCGCGTGACGCGGGCGCGATGGCGTACCTGGTGAAGCCGTTCAGCAAGAGCGACGTGGTGCCGGCGATCGAGATGGCGGTGTCCCGGTTCGCGGAGCTGAAGGCGCTGGAGGGTGAGATCGCGGATCTCACGCAGCGTCTGGAGACGCGGAAGCTGGTGGACCGCGCGAAGTCGGTTCTCCAGACGGAGTACGGCCTGACGGAGCCGGCGGCGTTCCGGTGGATCCAGAAGACGTCGATGGACCGCCGTATGTCGATGCAGCAGGTGGCGGAGGCGGTCATCGAGGACGCCGAGGAGAAGAAGGCGGCGAAGGGCTAGCCCCGGTCGGCGAAAGGTCTGCCCTGGTCGGCAGCCCCCCACGAACGAGGAAGGCCCGCACCCCTGACGGAGGTGCGGGCCTTTTCGTACGACCGGGGTCGCGCGGTGTCAGTCCTCGCCGAGGTAGGCCTTGCGGACGGACTCGTCGTGGAGGAGGTCCTGGCCGGTGCCGGAGAGGACGATGCTGCCGACCTCCATGACGTGGGCCTGGTCGGCCAGCGAGAGCGCCGCCTGGGCGTTCTGCTCGACTAGCAGGATGGTGGTGCCGGACGCCTTGAGCTCGGCGATGGTGGCGAGGATCTTCTGCATCATGATCGGCGAGAGGCCCATGGAGGGTTCGTCGAGCATGAGCAGCTTGGGCTGGGACATGAGGGCGCGGCCCATGGCGAGCATCTGCTGTTCGCCGCCCGAGAGGGTGCCTGCGGCCTGCTTACGGCGTTCTCCCAGGATGGGGAAGAGGTCGTAGGCGCGCTGGATGTCCTTCTCGATGCCCGCCTTGTCGCTGCGGAGGAAGGCTCCGAGCTGGAGGTTCTCCGCGATGGAGAGGCGGGGGAAGATGTGCCGGCCTTCGGGGGAGTGGGCGAGTCCGAGGGCGACGATCTTGTGGGCGGGGACGTTGGCCAGGGGCTGGCCGTCGAAGAGGATGCGGCCTCCGCTGGGCTTGAGGAGCCCGGAGAGGGTGCGCAGGGTCGTCGTCTTGCCGGCGCCGTTGGTGCCGATGAGGGTGACGATCTGGCCGGCTTCGACGGTGAAGGAGATGCCCTTGACGGCTTCGATCTTGCCGTAGGCGACCTTGAGGTCTTCGACCTCGAGCAGTGCGGTCACTGGGCGGTTCCTTCCTTGGTGGTGCTGCCCTGCGCGTCGGAGTCGTCGGACGCGGTGGGTGCGCCGGATTCGTCGGACGGGGTGGCGTCCTCGGGTGCCTCGGAGGCCTCGGGGGCTTCGTCGGGGTCCGTGGTGTCCTCGGGTGCCGGGGTCGTCTCGGCTTCCTCGGTGTCCGTCGCGGTGTCCGTCGCGGTCACGGCTTCGGCGGCCTCGACCTCGGCGAGTTCCTCGTCGCCCGGGGCGCCCTCGAAGGGGGTGCCGAGGTAGGCGGCGATGACGCGTTCGTCGCCCTGGACGACCTCGGAGGTGCCCTCGACGAGCTTCTCGCCCTGGACGAGGCAGGCCACGCGGTCGGACAGGTTGAAGATGAAGCGCATGTCGTGCTCGATGACGAGGACGGCGATGCCGCGGTCGCGGATGGCGAAGACGAGTTCTTCGGTCGCGCGGGTTTCCTGGGGGTTCATGCCGGCGGTGGGCTCGTCCAGGAGGAGCAGGCCCGGCTCGCTCGCCATGGCGCGCGCGATCTCCAGCTTGCGCTGTTCGCCGTAGGGGAGGTTGCGGGAGAGGTGGTCGGCCTTGTGGGCGAGGCCGATGAACTCCAGCAGTTCCATGGCGCGTTCGCGGGAGGCGGCCTCCGCCTTGCGGAAGCCGGGGCCGCGCAGGATGGCCGACCAGAGGCCTTCCTTGGTGCGGGTGTGGCGTCCGACGAGCACGTTCTCCAGGACGGTCATGTTGGCGAAGAGCCGGATGTTCTGGAAGGTGCGGGCGATGCCTGCGCTGGTGACGAGGTGCGGCTTGGGGGGCAGCACCGTGCCCTTGTAGGCGACTTTGCCCTCGGTGGGGACGTAGAGGCCGGTGAGGCAGTTGAAGAAGGTGGTCTTGCCCGCGCCGTTGGGGCCGATGAGGCCGACGATCTCTCCGGCGTTGACGGTGAGATCGACGTTCCGGACGGCGGTGAGGCCGCCGAAGCGCATGGTGACGCCGGTGGCTTCGAGGACGGGGCTGGGGGCTGTGGTGGTGGTCATGGTGGTTACGCCCCTGCCTTGGTGACGCCGACGGTGGAGTCGGGCAGGCCCTGTTCGGGGATGTGGACGGGTGTTTCGTCGCTCTCGTGGAATTCGAGCTGGCGGCGGCGGTTGGCGATGATGCCTTCGGGCCGGAAGCGCATGAGGACGACGAGGGCGATGCCGAAGGCGAGGAGCTCGTACTCCTTGAGGAAGCTGAGCTTCTCGGGGAGGAGGTAGAGCAGGGTGGCGCCGAGGATCGGTCCGTTGACCGTGCCCATGCCGCCGAGAACGACCGCCGCGAGGAGGAAGGCGGAGTTCGGGGGCACGGAGCCGGCGAACTGGTACGGCGCCGGGTTGACGCTGTAGCCGACGTGCGCGCTGACGGTGCCGGCGAGGCCGGCGAGGGAGGCGCCGAGGGCGAAGGCGATGAGCTTGACGCGGAAGCCGTTGATGCCCATGGCGGTCGCGGCGGTCTCGTCCTCGCGGATGGCGATCCAGGAGCGGCCGATGCGGGAGTCGGCGGCGCGGTTGAAGACCACGACGACGATCGCTGTGATGAGCAGCATCAGCAGGAAGTAGTTCGCGAAGCGGCCGAGGGGGAAGCCGAGGATGTTGTGCTCGGCGCCGAGGTTGAACCCGAAGATGTTGAGGTCCGGGATCATGGAGATGCCGTTGGGGCCGTTGGTGAGGTTGGGGCCGGAGGTGCCGTCCATGTTGTTGACGGCGATGCGGAAGATCTCTCCGAAGCCCAGGGTCACGATGGCGAGGTAGTCGCCGCGCAGGCGCAGGGTGGGGGCGCCGATGAGGACGCCGAAGACGAGCGACGCGGCCATACCGGTGAGCATGGCGGCCCAGAAGGGGAACTGGACGCCGGAGAAGCGGGAGAACTCGGAGCCGGAGACGAGGGCCGCGGCGTAGGCGCCGACGCCGAGGAAGGCGACGTATCCGAGGTCGAGGAGTCCGGTGAGGCCGACGACGATGTTGAGGCCGAGGGCGACGGTGGCGACGACGAGGATGTTCACGCCGAGGTTGGAGTTGTGCTCGTTGTTCGCGAGGAACGGGAAGGCCGCCGCGGCGAGGAAGGCCATGCTGGTGGCGAATCCCTTGTGGCGGGCGTTCAGCTGCGCGAAGCGGTCGAAGAGTCCGGCGGTGAGCAGGGCCCAGGCGCCGAAGACGACGAGGAGCAGGTAGCCCAGGAACGTTTCGCTCGCGTCGGGGTCGACGCCGATGCCGTAGTTGAAGACGATCAGTGCGACGGCGGTGGCAGCGGTGACGACGAGGCGCTCGCCCCAGGCCGGCAGCTTGGCGGCCGGAGGGATGAGGTCGGGCTTGGTGAGGTAGTCCTTGAGCGTGTTCCCGGGCTTGGGGAGTGCCAGGGTGCCGAGGAGGGCGACGAGGGAGCCGACGGCGGCGACGTAGGCGCCGGGGTCGAGTGCGACGAGGCCCTTGAGGTCGACGGCGATGGCGATGGCGCTGAACCAGCTGACGGCGAACGCGGAGGCGGCGGCGAGGACGACGGGCTGGGTGGCGCCGGCCGGGTTGAGCCAGCCGAGGCCGCGGACGTTGAAGAGGGTCAGGGCGAAGAGGAGCGTGAGGACGCCGGCGACGATGTCGAGGACCTGGAGTCCGGCCGGGGAACCGTAGTAGGTGAGGTCCCCGGGGAAGTCGGACGTGTAGGTCCAGGACATGAAGGTGCTGGCGATGGTGGCGAGGGCGCCGATGGCGATGAGGACGCGGGCGGCGCTCTCGGGGAGTGCGATCAGGCCGCGCTCGGGGGTGGTGGTCTCGGTGGTTGCCATGGTGCTCACGCCCTGTCCGCGACGCGTTCGCCGACGAGGCCTTGTGGCCTGAACAGCAGTACGAGGATGAGGAGTACGAAGGCCCACACGGAGGACCAGCCGCCGCCGCCGAGCTGCTGCATGCCGGGGATGCCGTCGATGTAGCTGGTGGCCATGGTCTCGGCGAGGCCGAGGACGAGGCCGCCGATCATGGCGCCGTAGATGTTGCCGATGCCGCCGAGGACGGCCGCGGTGAAGGCCTTGAGGCCCATCTGGAAGCCCATGTCGTACTTGACGGTGCCGTAGCGCAGGCCGTACGCGACTGCCGCGACGGCGGCGAAGAAGCCGCCGATGGCGAAGGCGATGACGATGATGCGGTTGGTGTCGATGCCCATGAGCTGCGCGGTGTCGGGGTCCTGGGCGGTGGCCTGCATGGCGCGGCCGGTGCGGGACATGCTGACGAAGAGCGCGAGGGCGGCCATGCACAGGGGCGCGGCGACGATGACGAAGACGCTGCCGCTCTGGATGCTGACCGAGCCGATGTGCCAGGGACCGAAGGGGAGCTGAGGGAACGTCAGGTCGGTCTTGGCGTTCGGGTAGGCGTTGAAGACGACCTGCTGGAGTGCCAGGGACAGGCCGATGGCGGTGATGAGGGGGGCGAGGCGTGGCGCTCCGCGCAGGGGGCGGTAGGCGAAGCGTTCGGCCCCGACGGCGATGAGGACGGAGACGATTCCGCCGCCTATCAGCATCGCTGGGAGGGCTATCCACATGGATGTGCCGTTTGGCAGAACGTAGAGGTAGACCGAGAGTGCGCCGAAGCCGCCGGTCATGAAGATCTCGCCGTGGGCGAAGTTGATGAGCTGGACGATGCCGTACACCATCGTGTAGCCGATGGCGATCAGCCCGTACATCGAGCCGAGGAACAGCCCGTTGGCCAGCTGCTGCGGCAGGGTGTTCACCGCGTGGCCTCCATGTGGTGGGGAGAGTTGAGCAGGGCGTATGGAGCGGGCCGCGCGGTGACGTGTGGTCGTGGCCGCGCGGCCCTGGGTTGTGCTGAGGGCGTGGCCGGTGGATCGGACCGTGCGGGCGGTGCCGCTAGGGGCGCCGCCGCCTGGTGTCGGACCGATCCACCGGGGTGGCCCGGGTGTTGCTGATCAGCCGCTGAACGTACCGCTCTTGACGGCCTTCCACTTGCCGTCGACGACCTGGTAGACGGTGAGCTGCTTGTTGGTGGTGTCGCCGTACTCGTCGAAGGAGACGGGGCCGGCGATGCCGTCGAACTTGGTCTTCTGGACCTCGGAGACGATCTTGGCGCGGGCGCCGTCCGGGATCTTGCCGTCCTTCACGACCGCGCCGATGGCCTTGATGATGGCCGTGGCGGCGTCGTAGGAGTAGCCGCCGTACGTGCCGTAGTCGCCCTTGAGGCCGGAGGCCTTGTACTTCTTGATGAAGTCGGCGGCCGAGGCGAGGGAGTCGACGGGCTGACCGACGGAGGTGGCCAGGTCACCCTCGGAGGTCTTGCCGGCGGTCTGGATGTAGGTGTCGCTGAACATGCCGTCGCCACCGAACAGCGGGATCTTGACGCCGCCGTCCTTGAGCTGCTTGGTGAGCTTCTCGGACTCGTCGTACTGGCCGCCGTAGTAGACCAGGTCGGCCTTGGCGTTCTTGATCTTGGTGACGAGCGCGGAGAAGTCCGTGTCGCCGGTGTTGACGTGGTCCTCGCCCGCGAGCTTGCCGCCGGCCTTGGTGAAGCCGGCCTTGAAGAGCTTGGCGAGGCCGGCGCCGTAGGTCTGCTTGTCGTCGACGACGTACACCTTGCGCTTCTTCAGCGTGTTGTAGGCGTAGTCGGCCGCGAAGCCGCCCTGGAGGGCGTCGGTGGTGGCGGTGCGGAAGTAGGTCTTGAACGGGCGGGTCTTGGAGGTCTGCCAGTTCTTGCCCTGCGTGAGCTCGGGGGCCGTGTTGGACGGCGAGATCTCGACGAGGTTGGCGGTGTCGAAGACCTGCTGCATCTGGGTGGCGACGCCGGAGTTCAGCGGGCCGACGACGCCGAGGACCTTGTCGTTCTGGACGAGCTGGGTGGCGTTGGCCTGGCCGGAGGCCGGGATCGCCTTGTCGTCGAGCGCCTGGACCTTGAAGGTCACACCGGGAACGGTGTTGTTCTTGTTGGCGTCGTCGACAGCGATCTGGACGCCGCCCTGGATGCCGAGGCCGGTGGCGGAGTTCTGACCGGTCAGCGGCGCGTCCACGCCGATGATGATCTCGGTCTTCTTGTCGCTCTTGCTGTCGCCGCTGTTGTCGCGCGAGCCGCAGGCGGTCAGCGTGAGTGCCCCTGTCGTGAGCACGGCGGTGAGTATGACCATGGAACGCTGTCGCACGTTGAATCCTCTCCCTGGCGCGGCACCCCAGGGTGGGGGCCGTGTCTATCGCCGGGCCGTACTGGATGAAGCAGGGCCGTGCAGTGACGCGCCCGGCGGCGCGGTGACTGGCCGTGACTATAAGCGCAGGTTGGGGGGGTGGGGAGGAGCGTGGGGAAGGCTGTGACGCTCTTGTTATCCGGGGGGTGCCTCGCGGGGCGTGGGGCGGACGATCGGAGCATTTCGGCGTGTTGGTCGGAGGCGGTTGTGTGTTCGCATGGTGAGAACGCGCTGTTCCGGGTTGATGGCGGATACCGGAAGCTGAACGCGTGACGGCGGGTCGGGGTGCCGTCGGGGGCGTGGTGCGGCGCGGGGAATGATTTATTGCGGCAGAGGTAACCGACTGTTACCGCCGTGTGAGGCGGTCGCCGGTGCCCTGGCCGGGTGAAGTGGGTGTGGGGGAGGGCGTGTTGGGGAAGCGGGGGGCGCGCGGGCCGGTCCGCGCTTCTTGTCGCCCGGTGCCGCCGAGGTGAGGCTTTGCTGTCGCTGTGCGTTGTCGTCGCCGGTGCGCAGGTCGGGGCGGGGCGCCTCGGCGGCGGGCGTGGGGCGGGCGCGGTCGTATACGGCGCCGCGCAAGGTGACGAGCCAGGGATTTCCGGCCCTCACTGTCAGTGGCAGCGGAGGGTCGGCGCCACGTTCAACTCGGGCTGTCCGAAGCCTGTTTGCCGGGTGTCGACGGCCGCCGTCGCCCTTGAAGCGGAAGCAAGTGGCCGAGGTGCGGGGACCGTTGCGGCGGAGGCGGGCGGTGCCCGGCGGTCACGGGCGGTGGTCGCGGGCGGGCGCGCTCGCGGGGCGACGGGGTGATGCCGTTGCGATTGCGACGCGTGTCTGAAGGGTGTGGCTGCCAAGGGCGCGGTACGGGGCGGGAGTTCACCCTTCCGGGAGCTTGACGCCGGGAACCGCGCCTCGCGGCGGCGGATGCGCCCAGGCGCGTCTCTGCTGGGCCTGGGGAACCCAGGGGGCTCCGGGCCGCGGCCGAGCCCGGAGGGCCTGTGAATCCTCGGTGATCCGGTGATCCGGTGATCCGGTGGCGCGGTGGCGCGGTGGCGCGGTGGCGCGGTGGCCCAGAGCCCCGGTGACCCGGAGCTCTGGGGCAAGGCGGCCTCAGGGGCCAGAAGGCGAGGTGACGCGGAGCCGCGGTGAGCCAGTGGCGAGGTGGCCCCGGAGCCAGGCGGCGCGGTGCCCCAGTGCCCGGGAGGCCGGAGCCCCCGAGCCCGGAGCCCGGTGACCCGGCGGCGCGGGGCCTTGGCGGCGCGATGCCTCGGCGGCGCGGGGCCCCGGCAGTGCGGGCCCCGGGCAGCCTGGACCCCCGGGTTCCCGCCCGGTGTCAGCCCTGGGGCGCGTCCTTGAGGATGCAGGTGAGGCGGGCGCTACAGACCCGCTTGCCGTCCTCGCCGGTGATGACGATCTCGTACGTGGCCGAGGTGCGGCCGCGGTGGACGGGCGTGGCCACGCCGGTGACGAGGCCGGAGCGGACGCCGCGGTGGTGGGTGCAGTTCAGGTCGACGCCGACGGCGATCTTGGTGATGCCGCCGTGGAGCATGGCGCCGACGGAGCCGATGGTCTCGGCGAGGACGGCGGAGGCTCCGCCGTGGAGCAGGCCGTAGGGCTGGGTGTTGCCCTCGACGGGCATGGTGCCCACGACGCGGTCCGCGGAGGCCTCGGTGATCTGGACGCCCATGCGGTTGCCGAGGTGTCCCGCGGAGAACAGCGCCGGCAGGTCGACGCCGAGCGCGGCGTACTCGTCGATGACCCCTTGCGGGAACTTCGGGGTGTGCTGTTCGCCCATGGGGTCCGGCTCCGTTCGTCGGTCACCGCTTCGTCGCGGTTGTCTCCTGCTGAGCGAACGCTCAGTCGGCTGTCGATTGTTCCAGACGGACGACCACGGATTTGCTGGCGGGGGTGTTGCTGGTGTCGGCGGTCGAGTCCAGCGGGACCAGGACGTTGGTCTCGGGGTAGTACGCGGCGGCACAGCCCCGGGCGGTGGGGTAGTGCACGACGCGGAAGCCGGGCGCGCGCCGTTCGACGCCGTCCTTCCATTCGCCGACGAGGTCGACGTAGGAACCGTCGGCGACACCGAGCTCGCGGGCGTCGTCGGCGTTGACGAGGACGACCCGGCGGCCGTTCTTGATGCCCCGGTATCGGTCGTCGAGTCCGTAGATGGTGGTGTTGTACTGGTCGTGGGAGCGCAGGGTCTGAAGGAGCAGGCGGCCCGCGGGGAGTTCGGGGTGTTCGACGGGCGCGGCGGTGAAGTTGGCCTTGCCGGTGGCCGTCGGGAAGCGGCGTTCGTCGCGGGGGGCGTGGGGGAGGGCGAAGCCGGCGGGGTCCGCCACGCGCGCGTTGAAGTCGTGGAAGCCGGGGATGACGCGGGCGATGCGGTCGCGGATGGTCGCGTAGTCCTTCTCGAACTCTTCCCAGGGGGTGGCGCTGGTCTCGCCGAGGACCCTGTGGGCGAGGCGGGCGACGATGGCGGTCTCGGACAGCAGGTGGGGGCTCGCGGGCTCCAGGCGGCCGCGTGAGGCGTGCACCATGCCCATGGAGTCCTCGACGGTCACGAACTGTTCGCCGCTGTCCTGGAGGTCGCGTTCGGTGCGTCCGAGGGTGGGCAGGATGAGGGCGCGCGCGCCGGTGACGACGTGCGAGCGGTTGAGTTTGGTGGAGACGTGGACGGTCAGCCGGGCGCGTCGCATGGCCGCCTCGGTGACGTCGGTGTCGGGTGAGGCGGAGACGAAGTTGCCGCCCATCGCGAAGAAGACCTTGGCGTCGCCGTCGCGCAGGGCGCCGATGGCCCGGACGACGTCGTAGCCGTGTTCGCGGGGCGGTTTGAAGCCGAACTCCTTCTCCAGGGCGTCGAGGAAGGCGGGGGCGGGGCGTTCGAAGATGCCCATGGTGCGGTCGCCCTGGACGTTGGAGTGTCCGCGGACGGGGCAGACGCCGGCGCCGGGGCGGCCGATGTTCCCGCGCAGCAGCAGGAAGTTGACGACTTCGCGGATGGTGGGGACGGAGTGCTTGTGCTGGGTGAGGCCCATCGCCCAGCACACGATGGTGCGCTGTGAGGCGAGGACCATGTTCAGGGCTTCGTCGATGCTGTCGCGGGTGAGGCCGGTGGCGGTGAGGGTCTCGTCCCAGTCGGCGGCGCGGGCGGCCCGGGCGAAGTCCTCGAATCCGTGGGTGTGTTCGGCGACGAACGTCTCGTCGACGGCGCCCTCCGTGTCGAGGACCAGTTTGTTCAGCAGGCGGAAGAGGGCCTGGTCGCCGCCGATGCGGATCTGGAGGAAGAGGTCGGTGAGGGCTGCGCCCTTGACCATGCCCTGGGGGCTCTGCGGGTTCTTGAAGCGTTCCATGCCCGCTTCGGGCAGCGGGTTGACGGTGATGATCTTCGCGCCGTTGCTCTTGGCCTTCTCCAGGGCGGAGAGCATGCGCGGGTGGTTCGTGCCGGGGTTCTGTCCGGCGACGATGATCAGGTCCGCTTTGTACAGGTCCTCCAGGAGGACGCTGCCCTTGCCGATGCCGATGGTCTCGTTGAGTGCGGAGCCGGACGACTCGTGGCACATGTTCGAGCAGTCGGGCAGGTTGTTCGTGCCGAGTTCGCGGGCGAAGAGCTGGTACAGGAACGCCGCTTCGTTGCTGGTGCGGCCCGAGGTGTAGAAGAGCGCTTCGTCGGGGGAGCCGAGCGCGGCGAGTTCCTCCGCGACGATGTCGAAGGCGCGGTCCCAGCCGATCGGCTGGTAGTGGTCGGCGCCTTCGGGCAGGTACATGGGCTGGGTGAGGCGGCCCTGCTGGCCGAGCCAGTAGCCGCTGCGGTCCGCGAGGTCGGAGACGGGGTGCGCGGCGAAGAAGTCGGGGGTGACCCGGCGCAGGGTGGCTTCCTCGGCGACGGCCTTGGCGCCGTTCTCGCAGAACTCCGCCTTGTGCCGGTGCTCGGGTTCGGGCCAGGCGCAGCCCGGGCAGTCGAAGCCGTCCTTCTGGTTGACGCGCAGGAGGGTCAGCGCGGTGCGGCGGACGCCCATCTGCTGCTGGGCGATGCGCAGGGTGTGGCCGATGGCGGGGAGTCCGGCCGCGGCGTGCTTGGGCTCGGCTACCTGTGGAGCGTCCTGGACCGGATCGCTTTTCGGCGGCTTGCTGGCCATCGCTGAACCCCTTCGCGTGCGCACGGCGGTGTGCGTGTGTTCGTACCTCTTCCCTCTTCGATCCTCGCACGCGTGGCCGACAGCGCTGCCCGTGGGTTGGGGGAATCCAGGGCGGGAGGGCGAGCACCGGGCCGGGACGGTCCGCGTTGTCAGTGGGCCGTGGCAGGATCGGGGGTGTGGCAGAGACAGCATCGAAGCAGACCGAGAAGACCGCAGGTACGGGCCGCCCGCGCCTGATGCTCATGGACGGGCACTCGCTGGCCTACCGCGCGTTCTTCGCGCTGCCCGCGGAGAACTTCACCACCGCGACGGGTCAGCCGACGAACGCCATCTATGGTTTCGCGTCGATGCTGGCGAACACGCTGCGCGACGAGGCGCCCACGCACTTCGCGGTGGCGTTCGACGTCTCGCGCAAGACGTGGCGTTCCGAGGAGTTCACCGAGTACAAGGCGAACAGGTCGAAGACCCCGGACGAGTTCAAGGGGCAGGTCGAGCTGATCGGTGAGCTGCTGGACGCGATGCACGCGCAGCGGTTCGCGGTGGACGGGTTCGAGGCCGACGACATCATCGCGACGCTCGCCACACAGGCCGAGGCCGAGGGTTTCGAGGTGCTGATCGTCACGGGCGACCGTGACTCGTTCCAGCTGGTCTCGGAGCACACGACGGTGCTGTATCCGACGAAGGGCGTCTCGGAGCTGACGCGGTTCACTCCGGAGAAGGTCTTCGAGAAGTACGGGCTGACGCCGGCGCAGTATCCGGACTTCGCGGCGCTGCGCGGTGACCCGTCGGACAACCTGCCGGGCATTCCCGGTGTGGGGGAGAAGACGGCCGCGAAGTGGATCAACCAGTTCGGTTCGTTCGCGGAGCTGGTCGAGCGGGTCGAGGAGGTCAAGGGCAAGGCCGGGCAGAATCTGCGGGACCATCTGGAGGCGGTGAAGCTCAACCGCCGTCTCACGGAGATGGTCAAGGACGTCGAGCTGCCCCGGACGGTGGCGGATCTGGAGCGGGCCGCCTACGACCGTACGGCCCTGGCGATGGTCCTGGACACGCTGGAGATCCGTAACCCCTCGCTGCGTGAGCGGCTTCTGGCCGTCGACCCGGGGGCCGCGGAGGCCGAGGAGGCACGGCCTGTCGTCGAGGGCGTCGACATCGACGGGGCGGTGCTGGGCGCGGGCGAGCTGGCGCCGTGGCTCGCCGAGCACGGCGCCGGGGTGCTGGGTGTGTCCACGGTCGACTCGTGGGCGCTGGGTTCGGGGTCGGTCGCCGAGGTGGCGATCGCGACGGGCGCCGGTCCTGCGGTGTGGTTCGACCCCTCCCGGCTGGACGAGCCGGACGAGAACGCGTTCGCCGCGTGGCTCGCCGACTCCGGCCGGCACAAGGTGATGCACAACGCCAAGGCTGCGATGAGGGTCTTCGCCGAGCACGGCTGGACCATCGAGGGCGTGACGATGGACACGGCGCTCGCCGCCTACCTGGTCAAGCCGGGGCGTCGTTCTTTCGCGCTGGACGCGCTGTCCCTGGAGTATCTGGGCCGGGAGCTCGGGCCGGCCGCCGCTGCCGACGGACAGCTCGCCTTCGGTACGGACGAGCAGGCGGAGGCCGACGCGCTGATGGCGCAGGCCCGCACGGTCCTCGATCTGGGGGAGGCGTTCGGGGAGAAGCTCCAGGAGGTCGGCGCGGCGGATCTGCTGCGTGACATGGAGCTGCCCACGTCCAGTCTGCTGGCGCGCCTCGAGCGGCACGGCATCGCGGCGGACCGGGCGCATCTTGAGGCCATGGAGCAGATGTTCGCCGGCGCGGTGCAGCAGGCGGTGAAGGAGGCGCACGCGGCGGCTGGGCACGAGTTCAACCTCGGCTCGCCCAAGCAGCTCCAGGAAGTCCTCTTCGGTGAACTGGCCCTGCCGAAGACGAAGAAGACGAAGACGGGTTACACGACGGACGCGGACGCGTTGGCCTGGCTGGCGACGCAGACCGAGAACGAACTTCCCGTGATCATGCTCCGCCACCGTGAGCAGGCCAAGCTGCGGTCCACGGTCGAGGGCCTGATCAAGACGATCACGGCGGACGGACGGATCCACACGACGTTCAACCAGACGGTCGCGGCGACCGGCCGGCTGTCGTCGACGGACCCGAACCTCCAGAACATCCCGGTGCGCACGGACGAGGGCCGCGCGATCCGCCGCGGCTTCGTCGTCGGTGAGGGCTTCGAGTGCCTCATGACCGCGGACTACAGCCAGATCGAGCTGCGGGTGATGGCCCATCTGTCCGAGGACGAGGGGCTGCTGGAGGCGTTCACCTCCGGCGAGGACCTGCACACCACCGTCGCCTCCCAGGTGTTCTCGGTGGAGCGCACCGCGGTCGACGCCGAGATGCGGCGCAAGATCAAGGCGATGTCGTACGGCCTCGCGTACGGGCTGTCGGCGTTCGGTCTGTCGCAGCAGCTGAACATCGAGGCGGGCGAGGCCCGTGCGCTGATGGACACGTACTTCGAGCGCTTCGGCGGCGTACGGGACTATCTGCGCCGGGCGGTCGACGAGGCGCGGGCCACGGGCTACACCGCGACGCTCTTCGGGCGCCGCCGCTATCTGCCCGATCTCAACAGCGACAACCGGCAGCGCCGTGAGGCGGCCGAGCGGATGGCTCTGAACGCGCCCATCCAGGGCACGGCGGCCGACATCGTGAAGATCGCGATGCTGAACGTCGACCGGGCGCTGCGCGAGGCGAAGCTCGACTCCCGCATGCTGCTCCAGGTCCACGACGAAATCGTTCTGGAGATCGCGCCCGGTGAGCGGGAGCGGACCGAGGAGCTGCTGCGCCGCGAGATGGCGTCCGCGGTGCGGCTCGACGTCCCGCTGGACGTCTCCGTCGGCGCGGGCCGCGACTGGGAGTCGGCGGCCCACTAGACATCGGGCGCCGCCTTCACCGGAGGGCCGGGAACCGGACACCGCGAGGTGCCCGCCCCGGCCCTCCGGCGTTTCCGGCCTGGCCCCGGCCCTCCGGCGTTTCGGGCCCGTCCCGGCCCTCCGGCATGTCCGGCCCTCCGGCATGTCCAGCCCGTCCCGGCCCTCCGGCATGTCCAGCCCTGCATCGGCCTCGCTGGCTTTCGGCCCTGCACGGAATTTCCAGCCCCCCGCCGGGGATCTTCGTCCCCGCGCGAGGTGTCCTCGCGTTCGCGAAGGCACGGCCCGGGGCATCACCCGCGTGGCTCGCACGGGGCGCCCCGGCCCGGGGGGTGCCGTAAGGATGCGGGCATGGGTATACGCACGCTGCACCGCCGTACGGCCATGGCCACGACCGTGGTGGTCGCGACCGCGACGGTGGCCGCGGCCGTCGTCCCGGTGCTGCTCGCCCCGGTGCCCGCGGTCGCCGTGGGGGCGGGCACCGCCCAGTTGCCGGGGCGGGGCCCCTCCTCGCGTGAGGAGGATCGCGAGGAGGATTTCGGGGCCCGGTTGTCCCGCGATCTTCAGGCGGCGCTGTCCGCGAGCCCGGGGACGGTCCTGGTGTCGGTGCGCGACGACCGGGAGGACGCCGGGGCCCGCGCCACGGCCGGTGAGCTGTCGCGGTGGCCCGCGGTGGTCTCCGGCCTCCGCTCGATCCTGACGGCGGGCGCCCACCGCGTCCGGGAGCTCGCGCGGCTGCGAGACGGCCGGCGCCGCAGGGCGTTCTTCGGGCTCCCGCGCGGACTGGGGGCGCACATCTCGACCGGCCGGCTGCCCCGGACCGCGAACGGCGGCCGTGTCCATGGCATCGGCTCGTTCTCCGGCCCGGCCCGCAGTTACCGGATCATCGTCCTGTCGTACGACCATCCGACGAGGTCGTACGGCGCCCGTGTCATGGAGCGGGTCGCCCGGGCCGTCCACCGGAGCCTCGGTCAGGGCCGTGGCCTGCTCCGCGCCCTCGCCGCCGGTACCCCGGTCAGCGAGAGGCGGGACGGCTCGGCTCCGTACGCGCCGCGGCGGGGCCGGGACGAGCCGGAGCGGGACGCCAGATCCTGACCGCGGCGACGTACAGGCACAGACCGATGACCAGACCGGCGCCCCCGCCGAAGCAGAGCGGCGGAATGAGCTCCCACGGCTTGGCGACGGACTTCCAGTACGCCCACCACCGCACCGCCCGCTGCACGGCGGCGGCCAGCGTGAGGCCGCCGATCACCGCTGCGGCCAGCCTGCGGTCGGCGGTGGACAGGACGGGCACCGCGACGGCGGGGCCGTCCGGCGCGCGCCGCAGCGCGCGCACCACGAAGGTCACGATCACGACGGCGGCGAGGGCCGAACTGCCGTACTGGACGTACCAGTAGAGCGGCGAGCCGGCGAGGGTCCGTCCGAGGACGGGGAAGAGCTGCACTCCCCACCGGTCGTGATGGGTGAACGCGTCCCACACGACATGGGTCAGCGCACCGAGTGCCGCGGAGACGTACCACCACAGAACGGTCGGCGCGCGCACCGGCTCGCGCACGGCTCCGCAGCGCACGAGCTGTGCCGTGCGCCCCTGTCGTGCCGCGGGCATCAAGGCCACCAGCGGTTCGCGCAGGACCAGCCAGGCGCCGACGAGCATCCATGCGATGAGCACATCGACGGTGAACACGCCGGTGAACGCATGGGTGAACGTGCCGAACTCCATCGCCCCGGGCACCGCGCTGGCCGCGTAGTAGGTCATGTCGGGGGCGAAGGAACCCGCCACGAGAACGGCGGGAATCAATCGGCCGCGGCCGTTTCCGTTACCGCGTATTGCGGGCAGTACGGCGGCCGCGTGACTGAGAGTGAAGGGCAAATCGTCCCCCTGTGTCACCTGTTGACCGACTGTGTTCGGTCAGTTGATCACCAGGGGCCAGTATGCGGGACGGCGGTACATGGCCAACTGGTGAATATCGGGCGCGAACAGGTCCCTGGGCGACGGAAGTTGTCGTAGGGTCACCTGGGTTGCCGTGCGGGGGAGCACGGCCGGAAGCAGCGGCATTGCACAGGTCTGAGGGACGACAGGCTGGGCCGGTCGTCGGTGGGAGGGGTTCACTCAATGGCGGCGCAATTCGGCAGGAGGCTGCGCAAGGGCGCGGCAACCACCGCTGTGGCCGCGGCCGCGGTCGCGGCTCTGTCCGCTTCCCAGGCCCCGGGAGTGATCGTCGACGACCACGGCAGACAGTCGGCGGGGGCCGACCTCGGTCTGGGCACGGGCGACACGGGCGGTGACGGCACCGCGACCGGCAACGGGCGTTACTACACGGATCTTCCGCCGCTTCAGAGCCCGAACCCCGCGCCGAGCGCGAGCGCGGGGGGTGACACGCCGGCGGCCACGGGGACCGCGGAGGCGGGTATCCCCGCGACGGTGCTGGCCGCCTACAAGCGGGCCGAGGCCTCGCTGCGCGAGGCGAAGCCGACCTGCAATCTGCCCTGGCAGCTGCTGGCCGCGATCGGCAAGGTCGAGTCGGCCCAGGCCCGCGGCGGCCGCGTCGACGCGAACGGCACCACCCTGTCGCCGATCCTGGGGCCGGTCCTGGACGGCTACGGATTCGCCAATATCAAGGACACCGACCACGGCGCGTTCGACGGTGACAGCACGTTCGACCGGGCTGTCGGGCCCATGCAGTTCATCCCCTCCACCTGGGCGTGGGCGGGCCGCGACGGCAACGGCGACGGGAAGAAGGACCCCAACAACGTCTACGACGCCGCGCTGGCCGCCGGGCACTACCTGTGCCGCTTCGACCACGACATGGCGGTCCAGGCACAGCTGAACGCGGCGATCCTCAGCTACAACAACTCGACGGCCTATCTGAACACCGTCCTGTCGTGGCTGGAGTACTACCGCAAGGGCACGCACGAGATCCCCAACGGCACCGGCACGCTGCCCTCGCACCACAGCGACGAGCCCGCCTCGCCGAGCCCCACGCCGGTGCAGCCGTCCCCGCCGGGCAGCCCCCGCCCCGGCGGCACGCCGACGCCACCCGCCTCGAAGCCGACCCCGCCCGCCACCCCGACGTCGCCGCCCACGACGCCCCCGGCGGGCACTCCCACGACGCCCCCGGCGGGCACTCCCACGCCGACGCCGACGCCCACCGAGACGGTGGACCACCTGACGAACGCGGGCGCCGGGAAGCTGACGGCGACGGCCGGGGCCACCTTCGCGCAGAAGATCGCGGTGCGCACCGACGACAAGGCCGGCAAGCCCGTGGCCAAGGTCCGGGTGCGGTTCACCATCGTCGGCGACACCGACGCCACCTTCGCCGGCGGCGAGAGCGTCGCCACGATCGTCACCGACAGACTCGGCACCGCCACCGCGCCCGCGCTCACGGCCGGTGAGAAGACCGGCGACTTCACCGTCCGCGCGACCGTCGTCGGCCGCATCATGGCCGGCCTCGACTACACCGCGAGTGTCACCGCCCGCCAGGCCGACACCCTCACCCGCACCGGCGACACCGCCCTGACCTGTGTCCCGGGCGGCGAGTTCGCCGACCAGATCGCGCTGAAGGCCACCTACAAGGGCGCCGCCGCGGGCAAGGTCGCCGCGACCGCGACCCTGGTCAAGTCCGCCGACGATCCGACCGAGAACGACAAGGGCCCCTACTTCAAGGACGCCGACGGCAAGCCCGTCCGCACCCTGGCCGCCCTGACCACCGACGCCGACGGAGCGCTCCAGCTCCCCAAGCTCTACGCCGACGACACCACCGGCACCTACCTCCTGCGCGTCACCACCACCGGCGGAGCCACCCTGACCGTCGAACTCACCGTGGCGGCCGCAACTGACACCGCCACTCCCACGGCCTCTCCCACCGCCTCCTAGGGGCCTGTCCGACACTTCGCGCCGTCACCCGGGCGGCCCGAGGTCGCCTCCAGGGCGTCCTCCCGGCTCACGCCGCGAGGGCGCCCTGATCCGTTGCGGTGCGACGTGTTCTCATCTCGCCCCGCCATTGCTACGGTGCCGGACCTGACGCTGTATCAGCTCCTGGCCCCGGGAGGCCCGCATGCGTGCCCTCATCGCCGCCGCGACCGGTCTTGCCGCGGCGCTCGCGCTGGTCCTGACCATCACGGCCATGGGCTCGCCGGCCGGACACACCTCGCCGAAGCCGCTGCTCACCACCGTCCCCCAGCACCCCTGACGCACGCACCGGGAGGGCCGTCGAGATGCGCCGCAAGGCAAGCCTGATCCTGCTCGCGCTCGCCGTGTTCTTCGCGGCGCTGTCCCCACTGCTGCGCTGGTACGCCTTCCCGCGCCTGGCCAAGATCCCCGCCGGCCAGTACCAGGACATGGTGCTGGAGGCGAAGGACGCGACTCTTCTCGACTACGGCACCATGCAGGCCAGGAAGGTCTCCAAGGTCACCGTCGTCCAGACCCTCAAGGGCAACGTCGAGGCCTCCGAGAAGATCGAGCGGACCGCGGGCCGTGACGTCGTCGTCTGGGACTCCCTGTCCTACGTCCAGGGCCCCGACGGAAAGATGGTCTCCAAGCTCCCCGAGCGCTACATCTTCGACGCGCACAGCCAGGAACCCGTCCACGCCACCGGCGAGTCGGTGGACGGCGACCCCGTCACCCGCCAGGGCATCGAGTTCAAATGGCCCTTCAGGACCGAGAAACGGGACTACGAGTACTTCGACGCCCAGACCCGCACCTCGGCGCCCATCCACTACAAGGGCACCCGGACCTTCCGGGGCGTCGACGTCTACTACTTCGAGCAGACCATCCCCTGGACCAAGGTGGCGTTCCCCAAGGTCATGCCCGTCCAGGGGGTCACCCCCGAGTCCCTCGCCAAGACCGGCACCACCCGCTGGTACACCACCGTCCGCAAGTTCTGGGTCGAGCCGGTGACCGGGGCACCCGTCTACGGCGAGGAGATCCACAAGGAGGAGCTGCGCGGCGGCACACTCCTGGGCGGCCGGGACAAGGTGACCGCCTTCTCCGGGGACGTGAAGATGCGCGAGGACTACATCCGGCACACCGTCGACCTCGTCAAGTCCAACCGCACCCTCGTCCTGATGATGACGTCCTATCTCCCCTGGGGCTTCCTGATCCTCGGCGTGGGCCTGCTGTCCCTGGCGCTGTACCTGGAGGCCCGCGGACGCAGGCCGGGCGAACCCACGCCCGCCCCCGCCGCCGACCCCGAGCCCGTCAGCGCCTGAGCCGCGCGTTCGTGTACCGCGTCGGCTCGGCGGTCGCCGGGTCCTCGGGCCACGGGTGCTTGGGATAGCGGCCGCGCAGCTCCGCCCGTACGCCCTTGTAGCCGTCCTTCCAGAAGGACGCCAGATCGGCGGTCACGGCGGCGGGCCGGCCCGCGGGAGACAGGAGATGCACGAGCACGGGCACCCCGGCCAGGGCGGGCGACGCCTGGAGCCCGAACATCTCCTGGAGCTTCACGGCGAGCACCGGCTGCGCCGGATCGGTGTAGTCGACGCGGATCCTCGACCCGCTCGGCACCTCGATCCGTTCGGGCGCGAGCTCGTCGAGCCGGGCGGCCTCCCCCGTGGCCCAGGGCAGCAGCCGGTTCAGCGCCTGCCCCGCCTCGATCCGCGCCAGGTCGGCCCGGCGCCGGGCCCGGCTCAGCTCCGGCTCCAGCCACTCCTCCACGCGCGCGTGGAGGGCTTCGTCGCGGACGTCCGGCCACGGATCACCGAGCCGCAGGTGAAGGAACGCGAGCCGCCGGCGCAGTTGCTCGGCGTCCTGCGACCACCGCAGCAGACCGAAGCCCTCCTCCCGCAGTCCTTCGAGCAGCGCCTCCCGTACGAGTCCGGGGTCCGCGTCGCGCAGCGGTCGCACGGCCAGCTCCACCGCCCCCAGCCGCTCCACCCGCCGGGCGACGACATCGCCGCCGGCCCAGTGGACCTCCTCGCCCTCGCCGTACAGACCGGCGGCGGCCCGCCGTGCCGTCGGCTCGTCGATCACCGCCGCGAGCCGCACGCGCGCGTGCCCCCTGCCGACGGGTCGGTCGGCGACCGCCACCGCGATCCAGGGAGCACCGCGCAGCACGGACCCCTCACCGGCGTCGGCGCGTGTCCCGCCGACCATCAGATGGGAGCCGCCCCGCAGGTGCGCGACGCGTTCGGGGAAGGCCAGCGCGGCCACGAGCCCGGCGACCCGGTCGTCCCCGACCGCCACGCCGTCCCCCGCGGGATTCGGTTCCCCGGCCCGTGGGCTCGGCGAAGCGTGCGAGGTGCCCGGAGAAGAAGGGGAGCCGGATCGGCTGGGGGAGGAGCCGGAGGAAGCGCCGGTGGCCGCCGAGCGGAGGCGGCGGGACTCGGCGCGCCAGCGGGCCGCGTAGGCGTCGCCGCCGCGCCGGGCGGTGCGCCAGGCCGCCGCCAGGTCGTCGCCGTACTCGCGCGGGGGTTCCTCGCTCAGCAGCGCGACCACGTCGGCGGCCCGCGCCGCGCCCACCAGCGGGGTCGCGTCCAGCAGGGCCCGCGCCAGCCGGGGGTGCAAGCCCAGGCGGGACATGCGCACACCGCGTTCCGTGGCCCGCCCCGCGGCGTCGACCGCGCCCACGGCAGACAGGACCGCCCGGGCCGCCGCCATCGCCCCTCCCGGCGGCGGATCGAGCAGGGCGAGCCCCGTCGCCCCGGCATCGCCCCAGCAGGCGGCCTGGAGCGCGAACGCCGTCAGGTCGGCCACCTTGATCTCGGGGGACGGGAACGGTGTCAGACGGCCGTCCTCCGCCTCCGCCCAGCACCGGTAGACCGTGCCGGGAGCCTCACGTCCGGCCCGCCCGGCACGTTGACGTCCGGCCGCCTGCGAGGCCCGTACGGTCGCCAGGGCGCTCAGCCCGCGCGCGTGGTCCACCCGCGGCTCGCGCGCCAGCCCCGAGTCCACGACCACGCGCACCCCCGGGACCGTCAGCGAGGACTCGGCCACCGAGGTGGAGAGGACCACCCGGCGCCGCGCACCGGCCGTCAGCACCGCGTCCTGCACGGCCGCCGGAGCCCGCCCGTGCACCTGGAGGACATCGACGTCCCCGACACCGCCCAGCTGCCCGGCGACCCGCGCGATCTCCCCGACCCCGGGCAGGAAGCACAGGACGTCACCCCGCCGCTCGGCCAGCGCCCGCCGCACCGTGGACGCCACATGCGTCAGCAGCGCCGGGTCCACCCGCATCCCGTGCGGCGGCCGTACCGGGCGCGCGGGCGGCGCCCACACCGTCTCGACCGGATACGAGACACCCTCGGCCTCGACGACCGGCGCGTCGCCCAGAAGGCGCGCCCAGCCCCCGGCGTCCGTCGTCGCGGACGCGGCCACCAGCCGCAGTTCGGGACGGAGCGCGGCCCGCACGTCCAGCAGGAACGCGGCCACCGTGTCGGCGTCGAGGTGCCGCTCGTGACACTCGTCGAGCACGACCACGTCCACGCCCGCGAGCTCCTGGTCCCGCTGAAGCCGCTGGAGCAGGACCCCGGTCGTGACGACCTCCACGCGCGCGCGGGGGCCGACCACCCGCTCCCCACGCACCGTGAAGCCCACGCTCTCCCCGACCGCCTCGCCCAGCAGCCACGCCATCCGGCGGGCGGCGGCGCGCGCCGCGATCCGCCGGGGCTCGGCCACCACCACCCGTCGCGCCGGCCGCCCGTCGTCCAGGAGGCCCGCCAGGGCCAGCGGCACCAGCGTCGTCTTGCCGGTGCCGGGCGGTGCCACCAGCACCGCGCCGCCGTGCCCCTCCAGGGCCTCGTCCAGGGCGGGCAGGGTGCCGCGCACGGGCAGCGCGTCCAGGGCTTCGTAACGGATCACGCCCTCAGTCTCGTACGAGCGCCAGACCGGCCGCGCACGAACCCGGGGGACGGCGTCCACGCGCGCGTGCCGCATCCCGGTACGACGAAGGGGAGCCGGTCCGGCTCCCCTTCGTCGCTGTTCTCACCGCCTGTTCCGCGGGGACCGTGTACGTCAGTCCCGTTCGCACACGAAGATCGCCGTGCCCGGGACGAGGTTGCCGCGCAGCGGGGACCAGCCGCCCCACTCCTGGGTGTTCCAGGCGGGCCACTCGGGCTCGACGACGTCGAGCAGGCGGAAGCCGCCGGCGACCACGTCACGCACCCGGTCGCCGAGTGTCCTGTGGTGCTCCACGTAGACCGCGCGGCCCTCCTCGTCCTGCTCCACGTACGGGGTGCGGTCGAAGTAGGACGCCGACACCGACAGGCCCTCGGGGCCCGGCTCGTCCGGGAACGCCCAGCGGACCGGGTGCGTGACGGAGAAGACGAAACGCCCTCCGGGACGCAGCACCCGGCGGACCTCCCTCAGCACCAGTACCGGGTCGGCGACGAAGGGCAGCGCCCCGTACGCCGAGCACGCGAGGTCGAAGGAACCGTCCTTGAACGGCAGGGCGCTCGCGTCCGCCTCCACGAGGGGCACAGTGCCCCCGATGCGCAGCGCGTGCTGGAGCTGGCGGTGGGAGAGGTCCAGGGCCACCGGGCGCGCGCCCTGTCCGGCCAGCCAGCGCGAGCACTGTGCCGCGCCGGCGCCGATCTCCAGGACGTCCTTGTCCTTGAGGTCCTCCGCGGGGCCCAGCAGCTCGGCCTCCACCTCGTCGAGACCCTCGGGGCACCACACGAACCTGTCGTCGCCGAGGAACGTGCCGTGTTCGATCTGGTAGTCGTCCGCGTTCCGGTCCCACCAGCCCCGATTCGCCCGAGAACTCTCGATGAGGTCCGCGTCACGTCGGGTGGCTTCCGGTTCGAACGGTTCGGGCTCTTGGATGATCGGCTCCCTCGTCGTACTCTTCCGTTCAACCCGTCTCGGGCGTGTCACTACAGGGGCTTCCTAGCCCCCGCGTGGCCTTGTGAGACAGGTCTTGTGCCGGGATTGCGGCGATCCGCCCCGGGTGTGCGCCTTCGCGCATTGACCCTGCCCGGCTGCCCCCGTATGCTACAAGTTGCGCTGCGGGCCTGCGCTCCTCAGACGTAGCAGGCTGTGCTCGCATCTGTATGTATGTCCCCTCGGTTTTCGAGGCGCCTCCGGCTGTGCCGGGTCGGGCGCTTCCTTCACTGTCCGGCTTCTACAGGGCGAAACGGGCTCCCGGCGTAAGCAGTACCTACGACTCACTGTCCGTACCGGAGCCCTTTCCCACATGACGAGCAGCACCGAGACCACCTCTACCACGCCGCAGGTAGCGGTCAACGACATCGGTAACGAGGAAGCATTCCTCGCCGCGATCGACGAGACGATCAAGTACTTCAACGACGGCGACATCGTCGACGGCGTCATCGTGAAGGTCGACCGGGACGAGGTCCTGCTCGACATCGGTTACAAGACCGAAGGTGTCATCCCGAGCCGCGAGCTCTCGATCAAGCACGACGTCGACCCGAACGAGGTCGTCAAGGTCGGCGACGAGATCGAAGCCCTTGTTCTCCAGAAGGAGGACAAGGAAGGCCGCCTGATCCTCTCGAAGAAGCGTGCCCAGTACGAGCGCGCCTGGGGCACCATCGAGAAGATCAAGGAAGAGGACGGCATCGTCACCGGCACCGTCATCGAGGTTGTCAAGGGTGGTCTCATCCTCGACATCGGCCTCCGTGGCTTCCTGCCGGCTTCTCTCGTCGAGATGCGCCGTGTCCGCGACCTCCAGCCCTACGTGGGCAAGGAGCTCGAGGCGAAGATCATCGAGCTGGACAAGAACCGCAACAACGTGGTCCTGTCCCGCCGTGCCTGGCTGGAGCAGACCCAGTCCGAGGTTCGCCAGACGTTCCTCACCACCCTCCAGAAGGGTCAGGTCCGCTCCGGCGTCGTCTCCTCGATCGTCAACTTCGGTGCCTTCGTGGACCTGGGTGGCGTCGACGGTCTGGTGCACGTCTCCGAGCTCTCCTGGAAGCACATCGACCACCCCTCCGAGGTTGTCGAGGTCGGCCAGGAAGTCACCGTCGAGGTCCTCGACGTCGACATGGACCGCGAGCGCGTCTCCCTGTCGCTCAAGGCGACGCAGGAAGACCCGTGGCAGCAGTTCGCCCGGACGCACCAGATCGGTCAGGTCGTCCCGGGTAAGGTCACGAAGCTCGTTCCGTTCGGTGCGTTCGTCCGCGTGGACGAGGGCATCGAGGGTCTGGTCCACATCTCCGAGCTGGCCGAGCGCCACGTGGAGATCCCGGAGCAGGTCGTCCAGGTCAACGACGAGATCTTCGTCAAGGTCATCGACATCGACCTCGAGCGTCGTCGCATCAGCCTCTCGCTGAAGCAGGCCAACGAGTCCTTCGGTGCCGACCCGGCCTCGGTCGAGTTCGACCCGACCCTGTACGGCATGGCCGCGTCGTACGACGACCAGGGCAACTACATCTACCCCGAGGGCTTCGACCCCGAGACCAACGACTGGCTCGAGGGCTTCGAATCCCAGCGTGAGGTGTGGGAGAACCAGTACGCCGAGGCGCAGCAGCGCTTCGAGCAGCACCAGGCTCAGGTCATCAAGTCCCGCGAGGCCGACGCGCAGGCCGAGGCTGAGGGTGCCAGCACCTCCAGCGCGGCTCCGGCCGCCTCCGGTGGCGGTGGCGGTTCCTACTCCTCGGAGTCGGACGACAACTCCGGCGCCCTGGCGTCGGACGAGGCGCTCGCCGCCCTCCGCGAGAAGCTCGCCGGCGGCCAGAGCTGAAAGCTCACCGCTAGCAAGTAGCTGAAAGAAGCGGGCCCGCACCGATCCGGTGCGGGCCCGCTTCGCTGTCGCCGGGCCCACTTCGGTCCCCGGTCGCGGCACGGGACGGGAATGTCGGCGCTCCATGCCACGTTGTGCAGTACGAACACGAGGAGGAGCGGTCACAGTGCTTGATCCGCAGGGTTTGTACGCATGGGAGCCGAAGGGCCTGGCCGTGGTCGACATGGCGCTGGCCCAGGAGTCGGCCGGTCTTGTCATGCTCTACCACTTCGACGGATACATCGACGCGGGCGAAACCGGTGAGCAGATCGTCGACCGGGTGCTCGACTCGCTGCCCCATCAGGTCGTGGCCCGCTTCGACCACGACCGGCTCGTGGACTACCGCGCGCGCCGTCCGCTGCTGACCTTCAAGCGCGACCGCTGGACGGAGTACGAGGAGCCGACCCTGGAGGTGCGGCTCGTGCAGGACGCCACCGGCGCGCCCTTCCTGCTGCTGTCGGGACCCGAACCCGACACCGAGTGGGAGCGCTTCGCCGCCGCCGTCCAGCGGATCGTGGAGCGGCTCCAGGTCCGCCTCCTGGTCAATTTTCACGGCATTCCCATGGGTGTTCCGCACACCCGCCCGGTGGGCCTCACCCCGCACGGCAACCGCACCGACCTGGTGCCCGGACATCGCAGCCCGTTCGACGAGGCGCAGGTCCCCGGAAGCGCCGAGTCGCTCATCGAGTACCGCCTCATGGAAGCGGGCCACGACGTACTGGGCGTCGCCGCCCATGTGCCCCACTACATCGCGCGCTCCCCGTACCCGGACGCGGCACTGACCGTCCTGGAGTCCATCACGGCCGCGACCGGCCTGGTGCTCCCCGGGATAGCGCACGCCCTGCGGACCGAGGCGCACCGCACGCAGACCGAGATCGACCGCCAGATCCAGGAGGGCGACGAGGAACTCGTCGCGCTCGTCCAGGGACTTGAGCACCAGTACGACGCCGCCGCGGGCGCCGAGAGCCGCGGCAACATGCTCGCGGAGCCGGTGGACATCCCCTCGGCCGACGAGATCGGCCAGGAGTTCGAGCGTTTCCTGGCGGAACGCGAAGGCGAGGCCTGACCTCCTCCTTCCCGGGCTCCCGAGGTGTCCGGGCCCCGGACGGAGGGACTGTCAGTGGCAGGCCCTAAGCTGCCAGGCATGCTGAAGGTGGGCCTGACCGGCGGTATCGGCGCCGGAAAGAGCGAAGTCTCACGACTACTCGTCGAGCACGGCGCGGTGCTGATCGACGCCGACAGGATCGCGCGGGAGGTCGTCGCGCCCGGAACTCCCGGGCTGGCGGCGGTCGTCGAGGCCTTCGGCGAGGACGTGCTGACTCCGGACGGCGGTCTGGACCGGCCGAAGCTCGGCTCGATCGTCTTCGCCGACCCGAAGAAGCTCGCCGTCCTGAACTCGATCGTGCACCCCCTCGTCGGCACGCGCTCGCGCGCCCTGGAGGACGCCGCTCCCGAGGAGGCCGTCGTCGTCCACGACGTGCCGCTGCTCGCGGAGAACGGTCTGGCCGCTCTGTACGACCTCGTGATCGTCGTCGACGTCCGCCCCGAGACGCAGCTCGACCGCCTCGTCCGGCTGCGCGGCATGACCGAGGAGGACGCCCATGCGCGTATGGCCGCCCAGGCCTCGCGTGACAAGCGTCTGGCGATCGCGGACATCGTCATCGACAACGACGTGGCGCTGAAGGACTTGGAGCGGCGCGTACGGGACGTATGGGCCGATCTCGTGCGCAGAGCCCGCTCGCCCCAGGAATAGCGTCCCTCCGGAGGGGCGTTGAACCCTTGCAGCGAGGGAAGGACTCTGCCGTGCCCGAGACCAGCGGATCGATCGGACGTACTCCCGAGACGCACGTCATCGACTTCCGCGCCGCCGAGCAGTTGCTCGCCGCGCGCGACCCGCGGGGTGCGGTGAAGCTGCTCGACTCCGTCATCGCCGCCCACCCGGAGAACACCGCGGCCCGGCTGCTGCGCGCGCGTGCCTTCTTCGCCGCCGCTCAACTGCGGCCCGCGGAGCTGGAGTTCACGATCGTCCTGGAGCGTGAGCCCGACAACGCCTTCGCGCATTTCGCGCTCGCCCGCACCTATGAACGCCAGCGGCGCCCCGAGCAGGCGAAGCGGCACTTCAGACTGGCGGCCGCGCTCGACCCGAAACCGCAGTATCTGCAAGCCGCGCGCTTCGACTCCTAGCGTCGGCGCGCGCGACCGGGCTCATCGCGCGGCCGGACTCCGCGCGCCGCCGGGCTCAACGCACGGCCGGACCCACAGGGCGCCACAGGCGGCGCGCGACCGCGGGAGGCGGCGCCCGTTCCCGCGACGCGTCCGCCGGGCCGGTTCAGGGGTGCGACGGCCTCGACGGCCGACGCCGCTCCGGCGGCCGGTATCCGCGCCGCTCGTCCACGGGCTCGTACGGTGGGACGTCGCGGCCCGGCTGGTAGTGCGGGCCCTGCCTGATGTGCCGAAGGATCATGGTCATGTCGACCGTGACGATCATCCACAGCACGGCGCACGCGGCCGCCCATCCGGGCCGTCCCACCAGGATGAACGCGACCGTCCCGAAGATGGCCCAGATCAGGCCCCAGACGCTCAGCCAGAAGCGCATCCGCAGAGCACTGCGCGCTGTGGCCGGTTCACTGCCCGTACGCATCAGGATCACCACTCCTACGAGAAAACGTACTCTTCGTGGTGCACGTTCACCAAGGGAGAGCGGTCGCCCGACGGCCGCCGGGGGAGGCGACGGTGCTGCTGGAAGTGCTGCGGGCGGACGCGAGGACCGCCGAGTGGCTCAGAGACCTGGAGAGCGAGGGCGGCGATCCCCGGGAGGCGGTGCTCCCGGACGCCGACGCGCTGCCCGACATCCTGCTCGACCTCTCCGTGCCCCATGAACACATCAACGACCTCGTCGCCCTGCGCGCCCGGCTCGCCGAAGATCCCGAGGCCATGACCCTCCTCGCGCGCTGCGTCACCCGCTTCGTGCGGGACATGGGGGGCATAGGGAAGGGCTGGGAGCCGCCCGCCTTCCCCGAGGCGACGGGGCTTCTCGGACGCTGCTTCCATCTGTACGTCTTCATCGTGGCGCTTCCGTACGTCCGCGCCCATCACCGGCAACGCGGGGTGCCCGAGGACGTCTCCCGGCGCACGCTCGCCGATCTCGGCCGGCATGTGTCCGTGCACCACAGAAGGGCCGGCGGCCCCGGACTGCTGTTTCCCTGGTGGATCGCCCTGCACTTCCACGGCGAGCTGTACCAACTGGGCCGGCTCCAGTTCCAGCGTGTGCTGCTGGGGCGGCGCACGGCCGCGGCCCTCGCGGCGGCGGGGCCCGCCCCGGACCCCGGCACCCTCTGTCTGAGCCTGCACATCACCGACTTCCGCGGCCCGCTCTCCCCCGCGGCGTGCGACCGTTCGCTCGCCCTGGCCCGGGAGTTCTTCGCCCGCCACTACCCCGAAGAGCGCCACGAGACGGCCGTCTGCGACTCCTGGCTGCTCGACCCGCAGCTGAGGCGCTATCTGCCGGCCGACTCCAACATCGTTCGCTTCCAGGACCGCTTCCACCTGCTGCACGAGGAGCGGGCCGCGGACGACACCCTGCCCATCGGCTTCGTCTTCGGCGATCCGGACCTCCCGCTCGGCGAACTGCCGCGCCGCAACAGCGTCGAACGCGCCGTGGCCGACCATCTGCGCGAGGGCGGCCACTGGTACGGAGGACGCGGCTGGTTCGCGCTCTAGGACAGGTCCACCGACTCCCGTCCGCCCGGCAAGGTGAACTGTCGGACAGGCTCCGGCCCTTCCGCCAGAACCGGTGCGAACGGCGGACACCTCTCGAACATGTCACTCGAACGAATGACGGGAGAGAGGAACAGGCCGACGGAGGCCGTCCGTTGGACGGGTATGAGGATCGAAATGCGTGAGGGATACGAGGGCACCGGACCCGGTGCCATCACACCGGACGGCTGCGCGGTCGAGCTCTACACCCGCCTGCCCGTCGGAACCGAACCGGACATCATCACCGCCGCCGTGCCCGCCGCCGCGCACATCCTGGAACTGGGCAGCGGGGTCGGCCGGATGACCCACCCGCTCCTGGAACTCGGTTTCGCGGTCACGGCGGTGGACGAGTCCGCCGACATGCTGGAACACGTGCGAGGCGCGCACCGGATACGCAGCAGCATCGAGGACCTCGACCTCGGCGAGACGTTCGACGTCGTTCTGCTGGCCTCGTTCCTCGTGCACGCCGGGGACCTCCGGGTGAGACAGGCGCTCCTGGACACCTGCGCCCGCCATGTCGCCGACGACGGCTGCGTGTTGATCCAGCGCGAGGGCGAGGACTACCACACCGACGTGCCCCGCGAGCGCAAGGATCCGTCCGGATTCGTCGTCCGCATCCTGTCCGCCGAACCGGTCGGGGACGGGGTCGACTCGGTGCGCGCGCAGTACACGTTCCCGGACGCCACCTGGACCCAGACGTTCCTGTCCCGCGCCCTGACGAAGGACGCCTTCGAGGAAGCGCTGGGGGAGGCGGGGCTCAAGGTCGACCGGTATCTGACGGAGGACGGGACATGGGTGAGGGCCGTGAAGGGGTGAGCGGCGGTCGCCGGGCGGCACCAGCCCCGTTCGGCGGCGGCACAAACACCTTTCGGCGCCGATGAGTTCCCGGTGGTTTCCCGGTCTGTCCCTGTGCAAGCAACCGCCGCTTCCCACAGGAGACCACCGTGTCCGAGACCAGCCTCCCCCTCACCACGACCCGGGCCGCCGTCACTCCCCGATCCCGGGCCGCCCGTGTCTCCCTGACGGCCCTCCAGGTCGTCCTCGGCCTGTTCTACGCGTTCGCGAGCGCCCTTCCCAAGCTGATCGCCCACCCCTCGGCGACGGAGGCGTTCGACAAGCTGGGCTGGGGTCACACCGGCATGTACGTCATCGGCGCGCTCGAACTCGCGGGAGGTCTCGCCCTGTTGATCCCGCTGCTGGACTCCGTGGCCGCCCTGGCGCTCAGCGCGCTGATGGTGGGCGCCTTCATCGTCAACGTCACGGTCGTCCACGGCCCCTACGCGGCGACTCCGCTCGTCCTGATGGTTCCGCTCGGCCTGATCGCCTGGGCCAGGCGTGGCCACACGACCGAACTGCTCCGGCTGGTGCGTCTGCGGACGGGGCGCCGCGCGTGACGGCGGAGCGGCGGGCGGGTTCGGCCTCAGTGGCGGGACGAGCCCGGGGACCCGGTCGTGCCCGGGGACCTGGTCGAGCCGGCGGGCCCCGTGGAAGGGCCCGAGGTCCGGACGGGTCCTGACGAGCCGGTCTGCATGCCCCGCAGGCGTTCCATGTCGCGGCGGTCCCGCTTGGTGGGGCGTCCCGCGCCCCGGTCCCGGACACCCGCCGGAGCCACGGCCTCGCGCGGCGGGGGCGGCGGACTGTTGTCCACGTAGCATTCGGCGGCGACGGGAGCGCCGACCCGCTTGCGGATCACACGCTTCACGATGACGACCCGTTCACGGCCCTCGTGCCAGACCCGTACCTCGTCGCCCACCCGGACCGAGTACGCGGGCTTGACGCGCTCCCCGTTGACCCGAACATGACCGCCCTTGCAGGCCGTGGCGCCGATCGAGCGGGTCTTGACCAGCCGGACGGACCAGATCCAGGCGTCGACCCGCACGCTCTCGCCACCGGCGGGCGCGGCGGCGACGGCGGCCTCGACGGCGGCAGACGTCCCGGAAGCCGCGCCGGCGGCGGATCTGCCGCTGCTTCTCGCATCAGCTTCGGTCCCGGACGTGGCCCTGGAACCGGTGCGGGAATCGCTTCCGGCCGTGGCGCCGGAGCCGGTGCCGGAATCGCTTCCGGAAGCGGTCCTGGCGACGTCCGAGCCTGAGCCGGCCGCTGCGGCCTTCCCGCCGTACGCGTCGCGCCCGCCTCCGGGGCCCGCGCCCTTCGTCTCCCGGTCAGCACCCTGAGAAGCCATGACCCGACTCTAATGCCCGCGGCCCGGCGCACCGCATGCCTTTTCCGTCGCACGGACCACACCGGATGCGTGGCCCTCCGGGCGGGCGGAGGCTGTCGGTGAAGCCGTGCGGGGAACAGGAGAGGGGACCGAGGGTGGACACAGCAGCGAAGGTCGACGCGTTGATGGACGGTCTGCGCGCCGACCTGGAGCGCCTCGCGGCCATCCCTTCCGTCGCCTTTCCCGGCTTCCCGGCCGAGCCGGTGCGTGAGGCCCACGATCTCCTCGCGGGGCTGCTGCGGGACGCCGGGGTGGAGCACGTCGAGAGCATCGACCTCCCCGGTACCGCCCCCGTGATCTTCGGGGAGATCCCGCCGCCTGACCCCGCCGCGCCGACCGTCCTGCTCTACTCGCACTACGACGTGCAGCCGCCCGGCGACGAGAAGCTGTGGCTGTCGCCGCCTTTCGAGCCGACACCCGTCGAGGGCGGTCTCCGGGCCCGCGGGATCGCCGACGACAAGTCCAATGTGATCGCTCACCTGGGCATGCTCCGGGCCTACGAGGGGCGGCCTCCGGTCGGGGTGAAGATCGTCTTCGAAGGGCAGGAGGAGTACGGCAGTCCCTTCGACGACTATCCGCCCAGCGATCCGGAGCGGTTCGCGTGCGACGCGATGGTCATCGCCGATCTGGGCAACCTGCGCCCCGGAACCCCCACCCTGACGACCGGGCTGCGGGGCGCGGCCGAGGTCGTGGTCGAGGTGCGCACCCTCCAGGAACCCCGGCACAGCGGTGAGTTCGGAGGGGCCGCGCCGGACGCGCTGATCGTGCTCCTGACCGCACTGTCCACGCTGCACGACGTGCACGGCGACGTGGCCGTGGCGGGGCTGAGGCGAGAGCCTTGGAGCGGAACGTCGTACACCGAGGACGAGTTCCGCGAACTCGCCGGGGTCTGTGAGGGAGTCCCGCTGATCGGCAGCGGCAGTCTCGGCGAGCGGCTGTGGAGCGGGCCCGCGATCACGGTGATCGGCCTGGACGCGCCGGGCGTCGAACACGCGGCCTCCGCCGTCGTCCCGTACGCCCGTGCCAAGCTCAACCTCCGCTTCCACCCGCGCCAGGACGCGAAGGAGGCGCGGGCCGAGCTGGTGGACCACCTCCGTTCGCTGCGGCCCTTCGGCGTCCCGCTCACCGTCACCCCCGGCGACACGGGCCCCGGCTACGAGGCCTCGACCGGGGGTCCCGCCTATCGCGCCGCGCTCACCGCGCTGCGCGAGGCCTGGGGCGAGGACGCGTCGTACGTCGCGACCGGAGGGTCGATCCCCCTGGTCAACGGGCTCGCACGCGCCGCGCCCGACGCCGAGGTGCTGCTCTTCGGGGCGCAGGACAGCATGTGCAACCTGCACGCCCCGAACGAACGCGTCCTCTTCTCGGAACTGCGCAACACGGTGGTGGCGATGTGCGCGTTCGTACGGGAGTACGCGGACGGCTTCCGCGCTCGGGCGGACGCGTGAGCCGGGGCGGGGCGGGCCGGTGACCACCCCGACCGGTACCGAGGCGCCTGCCCCCGAAGAGCCGCCGCACCGGAGCGGGTTCACGTTCCCGAGTGCGCTGACCGTCCTCGCGATCGTCACGATCGCCGTGTGGGCGCTGGCGTTCCTGATCCCGGCGGGACAGTACGACCGTACGCCCGAGGGCAGGCCGATCCAGGGCACGTATCACCGGGTCGATGCGGGCGAGAGCTTCGTCGACCGCCTCAACGACCTCTTCCTCGCGCCCGTCAACGGCCTCTACGGAATCCTGGACGAGAAGACGGCGCAGGTCGGTCCGGACTTCGCCGGTGAACTGTACGGCAGCGCGGGCGTGTTCCTCTTCGTGCTCGCCATCGGGGCGTTCATCACGGTGGTGTTCGCGACCGGCGCGCTCGACCGGGGGATCGGTCTCCTGGCCCACCGGCTGCGGACACGCGGCGCGTTGCTCATCGCGGGCATCATGCTGGTGTTCTCGGTGCTCGGCACGGTGGAGGGCTTCGCCGAGGAGACGCTGGGGTTCTACGGGCTGATCGTGCCGCTGATGCTGGCGCTCGGCTACGACCGGATGGTGGCGGTCGGCACGATCATCCTCGGCGCGGGCATCGGAGTGCTGTGCTCGACGGTGAACCCGTTCGCCACGGGTGTCGCCTCGTCCGCCGCCGGCATCTCGCTCGGCGACGGCATCGTGCTGCGCTTCGTGATGTGGGTGGTGCTGACGGCGGTCACGATCGCGTACGTCATCCGGTACGCGCGCCGGGTGCGGAAGGACCCGGAGCGCTCGCTCACCGGGTTCCTGCCGGGGGACCGCGAGCACGCCCGGGAAGCCGCCGGTGAGGTTCCCGAGCTGACCGGTCTGCACAAGGCGGTCCTCGTCACCACGGGGCTGGTCTTCGCCTTCATGATCTTCTCCGTCGTGCCGTGGTCCAGCGCGCTCAGCGGCAAGGCCGACGCGCGGCCCTACGGGTTCGAGCTCGGCTGGTCCTTCCCGGAACTGGCCGCCCTGTTCCTGTGCGCGGCGGTGCTGGTCGGGGTGGTGGCGCGGATGGGCGAGCAGAGACTGAGTGCGACGATCGTCCAGGGCGCCGCGGACTTCATGTCACCCGCGCTGGTGATCGTGCTGGCCCGCGGAGTCACCGTGATCATGAACAACTCGAAGATCACCGATACGGTTCTGCACTCCATCGAAGGCGTCGTGGAGGGGACCTCCTCCAGTCTCTTCGCGATCATCGTCTTCGTCGTGAACCTGCCGCTGGCCTTCCTCATCCCCTCCACCTCGGGCCATGCGACCCTCGCCATGCCGATCCTGGCCCCGCTCGCCGACTTCGCGGGCGTCTCCCGCGCGGTCGTCGTCACCGCCTGGCAGGCCGCCAGCGGCTGGATGAACCTCTGGGTCCCCACCACGGCCGTCACCATCGGCGGCGTCGCCCTCGCCAAGGTCGGCTACGACAAGTACCTCCGCTTCATCTGGCCCCTCCTCGCCATCCTCTTCCTGCTGATCTGCGGGTTCCTGGCACTTGGGGCGGAGATGACATAGAGGCCGGGGGAGGGGGGAGCCGCGGTCGGCAGGGGCCCGGCGCGGCCGAGCGGTCGTACGGTGGTGCCGTGGACATCGGCGCTCCGGAGGAAGACGCGGCCCGCTCCGCCGACCTCGCGCTGCTCGACACGCGGATCGCCGGCTGCCGGGCCTGCCCGCGGCTTGTCGCCTGGCGCGAAGAGGTGGCCACCGTCCGGCGTGCCGCCTTCGCCGACCAGACGTACTGGGGGCGCCCGGTGCCCGGGTTCGGGCCGTCCGACGCCCGCCTCCTCGTCCTCGGGCTCGCCCCCGCCGCGCACGGCGGCAACCGGACCGGGCGGATGTTCACCGGGGACAGGTCGGGTGACGTGCTGTACGCGGCGCTGCACGACGTCGGGCTCGCCTCGCAGGGCACCTCGGTGAGCGCGGACGACGGACTGGAGCTGTACGGAGTACGCGTCACCTCTCCCGTGCACTGCGCGCCTCCCGCGAACCGGCCGACGCCCCAGGAGCGGGACACCTGCCGGCCCTGGCTCGTCCGGGAACTGGGGCTGCTGCGGCCGACGCTGCGCGCGGTGGTCGTCCTCGGGGGCTTCGGCTGGCAGGCCGCGCTGCCCGCCTTGGCGGAGGCGGGGTGGGCGGTGCCGAGGCCCCGCCCGGCGTTCGCGCACGGGGCTCGGGTGACGCTCGTACGACGACCGGAACAGGACGAGGCGGGTACCGGCCCCGCTTCGCTCGAGCTCTTCGGGTGTTTCCATGTCAGCCGGCGGAACACCTTCACCGGGCGGCTCACGCCCGCGATGCTGCGGCAGGTGCTGGTCGAGGCGGCGGGGTCCGCGGGACTGACGACACGCTCGCCGTAGGCGCCGTAGGCGCCAGGTACCGCCGGGGCGCCAGCCATGCGTCGGGCTACGCGTCGGGGACGACGGCGGTCGCCGTGATCTCCACGAGCTGTCCGGTGTACCCGAGACAGGCCACCCCGAGCAGGGTCGAGGAGTGCGGGCCGATGCTCAGCCCCGACGCCTCGACGACGTTCCAGACCGCGGACAGCGCGGCGGTCTCGCCGCTGACGACGTACACATCGGTCGACACGACATGGGCCATGTCGCTCCCCACCGCACGCAACTGCTCGTCGAGGTTGGCCAGCACCTGCTCGGCCTGGCGTACGGGATCGCCCGCGCCGACCAGCTTCCCGTCGGCGTCGAGGGGTACGGACCCGGCGAGGAAGGCCAGCTTCGTGCCCGCCTCGACGACGGACGCGTGCGCGTAGACGGGCGGCGTGAAGAGGCCGGGAACGGTGACGCGCCGGATCATGGGGACTCCCTGTGGGTGGGGCCGCCGACGAGGACTCCCCAGGGGGAGACCGTCGGTGAGGTGACGGACAACCTGGCCGATGATGCGGGTTCGGCCGCGGCCCGCGCATCCCGATTCCCGCCCCGGCACCCGAACACGAGGGACGGACCCGGGGCCTTAGTCGGGCGGGAGAATAATCCCTCGAACGACCCCCCTCGCCGCTGCTACGGTCACCGGCGTGGCGAAACTCAATCAGATCATCGCAGTGGAGAAGGGCATCAAGTCCAAGTCCCATCAGGACCTGACGGCTGCTCATCACGGTCTCCAGAAGCCCGCGTTGCTCGCGGGCATCTCGCGGACCTACCAGCCGAAGGACGAGGAGGGCGAGCAGCTGCCGCCCGAGTCGACCCGGGTCCAGGTGCAGGCCGAGGACGTGCTGCGGGACACCGCCGCGACCCTCACCCGGCTGTTCGACGTGACCGCCACCAAGGACTGGGCCAACTGCGCGGCGCGGGCCGATGTGGTGGTGGACGGCCGCGTGATCGTCGCCGAGGTGCCGGTGTCCTATCTGCTCTTCCTCGAGAAGCAGCTCACCGATCTCAACACCTTCGTCAGGAAGCTGCCCGTCCTCGACGCCTCCGAGTCCTGGGTGCGGGACCCGTCCACCGACGCCTGGAAGACCGAGCCGGTGCGGACCCTTCGCACGAAGAAGGTCCCGCGGAACCACGTCAAGGCCGAGGCCACCGAGAAGCACCCGGCCCAGGTCGAGGTGTACTACGAGGACATCCCCGTCGGCTACTGGACGACCGTCAAGTTCTCCGGGGCCCTGCCCGCGCGGCGCGTGAACGAACTCCTCGACCGCGTCGAGAAGTTGCAGCAGGCGGTCAAGTTCGCCCGCGAGGAGGCCAATGGCGTGGATGTCGTCGACCAACGCGTCGGCGACGCGGTTTTCGGCTACCTGTTCGCACAGGGGTAGCCTCTGAACTCCCCGGCCACGACGTACCGCGGCCGGGGTGCGCGAGGAGCGCAAGCTGAACCTGAGGCTTGTCGTGAATGCGCGGTTCCAGTGGAGGTTCGAGCCCTCCCCGCGGCACCAGAGAGCACTCCCGCCGAGGGAGTGCCACGCGCTGCGGTAGCCCAATTCGGCAGAGGCAGACCGCGATCAATCTCAGACTATTGCTCCAGACTCAGCATTCGCCGCCGATCGCCGGATCGACCGGGCCCAGGCCCCAGTACGCCGAGATGCTGGTTCAAGTCCAGTCCGCGCAGCTCGATGCGTGGTGGTCCAAAGGCAGGACGCGGCGACATAACGACTGACCTGGGTTCTCAAGCGTGCCGGCGTGCGACATGGTGGCATCTCAGGGTCCGGGGGCCGGCTACGCCCTCGGACCCGCTCCTCCTCTCTCCCTCCTCCCTCCCGAAGCGTCCGTCCCCGTGAAATGTCACAGCGCGGAAATCCCCGCGTTCGTCGTCCACGGGCCGCGAGCACTACCCTGGTCACGACACGAGCCCGGCCGACGTCGCCCGAAGGCACCCGCCCTCGCCCGACAGGAGCCCCGTGCGTCTCACCCCCCTCGCCGTACCGCCCTGGCTCGCCCACGCCCTGCGCGCCCAGCGCGGACCGGTCCCCTGGAACGCCGTCCTGCGAGGTGCGCTGGCCGCCGGGCCGCTGCTGCTCGTGGCCGTGCTGAGCGGCCGTACCCCCCTCGGAGTGATCGCCGCTCTCGGCGCCATGCTGACGGGGATCAACGACCGGCCGGGCAGCCGGCGCGTCGCCGTCGAACGGCTCGGGGTACCGGCCCTCGCCGGAGCCGCCGGTCTGCTCATCGGCTCGTACGCCGGACAGCACATCGGCGCCGTGGCCCTCACCCTCCTCTTCACCGGGCTCGGACTGCTCGCCGGAGCCGTCAGCGCCGTGGGACCCGTGGCCTCCGGGGCCGGGACCCAGCTGCTGGTCACCTCGGCCATCGGGGCCGGGATGCCGCTGCCCGCACCGGGTTGGGTACGCGCACTGTTCTTCCTCGGCGGGGCCGGCTGGCTGCTCGTCCTGCGGCTGGCACTGCCCACGACCGCGGTGAACACCGGCGACTACCGCTTCGACGGGGAGCGGGACGCCGTCGCCGGTGTGTACGAGGCCGTCGCCCGGCTGCTGCTCGCGGTGGGCGGACCCGACGCGAGCCGGCGGCGCGTCGCCCTGACCGCCGCCCTCGACCAGGCGCAGGACGCACTCGACGGGCCCCGGCTGCGGCGCTACGCGAGCTCGGCCGCCGAACGGCGGCTGCACGCGCAGTACGCCGCCGCCCTGCCGCTCGCCGAGGCCGCGACCGCGCTCGCCTGGGCCGGCGAAGCGGTGCCCGAACGGGCCGCGGAAGGGCCCCGGCGGCTCGCGGACGCCGTACGCACCGGCGCGCCCACCGGACCCCTGCCCGCGCCCGCCGTCCCCGGCGGCCGATCAGGACCGCTCGGGAGCACACCCGTCGTGCCCGCGCTGCGTGCCCTCCACGACGCCCTGCTGCACGCCGCCGAGACCTTCGACCGGGGCTCGGGGAACGCCCTGCACAACCGGCGTCGTACCACTGCCTCGCTGGTGCGCACCGCGCTCGGTTCCGCCGGGCGCGAGTACGGCATCCGGGTCGCCCTCTGCTTCGGCGCGAGCGTCGCCGTGGCACAGGTCCTGCACCACGCGCGCTGGTACGGCAACCACCCGCACTGGTACTGGCTCCCCGCGACCGCCGTCTTCCTCGTCAAGCCCGATCTGGGACCGCTCGCCTCGCGCGTACTGTGCCGGGCGGCCGGAACCGTCCTCGGCGCGATCTCCTTCGCGGGGCTCGCCCTGCTGCTGCCGAGCCCGGAGGGCTTCGTCGCGCTGGTCGCGGTCAGCGGTGCCCTGATCCCCGTCGCCACCCGGCACTTCGCCGCGCAGACCGCCGTCGTCACCGTCCTCGTCCTCGCCCTCGTGATGGCGGGCGGCGAGCCGCAGGCCTCCTGGAACCGGATCGTGGAGACACTCCTGGCCTGCGCGATCGTGCTGCTGGTCGGACATCTGCCGACACTCGGACAGCGCGGCGGGACCGTACGGGCGCGGCTCACCCGGGCCGGCGAGGCGACGGACCTCTATCTCGCCCATGTGCTGAGCGACGGCACCGCCCGTGACCGTTCGGGCCGCTGGGTCCTGCGCCGGGAGGCCTACCGCGCGCTCGCCGAGGCGCGCGCGGCCATCGACCTGGCCGCGGCCGAACTTCCCGCCCTGGCACGGCACTCCGAGGGAACGGCCGCGGTCGCGGCCACCCTGGAACGGCTCGTCGACACGACCACGGCGTGCGCCGTGCAGCTCGACGACACCGGCCGGCTCACGCCCCGCCACACCGAGCGGATCACCGAACTCCTCGGTGAACTGGCCGAACGCCGAAAGATCCTGACTCCCCTCCGCTGACCCACTGTTCCGCTGTCCGGTGTCGACTTCGTCTCAGTACCGTCACTGCCAGAGCCGTTCACCCCATTGCAGGCGTTTAACTCTCCACAGCAGTGCTACTTGGAGGTCAAGGGTGAACGGGCGAATGGTGCTGGAGCGTTTTCCCGCGGGCGGACCACGCGGGTCGTGGCCCGCGGAGGAGTTCGCGCAGGCGCGCCGTCAGGAGGGCCAGGCGGCCGAGGTCGTCATGGATCTGGCGTCCGACGCGTTCCTCGTCGTCGTGGGCGGTGTCGACGGCGTCGAGTGAGGGCGTACGGGCCGGGCCGCCCTCTCCGTACGGGGCGCCGCCCTCCGTACGGGCCTCGGCCGCTTCGATCGCGCCCGCCCTCAGGTGCTGATCGGACGCGACCAGGCGGGCGTCGTGCCCGTGACCTGGCACAGGGCCAGATACAGGGGGATCGGCGGGGTGTACGGAAGCATGCCATCCGGTTTGTGGATGAGCCCGGGAATCCGAGGTGAGTCCGGCACGACGGCGCCCGTGGCGTAGTGGGCGGGGGCGGGCCACTCCAGGGCCACATCGGAGTCGGAGGGAACGATCCACCACCAGTGCGCCGGGTCGGCGTACACGCAGCCCACGCGAGGCAGCCGCGACAGCAGCTGCGGTCCGAACCGGGCGGGCACCGAGACCGCGTCGCAGCCCAGCGGTACGTTCATGCCCTCGGGTACGGGGAGACGCCTCGGCGGCCCGGACCGCCGCCGCCCGCGGTTCACGCGGACCAGCGTGTCCAGGCTCAGGGCCCTGGCCGCAGGCCCGGCCGCGGACGTACGACTCACAGCCTCTCCCGATCCCGATGACGTTCCCGGCTCTGTTCCCGGCGGTGCGCGTCCGGTTCCCAGCGGTGCGGATCCTGCTCCCGGTGGCGCGGGTCCTGTTCGCCGCGGCGGGGGTCCCTGCCCGCACCGCCGCCCGGGGCGGAGAGCGGCTGGGGGTTCCCCACGGTTCCCGCCCCCCAGGATCCCTCCGCCCCCGTGCCCCGACCGTCGTTCGGGGGCTTCTTCGCGCTCCAGCCGAGGTCCGCCCGCGGGCCGTTGTCCGCGTCGGGCGAGCCCGGTTCGCGCCGGGCCTCGGCGAGGCGGCCGGCCGGCACCGGCCCGGCCCCGAACCCGGCGTCGGGCGCGTCCAGTTGATGCAGGCCGTGCGAGTCGTGCCGGTGGTCCGGCTCGTGCCGGTCGCTCCGGTCCTCGGGGGCGCCGCCCGGTTCGGGCCAGGTCTCCCCGGTGGCGCCGGCCGTGTTTTCGGCCCGGTCTGCCGAGCGCGGGATCTCCGCCCACACCAGCAGACCGGGCCCGGTGTCCTGGGCCCCCCAGGCCCTGGACACTGCCGCGACGAGAAGCAATCCCCTCCCGTGCTCCTCGTCGGGCCGTTGCGGGGAGGGGTGCGGCTCGCCCGGAGCACACCCCTCGTCACCCACGGCTATGCGCACCCGGTCGTCGGCGTCGTGCAGTTCGCACACGACACGCTGCCCGGCGGCGTGCACGATCGCGTTGGTGACCAGTTCGGAGACCACGAGGGCCGCCGTGTCGCACGTGTCCTCGCACACCGCCCAGCCGGACAGGCGGGACCGGGTCAGGCGTCTCGCCTGGGCCACGGAGCCCGGGTGTGCGGCCAGTTCGAAGCGGAACCGGCGCTCGGCGGCGGCACCGGGGTGCTGCCCCATGGCGGCACGGAGACCGAACCGGTCTCCGGCGGCGTCTGTTCCTAACGGCGCGGACGGAATCACGCTTGCCACTATCGCGGCGTCGCGAACACTTGGCAAGACTCACTCTGAAAAATGCAGAGTGCCGTGTGACGCTGTGGGGGCGCGTGGCACACTGCTGACAACAGCAAGCCGAGCGGCGCCAGTTGGGATCGTCGAGGCGGACGAGGAAGAACCCGGACGGCGCCGAACGGGCTGCCCGGACTCAGTGGAGGTGGGACGTGAGCGAACCGCGGTCCGCGCCGACGGTCGGCCAGGTCGTTCTCGGACGGCGACTGCTGGACCTGCGGGAACGCGCGGGTCTCAAGCGGGAGGAGGCCGCGCGGATCCTGCGCGTCGCCCCCGCGACGGTCCGCCGGATGGAGATGGCCGAGGTCTCCCTCAAAATCCCCTACCTCCAGCTCCTGTTGAAGTCCTACGGCGTCGGCGACCAGGAGGCCGAGGCCTTCGTCCAGCTCGCGGAGGACGCCAACAAGCCCGGCTGGTGGCAGCGGTTCCACGACATCCTGCCCGACTGGTTCTCCATGCACGTCAGCCTGGAAGGCGCCGCCTCCCTGCTGCGCTCGTACGAACCGCACTTCATCCCGGGCCTGTTGCAGACCGAGGACTACGCCCGCGGTGTCCTGAGGGCGGGCGCCATCGGCCAGACCCGGCCCGAGGACATCGAGCGTCATGTTGCGCTGCGCATGCAGCGTCAGGACCTGCTCACGCGCGAGGACGCGCCCCGGATCTGGGCCGTGATGGACGAGACGGTGCTGCGCCGCACCATCGGCGGCCCCGAGGTGATGCGTGCGCAGATCGACAAGTTGCTTCAGGCCACGAGGCTGCCCCATGTGACGTTGCAGGTGATCCCGTTCTCCTCGGGTCCGCACCCCGGCACGTACGGGCCCTTCGTGCTGTTCCGATTCGCCATGCCGGAACTCCCGGACATGGTCTACAGCGAGTACCTGACCGGCGCCGTCTACCTGGACGCGCGTTCCGAGGTGGCGACCCACCTGGAGGTCATGGACCGCATGGCGGCCCAAGCCGCCACGGCGCATCGCACGAAGGAGATCCTCCGGGATCTCCGCAAGGAGCTGTGAATGGAACGCGTCACGCCGGAGCGCATCAACCCGCGAATAGGCAACGTGCGCATCTACAACGGAATGCCCGCCCGGGAACTCGGCAGCGAGGGCTGGCACAAACCATGGAGCGGCGGCAACGGAGGCAACTGCCTGGAGGCGATGAAACTCGCCGACGGCCGCATCGCCGTGCGCCAGTCGGCGGACCCGGACGGTCCCGCTCTCATCTACACGCCCGGCGAGATGACCGCTTTCATCGAGGGTGCGAAAGCGGGGGAGGCGGACTTCCTTCTCTCCTGAACGACTTGCTTGCTGACTTCCACACTTTCCTTAAATTGATGTCGAGTTGATCACTTACCGCGCCGCGGGCCCACGGAGACCGTCATGACCGGGCAGGCCCGCGGCCAGCGGATTCGTACTCTTTGAACCGGGAGGCCGCCCTAGGCGGTCATGGGGCGGTCGTACGGTCCGATCGGCGCCGGCAGGCGCGAGCGGGCCGCTCCGCTGAGTGCCCGGTCCACCGCCGCGGCGACCGCCCGGCCCTCGGCGATCGCCCACACGACGAGCGACTGCCCGCGGGCCGCGTCCCCGGCGGCGTACACCCCCGGGACGTTCGTGCCGAAGTCGGCGCCCCGGGCGATCGTCCCGCGCGGTTCGAGGTGCAGCCCCAACTGGTCGATCAGGCCGTCGTGCCGGTCGGGGCCGACAAAGCCGAGGGCGAGCAGCACGAGGTCGGCGGGCAGGATCCGCCCGGAACCGGGGACCGGGCGGCGTTGCGCGTCGACCTCGACGAGCCGCAGCGAGCGCACCCGGCCGTCCCCGTCACCGTCGAACCGGAGCGTGGACGCGGCGAAGAGCCGGGCATCCGCGTCGGCGGCGGGCGCCGTGCCGAGCACGCCGGCCTCCTCGTGCGCGGCGGAGAGCCGGTAGATCTTCGGATACGTCGGCCACGGCTCGGCGTCCTCGTCGCGCTCGGCGTCCGGCTGGGCGTAGATGTCGAGCTGGGTCACGGAAGCCGCGCCCTCGCGCACGGCGGTGCCCAGACAGTCGGCGCCGGTGTCACCCCCGCCGACGATCACCACATGCCTGCCCGCCGCGGACAACGGGGAGACCTCCAGATCCCCCTCGCAGACCCGGTCGGCGAGGGGGAGATACTCCATCGCCTGATGGATTCCGGACAACTGGCGCCCCGGCACATCCAGTTCACGCCAGGCGGTCGCGCCGAGCGCCAGAACCACCGCGTCGTAGCGGGCTCTGAGCTCGGTGGCCCCGATATCGGCCCCGATCGCCGTCGACGTGCGGAACTTGGTCCCCTCGGCGCGCATCTGGGCCAGCCGGCGGTCCAGATGCCGCTTCTCCATCTTGAACGCGGGGATTCCGTACCGCAGCAGACCCCCGATCCGGTCGGCCCGCTCGTACACGGCCACCGTGTGACCGGCCCGGGTCAGCTGCTGTGCCGCGGCGAGTCCGGCGGGCCCCGACCCGACGACCGCGACCGTCCGTCCCGACAGCCGGTCCGGTGGGCGCGGCGGTGTGAGACCGTCCTCCCAGGCACGGTCGGCGATGGCGACCTCGACGTTCTTGATGGTGACCGCCGGCTGGTTGATCGCCAGCACACAGCCCGCCTCGCACGGGGCGGGGCACAACCGCCCGGTGAACTCGGGGAAGTTGTTCGTGGCGTGCAGCCGGTCGCTCGCGGCCCGCCAGTCGTCACGCGAGACGAGGTCGTTCCACTCGGGGATCAGATTGCCCAGGGGACACGCCTCATGGCAGAACGGGATCCCGCAGTCCATGCAGCGGTCGGCCTGTTTCTCGATGATCGGCAGCAGGCCTCCGGGAACGTACACCTCGTCCCAGTCCCGCACCCGCTCCGGCACGGACCGGCGCGGATACTCACGGCGAGGTGTGGTCATGAAACCCTTGGGATCGGCCATGGCCGTCTCCCTCATGGACGCGTACGGGGGCCGGAGCCGCACGGCCGTCGGGCCTCGTCGGCCACGGATCCCGGGCAGCACTCCTCTCCCGCCACGATACGTCGCCCGTGCACCCGCCGCCGCCCCGGAGGACAGCGGTCCGAGGGCTCGGACGGGGGTGGTGGAACGGCGGACGCCCGTCTCAGGTGAGGGCGAGCGCGTACGACACCGCCGCCGCGGCCGAGGCGGCGGCGCGGACGTGGTTCCACATCGTCCACTGGCGCACGAATATGGGCCAGTAGGCGGCGGCCTCCGGCGTTCCGGGGTCCAGCTTCAGCAGTGCGTCGTTGCGGGGAACGTTCGCCGCGATGGTCACCCCGAACGCCCCGAACAGATACAGCGCGCTGCCGAGCAGCAACTCCACCGTCCCGCCGGCCGGCAGCAGGACGAAGGTCACCACCGCCAGCACCGAGCACAGCACCGCCGACCCGATGAACACCAGCATGAACGGGGGGCGGACGGCGGCGACGTTGATGGCGTTCATCGCCGCCACTGACTGCGACGGAGGAAGCTGGGCGAGTGCTCTCATCACGAAGGTCGAGAACCCGCAGAACACCCCGGCCACCAGCCCGCAGCCGAGCACCCCCAGCAGAGTCAGCACGAAATACGGTCCCTCGATCATGTCCACTCCCGTGTCGAACCGGCCGGACCCAAGAGCCTGCACAGCGCCGGCCGTCTTCTCAAGCGAAATCCCCCGCGTCGGCGACGGCCATGGCCGAGCGACGCACACGCATGCGCGACCGTCTCCCGACACCCGCCGGCGCCGCGTTCCCCGCACGTGCGCCCTTGCTCACTCACGCCCGCGCGGTGCCGTCGTCCCGCCATTCCCGGAGTCGCGTGTCCACCGTGGCCGCGATCCGGCGGCGCGCTTCGTACCGCGGCACGCCGCTCATGAGCAGGTGGTCGTACGGCGTCTCGGTGTGCCGTACCGACGCCCGCACCGCCGCGGTCACCGCCGCCTCGGACAGCGCGCGGCCCGCCGAGCTCCGCCCGACCCGCCTGCTGCCGCGCACCGAGGCATGCGCGGCGACCGCGTGTGCCCGGTCGGCGGGACACTGCGGGAACAGCCGGGATATCTCCCGTGCGAACGCCTCCGTGAAGCGGACGTCCTCCGCCTCCCGGCGCCGTGCGTCCCGTGCCCGGCGCCGTCGCCGCGCCTCGGCGTCCGCCAGGCAGCGTGCCTCCGCGAGGGCGAGCGCCGTCTCCTCGACCATGACCCCCTGCCGTTCGTAGCGCCCCCGGCGCCGGTTGAACCGCACCACCACGGCCGACAGCGCTCCGCCCTCGCGCGATCTGCGGGTGAGCGCGGTGTCGCCACGCGGCAGGAACACCAGGTGCCCGAGATCCGCACAGTCCAGACAGCGAGGCGCCCCCTCCTCCAGCACCAGCAACGGGAGCGGTCCGCTCCGGCACTCGACGCAGTGCCGCTTCCTGAGCGGCTGGACGACGAGAAGCCCGTTCCGGTGCGGGGGATCAGCGATCGGTGCCATACGCGGTTCCTTCCCCGGACCGGGGCCGCCACTACGTCGTGGGGCCCGCCGGGTCCCCTCGGGGCACGCGGCATCATGGGTGCCGTGCGACTCGAAGCGATCACCTGGGAACGGCTCGGCGACCACCTCGCCGATCGTCTGCTCGACCTGAAGCCGCAGGACGGCAGCCCCTGGCCACGGGTCGCCTTCGACGGAGCACCGGCCGCCCGTCCCGGCGATCTCGCCCGGCTCGTCTTCGAGGCGCTGCGGATACGCGGCCGTTCCTCGCTGGTCGTCGGCACGGAGGGCTTCCTGCGTCCCGCCTCGCTCCGGCTCGAACACGGTCACCAGGACGTCGAGGCCTATTACGACGGCTGGTTCGACACCGGTGCGCTGTGGCGCGAGGTCTTCGGTCCGCTGGAGCCCGGTGGCGAGGGCAGGGTCCTGCCCGATCTCCGGGACCCCGCAACCGACCGGGCCACCCGCAGTCCCTACGTCCAACTCCCTCCCGGCGGAATCCTGTTGCTCCACGGCCCCCTCCTGTTGCGTCACTGGTTCCCGTTCGACCTCAGCGTTCACGTACTCCTCTCTCCGGGTGCCCTCCGCCGCCGTACTCCCGAGCCGGAGCACTGGACCCTCCCCGCGTTCGCCCGCTACGAGAGCGAGGTGGGCCCGGGCACCGCGGCCGACGTCCTGGTGCGGGCCGACGACCCCCGCCACCCGGCCTGGAACGGCTGACCGCGGGCCGGGGAGCGGCGGGTCACCGAACCGGAACGGCCTACCGCGGGCCCGGCGCGGCGGGCCGTGGTGGTCGTAGATCCAGGTGCGTGGCCCCTGGTGCGCGGCGAGAATGAAGGGCGCCGGGACTAGCGGTGTGTTCCGCGCCGCGCCGGCCGTCCGGCACAGGGAGGTACTCCATGACCACTGCCGGAGACATCATGCACCGTGGTGCCCAGTGGATCCCCGCGCACGAGACCCTGGACCGCGCCGCCCAGTTGATGCGCGAGCTCAACGTGGGCGCGCTGCCCATCAGCGACCAGGACGAACGCCTCTGCGGCATTCTCACGGACCGCGACATCGTCGTCGGCTGTGTGGCCATGGGACATGACCCCGCACACATCACCGCGGGTGAGATGGCCCACGGCACACCGCGTTGGATCGACGCGGGCGCCGATGTCGGCGAGGTTCTCCAGGAGATGAAGGAGCACCAGATCCGCCGGCTTCCCGTGATCGACGACAAACGGCTCGTCGGCATGATCAGCGAGGCCGACCTCGCCCAGCACATCAGCGACGAACAGCTCGCCGCCTGGGTCGAGAGCGTCTACGCGAGGGACACGGCAGGCGCGACGGGCTGACCCGCCCGCCGGTCGCCCCGGCCCGCCCCACCCGACTCGACCGGACGGCCGTTCCGGGCGCGAGAGGTGTCAGAGCCAGCCGTTGCGCCGGAACCCTCGGTACAGGACGAGACAGCCGATGGATATGGCGCCGATGACGATGGGGTAGCCGAATCTCCAGTGCAGTTCGGGCATGTTGTCGAAGTTCATGCCGTAGACGCCGCAGACCATGGTCGGGACGGCGATGACCGCCGCCCATGCCGTGATCTTGCGCATGTCCTCGTTCTGCGCCACCGTCACCTGCGCGAGATGCGCCTGAAGGATCGAGTTCAGTAGCTCGTCGAAGGCGGCTATCTGTTCGGTGACCCGCATCAGATGGTCGGACACGTCACGGAAGTACGCCTGTATCTCCGGGTCGACCACACGGGCCGGTCGTGCCGCCAGCTCCTGGACGGGCCGGGCAAGGGGAACCACGGCTCGCTTCAGTTCGAGGAGTTCACGCTTGAGCTGGTAGATGCGCCCGGCGTCGGCGCGCGCGCCGTTCTCCGCGAACACGTCGGCCTCGACCTGGTCGATGTCCGCCTGGACCGCGTCCGTGACATGGACGAAGTCGTCGACCACATGGTCCGCGATCGCGTGCAGCACCACGGCCGGGCCCTTCGACAACTGCTGCGCGTCGGACTCCAGTTCCTCGCGCAGCGGGCCCAGGGAACCGTGCCGTCCGTGCCGCACGGTGATGACGAAGTCAGGACCGACGAACACCATGATCTCGCCGGTGTTCACCACCTCGCTGGTCGCCGTCAGTTCCTTGTGCTCGACGTAGCAGACGGTTTTGAACACCGCGAACAATGTGTCGCCGTACCGCTCCAGCTTCGGGCGCTGATGCGCCTCCACCGCGTCCTCGACGGCCAAGGGGTGCAGGTCGAAGAGTTCCGCGATGCCCGCGAACTCCACGTCCGTCGGTTCGTGCAGCCCGAGCCAGACGAAGCCCTCGTCGCGTTTGCGGATCCGTTGCACCGTGTCGACCAGATCGCGGTCCTCGGGGATCCGTACGCCGTCCCGGTAGGCCACGCAGTTCACCACCGCGGAGCCCAGCGGCGACCGGGCGGGGTGACTCAGGTCGACACGGCGGCTCCGCCGTGTCAGCCGTGCCACTCTGCGGAGGCCGTCGACCGCGCCGAGAGCCGTCACCCTCCGCAAATTCCCTGCCATGGACATCTGGATCTCCTCGCGTGGATCTCCTCGGGCCGCACTCTGCGCCTGGCGAGCCAGTCTGCCAGGCCTTGTCGAAGACCGGAAAAGCCTGTGGGAACGGAGTATTCCGTTCCGTGGTTTGTATGCTCGGACGGTCGGGGCCGGGCTGTGGTCGTCCAGGGCAGCCGGAGCGGTCGTGGGCACCAAGGCGGTCTGATCGGCTCGGTCACCTCGTGTGACGTCCGTACCGACAACGGGAGCGTCGCCGATCCGTGACGAGCGGGTCGACTGGGATGATCTCCCCATGACGCGAGCCGACGGGTATCTCCTCGACAACCAGCAGACGGAGGCGGGCCGGCGATTCGAGGCCCTCGCCACGCTCTTCGATCCCACGACGTTCCGGCACATGGAGCGCTTCGGAGTGGGGTCCGGCTGGCGCTGCTGGGAGGTCGGGGCGGGCGGCACGTCCGTCGTGTCCTGGCTCGCCAAGAAGGTGGGTCCGACGGGGAAGGTCGTCGCCACCGACATCGACACCTCGTGGGCGGCCTCCGTGGCCCGCCCGCCGGTCGAGGTCCGCGTCCACGACGTGGGTGCCGAGGAACCGCCGGGGGAGGGCTTCGACCTCGTGCACGCCCGGCTCGTACTGGTCCATGTGCCGGACCGGGAGCGCGCGTTGCAGTCGATGATCAAGGCCCTGCGGCCCGGCGGCCGGCTGCTCGTCGAGGACGCGGATCCCGCCCTGCAACCGCTGCTCTGCCCCGAGGAGTACGGCCCCGAACAGCGGCTCGCGAACCGGCTGCGCCAAGGCTTCCGCAAACTGCTCGCCGAACGCGGCGCCGACCTCGCCTACGGACGCAAGCTGCCGCGGCTGTTGCGGGAGGCGGGTCTCTCGGGCGTGGAGGCCGACGCGTACTTCCCCGTCACCTCACCCGCCTGCGCGGTGCTGGAAGCCGCCACGGTCCGTCAGATCCGCGACCAGCTCGTCACGGCCGGCCTGGCCACTCAGGAGGAGATCGACGAGCACCTCGCGAACGTGGCCGCCGGCTCCATGGACCTGGCGACCGCGCCGATGATCTCGGCCTGGGGGCGCAAGAACTGAGCGGGGTGAGGGACGGGCGCCATGACGGGGTGCCAGGACGGTACCGCCAGGACGGTACCGCCAGGACGGTACCGCCAGGACGGTACCGCCAGGGTGTGTCCGTAAAGTCGCGTCGTCCGATCGGAGGGCGTGCCAGGTGTCGCCTGGCGGGCGGGACTTCGCGGACACGCCCCACTGCGTTCGCGCCCGGCCCGGCCCGGCCCAAGGGCGGCGAGGCGAGGCGAGCCCAGGCGAGGTGTTCAGTGCACCGCTGTCCCTCCTACGCCTCGCCCCGCGTCTTCCGTGGGCGGTCGTCCGCCGACCCGTTCCACCGCCTTCGCCCCGGCCGCGCACCCCGCCCCCGCCGCCTCCTCGGCCTCGGCGCCCGCGAGCAGGGCCGCGAGAAACGCGCCGGTGAACGCGTCCCCGGCGCCCGTGGTGTCCCGTGGCGTCGCCTGAGACGCCGGGACATGAGCCCTGACGGATCCGGAACGGGCGACCAGGGCACCGCCGCTCCCCAGCTTGGCGACGACCAGAGGGAATTGGCGGCTCAGCTTGGCGGCCGCGTCGGCCGGATCGGGCAGCCCGGTCAGCAGGCACGCCTCGTCACGGCTGGGCAGCAGGACGTCCACGCCCGCGCAGAGTTCGAGAAAGCGGTCCACGCCCAGGTCGGTGAGGAATCCCGCCGACGCCGGGTCGAGACTCACCGGGACAGCCCGCGCGCGCGTCGACTCCAGCACCACCGACACCAGCGCCCGGCTCGGCGCGGAGAAGAACAGATAGCCCGACAGATGCAGTCGTGCGACCCCGTCGAGCAGGGCGGGCGACCAGTCGTCCGGTGCCAGCCGCAGCGACGCCCCGCTGTCCGTGAGGAACGTACGCTCCGCCGAGGCGCCGCCGTCCACGAGACAGATCACCGTCCCGGTCGGCGTCGTCGGATCGGTCACCAGGAGGGGCCGTACGCCGCCCGCCTTGAGTTCGCGTTCGTGCCACGCCGCGGAGTCACGGCCCACCCGGCCGAGCAGCCGTACGTCGGCGCAGCCCTCGTGCACGGCCCAGCACGCGACATTGGCGCCCGCGCCGCCCGGTACGGTCCGGATCGCGGCGGCCGTGTCGGTGCCGGGGGCCAGCGGTCCGCGATGCCGGGCGACCACGTCCGTGACCACGTCCCCGACCACGAGCAGAGCGCCTTCGGAGAGGCCGCTTCGGTCCGCCGGCCCGGCGCGGCCGGCCTGGACGCCCCGGTCCGTGTCGCTCACGCCCCCGCCCAGGCCGACGCGATGCGCCCGGCGAGGCGTACGTTCCCACGTACCGCCGCCAGATTGGCGGCGAGTGAGGCGCCGTCCGTGTGCCGGACCAGATAGGCGAGCAGGAACGGCGTCACCGCCTGTCCGGTCACCCCCTCCGACGCGCAGGCGTCCAGTGCCTCGGCCAGCACGCGCGCGTGCAGCACGGGATCGAGCTGCTCCTCCTCGGGGACGGGGTTCGCGACGACGAGCGACGAGTCCGGGGCGTGCAGAGCGTCCTGGGCGTGCATCACCTCCGCGACCTGCTCGGGGGAGTCAAGGGTCCAGTCCACGGGGTGCCCCGAGTCGGACAGATAGAAGCCGGGGAAGCGGTCCGTGCCGTACCCGGCCACCGCCACGCCCAGCGTCTCCAGACGCTGAAGGGTCGCGGGGACGTCCAGGATCGACTTGACGCCGGCGCACACCACGGTGATCCGGGTGCGTGCCAACAGTCCCAGATCGGCGGACTCGTCCTGGGTCGCCGTCCACTCGCGGTGCACACCGCCGAGCCCTCCCGTGGCGAACACCCGCACCCCCGCGCGGGCCGCCAGCAGGGCCGTCGCGGACACGGTCGTCGCCCCGCTCGCTCCCGCGGCCACCGCGAGCGGCAGGTCCCGGTGGCCCAGCTTGCGGATGCCGTCCTCGTTCGCGACCCGCTCCAGCCGGCTCTTGTCCAGGCCGACGTGCGGCCGCCCGTCGAGGACGGCGATCGTCGCGGGTACGGCGCCCTCCGCGCGGACGATCTCCTCCAGTTCGAGGGCGACCTCCAGATTGCGGGGACGGGGCAGCCCGTGGGCGATGATCGTGGACTCCAGGGCCACCACCGGCCGCCGCGCGTCGAGCGCCTCCCGCACCTCTTCGGACGTCACGATCACGCGCCTGCCTCCTGTCGTCGGTCGACGTTCCCCTCCCTGGATCTCTGGCGGGCGGCGCGCCCGGCCAAACCCCTCAGGGCCGCGGCGTACGACAGCGGCCGTCGGCATGGGGGACAACCCGTCACGACTCGGCCGTGCCGTCGCGCCGCCTCGAAGCGCCCTCGGCACGGGCAAAGGGGGCGACCCCCGGCGCCCCCGGCGGAGGGCAAGCCCTTAGGGTGTCCGCTCATGAACACGAACTCCCAGGCCACGCCGTCGTTCGCCGTGCACATCGCCGACGCCGAGCTCGAACCCGAGCCGCTGGACCCGGCCCAGATCGTCTCCGGTGACCCCGCCGTCACGGGCAAGGTCCTGTGGGAGTCCGCCGACGGCAAGCAGCTGCGCGGCATCTGGCAGATCACGCCTGGCGTGGTGACCGACACCGAGGCCAACGAACTCTTCGTCGTGGTCAGCGGCCGCGCCACCATCGAGGTGGAGGGAGGGGACGTCATCGAGGTGGGTCCCGGTGACGCGGCGTTCCTGCGCGAGGGCGACCGTACGACGTGGACCGTCCACGAGACGCTGCGCAAGGCGTACCACATCAGCCTCTGACGGTCTTCGGGACCACGCCGCCGCTGAAGGCGGAGCGGACACTCCCCCCCGCGGCCCATGCCATCGGCCTCAGAACAAGGGCTCCGGGAGCACCCCTTCGAGGGCGAGCAGCTTTCGCTTGGTCTCCAGACCGCCCCCGAAACCGCCGATGCCGCCGTCGCTCTCGACCACCCGGTGGCACGGCACCACGACCGGCAGCGGGTTCGAGCCCATGGCCACCCCCACGGCCTGGGCCGCCCCGGGCGCTCCGACCCGCCCGGCCAGGTCGCCGTAGGCCACGACGGAACCGAACGGAACGCCCGAGTTCAGCTCTCGCAGCACCTGGCGGTTGAAGCCCGAGATCAGCGACCAGTCGAGCGGCAGGTCGAAGGCGTGCCGCTCGCCCGCGAAGTACGCCTCGATCTGGCGTATCGCCTCGGCCAGCAGCGGCGATCCGGGCGCCTCGACGGGTTCGGCGCCCAGCCGGGACGCGAGCCGGTCGAGCGCGGTGTCGCGCACGGTGTCCGAGGCGTGGAAGACGACGTTGACCAGGCCTTGGGGTGTCGCGGCGAGGAGGAGCGGACCGATGTCCGTGCCGACGACGGACCACACGATCCGCTGCTCGTACCGCCCGTGGCTGTCCATGCGATCCACCGTACGGCCCGCCACTGACAACGCCCGGTGCGTGGCCGGAATCCGTCCACACACCGGGCGACGGCCCGCTAACGCAGTGCCGCTCGGATGACGTCGGGCGTGTTCGTGATGACGCCGTCCGCGCCGAAGCCCGCCAGGCGCCGCGCGGTGGCCGCGTCGTCCACGGTCCAGGCGAAGACCTTCATCCGACCGTGCGGGCCGTGGAGCGCGTGGACGGCCGAGACGTAGTCGGGCGACAGGGCGTGGTGGTCGGAGTTGATCTGGTCGGTGAACTGCGCGTATACGGGAAGCCGGGCGACGGGAGGGGTTCCCAGGAAGGCCGTCGTGATGCCGGGCCGCAGCCGGTGCACGGTCCGCACGCTGTCCGCGCTGAAGCTCTGGACGATCAGTCTGTCCCGAAGGTGCACCGGGTCGAGCCAGCCCTCGTTGCTCAGAAGGCGGAGCGTCTGGCGCTCGATGCCCGGGTACAGCTCAGGGTTCTTGATCTCCAGGACGAGCTTCTGGTGGTTGCGCGAGACGCGCTCCATGTACTCCCGCAGCGTCGGAACCTTCGCGCCCGCGAACCGCGGGCCGAACCAGCTCCCGGCATCCAGGCGGGTGATCTCGGCCGCGGTGAAGTCTCTGACGTTCCAAGGGCTTCGGCCCGGATAGACCTCCTTGACGTCCGTCGTGCGCGCCAGTGAGGCGTCGTGGAGGACGACCAACTGGCCGTCACGGGTGCGCTGGACGTCGTTCTCGACCCAGTCGAAGCCCAGTTCGGCCGCGCGGTCGATGGCGGCCAGAGTGTTCTCCGGAGCGTACGCCGAGGCGCCTCGGTGGGCGACGACCAGCGGTGCCGTGATCCGGCCCCCGGCCTTGGCGTGCGGGCTGGGCAGTATCAGAACGGCTCCCCCAAGAAGCGCGGCGGTCGTGGCGGCGGCAACGCGCGCGTGCATGCGTTCTCCTCGCGTCGGACGATCACGGACAGTACAAGACTGACAGCAGAGGGTCGATGGAGGGGGGGAGAGAGATGGCCGTGGATTGAATGGAGTTGTCCAAGTCGGGCCGCTGCCAGCGCACAACTGGGGAGAGGTCGTGATTGTTTGCAGGATTATCGTTCGACCATTCCAGTGGGGTCGTACTGTCTGCCTCAACCCGGTCCGCTCCGGCGGCCGGGGCCGCGGGGGCGTTTCGGTCGGTTCCAGGAGCAACAGGGCGGGAAAGGCAGCCGCGCATGCAAGGCACGGTCGACGGCTTCACCTATGGACTCGTCACACCGCTGGTGGCGTATTTCATGGCCTGTCTGGGCGGGGCGCTGGGCCTTCGCTGCACCACCAGATCCATGTGCGTCGCCGGCTCATGGCGGGCCGGATGGCTCGCCCTCGGCTCCGTCGCGATCGCCTCCGGCATCTGGACGATGCACTTCATCGCGATGATGGGATTCACGGTCCAGGAGAGCCCCGTCCACTACGACCGGCCGACGACGTTCGCGAGCCTGGGCGTCGCCGTCCTGATGGTCGGCGCCGGGATCTTCATCGTCGGCTACCAGGGCGCCAACGGGACGGCGCTCTTCACCGGTGGGACCGTCACCGGTCTGGGCATCGCCTCGATGCACTACCTGGGCATGGCCGGAATGCGGCTGAACGGGAAGCTCGCCTACAACACCCTCACCGTCGCCGCCTCGGTCGTCATCGCCGTCGTCGCGGCCATCGCCGCCCTCTGGGCCGCCGGGCAGGTGCGCGGCTTCCTCTGGAGCGTGGGCGCGAGTCTCGTCATGGGGCTGGCCGTCAGCGGCATGCACTACACGGGCATGGCGGCGCTCAGCGTCCATCTGCACGGTCCGGCCGACGGCACCCCCGCCGGGGACTCGGCCGCGGCACTGCTCGCCCCCATGATGATCGGCCCCCTGGCCCTCCTGTGTCTGGCGGGCGTCGTCGTGATGTTCGACCCGCAGATGGTCGTGGGCAAGCCCGACCGGCGCCCCGCGGAGATCCGGCTTCCGGGCGTCCCGGCCCATCCCGGCCCCGCGCACACGGGCCGCCGAGCGGCGATCCACCCCGTGCGGGAACGCTCCTACCGCCGCTCGCGGGCCCCGCAGAGCAGGTGATCCGGCCCGGTTGTCAGTGCGGGGTCGTACGGTGGATCCATGCGGCCCGTATCCAAGATCGAACGTTCGGTGGCGCCCTTCGAGGTCGTCAGCCACTTCCAGCCGAGCGGTGACCAGCCCGCGGCCATCGCCGACCTGGAGAAGCGCGTCCGCGCGGGTGAGAAGGACGTCGTCCTGCTGGGCGCGACCGGCACCGGCAAGTCCGCCACCACCGCGTGGATGATCGAGAAGCTCCAGCGCCCCACGCTCGTCATGGCACCGAACAAGACGCTCGCCGCCCAGCTGGCCAACGAGTTCCGCGAGCTGCTGCCGAACAACGCCGTCGAATACTTCGTCTCGTACTACGACTACTACCAGCCCGAGGCCTACGTCCCGCAGTCGGACACCTACATCGAGAAGGACTCCTCGATCAACGAGGAGGTGGAGCGCCTGCGCCACTCCGCGACCAACTCCCTGCTGACCCGCCGCGACGTCGTCGTGGTCGCCTCGGTGTCCTGCATCTACGGCCTCGGTACTCCCCAGGAGTACGTGGACCGCATGGTCAGCCTCAAGGTCGGCGAAGAGATCGACCGCGACGATCTGCTGCGCCGCTTCGTCGACATCCAGTACACCCGCAACGACGTCGCCTTCGCCCGCGGCACCTTCCGGGTCCGCGGCGACACCATCGAGATCTTCCCGGTCTACGAGGAGCTCGCGGTCCGCATCGAGATGTTCGGCGACGAGATCGAGGCCCTGTCCACACTGCACCCGCTCACCGGCGAGGTCATCAGCGACGACGACCAGATCTACGTCTTCCCCGCGTCCCACTACGTGGCGGGCCCCGAACGCATGGAGCGCGCCGTCAACGACATCGAGAAGGAGCTGGGGGGACGCCTCGCCGAGCTGGAGAAGCAGAGCAAGCTCCTGGAGGCGCAGCGCCTGCGTATGCGGACGACGTACGACATCGAGATGCTCCGCCAGATCGGCTCCTGCTCCGGTGTCGAGAACTACTCGATGCACTTCGACGGCCGTCAGCCTGGCTCCGCGCCGAACACACTGATCGACTACTTCCCGGACGACTTCCTGCTCGTCATCGACGAGTCGCACGTCACCGTCCCGCAGATCGGCGCGATGTACGAAGGCGACGCCTCCCGCAAGCGCACCCTCGTCGACCACGGCTTCCGCCTGCCCTCCGCCCTGGACAACCGCCCCCTGAAGTGGGAGGAGTTCCAGCAGCGGATCGGCCAGACCGTCTACCTCTCGGCGACCCCCGGCAACTACGAGCTCTCCCGCTCCGACGGGTACGTCGAGCAGATCATCCGCCCGACCGGCCTGATCGACCCCCAGGTGGTCGTCAAGTCCACCGAGGGCCAGATCGACGACCTCGTGCACGAGATCCGGCAGCGCACCGAGAAGGACGAGCGCGTCCTGGTCACCACGCTCACCAAGAAGATGGCCGAGGACCTCACCGACTACTTCCTGGAACTCGGTATCCAGGTGCGCTATCTGCACAGCGACGTCGACACCCTGCGCCGCGTCGAACTGCTGCGCGAACTGCGCGCCGGTGAGTTCGACGTCCTGGTCGGCATCAACCTGCTGCGCGAGGGTCTCGACCTTCCCGAGGTCTCCCTGGTGGCGATCCTCGACGCCGACAAGGAAGGCTTCCTGCGCTCGGGAACGTCCCTGATCCAGACCATCGGCCGCGCGGCGCGCAACGTCTCGGGCCAGGTCCATATGTACGCGGACAGGATCACCCCGGCGATGGAGAAGGCCATCGACGAGACCAACCGCCGCCGGGAGAAGCAGATCGCGTACAACAAGGAGAGGGGCATCGACCCGCAGCCCCTCCGCAAGAAGATCAACGACATCGTGGCGCAGATCGCCCGCGAGGACGTCGACACCGAGCAGCTCCTCGGCTCCGGCTACCGCAAGACGAAGGACGGCAAGGGCGCCAAGGCCCCGGTGCCCGCGCTGGGCGCCAAGGCCCGTGCCGCCAAGTCCGCCAAGGACAAGGCCGCGGTGCCGACCGACCGCCCCGCGGCCGAACTCGCTCAGCAGATCGAGGACCTGACGCAGCGGATGCGTGCCGCGGCGGCCGACCTCCAGTTCGAGATCGCGGCCCGTCTGCGCGACGAGGTGTCCGAGATGAAGAAGGAGCTGCGGCAGATGAAGGAGGCGGGAATCGCCTGACCGTCGCGTCGACGGCACCGGGCCCCGGCCGGCAGGCGATGTGTTGCAAGACCGACACAAAGTCCGGCGCAGGGTTCGGCGCTGCCAGTGCCGCTGCGTAGGGTTCTGTTCATCCGCGGCCTCCGCGGCAACAGGGGACAGTTCGAGAGGGGACAGCGCGTGACGGTCAATATGACCAAGGGTCAGGCCATCAGTCTGCAGAAGAACGACGGGGGCACGCTGACCGCGGTCCGTATGGGACTCGGCTGGCAGGCGGCCCCCCGGCGCGGCCTGTTCGGCTCGCGCACCCGGGAGATCGACCTCGACGCGTCCGCCGTGCTGTTCGCGGACAAGCAGCCCGTCGACGTGGTCTTCTTCCGTCACCTCGTCAGCGACGACGGCTCGGTGCGGCACACCGGCGACAACCTCGTCGGCGGCGCGGGCCAGGGCGGTGACGACGAGTCCATCCTCGTCGACCTGCAACGCGTCCCGGTCCACATCGACCAGATCATCTTCACCGTGAACTCCTTCACGGGCCAGACCTTCCAGGAAGTGCAGAACGCGTTCTGCCGTCTGGTCGACGAGACCAACGGCCAGGAACTCGCCCGCTACACCCTGGCGGGCGGCGGCCAGTACACGGCCCAGATCATGGCGAAGGTGCACCGCGCCGGCAGCGGCTGGCAGATGACGGCCCTCGGCACGCCGGCAAACGGCCGTACGTTCCAGGACCTGATGCCCGCCATCCTGCCGCACCTCTGAGCGGCCGGCGCAAACGCACACAGTGACACAGGGGGACAAGGCGATGACGGCCGAGCTGGTCAGGGGACAGAACCACCCGCTCTCCGAGGTTCGTCTCGAGGTCCGTATCTCGGCCGGAAAGCCGATCGTGGCGGGGGCCACGCTCAGCGACGAGCAGGGCAGGGTCCGGGGCGTCGAGTGGGTGGCCCACCCGGGCGCGCCCACGCTCCCCGGGCTCGAAGTCTCGAAGCAGGCGGCGGCCGACCACCGCCTGGCCTTCGACCTGGGTGTCCTGCCGCAGGACGTGCACCGGGTCAGCGTGCTGCTCGCGCTGCCCACCGGTGTCGGCGGACCGGTCCGGTTCGGCGCCGTCGCCGCCCCCTTCGTCGCGGTCACCGGCCTCGACGGTCTCGAAGTCGCCAGCTACACCGTCACCGGACTGGACAGCGAGTCCGCCGTCGTGGCCCTGGAGCTCTACCGCAGGCAGGGTGCCTGGAAGGTGCGCGCGGTCGGCCAGGGCTACGCGGGCGGGCTCGCCGACCTCCTCGCCGACCAGGGGCTTCCGGAAGCCCGGCGGCTCGCGGCCGGCATCAACGACGCGGTGGCCCGGGGCATGGCGCGGTCGGTGGCGGCGCCCCCGCCCCGCACCCCGGACGCGGACCGGTCGCGGCAGGCCGCCGCACCGGCCCAGGGACCGGACCAGCCCAGCACCGGAACAGGACCCCAGGGCACCGCAGGGACCGTGCCGGCGCAGCAGACGCCATACACCCCCGCACCGCAGGGAGCCACGGCCGGCGGGACCGGTCGTCCGGGGGGCCCCGCGCAGCCCGACCTTCCCGCTGCCTCCTCGCCCACCGCAGGCGGCCCGGTCGACTACAGCCACCCCGGACGGCAGACCACCGCTCCACCGCCGCCCCCGCCGACCGCTCCGCCGGCCCAGCCCGGACAGCCCGCGCAGCCGGTCGCGGGGGACGCGACCGGCTGGTCCATGGAGGAGCGGCTCTACAACCAGGTCTGGGGGATGTTCGAAGACCTGGCCCGGACCGTCGCCGCGTACCGCAGTGCCGTCGACTTCGCCGACTCCCGCATGGAGAAGGAGCTCGATCAGGTCCTCTCCGACCCACGCAGTCGGATCGGAGGGCAGGGCGACGCCGCTCGCGAAGCCGCCCGCGCCAAACACGCGCAGCTGGTCGACCAGGCCCGAGCCGTCCTCGACCGCGACCTCGCGCAGCTCACCGCCGAGGCGGACGTCGTGGAGCCCGCTCTGCCGATGGCCTACGCGCGCTGGGACAACCCCGTCTGGCACGGCTATCGCGCCCCCATGGAGATACCCATGGCGCTGCGGCTCGGCGACCTCCGGCTGCCCGAGACCGAGAATCTGAGCATCCCGATGCTCGTGCGTCTGCCGCTGGAGCGCGGCCTGTGGGTGGACAGTGGTCGCACCTCCCTGGAGGGCACGCTCGCCGATTCCGATCACGTGCGCCGCCTCGCCATGGACACCGCCGTGGCGCACGCCGCCCGGCTGCTCGCGATCTACCCCGCGGGCGAGTTCACCGTGCACGTCATCGACCCGGCCGGCGGCGGAGCCTCGTCGTTGGCGCCCCTGACGCGGTCCGGGGTGCTCGGCGGTCCTCCGGCCGCGAGCGCCGCGGGCGTGGCGGACGTACTGAACCGTCTCACCCAGCGGGTCGACCTGGTGCAGATGGCGTTGCGCGGCGGAGCCGCGGACTCGCTGCCTCCGGATCTCGACACCGCCGAGCAGTTGCTGATCGTCAACGACTTCCCGCACGGTTTCGACGACCGGGCCGTCACCCAGCTCCGCTATCTGGCGGACGAGGGACCGGCCGTCGGCGTCCATCTGATGATGGTGGCCGACCGGGAGGACGCCGCGGCGTACGGACCGCTGCTCGACCCCCTCTGGCGGTCGCTGCTGCGGATCACGCCGGTGCCCGACGACCATCTCGCCGATCCATGGGTCGGACACGCGTGGACGTATGAGCCCGCACTCGTACCGGCGGACAGTCAGGTGCTCCAGCAGGTGCTCGCGCAGGTGGCGGAGGCCCGCCGGTCGTGGAACCGCTGAGCCGACCCCGGCGCCTCCGGACCCTCGCGGGCCTTCGGGCCTGAGCTCCCGCACGGCTCACCAAGTAACCGTAAAGTGCTCTGACCAGCGAACTTGGTTCTTCTTTTACTCTCCCCTTTGCCTTTCCTTGGTGATTCGGGTACTCTTTTTCCATACGGAGGGGAGTACTCCCTACCTGCTGCGACGCACCCGTCAATACGGATCCCCCGGATCCCGGGGCGTCGGCCCGCAGGCTCCCGAGGCGCATCCAGCGCCCGGCGGCCACGGGTGGAAGAGACCTCCGGTGGCGAACGACGCTGAAAAATCTGCCGTTACGTACTGCCGGAGGCGCAGTGAATGTTTCCCTGACCCTGTGGGTCCTGACCATCGTGGGGCTGGCCGCACTGATCGCGGTCGACTTCTTCATCGGCCGCAAGCCGCACGACGTATCGATCAAGGAAGCCGGAATCTGGACGGTCGTCTGGATAGCCCTCGCCGGGCTGTTCGGACTCGGACTGCTCCTCTTCGCCGGCGGACAGCCCGCCGGGGAGTTCTTCGCCGGCTTCATCACCGAGAAATCGCTGAGCGTCGACAACCTCTTCGTCTTCGTCCTGATCATGGCGAAGTTCGCGGTGCCCTCCAAGTACCAGCAGCGCGTGCTCCTCGTGGGCGTCCTCATAGCGCTCGTCCTGCGCACGGTGTTCATCGCCGCGGGCGCCGCGATCATCGCGAACTTCGCGTGGGTCTTCTACATCTTCGGGGCGTTCCTCATCTACACCGCCTGGAAGCTGATCCAGGAGGCCCGGGCCGACGAGGACGACGAGGAGTTCGAGGAGAACAAGCTCCTCAAGGCCGCCGAGCGACGGTTCGGCGTGGCCGACCGCTATCACGGCACCAAGCTGTGGATCCGCGCGAACGGCAAGCGCGTCATGACGCCGATGCTGGTCGTGATGCTGGCGATCGGCACCACCGACGTGCTCTTCGCGCTCGACTCGATCCCCGCGATCTTCGGCCTGACCCAGGACCCGTACATCGTCTTCACGGCCAACGCCTTCGCGCTGATGGGTCTGCGGCAGCTGTACTTCCTCATCGGCGGCCTGCTCAAGAAGCTGGTCCACCTCAGCTACGGCCTGTCGGTCATCCTCGGATTCATCGGTATCAAGCTCGTCCTGCACGCGCTGCACGAGTCCGGCGTCCATGTTCCCGAGATATCCATCCCGGTCTCGCTCGGCGTGATCTGCGCGGTCCTCGTGGTCACCACGATCACCAGCCTCGCCGCCACCAGGAAGCAGGCGGCGCGCGAGCGGACCGAGAGCGCCTCGAAGGAGAGCGTTGACGTCTGACCGCGTCGCACGCGACGACGATCACCCCCGGGAGCGGTGGGCGGAGCGTTACCGGTCACCGCTCCCGGCACCCGACGTCATTCGGCCACCGCTCCCGGCGTCGGAGGCCATTCGGTCACCGCTCCCGGCGTCCTGCGGCGCCCGGCAGCCGCTTCCGGCTCCTGATGGCACCGGGTCACCGCTTCCCGCGTCCGGCGGTGTTCGTCCGGCGCGATTCCGGGGCGGGGCCCGTGCCGCCGGAGTGCGGGGCACGTTCGTGGCTGCGACGATCGCGGCATGATCGCTCGGCTCAGGTCACTCGCGACACGGTGGACCGCCGTGGTGCCCGTGATCGCGGTGGTGCTGCTGGCCTTCACCTGGGGCCGCGACCTGCCGGGCGCCGTCGTCGCTCTGGTGACGCTGGTCCTCGCGGGTTCCGTGCTCGCCGCGGTGCACCACGCCGAGGTGGTCGCGCACCGGGTGGGGGAACCCTTCGGATCCCTGGTCCTGGCCGTCGCGGTCACGATCATCGAAGTCGCCCTCATCGTCACCCTGATGGCGGACGGCGGTGCCAAGAGTTCGACACTGGCCCGCGACACGGTGTTCGCGGCGGTGATGATCACCTGCAACGGGATCGTCGGTGTGTGTCTGCTGGTCGCCTCGCTGCGTCACGGGCTCGCCGTGTTCAACGCCGAAGGGACAGGAGCCGCCCTCGCGACCGTCGCGACGCTCGCGACACTCAGTCTCGTCTTCCCGACCTTCACCACCAGCAAGCCGGGCCCGGAGTTCTCGTCCGCGCAACTCACCTTCGCCGCGGTCGCCTCGCTCGTGCTGTACGGGCTGTTCGTGACGACCCAGACCGTCCGGCACCGTGACTACTTCCTGCCGATCACCCAGCAGGGCAAGGTCATCGACGTGGACGACCACGCCGACGCGCCCTCCGCCCGGGACGCCAAGGTCAGCCTGGGGCTCCTCGGTCTGGCTCTGGTCGGGGTGGTCGGCCTCGCCAAAGGCGTGTCGCCCACCATCGAGTCCGGGGTCGAGGCGGCCGGCATGCCGCACTCCGTGGTCGGTGTGATCATCGCTCTGCTCGTGCTGCTCCCCGAGACCATCGCGGCACTGCGCGCCGCCCGCCGGGACCGGGTGCAGACCAGCCTCAACCTCGCCCTCGGATCGGCGATGGCCAGCATCGGACTGACCATTCCCGCCGTCGCCCTGGCCTCGCTCTGGCTCTCCGGACCCCTCGTGCTCGGCCTCGGCCCCACGGAGATGGTGCTGCTCGCGCTCACCGTGGTCGTGAGCTCCCTGACGGTCGTGCCCGGGCGGGCCACCCCGCTCCAGGGAGGCGTCCATCTGGTCGTGTTCGCCGCCTATCTGGAGCTCGCCATCAACCCCTGATCCGGCCGGCGGGCGCGGGGCTGGAGGAACTCACTCCGTGACGGCTACGACCGACAGCCTGGGTACGGGCCGGGTCTCCGGCAGCAGCGCGAAGCACCCGAGGCTCAGCAGCGCGATCACCGTCAGATAGGCGGCGACACCCCAGGGCACGCGTTCCCCGCTCGCCACCGCCGTCGCCACGACAGGGGTGAGCGCGCCCCCGAGGACTCCGCCCAGGTTGTATCCGACGGCCGCGCCCGTGCAGCGCACCCGGGGTTCGTACAGCTCCGGGAGATAGGCGGCGATCACCGCGAACATGGTGATGAACGCGATGAGCGCCACCAGGAAGCCCATGAACATCAGTAGGGGTTCGCCGGTCGACAGCAGGCCGATCATCGGGAACATCCACAGTGCGGCGGCCGCGCAGCCCGCCATGCACAGCGGCCGCCGTCCGTAGCGGTCCCCCAGCAGGGCCACCAGGGGAGTCAGCGCTCCCTGCACCACAACGGCGCCCATGATGCAGGTCAGCATGACGGTGCGGCTCACGCCGAGCCGTTCGACGCCGTAGGCGAGCGCCCAGGTCGTCACCGCGTAGAAGACCGCGTATCCGACGGCGAGTCCGCCGGCCGTCAGCAGGACGAGCCGCCAGTGGTCGCGCACCACCTCGGCGAACGGCATGCGCGCGTGGTCGCCCAGTTCGAGGAACCGCGGACTCTCGTCGAGCGAACCGCGCAGCCACAGCCCCGCCACGGCGAGCACCCCCGCGCCCCAGAACGGCACCCGCCAGCCCCAGTGCGCGAACTGCGCGTCGGACAGTGCCGACGACAGCGCCAGCATCACACCGTTGGCCAGCACGAACCCGAAGGACGGACCGATCTGAGGGAAGCTCGACCACAGCCCGCGCCGCCCCGCGGGCGCGTGCTCGGCCGTCAGCAGCACCGCACCGCCCCACTCGCCGCCGAGTCCGAGCCCCTGGAGGAAACGCAGCACCAGCAGCAGTACGGGTGCCGCGGCGCCCATGCGGTCGTAGGTCGGAACACAGCCGACGGCGACCGTCGCCGCGCCGGTCAGCAGCAGCGACGCCAGCAGAACCGGCCGTCGCCCGCGCCGGTCGCCGATGTGCCCGAACAGCACCGAGCCCAGCGGACGGGCGACGAACCCGACGCCGAACGTCCCGAAGGCGGCCAGTGTCCCCGCCAGCGGCGAGAACGTCGGGAAGAACAGCGGCCCCAGAACGAGCGCCGCCGCGGTCCCGTAGACGAAGAAGTCGTAGAACTCGATGGCCGTCCCGACGAGGGAGGCGGCCGCGAGCCGCAGCATGGAGGGCGCCCTTACGGTGCGTACGTCGTGCATGCCGGATCAACTACCCACAGTGATCGGCGGTTACGGGGGCGCACGGGAGCGCGCCGTGTGTCAGTAGGTGACGGTGATGCGCCGGGCCGGGCCGTCGACCCGGACCGTTCCTCCGTAGGGGATGACGATCTGCGGATCGGTGTGGCCGAGATCCACGTCGAAGACGACCGTCATGTCCGGGGCGTAGGCGTCGACGGCCCGCAGGACCGCTTCGCGCTGGTCGTGGGTGTAGCGAGCCCGGGCCTCCGGGGCGAGGGGCCGGGCGAACGACCATGCCTTCGGGCGCCCCATGAGAAGCGCCGGAAAGCGTCCCAGCAGCCCGCGCTCGCCCATGCCGCGCAGGATCCGGAAGACGTCGTCGGCCGCGGGCATCTCCTCCGAGGTCTCCAGGAACAGCACATGACCGTCGTACACGGACGGGTCACGGGCGATCTCGCGGTCGGCCATCAGCAACCACGACAGGATCTCGAGGTTGCCTCCCCAGGAACGGCCCTCGACCACCCGGTCCGGGCGGATCCAGGTCCAGCCCGTGCCCGGCTCGGTCGGCGGCTCGCGGAGGAAGCTCTCCGGTGCCTCCCAGGGCAGGTCGACCTCGCGGAACCGGTCGGCGGGACGCAACGCGTAGGGCCCGGACGTGAACAGGGCGGCCCGCAGCGACTCCGCGGTCAGCGGGTGCATGGCACCGGGCCGGCCGAGCTCGCACATCACCGTCCCGCCGTGATAGCCGACGATTCCGGCGTTCCACAGGTGGACGAGGAGATTGGTGTTGTCGCTGTATCCGAAGAACGGCTTCGGGTTCGCCCGGATCAACGCCCGGTCCAGCAGCGGCAGCACGGTGATCTGGTCGTCGCCCCCGATGGACGCGATGATCGCCCTGACCGTCGGATCGGCGAAGGCCGCGTGGATGTCGTCGGCCCGTTCCCGGGGGGTCGACCCCATCCTCCGGGTGGCCGGGTACTCGACCGGTTCCAGGCCCAACTCCTCGCGCAGCCGCTCCAGGCCCAGTTCGTACGGAAGCGGGAAGAGCCCGGGCAGACCGCTGGACGGCGAGATCACGGCGATCCGGTCGCCGGGTACGGGCTTGGGAGGGTACGCGGGCGTCGTCATGGCCGGAGACTACGAGCCGTCGCCCTGTCGGTGCATCGTGATAAACCGGTTCCGAGCAGCGGTCCTTGACGGGCCGGCAGACCCGACGGACCGGAGGAAACGTGCCCCGCACCCTCGCCAGCGCCCCGATCATGATTCTCAACGGGCCCAACCTGAACCTCCTCGGGCAGCGGCAGCCGGAGATCTACGGCTCCGACACGCTCGCGGACGTCGAGGCGCTGTGCGTCAAGGCGGCGGCCGCGCACGGCGGCACGGTGGACTTCCGGCAGTCCAACCACGAGGGCGAGTTGGTGGACTGGATCCACGAGGCCCGTCTGCACCACGCCGGGATCGTCATCAACCCGGCCGCCTACTCACACACCTCCGTCGCCATCCTGGATGCGCTCAACACCTGCGACGGGCTTCCTGTGGTGGAGGTCCACATCTCCAACATCCACCAGCGCGAGGAGTTCCGGCACCACTCGTACGTCTCGCTGCGGGCCGACGGAGTGATCGCCGGCTGCGGCGTGCAGGGTTACGCGTTCGCGGTGGAGCGCGTGGCGGCCCTCGCGGGAACGGGGCGTGCGGACACCTGAGCACGGACTTCCGGCCAGGAACCCGGCCAGGAACCCGGCCAGGAACCCGGCCAGGAACCCGGTCTGGAGCCCGGCCAGGAACCCGGCCAGGAACTCGACCGGGGTGGAGCGGGCGGAGCCGGGAAGCCGTGGACATCCGGCCGCGCGCGTCCGCCCGCCGTCACAGCCGTCCCGCCTCCACGATCCGCCTGAGGAAGCGCCGCGTGCGCTCCTCTCGCGGGTCGCCGAGGACCTGCTCGGGCGTGCCGCGCTCCAGGATCACCCCGTCCTCCAGGAAGCAGACCTGGTCCGAGACCTCGCGCGCGAAGCCCATCTCATGGGTGGCCAGCATCATCGTCAAGCCGTCCTCCTTCAGATCGCGCACGACGTCCAGGACCTCGCCCACGAGCTCGGGGTCCAGGGCGGCGGTGATCTCGTCGAGGAGGAGCAGCCTCGGACGCACCGCCAGGGCCCGGACGATCGCGGCCCGTTGCTGCTGGCCACCGCTCAACCGGTCCGGGTACTCGCCCGCCTTGGCGCCGAGCCCGAGCCGTTCGAGCAGTTCACGCGCGTGTGCCTCGGCGTCGGCACGGCTCACCCCGTGCACACGGCGCGGGGCGAGGGTGACGTTCTCCAGGACGGTCATGTGCGGGAACAGGTTGTAGGCCTGGAAGACGACGCCGATGCGCCGGCGCACCGCGTCCTGGTCGGTCCGCGGGTCGGTGATCTCCTCGCCGTCCAGCCAGATCGCTCCGTCGTCCACCTCCTCCAGGAGGTTGGCGCAGCGCAGCAGTGTGGACTTCCCCGAGCCGGACGCGCCGATCAGCGTGGTCACCGTGTGCGGGGCGACCTCCAGATCGACGTCCCGCAGGACGACCGCGTCGCCGAAGGTCTTGCGGACGGACTCCATCCGCAACAGCGGACCGCCGGGTGCGGGTGCCGTGCTCATACGATCCCTCCCTGGCCGCGACGCCGGTCCATGCGGGCGGTGACCCAGTCCGTGAAGCGGGTCATCGGAATGGTCAGGGCCACGAAGAGCAGCGCCGCGACGATGTAGGCCGTGTAGTTGAGGCTGCGGCCGACGATGATGTCCGCGGACCGCATCGCCTCCACAGCGCCGCCGATCGAGACGAGGCTGGTGTCCTTCTGGAGGGACACCATGTCGTTCAGGAGCGGCGGGACCTGACGGCGGACGGCCTGGGGCAGCACCACATGGCGAAGGGTCTGCCTGGCGGTGAGGCCCAGCGAGCGCGCCGCGGCCCGTTGCGAGGGGTGCACGGACTCGATGCCGGCGCGGACGACCTCGGCGACGTACGCCGAGTACGTGAGCACCAGGCCCACGCCGCCGAGAACGACGGGGTCGGTGGTGACGCCCTGCAACTGGAGCGCGGGTACGCCGAACACGACGATCGAGAGGCAGATGATCAGCGGCAGGCCGCGGAAGAAGTCGGTGTACGCGGTGGCGAGGGCGCGGACGGGCCAGTACACCGGTCCTTTCAGCGTGCGGGCCACGGCCGTCAGGGTGCCCAGCACGAGCACCACGAGGCCGCACACCACGAACAGCCGGAGATTGAGCCAGAGTCCGTCGAGAACCTTGGGGAGGGCCTCACGCGCGAACGAGGCGTCGAAGAACGTCTCCTTCGTGCGCGGCCAGCCCGGCGCGTTCACCACCACGAGGTAGAGCACGACGGCCGTGACGAGCGTGGAGAGCGCGGCCACGGCGGCCGAACGGCGGGCCCGGCCGCGCCGGTGGCGCTCGCGCTCGATCCTCCGCCGCGACGGGACGTACGTCTCGCTCCGTCCGGGCGCCGCTGTGCCGGGCAGGTCCCGTTCGGCCGCCCTGCTGCGGGGCAGGTCCGGTCCGGGCGTGCCGCCTTCGGACGCCTCCGCTTCGAGCACGCCCCCGCCGTGCGCGCCCTCCGAGGGCATCTCTCCCTCGGCGGCGTCCTCTCCCGACTGGCCCTTCATCGCGGTCACTTGAGCACCGGGGCGTCGACCGCCTCGGACAGCCACTGCTTCTCGATCTTCGCGAGCGTGCCGTCCGCCCGCAGGGCGTCCACGGCCTTGGTCACGCAGGAGGTCAGCGCGCTGCCCTTGTCGAGGACGAGCCCGAACTGCTCCGGAGTGCCGCCCCTGTTCTCGAACTGCCCGACGATCCGCGCCTCGGTCACCTCGGCGGCCGTGATGTAGAAGGCGGTCGGCAGATCGGTGACGATGGCGTCGACCTGGCCGTTCTTCAGGGCGGACTTGGCCTGGTCGTTCTTCGCGAACGCGGCCGGTTGCCCGGTCGGCTTCACCACGTCGTCGATGTAGTCCAGGCTGGTGGTGCCGACCTGCGCGCCGAGCTTCAGTTTCTTGAGGTCCGCGAGACTCGTCGCCTTCGCCGCCTTGGAGTTCTTCAGCGCGATGACGGCCTGGCGCACGTCGTAGTAGCCGGACGAGAAGTCCACGGCCTTCTTGCGTTCGGCGCTGATCGACACCTGGTTGATGTCGAAGTCGAAGGTCTTGGCGCCGGGGGCGAAGGCCTTGTTGAAGGGCACGCTCTGCCAGACGACATCGGCGTCGGCGTAGCCGAGCTGTCGCGCCACGGCGTACGTCACCGCCGACTCGAAGCCCTTTCCGTTGGCGGGCTTGTCGTCCTTGAACCACGGGTCATACGCGGGTTCGTCGGTGGCGACGGTGAGCTTGCCGGAGGTCCGGGTGCTCAACGAGCCCTTGGCGCAGGTCTCGGCGGTGCTCCCGGAAGCCTTGCCCGACGCCTTGCTCTCCGGCTGCGGGGCACAGCCCACGGCGAGGGCGAGCAGGGCCACGGTGCAGGCGGACACGGCGGGGCGCAGGGCGCGTTGAGGTCGGTACATGGCGGGAGAGTGGCAGCGAAGCAGCTGTTTGTCCAGGTCACAGCGCTATTTGTCCGCATGGTGGGAACGGGTGTTGCAGTCGTGTGAACTCCTGCCGTTCAGCCGCCTCGCGCGGACGCCGTGACCACTGGCTGAGAGCACACCGACAGGGAGGCGGAGCCGTCATGAAGAGGAGCCGCCCAGAAGAGGAGCCGCCCAGAAGAGGAGCCGCCCAGAAGCGGAGCCGCCCAGAAGCGGAGCCGTCCTGAAGAGGACGGCCCCGCCTCCCCGTCGGCGGATCACCAGCCCCGTGCTCGCCACTCCGGCAGATGCGGGCGCTCGGTGCCCAGCGTCGTGTCGTCGCCGTGGCTGGGGTAGACCCATGTCTCGTCCGGCAGTACGTCGAAGATCCTCGTCTCGACGTCGTGGAGGAGACGGGCGAAGGCCTCCGGGTCCTTGCGCGTGTTGCCCACGCCGCCCGGGAAGGAGATCACCCCGGAGAACACCGCCGACACGTACGCCAAGAGCTGGCGGCGAGCCCCGGGAACCTCCAGCTCGGGCAAACGGGCGAAGACACAGAACCGGGTCCACACCGCTCTGGGGCGAAGTCCGGGTGCTTCGACCGCATCCAGGACCGGGTGCGCCGCCAGCGGACCCCCTCGGCGAGCAGGATGCGTCTGACCTGCGAGCGGCCCACCTCGATTCCTTCGGTCCGTGCTGCCGCGGCCAGGGAATCCAGCGTCCACTCGGGCGGTCCCAACTCGTCGAAGACCCACAGTTTCCCGACGGGTTCCCACCGGAGTCGCCTCGGCGGCACCGACTTGACCAGGGAAATGGCCCAAGACCGTTCCTGCTCGGTGATCCGCTGCTTACGGCCCCGCCCACCCAGATCATCCAAGCCCTGCAGTGCAGGCCCAGACGGTTGAAGCGGTGCAGCCGGCAGCGGACCGTCTTCTGACTGCACCCCAGTTCCACCACGATCGCAGGCACCGCAGCCCCGACCGGCTCAGCTCGATCATCCGGGCCCGCATCACCACTCCCGCGGAGCCCTCCGGGTCCGCGACAGCCGGCAAACGACGGCCCGCTCGTCCTCATCACGCGCCGGTCGTGCCCATAAAACCATCGCCCAGCACCCGCCCCCGAGCACCATCAGCTACCCCGCCACCAGGACGTATACCCATCAAGAGGATCCAGTACTAGCTGTATTGACCCGCAGCGTTGTTCACACGGCTGATGGGTGGCTGGCCTCCGAGGGTGGTGTGGCAGCGATGGTAGTTGTAGCCGTGGAGGAAGTCGTCCAGGGCGGCCGTGCGTTCGTCGTTGCTGGTGTAGGGCCGCAGGTAGGCCCATT
>NZ_JBVHLK010000017.1:0-168681 GCF_055559015.1 Streptomyces sp. NPDC024698 | reverse complement strand
TGGAACATCGACTCCTTCGACCAGTGGGGCGTCGAACTCGGCAAGGTGCTCGCCAAGCGCGTCGAGCCCGCCCTCACCGAGGGCGCGGACGTCCCAGGACTGGACGCGTCGACCCAGGCCCTCGTCGCCAAGTACCGCGCCCTGCGCGGTCGTTGAGCCTGTCTGAGGGGAAGCGGGCGGCGGGAGTCCGCCCGCTTCCCGTACCTCCCCGATCGCCGAGGCGGCGATCGCCCCAGGGGGCGGGGGCGGACGGGTCGGGTGAGCGATGTGTCAAGTGAATCGAACGTGAGGGCGTACACCCCCACATCATGTGTTCGATTTCTTCACAACGGGCGCATATCTTGTCGACGATCTCTGGCGTGCCGCTACGGGTGAGCTGATAGGGAGTTACCTCCAGGGGGGCCTGTGAGGTGGCGACCCCTGCGCACCGACGCCCAGGAGGTATTCGCCGTATGCCCGATCAGTCCCGCACCGTGTACGCCGCCGAGGATCCAGGTCTCGACCGGCTGAAGGCCGTTCTCGATGGATGGCGCAACTCTCTGCTGGACATGGGCGGGCGCAACCGGCTGCTGAACTTCAAGCACACCAGAACGGCGACCCTGGAGATCACCACGCCGTCCGCGGACGCGCTTCTCGCCGATCTCGCCAAGGGCTGGGAGTTCGCCCCCGTCGTCGAGACCGCTGACGCCGAGGAGCCGGGGGACGAGCGGACGGGTGGCGAGCAGACGGGTGGCGAAAGGCCCGTGTCCGGCGGGCGACGGCCCCGGGCCGGACTGGTCACGCAGAAGGCCACCCAGGCCTCACTGGACAGTTCGCTGTACCAACTGCGGCAGAAGTCCGGCCAGATGTACAACGACTACGGCCTGTGGGTGCTGTGGCTCGGCGTCGGCATGCTCGACTGGCGCGAGGCCGGCGCCGATCAGGGCAGCGCCGCCCCCCTGCTCCTCGTCCCGGTCGAACTGCGCAGGGACAGCAACCGGCGCTGCCGCCTCCACCTGGCCGACGACCAGGACCGTATCCACAATCCGGCGCTCGCCGTGAAACTGGAACGGCTCGGTGTCGACTGGAGCCGGGTCACCGCCGCCGACGTCACGGACCCGTCCGCCGTGATGGCCGCCGCCCGGTCGGCCGCGGTCGGCCAGAAGGACTGGTCCGTGGAGGAACGGGTGGTGCTCGGCCTGTTCGCCTCGCACCGGGAGGCCATGTACCAGGACCTCCAGCAGAACGAGGAGCAGGTGCTCGGCCATCCGCTGGTCCGTGCCGTCGCCCTCGGACCCGACTCCGGTCTGCCCGACGACCTGATCGCCTTCGAACCGGTCGACCTGGATCGCATCGACGACGTCCAACTGCCCGAGCGGACCCCTCTGGTCCTCGACGCCGACGCCTCACAGCGGCAGTGCATCGCCGCCGCCCTCGACCAGCGGTCCTTCGTGATGAGCGGCCCGCCCGGCACCGGCAAGAGCCAGACCATCACCAACATGATCGCCGCGCTCATGCACGCGGGGCGCAGCGTGCTGTTCGTCAGCGAGAAGGCCGCGGCGCTCGACGTCGTACGCAACCGGTTGCGCGGTGTGGGACTCGGGGACTTCGTGATGGCGCTGCACAGCGGTGACACCAGCAAGAAGGCGGTGGCCACCGAACTCGCGCGGGTGCTGACCACCGAGGTCCGGGTGACCGGCGCCGCGGAGCATGAACTGGAGCGGGCCCGCACCCTGCGCGAAGAGCTGTCCGCCTACGCCGCCGCCATGAACGAGACCCGCGAGCCCCTGGACCGCAGCCTGCACGACGTCCTCGGACGGCTCGTCCTGCTGGAGCGGTCCCACACGCCCCGGCTGCCGCTCGCCGCCGAGAACGCCGGAGCCGTCCGTGACCTGACCGCCGGTGCCCTCCAGGAACTCGCCACCGCCTCCCGGACGGTCGGCCGCGCCTGGCGTCCGGCCGTCGAGGGCGATTCCTTCCCCTGGCGCGGACTGACCGGCGCCTCCCCCCATCAGGTGGTCTCCGAGGCCGCCGACGCCCTCGACGCCCTGGTGACCGCGACGGGTCGGCGTCCCTTCGCGGCGACGCAGGACGAACCCCGCTCGGTCCACGAAGTCCGCGCCCTGGTCCGCTCCTTGCGGGCGGGGCTCCCGGACCCGGAGGGGACGGCGCCCGCGGACGGCGGCCTCCCGGACGACGTGTCGGCCCACGTCGCGCAGCTGGCCGACCTGTTCGGTCTGCCCAAGGCAGACCGGGCGGAGGCCGCGTTCGCCCTGTGCGAGCTCGCCGATCTGACGGACCACAGCCATCTGCCGCCACGCGGCTGGTTCGAACAGGACGCCCTGCACCGGGCGCACACGGCGGCGGCGGAGCTGCGCCGTGCCCTGGAAGCCGAGGCCACGGCCCGTGACCGGGCCTCGGACGTCTTCGGCGAGCAGGTGCTCGCCTGTGCCGAACTGCGGGAACTGGCGGACCGGTTCGCCGGTCGCCACCGCGGACTGATGGGGCGCTTCTCGGCCCAGTACAAGGAGGACCGCTCGGCCGTGGCCGCGCTCGCACGCGACAGCCTCTGGGACAGATCACTGCCCGGGCGACTGGAGGACGCGCTCGCCTGGCGCGGGGCCGCCGCCGAACTCTCCCGGCTGACCGAGCGCCACACCGCTCTCCTCGGCCGCTATCTTCCGCGCACGGGGGAGGCCCTGGCGGACCTCGGCCTCGCGCTGTCCACGGCCGACCGCATCGCCGTCCTCGGCCAGGACGCCGGCCACCGCGAGACGCTCGCCGAGCGGCTCTCCTGCGACGCCGACACGGACCGGCTCCCGCGGCTGCTCGCCGAGAACATCCGGCAGTCGCTCACCGCCTGGTGCGCCACGGTCGCCGCCCGGGCCGACCGCTGGACCCGGTCCGCCGAGGATCTGCTCGCTCTGTTCGACACCGCGCGCCGCACCCAGCTCTCGGCCGGTCTGCTGGGCCTCTTCGACCAGGCCCACCAGTCGATCGCGGTCCTGCGGGGCGACGAGCAGGGGCCGGAGATCTGGCACGCCCATGTCGACGGCCTCGCCGTGCTCGCCCGCCACGGTGCGGACGACCTCGTGAGGAGCGCGGCCGAGCGGGGTGTCGAACCCGGCCGGCTGTCCGATGTCGTCGAACAGGCGGTGCTGCGCGCCTGGGCCGACGGCATCCTCGCGAGCGACACCCGCCTGCGCCGATCCCGCTCCGACGACCTCGACGCGCGGGTGAGCGACTTCCAGGACGCCGACCGCCGGCTGATCGCCGCCGCGGGCGGCGCCGTCATCGAGGCCTGCAACAAGCGGCGCCCGCGCCGGTTCGCCGGGGGAGCGGGTGCCGTCATCGTCCGGGAGGCGGAGAAGAAGACCCGGCACATGCCGGTGCGGGAACTGCTCGGCAGGACCCGGGACGTGGTCCAGTCGATCAAGCCCTGCTTCATGATGAGCCCCTTGACGGTCAGTCAGTTCCTGCCTCCGGACTTCCACTTCGACGTCGTGGTCTTCGACGAGGCGTCCCAGGTCCGGCCCAGTGACGCGGTCAACTGCGTCTACCGGGGGCGCACGCTCGTCGTGGCCGGTGACGACAAACAGCTGCCGCCCACCTCGTTCTTCGACTCCTCGGTGGACGACGACTCGGACGAGTACACGCAGGACGTCCCGGACTCCTTCGAGTCCCTGCTGCACGCCTGCAAGGCCGGCGCCATGCGTGAACTGCCGCTCCGCTGGCACTACCGCAGCCGTCACGAGAACCTGATCACCTTCAGCAACCGGGAGTTCTACGGCAACGCGATGGTGACGTTCCCCGGAGCACTGGACGAGGGCAACGACGTCGGCGTGGCCTTCCTCCGGGCCGACGGCGTGTACGACCGCGGCGGGCGGAGCGACAACCGCCTGGAGGCGGACTTCGTCGCCCGGCGCGTCCTGCACCACTTCGACACCCGGCCCGGCAGGACGCTGGGCGTCGTCGCGCTCTCCCAGGCCCAGGCCTCGGCCATCGACCAGGCCGTGCAGCAGGCGAGGCTCGCGCGCCCCGATCTCGACCACTGCTTCACCGAGGACCGTCTCGACGGCTTCTTCGTGAAGAACCTGGAATCCGTCCAGGGCGACGAGCGCGACGTGATGATCATGTCCGTGGGGTACGGCCCCGATGAACACGGCAAGCTGGGACTGAACTTCGGGCCCGTCAACAAGGGCGGGGGCTGGCGCCGCCTCAATGTGGCGGTGACCCGCGCCCGTTACCGCATGGAGGTCGTCTCGTCCTTCCGGGGCACGAGCCTGTCCGACAGCTCCAACGAGAGCGTGCAGTACCTGAAGCGCTATCTCGAGTACGCGGAGAACGGGCCCTCCGTCCTCGCTCGCGACGTCGTCCAGGCGGACGCCGAGCCGGACAGCCCGTTCGAGGAGTCCGTCCTCGCCGTCCTGCGGGACTGGGGCCACCAGGTGCAGCCGCAGGTCGGCGTCGCCGGCTACCGCATCGACATCGGCCTGCGCCATCCACGACTGCCCGGTGCCTACGCGCTCGGCATCGAGTGCGACGGTGCCATGTACCACTCCTCCCGGGCGGCCAGGGACCGGGACCGGCTGCGGGAGCAGGTCCTGAACGGACTCGGCTGGCGGCTCCACCGGATCTGGGGCACCGACTGGTACCGCGGGCGCGCGGCCGCCGAGCTGCGACTGCGGGAGGCGGTCGACGGGGCGATCGCCCAGGGGCCTCTTCCCGCGTCCGTCCCGGCGCCGGCCGCGCCGCCGTCGTTGTCGGCGGGGGAACGGACGAGGGCCGGCTCCCCGGAGGGGCCGTCCTCCGGGGAACCGGCCGATGATCCGGCCGCGCCGATGCCGGTGGCCGGTGTGGGTGTGCCGGCCACCGCGCCGATCCTGCCGGGGCCGGCGGAGCCTGCGTACGAGCGGGTGCCGGTCGACGGTGACGCGGAACGTGACTGGAGCACGGTGTACCGGACCGAGACGGTGGTGCTGCGGCCGAGCCACGAACTGCACACGCCCGAGGCCCGCCCCGCGTTGCGCAGGCTCCTGGCACGGGTCATCGAGGTCGAGGGGCCCATCCACGAGGACCTGCTGGTGCAGCGGGCGCGCGAGGCGTGGGGGGTCGCCAGGGCGGGCAGCCGTATCCGGGACAACGTCCGGGAGGTGGCGCGCACGCTGGTGTCCTCGGGGCGCGTGGCCGTGGACGGGGCGTTCTTCGCCACGGAGGGCCACGCCGTCGTCGGCGCCCGGCGTCCGGAGGGCGGTGACTCGGCCCGCAAGGTCCTGCACATCGCCCCCGCGGAGCGGTACGTGGCGCTGTGCGAGCTGGCCGCCGAGTGCCCCGGCATGTCCGAGGACGAGCTGATCAAGCAGGCCTGCGAGTTCTTCGGATGGCGCCGTACGGGCAAGGACATCCGCGACCGCCTCGCGGCCGACATCGCGGAACTGCGCCGACGGGGCCGGCTGGAGGGCGACCTCGGCCGCGTCAACTCGGCCCGCTGACGGGGCCGTTGTGGCGGGGCACGGCCACTCGGTCAACTGGCGGGGGCCGTTGTGGCGGGGCACGGCCACTTGGTCGGCTGACAGGGGCCGTTGGGGCGGGGTGCAGCCGCCGGACCCCCACCCGCCCGGCGGCGGGACCCGCCCCGCCCGCGGGCGGGGAGGCCGCGTCGCGAGCCGTGCGGTGGGGTGGAACGTGCCGGGGCGGCAGGGTCTCGTGACCCTGCCGCCCCGTTCAGCGGTTCCGTGGCTCAGCCGCTCAGCCGCTCAGCCGCTCAGCCGCTCAGCCGCTCAGCCGTTCAGCCGTTCAGGCGGACGCCGGTGGATACAGCGCCCGCGGCAGCTGGGACGCCGCCGCCGCGTCCAGGAGCCACAGGGTGCGGGAGCGGCCGTACGCCCCGGCGGCCGGGGCCTGGATCTCGCCCGCGCCCGACAGGGCGATCGCGGCCGCCTCCGCCTTGTCCTCCCCGGCCGCGAGCAGCCACACCTCACGGGCGGAGCGGATCGCGGGCAGGGTCAGCGAGATCCGGGTCGGCGGCGGCTTGGGCGCGCCGTGCACGCCCACCACCGTCCGCTCCGTCTCCCGCACCGCGGGCAGCTCCGGGAAGAGCGAGGCCACGTGCGTGTCCGGGCCGACGCCCAGCATCAGCACGTCGAAGGCCGGGACCGGACCGTGGTTCTCGGGCCCGGCGGCCTTCGCGAGCTCCGCCGCGTACGACTCCGCCGCCGCCTCGACGTCGGCGCCGTAGGGACCGTCGGACGCGGGCATCGTGTGCACCCGCGCCGGGTCCAGCGGCACCGCGTCGAGCAGGGCCGCGCGGGCCTGCGTGTCGTTGCGGTCGGGGTCGCCCTCGGGGAGGTAGCGCTCGTCGCCCCACCACAGGTCCAGACGCGCCCAGTCGACGGCGTCCCGGGCGGGCGCGGACGCGAGCGCCGCGAGGAGCCCGTTGCCGTTGCGCCCGCCGGTGAGCACGATCGACGCGGAGCCGCGCGAGGCCTGCGCGTCCACGATCTTCGTGATCAGCCGTGCCGCCGCGGCCTCGGCCATCAGTTCCTTGTCGCGGTGGACGACGAGCTGCGGAGTGTTCACTCGGCGGCCGCCTTGCCCGCCGCCTTCTTGGCGAGCCTCTCGGCCACCCCGGCGGGGGAGTCCTTGGCGACCGGGGCCGCCTTCGTGGCGGTCGCGGTGCCGCCCGAGGACGTGGACCCGGCGGTGTCCGCCGGGGCGTTCAGCCGGTCCACGCCGAAGCGCAGCGCCGAGGCGTAGGTGTCGTCCGGGTCGAGGCGGCGCAGCTCCTCCGCCATCAGCTCGGCCGTCTCCCGGCGCTTGAGCGCCACCGCGCGGTCGGGCTGCCCCTGGATGGACAGCGTGGCGAGGGTGCCGTCGGCGCGGTCCAGGACGATCGGGCCGCAGCTCGTGTCCAGCCGGACCGCGGTGAGGCCGGGACCCGAGGACAGCGACCGCTTGACGGGGACCTCCAGCCGGTCCGCGAGCCACATCGCGAGCAGCTCGCAGCTCGGGTTGAACTCCTCGCCCTCCACCTCGACCGCGTCCACGTCGCAGGTGACCTGGTCCAGGGCCGCGGCCAGCATCGAACGCCACGGCGTGATGCGGGTCCACGACAGGTCCGTGTCGCCCGGGGTGTAGGCCTCGGCGCGGGCGTTGAGCTCCCGTACCGGGGCCTCGGCCGCGTAGGTGTCGGTCACCCGGCGCTGCGCGAGCGCGCCGAGCGGGTCCTTCGCCGGGTCGAGCGGCGCGTTGACCGGCCACCAGACGACGACGGGGGCGTCCGGCAGCAGCAGCGGCAGCACGACCGACTGGGCGTGGTTGATCACCTCGCCGTACAGGCGCAGCACCACCGTCTCGCCGGTGCCCGCCTCCGCCCCGAGCCGCACCTCGGCGTCGAGCCGCGACGTCGTGCGGTCGCGGGGCGAGCGGGAGACGCGCTTGATGACCACGAGGGTACGCGAGGGGTGCTCGCGCGAGGCCTCGTTGGCGGCCTTCAGGGCGTCGTAGGCGTTCTCCTCGTCGGTGACGATGACGAGGGTGAGCACCATGCCGACGGCGGGTGTGCCGATGGCGCGGCGGCCCTGGACGAGCGCCTTGTTGACCTTGCTGGCCGTGGTGTCCGTGAGATCGGTCTTCATGGGCGACGCCAGCTCCGTCCGTCTCGTTCGAGCATCTCGTCCGCCTCGACGGGTCCCCAGGTGCCCGAGGGGTACTGCGCGGGCTTGCCGTGCTTGTCCCAGTACCGCTCGATCGGGTCGAGGATCTTCCAGGACAGCTCGACCTCCTCCGTGCGCGGGAAGAGGTTCGAGTCACCGAGCAGCACGTCGAGGATCAGACGTTCGTACGCCTCCGGGCTCGACTCCGTGAAGGACTCGCCGTACGCGAAGTCCATCGAGACGTCCCGGATCTCCATGGAGGTGCCGGGGACCTTGGAGCCGAAGCGGACCGTGACGCCCTCGTCGGGCTGGACGCGGAAGACGATCGCGTTCTGGCCCAGCTCCTCCGTCGCCGTGTGGTCGAAGGGGGAGTGCGGGGCGCGCTGGAAGACGACCGCGATCTCGGTGACGCGCCGGCCGAGCCGCTTGCCGGTACGCAGGTAGAACGGGACGCCCGCCCAGCGGCGGTTGTCCACCTCCACCTTGATCGCGGCGAAGGTGTCGGTCTTCGACTTGGGGTCGATGCCGTCCTCCTGGAGGTAGCCGACGACCTTCTCGCCGCCCTGCCACCCCGCCGCGTACTGGCCCCGGACCGTGCTCTTGCCCAGGTCTTTCGGGAGCCTGGTCGCGCTGAGCACCTTGGTCTTCTCCGCCGCGAGCGCGTCCGCGTCGAAGGAGGAGGGCTCCTCCATGGCGGTCAGCGCCATCAGCTGGAGCAGGTGGTTCTGGATGACGTCACGGGCGGCGCCGATGCCGTCGTAGTAGCCGGCGCGGCCGCCGATGCCGATGTCCTCGGCCATCGTGATCTGCACGTGGTCGACGAACGACCGGTTCCAGATCGGCTCGAACATCGTGTTGGCGAAGCGGAGCGCCAGGATGTTCTGGACGGTCTCCTTGCCGAGGTAGTGGTCGATGCGGAAGACCTGGTCAGGGGCGAATACCTCGTGCACGATCGCGTTGAGGTCCTCGGCGGACGCGAGGTCGTGGCCGAAGGGCTTCTCGATGACGGCGCGGCGCCAGGAGCCGCCCGACTGCTCCGCCAGCTTGTGCTTCTTCAGCTGCTGGATGACCACCGGGAACGCGGACGGCGGCACGGACAGGTAGAAGGCGAAGTTGCCGCCCGTGCCCTGCGCCTTGTCCAGTTCCTCGATGGTGGAGCGCAGCCGGTCGAAGGCGTCGTCGTCGTCGAAGGTGCCCTGGACGAAGCGCATCCCCTGGACGAGCTGCTGCCAGACCTCCTCGCGGAAGGGGGTGCGGGAGTGCTCCTTGACCGCGTCGTGGACCTCCTGGGCGAAGTCCTCGTGGGCCCACTCGCGGCGGGCGAACCCGACGAGCGAGAAGCCCGGCGGCAGCAGACCCCGGTTGGCGAGGTCGTACACCGCGGGCATCAGCTTTTTACGTGACAAATCGCCCGTGACGCCGAAGATGACCAGGCCCGACGGCCCCGCGATACGCGGGAGCCGTCGGTCTGCGGGGTCACGCAGCGGGTTGCTGCTCGACAAGATTTCAGCCCTCCGAAGGGGCGAGGCGCCGGAGCTCCGCCTCGGTCGACTTGAGCAGGTCGTTCCAGGCGGACTCGAACTTCTCGACGCCCTCGTCCTCAAGGAGCTGGACCACGTCGTCGTACGAGATCCCGAGCTTCTCGACGGCGTCGAGTTCGGCGCGGGACTGCTCGTACGTACCGGCGATGGTGTCGCCGGTGATCTGCCCGTGGTCCTCGGTGGCCTCCAGCGTGGCCTCCGGCATGGTGTTCACGGTGTTCGGTGCGACGAGCTCGTCGACGTACAGGGTGTCCTTGTACGCGGGGTCCTTGACGCCGGTCGAGGCCCACAGCGGACGCTGCTTGTTGGCCTGCGCCCGGTCGAGGACGGCCCAGCGGTCCGTCGAGAAGACCTCCTCGTACGCCTGGTAGGCGAGCCGGGCGTTGGCGACGCCCGCCTTGCCGCGGGCGGCCTTGGCCTCGGGGGTGCCCTGGGCGTCGAGGCGCTTGTCGATCTCGGTGTCCACGCGGGACACGAAGAAGGACGCCACGGAGTGGATCTTCGAGAGGTCCAGGCCGCGCTCCTTGGCCTTCTCCAGGCCCGCCAGATAGGCGTCCATGACCTCGCGGTAGCGCTCCAGCGAGAAGATCAGCGTGACGTTGACGCTGATGCCGAGGCCGATGACCTCGGTGATCGCCGGCAGACCCGCCTTGGTGGCCGGGATCTTGATGAGGGTGTTGGGGCGGTCGACCAGCCAGGCGAGCTGCTTGGCCTCGGCGATCGTCGCCGTGGTGTTGTGCGCCAGACGGGGGTCGACCTCGATGGAGACCCGGCCGTCCTGGCCGCCGGACGCGTCGAAGACGGGCCGCAGGATGTCGGCGGCGTCGCGGACGTCCGCCGTGGTGATCATGCGCAGGGCCTCTTCGACGGTGACCTTGCGGGCGGCGAGCTCGGTGACCTGCTGCTCGTAACCGTCTCCGCTGCTGATCGCCTTCTGGAAGATCGACGGGTTGGTGGTGACGCCGACGACGTGCTGCTGGTCGATCAGCTCGGCGAGATTGCCGGACGTGATCCGCTTGCGCGACAGGTCGTCCAGCCAGATCGCGACGCCTTCCTCGGAGAGGCGCTTGAGTGCGTCTGTCATGGAAATTGCATCTCCTACGTGTCGTATGTCGGCGTCAGCGCTGGGCTGCGGCGATCGATTCCCGGGCGGCTTCCGCGACGTTCTCGGCGGTGAAACCGAATTCGCGGAAGAGCACCTTGGCGTCGGCCGAAGCACCGAAGTGCTCCAGCGAGACAATGCGTCCGGCGTCTCCGACGAACCGGTGCCAGGTGAGACCGATTCCGGCCTCGACCGAGACACGGGCCTTCACGGAGGGCGGCAGGACGCTGTCCCGGTACCCCTGGTCCTGCTCGTCGAACCACTCCACACACGGCATGGAGACGACCCGCGTGGGGATGCCCGCGGCCTGGAGCTGCTCACGCGCCTCGACGGCCACGTGCACCTCGGAGCCGGTGCCGATCAGGATGACCTCGGGCGCGCCGCCCTCGGCCTCGAACAGCACGTAACCGCCCTTGGCGGCGTTCTCGTCCGCCTCGTACGTCGGCACGCCCTGCCGGGTCAGCGCCAGACCGTGCGGGGCGCCCTTGCCGAACACCTTGGTGTAGCGCCTGAGGATCTCGCGCCAGGCGATGGCCGTCTCGTTGGCGTCCGCGGGGCGGACGACGTTCAGGCCGGGGATGGCGCGCAGCGAGGCGAGGTGCTCGACCGGCTGGTGGGTGGGGCCGTCCTCGCCGAGGCCGATCGAGTCGTGCGTCCACACGTACGTCACCGGCAGGTGCATCAGGGCCGACAGGCGGACCGAGTTGCGCATGTAGTCGGAGAACACCAGGAAGGTGCCGCCGTAGATACGCGTGTTGCCGTGCAGCGCGATGCCGTTCATCTCCGCGGCCATGGAGTGCTCGCGGATGCCGAAGTGGATCGTGCGGCCGTACGGGTTCGCCTCCGGCAGCGGGTTGTCCGCCGGGAGGAACGAGCTGGTCTTGTCGATCGTGGTGTTGTTCGAGCCGGCAAGGTCGGCGGAGCCGCCCCACAGCTCGGGGATGACCGCGCCGAGGGCCTGGAGGACCTTGCCGGACGCGGCGCGGGTGGCCACACCCGTGCCCGCCTCGAAGACGGGGAGCTTCTCCTCCCAGCCGCTCGGCAGCTCCGCCGCCGCGATGCGGTCGTACTCCGCCGCGCGCTCCGGGCTGGCGGTACGCCAGGCGGCGTAGCCCTTCTCCCACTCGGCCTTGGCCTGGGCACCGCGGTCCAGCGCCTGGCGGGTGTGGGCCAGCACCTCGGCGGCGACGTCGAAGGACTTCTCCGGGTCGAAGCCGAGGACACGCTTGGTGGCGGCGACCTCGTCGTCGCCGAGCGCCGAGCCGTGGGCGGCCTCGGTGTTCTGCGCGTTCGGGGCGGGCCAGGCGATGATCGAGCGCATCGCGATGAAGGACGGCTTGTCCGTCACCTTCTTCGCGGCCTCGATCGCGTTGTAGATGGCGTGCGGGTCGAGGTCGCCGTCCGGCTTCGGGGCGATCCGCTGCACGTGCCAGCCGTACGCCTCGTAGCGCTTGACCGTGTCCTCGGAGACCGCGGTCTCGGTGTCGCCCTCGATCGAGATGTGGTTGTCGTCCCACAGCAGGATCAGATTGCCGAGCTCCTGGTGCCCGGCCATGGACGAGGCCTCCGCGGAGATGCCCTCCTGGAGGCAGCCGTCACCGGCGATCGCGTAGATGAAGTGGTCGAAGGGGGACTCGCCCTGGGGCGCGTCGGGGTCGAACAGACCGCGCTCGTAGCGGGCGGCCATCGCCATGCCCACCGCGTTGGCGACACCCTGGCCGAGCGGACCGGTCGTGGTCTCCACGCCCGGCGTGTGACCGTACTCGGGGTGTCCGGGGGTCCTGCTGCCCCAGGTCCTGAAGGACTCCAGGTCCGTCAGCTCCAGGCCGAAACCGGCCAGGTAGAGCTGGGTGTAGAGGGTCAGGGACGAATGGCCGGCGGACAGCACGAAGCGGTCGCGTCCAACCCAGTCGGTGTCCGACGGGTCGTGCCGCATCACCTTCTGGAAGAGGGTGTAGGCGGCGGGCGCCAGGCTCATGGCCGTACCGGGATGGCCGTTGCCGACCTTCTGTACGGCGTCGGCGGCTAGGACGCGGGCGGTGTCCACGGCCCGCTGGTCCAGCTCGGTCCACTCGAGGTCTGTGGTGGTCGGCTTGGTGCTCACCCTGGGTCAGGGCTCCTCTCCACATGTCACACATGTCGAATTGCCGGTGCACTGGGCGCCCCGGCCGTTGTCGAGCCTACCCCCGTGAGTACGCGCGTTTTTTCGAGTCATTCCAGACTGCCGGGACTCATCGGGATCCGCCTCCCGACTAGGCCGTTCCGTGTTCGGCACATGAATACGGAGCCGCTCGTCCGAGTGCTCAATCGAGTCTCGATCAGCTCTTCCGGCCGCACTGTTCAACACGGGCGCACCCCCGCGAATGCCGGGGTCTGGGCAACGTCTAGAGTGGCGTGGTACGCGCGGGCCTTTGCGGGGAATTCATCCCGGGGCCCGCTGGGATGTCTCTGTCAGGGGTGTGCGTGACGGCCGTCGAATCCCGTCCAGCGGGTGTTCTCGGGACGAGCAGCAGCCGGGGTCAGCGGCCGTTCGGGGCCCGTCTGAAGGCGTTCGTGGCGCTGACCAAGCCGCGGATCATCGAGCTGTTGCTGATCACCACCGTTCCGGTGATGTTCCTGGCCCAGCAGGGTGTGCCCGATCTGAAGCTGGTGCTCCTCACCTGCCTCGGCGGTTATCTGTCCGCGGGCGGCGCCAACGCGCTGAACATGTACATCGACCGCGACATCGACGCCCTCATGGAGCGCACCTCGCAGCGTCCGCTCGTCACCGGCATGGTCAGCCCCCGTGAGTGCCTCGCCTTCGGCATCGCGCTGGCGGTCGTGTCGACCCTGCTGTTCGGTCTCGCCGTCAACTGGCTGTCCGCCTGGCTGTCGCTCGGAGCGCTCCTCTTCTACGTCGTCGTCTATACGATGATCCTCAAACGGCGTACCTCCCAGAACATCGTCTGGGGCGGCATCGCCGGTTGTCTGCCCGTGCTCATCGGCTGGTCGTCCGTCACGGACTCGCTGTCCTGGGCGCCGGTCATCCTCTTCCTCGTCATGTTCTTCTGGACGCCGCCGCACTACTGGCCGCTGTCGATGAAGGTGAAGGACGACTACGCGCGCGTGGGCGTGCCGATGCTGCCGGTCGTCGCGAGCAACAAGGTGGTCGCCCGCCAGATCGTCCTCTACAGCTGGGTGATGGTCGCGGTCTCGCTGCTGCTGACCCCGCTCGGCTACACCGGCTGGTTCTACACCGTGGTCGCGCTGGGCGCGGGCGGGTTCTGGCTCTGGGAGGCGCACGGCCTCCAGAACCGCGCCAAGGCCGAGGTGTCGGGCGTCAAGCTGAAGGAGATGCGGCTGTTCCACTGGTCGATCACCTACGTGTCGATCCTCTTCGTGGCCGTCGCGGTGGACCCCTTCCTCCGCTAGACAGCCTGGAAAGCCTGGACGGGAGGGGTGCGTGGTCAAGGCCACGCACCCCTCCCGTCGCCGTTCGATCTACCCGTCGGTAGCATCCTGGCCATGGCAGACACCGAGCAGATCGACGAGACCCCCGGCACCGTCCAGGACCCCAGGGCCGACCGCGCCGCCGCCAAGCTCGCGCAGCGGATCACCGCCTTCTCCAAGGCGCACGGCGGCGCCGAGGCGCAGGTCGCGTACATCGGACAGCGCGGCGCCCGGATCGTCCTCGTGGGCGAGGACGGCGGCTGGGGCGACCTCGTGGCGACGAGCTACGAGATCGCCGAGAACGCCGTCAAGAAGGCCGGGATCACCGTCCACGAGACCTTCGACGGCGAATTTGCGGCCAAGGTGAAGACCGGCCCTTACGAGTGGAAGCGCATGGCCGGCATCCAGCTCGGCGGTCCCTCCGACGACTGACACCTGACCCCTCGCACGGACGGCCGGCCATCGTCGGCTGTTCGCACGGGGTGTGCGCGACCAACACCTGACACCCGGCTCGGCCGTTAGGACCTGAGAAACGACGGTCCATCTCGCGGGGAGTCCGGATGATCGAAACGCCGTCCCTCGTGGATCAGTACTGCCACGGCGTGCTGCGGACGGAGCTGGGCCTCGGCACGTTCGAGGCCCACCTCTCCAGAACCGGGGGCCCACCGGCCGCCGGCACCACCTTCTTCGACACCCAGACCGGTTTCGCCGTACGGCGCTGGTGCCCGCCCCTGCTCGGACTCGAACCGCACTGCACGCCGGCCCGCTATCTGGCCAGGCGCCGTGAACTGGGCGTCCTGGAATCGGGGCGAAGACTGCTGCGCGGCAGCGGCGTCACCACGTATCTCGTCGACACCGGGCTGCCCGGCGATCTGACCGGGCCGGGCGAGATGGCCTCCACCGGAGCCGCCAGCGCGCACGAGATCGTCCGGCTGGAACCGCTCGCCGAACAGGTCGCCGACACCTCGGGAACCGTCGAGGCCTTTCTCGCCAACCTCGCCGAATCCGTCCACGGAGCCGCCGCGAACGCCGTGGCCTTCACCTCCGTGGCGGGCGTGCGGCACGGTCTGGCCCTCGCGCCCGAACCGCCGGGACCCGGAGAGGTGCGGGGCGCGGCGGGACGCTGGCTCGCCGGCCGCCGGGTGGGCGGGACCCTCACCGACCCGGTCCTGCTCCGCCATCTGCTGTGGATCGCGGTCGCGTCGGGCCTGCCCCTGCAACTGCACGCCGGACTCGGCGAACCCGGGCAGCGCATCGACCGCACCGACCCCGTGCTGCTCACCGACTTCGCCCGCGCCACGGCGGGCCTGGGCACCGACCTGGTCCTGCTGCACGGCTACCCCTACCAACGGCACGCGGCCCACCTCGCCGAGGTCTTCCCGCACGTCTACGCCGACCTGGGCGCCGCCCTGGTGCGCACCGGCGCGCGGTCGGCCGCCGTCCTCGCCGAGATCCTGGAGCTGGCCCCCTTCGGCAAGCTCCTCTTCTCCAGCGGGGCGCGCGGCCTGCCCGAACTCCATGTGGTCGGAGCACACCTCTTCCGCGAGGCGCTCGCACGGGTGCTCGGCACCTGGGTCGCCGAGGGGGCCTGGTCACTGGCCGACGCCCAGCGGGTCGCGGCCCTGATCGCGGCGGGAAACGCCCGGCGGGTCTACGGGCTGGAGTGAGCGCCCGCGGGCCCCGGCGGTGCGAGGGCGCCCGGGAGGCACTCCGGTGCGCCTACGCGCGCGTGAGGGCCGACGCGGTCGCGGGACCGGGCAGGTCCGCCACGGTTTCCGGGCGCTCGCGCAGGGCCAGCAGGACCCGCAGCACACCGATCCACACCAGGCAGGAGCCGAGCATGTGGAGGGCGACCAGGGCCTCGGGCAGGTCGGTGAAGTACTGCACGTAGCCGATGACGCCCTGGGACAGCAGGATCAGGAACAGGTCGCGGGTGCGCCGCAACGGACCCTGGGGGGCGTCCACCGCCTTCAGGACGAACCAGAGGGCGAAGGTCAGCGTGACGACGATCCAGGCCAGCACGGCGTGCAGCTTGGCGATGTTCTCCCAGCCGACGGGGATGCGCTCGACCTCGCTGGAGTCACCCGCGTGCGGTCCGGCACCGGTGACGACCGTGCCGAGCGCGATCAGCAGGACCGCGGCCACCACCAGGAACCACACGAGCTGCTGCACCGACTTGCCGACGAGCGGACGCGGGGCCGCGTCACCCTCGCGGGTGCGCTGCCACATGAGCGCGGCCACCGTGATGAGCGCCGTGGAGAGCAGGAAGTGGGCGGCGACCGTGTACGGGTTCAGGCCGACCAGGACGACGATCCCGCCGAGGATCGCGTTGCTCATGACGATCCAGAACTGGGCCCAGCCGAGCCGGGTCAGACCACGCCGCCACGGCTTCTGCGAGCGTGCCGCGACGATGGCCCAGCCGACGGCGGCGCACAGCACGTACGTCAGCATGCGGTTGCCGAACTCGATGGCGCCGTGGAAGCCCATCGCGCTCGTCGCGGTCAGCGAGTCGTCGGTGCACTTGGGCCAGGTCGGGCAGCCGAGTCCGGAGCCGGTGAGCCGCACGGCACCGCCGGTCACCACGATCACGACCGACATGACGAGCGCGGCGAGGGCCGCGCGCCGCACCGTCCGGGAGGCCGGGGTCCAGCGTTCGGCGATGAAGGCGAGCGGGTTGCGCACCGCGCTGATGGCGTCGGCTCGGGTCAGGTTCTGCACGCGCACCATCGTAGGGGCCCGCTTGTGCACGCTTTCACGAGGGTCGCCCCGGGAGCGGGGACCCGCTCACTCCCAGCGGAAGAACCGGCCCGCCGCGCCCAGACCCACGACCGCCCAGACCGCCAGGACACCCAGGTCGCCCCACGGCATCGCGTCACCGTGCTGGAGCACCGCCCGCAGGCCGTCCGAGAGCGCCGAGATGGGCAGCAGACCCAGGACGTCCTGGGCGCCCGCGGGGAACTTGTCCATCGGCACGATCACCCCGCCGCCGACCAGGAACAGCAGGAAGACGAGGTTGGCGGCGGCCAGCGTCGCCTCGGCCTTGAGCGTGCCCGCCATGAGCAGGCCGAGTCCGGAGAACGCGGCCGTGCCGAGGATCAGCAGGAGCAGCACGGCGAGCGGGTTGCCGTGCGGCGACCAGCCCAGCGCGAAGGCGATCGCGGTGAGCAGGATCACCTGGAGGATCTCGGTCACCAGGACCGACGCGGTCTTGGCGGTCATCAGGCCCCAGCGCGGGAGCGGCGAGGCGGCCAGCCGCTTCAGGACGCCGTAGCGGCGCTCGAAGCCGGTGGCGATGGCCTGGCCGGTGAACGCCGTCGACATCACGGCCAGCGCCAGGATGCCCGGCGCCAGGAAGTCGACCGCCTCGCCCGGGCCCGTGTCGATGATGTCGGCCGAGCTGAACAGCACCAGCAGCAGCGTCGGGATCACCACCGTCAGCAGCAGCTGTTCGCCGTTGCGCAGCAGCATCCGCGTCTCCAGCGCGGCCTGCGCGCGGATCATGCGGGGCAGCGGGGCGGCGCCCGGCTTCGGGGTGTACGTGCCGGAGGTGGTCACGGACGCGGCTCCTTGCCGGTCGGCTCCAAGCTGTGCCTGGCTCATGAACGCAGCTCCTTGCCGGTCAGTTCCAAGAAGACGTCCTCCAGGGTGTGGCGTTCGACCGAGATCTTCTCCGGCATCACACCGTGCTGGGCGCACCAGGACGTCACGGTCGCCAGCAGCTGTGGGTCGACGGTGCCGCCGACCCGGTAGGACCCGGGCGTCAGCTCGGCCGCCGTGGAGTCCGTGGGCAGGGCCTTCAGCAGGGAACCCACGTCGAGTCCCGGGCGGCCGGTGAAGCGCAGGGTGTTCTCGGCGCCGCCGCGGCACAGCTCCTCGGGGGAGCCCTGGGCGACGACCCGGCCCGCGTCGATGATCGCGACGTCGTCGGCGAGCTGCTCGGCCTCGTCCATGTGGTGCGTGGTGAGGATCACCGAGACCCCGTCGGACCGCAGGTCGCGGACCAGGGCCCAGGTGGCGTGGCGGGCCTGCGGGTCGAGACCGGCGGTCGGCTCGTCCAGGAAGACCAGCTCGGGACGGCCGACGACCGCCATGGCGAGCGCGAGGCGCTGCTGCTGGCCGCCCGAGAGCCGCCGGTAGGTGGTGCGGCCGCAGCCGCCCAGGCCGAGCCGTTCGATGAGCGCGTCCACGTCCAGGGGGTCCGCGTGCAGCTTCGCCACATGACGGAGCATCTCGTCCGCGCGGGCGCCCGAGTAGACGCCGCCGGACTGGAGCATCACGCCGATGCGGGTGTGCAGCTCACCGGACTGTCTCGCCGGGTCGAGGCCCAGGACACGCACCGTGCCGGAGTCCGGCTTCCGGTATCCCTCGCAGGTCTCGACGGTCGTCGTCTTGCCCGCGCCGTTGGGTCCCAGTACGGCGGTGATGCCCGCCGCGGCCACCAGGTCGAGGCCGTTCACCGCGGTCTTCGTGCCGTACCGCTTCACCAGGGCCTGGACCTGGACCACGGGCTCGCTTCGCATGAGGAGCAAGTCTAGGGACGACGCGGCGGCCCGGAACCGCCGGGGGCGGCGGCGGTCCGCACGGCCAGGTCCCGCGGCCGGTGCACCGGCAGCCACCGCTGCGCGTACGCCACCGCGTCGGCCACCGGGAAGAGCCGAGCCCGGGCGGCTCCCACGGTGCCCCGTACGACGGGACGGTCCCGCTCGAAGTCGGAGCCCAGCTCCTCGAACATCTCGGAGGTGATCGACACCTCCCGCACCGTCTGCCAGCCGCTGGGGGACGGCCGTCCGACCTGCACGATCGGCGAGTCGACGCGGTACTCGGCCAGGTGGAAGCTGGTGCAGGTGCCGTAGCCCGCGCCGAGCAGCAGGACGCGAGCGCCACGGGCCTCGAGCCGGGCCAGCGGACTCCTCTCGCCCAGCCGGCAGTCGGTCGCGTGCCCGCCGACGATCGCCGCCGCGGCCGGGCCCACGGCCGCGAACGAGGTCTCCGGGTGGTCGCTGCGCAGGGCGCCGGGCCAGTTGCGGACCGTCTCGGGTATCACGCCGACCCCGCGGGAGGGCGTCACGCGGGGGTCGTAGGCGGGCATGGTCGCCCGGATCGCCGGCCACCACTCCTCGGGGACCGGCGGGCGGGCCCACAGCGCGGGGTCGGAGAGGTCGCCCGACTGGGTCGGGACCACCAGGGTGCCGTGCGGACCCAGGGCGTCGAGCAGTCCCTGCACGACGGCCACGGGGCCGCCGTTGACCCAGCCGAGGGCGCTCAGCGAGGAGTGCGCGAGAAGCGTTTCCCCCGCTCGGACGCCGAGCGCGCGCAGATCCGCCGTGAGGGTGTCCCGGGTGACGAGCGGGCCGGTCGGAGGGGGTGTCGACATGGTCCGGGAGTTTCCCCCAGAGAGTGCCCGCGTGCCACCGAATTGATCGATCAAAGATCGTTTCCCCAGGTCACCTTAGGTATACCTAAGTGACACAGCGCACCGCCCGCCCTGGAGGGCGCGGCTTGTCAGGCCCTGAGGAATTACGCAACAATGGTGTTGTGAAAAACGTTGGCGAGGCTCGGGAGACCCCCGCGGGGGCCCCGCAGGAGGAACTCGCGACCGGTGAGCGCTCGACGCGCAACCGGGTCGTGCGCTCCATCCTGGACCACGGCCCGTCGACCGTCGCCGACCTGGCGGGCCGACTGGGCCTGACCCACGCCGCCGTACGCCGTCATCTGGACGCGCTGGCCGCCGACGACGTCGTGGAGGCCCGTGAGCAGCGGGTCTACGGAGCGCGCACGCGCGGCCGCCCCGCCAAGGTGTTCGCCCTGACCGACTGCGGCCGCGACGCCTTCGACCAGTCCTACGACAAGCTCGCCGAGGACGCCCTGCGCTGGATCGCCGAGCGCGAGGGCGGGGACGAGGCGATCCTCTCCTTCGCCCGCGCCCGGATCGCCGCGCAGGCCGGGGCGTACCGCGAGGCCATAGAGGCCGCGACCCCCGAGGAGCGCACGGAAGCCCTGGCGAAGGCCCTGAGCGCGGACGGGTACGCTGCCACGGCGCGCAGCGCACCGGTCGGCGAGCAGCTCTGCCAGCACCACTGCCCGGTCGCGCATGTCGCCGAGCGCTTCCCGCAGCTCTGCGAGGCGGAGACGGAGTTCTTCTCCCAGCTGCTCGGCACGCATGTGCAGCGACTGGCCACCATCGCCCACGGCGACGGGGTGTGCACGACATACATCCCCAAGATCTCGCACGACACTCAGAACGCATCCGCAAGCACGGCCGGGAGGAACCCCGCATGACGCTCCCCACGGAGACTGCCCACCCCGAACTCGAGGGCCTGGGCAAGTACGAATACGGCTGGGCCGACTCCGACACGGCCGGCGCCTCTGCCAAGCGCGGCATCAACGAGGACGTCGTCCGTGACATCTCCTCGAAGAAGAACGAGCCGGAGTGGATGACCAAGCTCCGTCTCAAGGGCCTGCGCCTCTTCGAGAAGAAGCCCATGCCCAACTGGGGTTCCGACCTGTCGGGCATCGACTTCGACAACATCAAGTACTTCGTGCGTTCCACGGAGAAGCAGGCGGAGTCCTGGGAGGACCTGCCCGAGGACATCAAGAACACGTACGACAAGCTCGGCATCCCCGAGGCGGAGAAGCAGCGCCTCGTCGCCGGTGTCGCGGCCCAGTACGAGTCCGAGGTCGTCTACCACCAGATCAACGAAGAGCTCGAGGCGCAGGGTGTCATCTTCATGGACACCGACACGGCGCTGAAGGAGCACCCGGAGCTCTTCAAGGAGTACTTCGGCACCGTCATCCCGGTGGGCGACAACAAGTTCGCGTCGCTGAACTCCGCAGTGTGGTCCGGCGGCTCGTTCATCTACGTGCCGAAGGGCGTGCACGTCGAGATCCCGCTCCAGGCCTACTTCCGTATCAACACGGAGAACATGGGCCAGTTCGAGCGGACCCTGATCATCGTCGACGAGGGCGCCTACGTGCACTACGTCGAGGGCTGCACGGCGCCGATCTACTCCTCGGACTCCCTGCACTCCGCCGTGGTCGAGATCATCGTGAAGAAGGGCGGCCGCTGCCGCTACACGACGATCCAGAACTGGTCGAACAACGTCTACAACCTGGTCACCAAGCGCGCCGTGGCGTACGAGGGCGCGACCATGGAGTGGATCGACGGCAACATCGGCTCCAAGGTCACGATGAAGTACCCGGCCGTCTACCTGATGGGCGAGCACGCCAAGGGCGAGACCCTGTCCATCGCCTTCGCGGGCGAGGGCCAGCACCAGGACGCCGGCTCCAAGATGGTCCACATGGCGCCGAACACCTCCTCGAACATCGTGTCGAAGTCGGTGGCGCGCGGTGGCGGCCGTACGTCCTACCGCGGTCTCGTCGAGATCGGCGAGGGCGCCCACGGCTCCAAGTCGAACGTCCTGTGCGACGCGCTGCTCGTCGACACCATCTCCCGTTCGGACACCTACCCCTACGTGGACGTCCGCGAGGACGACGTGTCCATGGGCCACGAGGCGACCGTCTCCAAGGTCTCCGAGGACCAGCTCTTCTACCTGATGAGCCGCGGTCTGACCGAGTTCGAGGCGATGGCCATGATCGTGCGCGGCTTCGTCGAGCCGATCGCCAAGGAACTGCCCATGGAGTACGCCCTCGAGCTCAACCGGCTGATCGAGCTCCAGATGGAGGGCGCGGTCGGCTGACCCCGGCCTCCGCACCAGCAGCTAGCGAACTTCTGACGCAGGAAAGAGAGCAGACCGACAGCCATGGCTGAGGCTCAGAACATCCCCGGCGGCTCGACCACCGCGGGCCAGATCGCGGTGGCCGCCGAGTCGACCGTCGCCACGCGCATGAGCGCGCCCCCGTCCTTCGACGTGGCGGACTTCCCCGTCCCCCACGGCCGCGAGGAGGAGTGGCGGTTCACCCCACTGGAGCGCCTGCGCGGGCTGCACGACGGCACCGCCGTCGCGACCGGCGAGGGCGTACGGGTCGACGTGCACGCCCCCGAGGGCGTCTCCGTCGAGACGGTCGCGCGCGACGACGCCCGGATCGGCCGCGCCGGTACCCCGGTGGACCGTGTCGCCGCCCAGGCGTTCTCCGCGTTCGAGAAGGCCGGTGTCGTCACCGTCCCCAAGGAGACGGTGCTCACCGAGCCCATCCGGATCGCCGTGCACGGCGAGGGCGGTGTCGCCTACGGCCACCAGGTCGTCGAGCTGGGAGCCTTCGCCGAGGCCGTCGTCGTCATCGACCACACCGGTGACGCGGTCCTCGCCGCCAACGTCGACTTCGTCCTCGGTGACGGCGCCAAGCTGACCGTCGTCTCCGTCCAGGACTGGGACGACACGGCCGTCCACGTCGGCCAGCACAACGCGCTGATCGGCCGCGACGCCACCTTCAAGTCCTTCGTGGTCACCTTCGGCGGCGACGTCGTACGCCTCCACCCCCGTGTCGCGTACGCGGGCACCGGCGGCGAGGCCGAGCTGTTCGGCCTGTACTTCACGGACGCCGGTCAGCACCAGGAGCACCGCCTCCTGGTCGACCACAACACCCCGCACTGCAAGTCCAACGTCATGTACAAGGGCGCGTTGCAGGGCGAGGGGGCGCACGCGGTCTGGATCGGCGACGTCCTCATCGAGGCCAAGGCCGAGGGCACGGACACCTACGAGATGAACCGCAACCTGGTTCTGACCGACGGCGCCCGCGTCGACTCCGTGCCGAACCTGGAGATCGAGACCGGTGAGATCGTCGGCGCCGGCCACGCCTCCGCGACCGGCCGCTTCGACGACGAGCAGCTCTTCTACCTGATGGCCCGCGGCATCCCGGCCGACGAGGCCCGCCGTCTGGTGGTCCGCGGCTTCTTCGCCGAGCTGGTCCAGCAGATCGGTGTCGACGACATCGAAGAGCGCCTTCTCGTGAAGATCGACGAGGAGCTGGAGGCGTCGCTCTGATGCCCGGCTCCTTCGTGCGCGTCTGTGGGCTGAGCGAGCTGGAGGAGGACACCCCGAAGCGGGTGGAACTCGACGGCACGCCGGTCTCGGTCGTGAAGACCGAGGGGGAGGTGTTCGCGATCAACGACATCTGCTCGCACGCGAACGTCTCGCTCTCCGAGGGCGAGGTGGAGGACTGTCAGATCGAATGCTGGCTGCACGGCTCCGCGTTCGACCTCCGCACCGGCAAGCCGTCCGGCCTTCCCGCGACGCGCCCCGTCCCCGTATATCCCGTTCAGATCGAAGGGGACGACGTGCTCGTCTCCCTCAACCAGGAGTCCTGAGGCAACCCATGGCAACGCTTGAAATCCACGACCTGCACGTCACCGTCGAGGCCGACAACGCCACGAAGGAGATCCTCAAGGGCGTCGACCTGACCGTGAAGCAGGGCGAGACGCACGCCATCATGGGCCCCAACGGCTCCGGCAAGTCGACCCTCGCCTACTCGCTCGCGGGCCACCCCAAGTACACGATCACCGGCGGCACCGTCACCCTCGACGGCGAGGACGTCCTCGCGATGTCCGTCGACGAGCGCGCCCGCGCCGGCCTGTTCCTCGCGATGCAGTACCCGGTCGAGATCCCCGGCGTCTCGGTCTCCAACTTCCTGCGCACCTCCGCCACCGCCGTCCGCGGCGAGGCACCCAAGCTGCGTACGTGGGTCAAGGAGGTCAAGGAGACCATGGAGCGCCTCTCCATGGACCCCTCCTTCGCCGAGCGCAACGTCAACGAGGGCTTCTCCGGCGGTGAGAAGAAGCGCCACGAGATCCTTCAGCTCGAACTGCTCAAGCCGAAGATGGCGATCCTCGACGAGACCGACTCCGGTCTGGACGTCGACGCCCTGCGCGTCGTCTCCGAGGGCGTCAACCGCGTCCGCGAGACCGGCGAGGTGGGCACCCTGCTCATCACGCACTACACGCGCATCCTGCGCTACATCAAGCCCGACTTCGTCCACGTCTTCTCCGGCGGCCGCATCGTCGAGTCCGGCGGCGCCGAGCTCGCCGACAAGCTGGAGAACGAGGGCTACGAGGCTTACGCGAAGCACGACGCAGTCGACACGAAGGGTGGCGTATCCGCGTGACGCAGCTGCCGGGCCTCCTCGACACCGAGGCGATCCGCAAGGACTTCCCCATCCTGGATCGCCAGATCCACGACGGCAAGAAGCTCGTATACCTGGACAACGCGGCGACCTCGCAGAAGCCGCGCCAGGTCCTGGACGCCCTGAACGAGTACTACGAGCGCTACAACGCCAACGTCCACCGCGGTGTGCATGTGCTCGCCGAGGAGGCCACGGCGCTGTACGAGGGCGCGCGCGACAAGGTCGCCGCGTTCATCAACGCGCCGAGCCGCGACGAGGTGATCTTCACCAAGAACGCCTCCGAGTCGCTCAACCTCGTGGCCAACATGCTCGGCTGGGCCGACGAGCCCTACCGGGTCGACCACGAGACCGAGATCGTCATCACGGAGATGGAGCACCACTCCAACATCGTTCCGTGGCAGCTGCTCGCGCAGCGCACCGGCGCGAAGCTGAAGTGGTTCGGCCTCACCGACGACGGCCGTCTCGACCTGTCGAACATCGACGAGATCATCACGGAGAAGACGAAGATCGTCTCCTTCGTGCTGGTGTCGAACATCCTGGGCACCGTGAACCCGGTCGAGGCGATAGTGCGCCGCGCCCAGGAGGTCGGCGCCCTGGTCCTGATCGACGCGTCCCAGGCCGCGCCGCACATGCCGCTCGACGTGCAGGCCCTCCAGGCCGACTTCGTGGCCTTCACCGGTCACAAGATGTGCGGCCCGACGGGCATCGGCGTCCTGTGGGGCCGCCAGGAACTCCTGGAGGACCTCCCGCCGTTCCTCGGCGGCGGCGAGATGATCGAGACCGTGTCGATGCACTCGTCGACGTACGCTCCGGCCCCGCACAAGTTCGAGGCGGGCACGCCCCCGATCGCGCAGGCGGTCGGACTCGGCGCGGCGATCGACTATCTGTCGGCCATCGGCATGGACAAGATCCTCGCCCACGAGCACGCGCTCACCGAGTACGCGGTGAAGCGGCTCACGGAGGTCCCCGACCTGAGGATCATCGGCCCCAGCACGGCGGAGGACCGCGGCGCGGCGATCTCGTTCACGCTGGGCGACATCCACCCGCACGACGTGGGCCAGGTTCTGGACGAACAGGGCATCGCGGTCCGGGTCGGCCACCACTGTGCCCGTCCGGTCTGCCTGCGGTACGGAATTCCCGCGACCACGCGGGCGTCGTTCTATCTGTACTCCACGCCGTCCGAGATCGACGCTCTGGTCGACGGCCTGGAGCATGTACGGAACTTCTTCGGCTGAGGGGCTGGCTGGGAACGTGAAGCTGGATTCGATGTACCAGGAAGTCATCCTGGACCACTACAAGCACCCGCACGGGCGCGGTCTGAGGGACGGCGACGCCGAGGTGCACCACGTCAATCCCACGTGCGGTGACGAGATCACCCTGCGGGTGAAGTACGACGGCGATCGGATCGAGGACATCTCGTACGAGGGCCAGGGCTGCTCGATCAGCCAGGCCTCCGCCTCCGTACTGAACGACCTCCTGGTCGGCAAGGACGTGTCCGACGCGCAGAAGATCCAGGAGACCTTCCTGGAACTGATGCAGTCCAAGGGCCGGATCGAGCCCGACGACGCGATGGAGGAGGTGCTGGAGGACGCGGTCGCGTTCGCCGGTGTCTCCAAGTACCCGGCCCGGGTCAAGTGCGCCCTCCTCAGCTGGATGGCGTGGAAGGACGCGACAGCCCAGGCCCTGGGCGAGAGCGCCGAGAGGAAGACGGCATGAGCGAGAACACTGTGACATCGGACGAGACCGCCGTGACGTCGGAGGAGTCCGCGGTCGCGCCCGCCGAGGCCGCCGCGGCACCGGCCGGGGGCCTGACGACCAAGCCCGCTTCGGAGGAGGAGGTCCGCGAGGCCCTCTACGACGTCGTCGACCCCGAGCTCGGCATCGACGTCGTCAACCTCGGCCTCATCTACGGCATTCACATCGACGACGCGAACATCGCGACGATCGACATGACCCTGACGTCCGCGGCCTGTCCGCTCACCGACGTCATCGAGGACCAGGCCAAGTCCGCGACGGACGGCCTCGTCAACGAGCTGCGCATCAACTGGGTCTGGATGCCGCCGTGGGGCCCGGACAAGATCACGGACGACGGCCGCGAGCAGCTTCGCGCGCTCGGCTTCAACGTCTGATCGTCTCGCTCCGGGGCCTTGGCCCCTGAGTACCGCGTAAGGGGCGGCACCTTCGGGTGCCGCCCCTTACGCGCTGTCGCCCCGGAACTCAGGCCAGGCCCCGCACCAGCCGGAACGCCGAGTCCTGCCCGTAGAGCCGGCCGCGCTCGTGACGCCCCAGGACGAGCTGGAAGTCGCGGTGGCGCAGGAAACGGCCCGGGTAGTTGACCGATTCCAGCATGACGGCGTCCGAGCGGGAGGCCGTACGGGGGCAGAAGGTGGCGTCCTCGCGGAAGAGGGCGGAGCCGTCGTCGCGGTCCGCGCGCAGGACGAAGTCGCGGTGGCGCAGATAGGAGCCGTCGGTGGTGGCGAAGGAGTAGCAGGAGGACCTCGCCAGTCCCGGAACCATCGTGAAGCTGGCGGCCCGCCGGGTCGAGGCCGTGCTGGACGGGCTCACCGGGTCGAGCCGGACCTGACCGCCGCTCAGATGCCAGTACCGGTCCGGGTAGTTGACCGACCGGACCGATGTCAGCCCCGAGGACGTCCGGGGTCCGGAAGCGGTGCCGGACGCGGCGGGCGCCGGCTTCCCGGAGGCGGATCGGCCGCCCGACCCCTGGTCGGACGGCTTCGGGGACACGGAGCTCGGCGTCGAGGAATCCGGTGACGCCGAGGGTGAACTCCCCGGTGAGGACAGGGCGTTCTTGCCGGCCGGGGCCGTCGTCGCACCCGTCGCCGCGACGGGGGCGCCGGGAAGGAAGGGGTTCGCCGTGTCGGCCGTGGTCCTGTTGCCCGCCTGATGTGACGAGGCGTCGGAAGGGCGTGCCTGTACGGAGATCACGGCGATGGCGGCGATGGTGACGGCCACCGCGAGCCCGCCGGCCAGCCAGAGCCGCCGCGTTCCCGGCATCCGGCCCTCGTCGTCCGCGCCGACGGCCTCCCAGGGCCTCGGCGACACCGGAACGAGGCCGGCGGACACCGGGTAGGGGGCGCCGTGCGCGGTGGGGCGCCAGGGAACGATCTCCCTGGAGGAGGTGGATCCGTCGGGACCGGATCCCGGCGTCACTTCTGGCATGCGCGTTCCTAAGCGGGGGAGGGCGAGCGCGTGAAGGGGTGAAGCGAAAGGCGGAGGGTGCGCGCGGCGCGCGAAGCGGGGTGATCATGGAGGCCCGGTGTGCGGCTGGTGAAACAGTAGTGGAGCCGGTGACTGCCGAGCAGTCGTTTCCCGCGGCGGTGCAGGTATTTACCAGCGGTTCTTTTCGGGCAATCGACCACAGAGATACGGGAGTTGGGCAGGGAGGAGAGTCAGCTGAGCGCTGGGGGCTTCGTGGGGGAGCGCCCCGGCGGCCGACAGGGGGCGCCTGGTGGCGCGGCAGGTGGCGTGTGCCCGAGGGCGGGCCGGGCGCGCGAGGTGTGTCGGACGCGGTGGCGGAGCGTTCGTCGCCGGGGGAGACTGCCGTTCATGGCTGTCTCTTTCTACCAACTGGTCGTCGACGCCCACGACCTGCCGGCCCTCGCCCGCTTCTGGTGCCAAGTCCTCGACTGGCAGGTGCTGTTCGAGGACGACGACGAGATCGTCATCGGCGCCGACGCGCACGCGCTCCCCGGAATCTGCTTCGTCCCGGCGGGTGAGCGCAAGACCGTCAACAACCGGCTGCACATCGATCTCGCACCGGACGACCGGGAGGCCGAGGTCGAGCGGATCCTCGCCCTCGGGGCGCGCCGGGCCGACGTGGGGCAGGGCGAGGACGTCACCTGGACCGTCCTCGCCGATCCCGAGGGCAACGAGTTCTGTGTGCTGCGGCCGAAGAAGTCCCTACTCGACTGAGCCGGGCCGCTCCCCGGCGGACGCGCGCGTCAGCACGTCCGCCAGCCCCTCCCTGCGGATGCGCTGGTCGATGTACAGCAGGCTGCCCACCAGCGGCATGAAGACCAGGGAGAAGAGCTGGACGAAGATGCCCGCGATCGTCGAGAACACCAGGGAACGCCCCATGGCGGGCAGCATCCGGGCGTAGATCTCGGTCACGCTCACGGGTTCCCGCGCCGACGAGAGGTCGTACGGCTGCGGGGCCGGCATCGCGAACTGGAACGGCAGATCGACCACCAGGGAGACGATGAACGTGATCAGGCCGGCCAGCAGCAGGATGCCGAACGTGCGCCACCACGCGCCGCGGACCAGCCGCGCCGACCGGCGCATCGCCGTCACCGGGGACGCCCCTTCCAGGACGGCGGCGGCCGGGGCGAAGCTGAACCGGACGAACAGCCAGACCATGAGGGGTACCGCGAGCAGCAGGAGCAGGGGGACGAGGCCGAGCACCGCGAACGGGTCGTCGCTCGCGGCCGCCAGCCAGAACAGCCCGACGAGGACAAGCACCGGTACCGCCACGACCAGGACCAGCAGCAGCGTCACCCCGAGCACGGACGGGGTGCGTGACCAGGCGCGCCTCCACACGGCCCCGGCCGGGGCCCGGCGTCCGAGCACGGCGTCGTGCAGGGTCGCCGCGGACGAGGCCTGGATGAAGGAGCTCGCGAACAGGGAGAGCACCGTGCCCACGGCCCACACGCCGCTGAACGCGATGAGGACCGCGCGCAGATCGGCCCAGTCGGCGGACCCGGGCGCCGAGGTCATCCGGTGCAGCTGTGTCCTCACCGAGAGATAGGCGACGTAGTCGAGGCCCAGGGTCAGGGCCGCCAGGATCGCGACGCCCACGAAGGTGAGCCCGAACAACGGCTTCGCGTAACGGCGCATCGTGACGAAGGCGCCGCCGAGGATGTGGTCCACGCCGAGCGGGGCCAGCGGGATCACACCCGGCCTGGGCGGTGGGGGTGGCATCCAGCCCCAGCCGCCCGGAGCGCCCCCGTACGGTCCCGACGGCCCGTACGGTCCCCACCCAGAACTGTCCGACATGCCTCTCGCGCTCCATATGTCCTAGGGAGTCTGTTCGACTCCGGCCCCCTGTGATCGCGAACGATATCCGCTGGGGCGGGTGGTGCCCACGGCATATACGGGATCCGTACGCCGCCGGTCGCGTTCATCGGATCCACACGTCTGTTCCTGTCCGGGGGACGCGATGTGTACAGTCGTACATATGGGATACGTACTGCTCGCCGGTGCCATCGCGGCGGAGGTCGGCGCGACCACCGCGATGAAGTACACGGAGGGTTTCAGCAGGCTGTGGCCGTCCCTGCTGACCGTCCTCGGATACGTCGTCGCCTTCGCTCTGCTGGCGCAGACCCTGAAGACCGTCTCGGTCGGCACGGCCTACGCGATCTGGGCCGGCGTCGGCACCGCGGCCATCGCCGCGATCGGCATGCTCTTCCTCGGCGAGGGACTCACGGCCGCGAAGGCCGCCGGAATCGTGCTGATCATCGGTGGAGTCGTCCTGCTGAACCTGGGCGGGGCGCACTGATGGCCCGGCCCGGCACCCCGGGCGGGGGACCGTGACGGCGCGGCGGTACGACCCCGGGCGGCGCCAGCGGATCATCGACGCGGCGATCCGGGTCGTCGGCGCCAAGGGCATCGCGGGCCTCGGCCATCGCTCCGTCGCGGCCGAGGCCGATGTGCCGCTCGGCTCCACCACGTACCACTTCAAGACCCTCGACGAACTCATGGTCGCGGCCCTCCGCCAGGCCAACGAGGGCTTCGCCGAGGTGCTCGCCGCCCGCGGCACCCTGGAGGACACCCGCACGGACCTGGCAGCCGAACTCGCCGGGCTGATGGGCGAATGGCTGGCCGGCGACCCCACGGGCGTGGAGCTGGAGTACGAGCTCTACCTCGCCGCCCTCCGCAGGCCCGCGCTGCGCCCGGTGGCCGCCGAGTGGATCGACAGCCTCGTCGGACCGCTGACCCGCCGCACGGACGCGGTCACCGCGCGGGCGCTCGTCGCCCTGCTGGACGGGATCTGCCTCCAGGTGCTGCTCACGGGGACGTCGTACGACGAGGGGTACGCGCGCGAGGTGTTGGGCCGGATCCTGCGGGGCGCGGCGGACGCCTCGCCGCGGTGATCCGACCGGGTCCCGCGGCCGGCCGGGTGGTCCGGCGAGGTGACCCGGTGCCCGTCCGGCGAGACGCCCCGCGCACCGGTTCGCCCGCGCGGCCCCCGCCAAGTTAGGTTGCACTCATGACCGACACGACTGCTTCTCGTACCACCGGCGCCGTCGCCGCCGGGCTCGCCACCCTCACCGCCGACGGCACCGTTCTCGACACCTGGTTCCCGGCCCCCGAACTGTCCGCAGAGCCCGGCCCCGCCGGCACCGAGCGCCTGTCCGCCGAGCGGGCCGTGGAACTGCTCGGCGAGGGCGCCGCGCAGGCCATCGGCCCCGACGCCCGCCGGGGCGTCGAGGTGGTCGCGGTCCGTACGGTCATCGCGTCGCTGGACGACAAGCCGCTCGACGCGCACGATGCCTACCTGCGCCTGCACCTCCTCTCGCACCGGCTGGTCAAGCCGCACGGCCAGAACCTGGACGGCCTGTTCGGGCTGCTCACCAACGTCGCCTGGACCTCGCTCGGACCGGTCGCGGTCGACGACGTCGAGAAGGTCCGGCTGAACGCGCGCGCCGCGGGCCTGCACCTCCAGGTGACCTCCGTCGACAAGTTCCCGCGCATGACGGACTACGTCGCCCCCAAGGGCGTCCGCATCGCGGACGCCGACCGGGTCCGCCTCGGCGCGCACCTCGCCGAGGGCACGACCGTCATGCACGAGGGCTTCGTGAACTTCAACGCCGGCACGCTCGGCACCTCCATGGTCGAGGGCCGCATCTCCGCCGGTGTCGTCGTCGGCGACGGCTCGGACATCGGCGGCGGCGCGTCCACCATGGGCACCCTCTCGGGCGGCGGCAACGTCCGCATCACCATCGGCGAGCGCTGCCTCGTCGGCGCGGAGGCGGGCGTCGGCATCGCGCTCGGCGACGAGTGCGTGGTCGAGGCCGGGCTGTACGTCACCGCCGGCACGCGCGTGACGATGCCGGACGGCGAGATCGTCAAGGCCCGTGACCTGTCCGGGGCTTCGAACATCCTCTTCCGCCGCAACTCGGTCACCGGCACGGTCGAGGCCCGCCCGAACAACGCGGTCTGGGGCGGCCTGAACGAGATCCTCCACAGCCACAACTGACCGCAGGGGGCCGCGGCGTAGGGCCTCCGAGCGGTGAACGCCCCGGCCCGCCGTCGAGTTGTCGGCAGCGGGACGGGGCGTCGCTGTCTCACCGCCGGGACGCGAACTCCGCCAGTGCCTCGAAGTCGGGCTCGCGCAGGCCGAGTCGGGGGTCGACGTGGCGCAGGAGCGCAGGGGCCGGGTGGCGGGCGGCCACGAACAGGTCGTCGGCCGGACTCTGTTCGTCGTCCACCCAGGCGAACGGGCGGCCCTCGGCGTGGGCCATGATGCGTTCCGTCTTCCAGTGGACCCCGTCGGGGCGCTCCACGAAGAGGGCGCCGGTGAAGTCGACCCAGGGAAGTTCGGGCAGGCCGATCACGGGTGCGATCCAGCGGTTCGCGGCGTCCATCCACGTGGTGGCCCAGCACAGCTCGTAGCCGAGGTCGAGGAGAGCGCGGCCGTGGCCGGGGTGGAGCCAGACGCGCAGCGGACGGCCGGGCTCCAGGGCGACCCGGATCGTCGTGTACCCCGCGGGCCGGCGTTCCTTCTGGGCCGCGTACGGATTGAGCGGGCCGTCGACGTCGAGGAACAGGAGGGGTCGGCTCATCGGGTCACGGTAGAGGACACCGGCGGCGGGAGCGGGCGTAATTTTTCTCGGCCCGGAGGCATAGCGTGGCGTGGCGGCGCGCGTCACCAGGGGCACAGGGGTGTGTCACAAGGGGCCACCGGGGACGAGAAGGTGACGATGGATGCCGAAGCGGATGAGACCTTCCGGGACTTCGTGGCGAACCGGTCGTCGGCACTGCTGAAGACGGCGGTGCTGCTGAGCGGGGGAGACCGGCACGCGGCCGAGGACCTGCTCCAGAACGCGCTGATCAAGGTGGCGGGCCGCTGGAACCGCGTCGACGAACCCGAGGCGTACGTACGGCGGATCCTGTACCGGCAGCAGGTGAGCCGCTGGCGGCTGAAGTGGCCCGGAAGGGAACTGAGCGTCGCCGAACCGCCCGAGAGGTCCGGCCGCGCGGTCCAGGGCGCGGACACCTCGTCGGCCGCCGAACTGCGGGTCGTCATGCGGGGCGCGCTGGCCCGGCTCACGGCTCGGCAGCGCACCGTGCTGGTGCTGCGCTACTTCGAGGACCTGCCCGAGAGCGAGGTGGCCCGCCTCCTCGGCTGCTCCGTCGGAACCGTCCGCTCCACGACCCACCGCTCGCTCGCCCGGCTGCGCACCCTCGCCCCCGAACTGGCCGCGCTCGGCGCGGGGAACGAGCCCCGGCCGCCGGCCCGTGACTTCTCGCCCGTGGAGGTACACCGGTGAACGTCGAAGAACTTCTGCGCGACACGCTCCGCGAGCAGTCCGAGGACGACCAGCGCACTCCGCCGGGATTCGCCGACCGGGTGTTCGCCGTCCGCCGGCGCCGGCGGACCCGGCGCATCGCGTCCGTCGCGGTCGCCGCGGCCGCGGTGCTCACCGCCGCGATCGCGATGCCCGGCCTGGACTCCGGCGGGCACGACGTACGGCCCCTGGGCGGGGTGCATCCCAAGCCGGCCGTCACCCATCCGGCGCCCTCGGCGCACCCGGCACAGTCACCGGTGCACTCGCTGGTCGCGGCCGGGAGAACGGCGCTGGCCGCGTACTACACCCAGAAGACCGACTGGCGGAGCGCCCACGACGGCATCCACAAGGGCGTCAGGGTGCGTACCTACTGGCTGCTCGACCCGAGGTCCGGCCACTACGAGAAGGACACCCGGTGGTCGTGGGTCGCCGTGGCCCCCGGCCTGCGGACCGTGGCCGTGCTGGAGCGGCACCTGCCCGCGCGCCGGATCGGGCTGCTCGACCTCGCGAGCGGCAAGGTCGAGCGGTGGCTCCCGGTCGACCACCCGGTGGGCGGGCTTGAGTTCTCGCACGACGGCACGCGCCTCGTGGCGACGACGTACAGCGATGATCCCGACCGGCAGATCAAGATGGACGACATCGACAGGATCCCCGTGTCGGTGAAGCCCTCCCGCACCGGCTTCTACGTCTTCGGCGTGGCGTCGGGCAAGGGCTCCTGGGCCGACGTGCGCATTGTCCAGGACGACCAGGGCAACGAGATCCAGGCCCGCCAGGACTTCGCGTTCTGCCGCGACGGGAAGACCGTCTGGGGCCGCCAGTCGGTCACACCCGGCGACCGCTTCTACGACCTGTCCGGCCGGGAGGTGAGCGTGCCCGGCGCGGAGCGGTACCTCACCTGGCCCATGGGGGCCGGCCTCTCGCCGGACGGCAACCGGCTCGCCGGGGAGTTCGCGGGCGAGAAGTGGCACACCTCCTCGTGGATCCTCGACCCGCGTACCGGCGAGCATCTGGCCGAGGTCCGTGGGCAGATGCTCCTCGCGTGGGCCGACGACAGGTCCCTGATCGCCTGGGACATCGCCGCGGGCGAGAAGAACGAGTTCCACAGCCGACTGGTGCTCGTCACCATCGGCAGCGACAAGGAGGTGCCGCTCAGCGGCTTCCTCAAGGGCACCGACGGCTCGGTGGGGCGCTGGGAGCCCCTCTTCGCCGAGCGCTGAGCCCCCGCGGTCCGCTCGGCCAGGGCCAGGGCCAGGGCCTAGGCCGGGGCGGCAGTGCCCGTGACCTGGGCGAGTACCGCCAGCAGCCCGTCGGCCGTCTTCCGGTCGGCGGGCCGCAGCGGTGCGCGGACCGGACCGGCGGGCAGTCCGAGCGAGTCGAGCAGCGCCTTCGCCGTGACCGCGCCGGGCAGACCGGCCGACATCATCGACTCCACCAGCGGAATCAGCCGCCGCTGGGCGAGAGCCGCCCCGGCGGTGTCCCCGGAGTCGAACGCGTCGAGAATCGCGCGGAACTGACGGGGCGCCACATTGGACACGGTACTGACGTATCCGGCCGCACCGATCGCGTACAGCGCGAGGACGTACTCGTCGCAGCCCGCGTAGTACGCCAACTCCGTCCGGGCCAGAACCTGTTGCGTACCGAGCAGGTCGTACGCGCAGTCCTTCACGGCCACGATCCGCGGATGCGCCGCGAGCCGGATCATCGTCTCCGGCTCGATCCGGGTCCCGGTGCGCCCCGGGATGTCGTACAGCATGAGCGGCAGCCCCGAGGCGTCCGCGATCTCCCGGAAGTGCGCCTCGACCGCGTCCTGAGGAGGCCTGCTGTAGTAGGGCGCGACCACCAGCAGCCCGTCCGCGCCCGCCTTCTCGGTCGCGACGGCCAGCTCCACGGTGTGCCGGGTGTCGGCCGTCCCCACCCCCGCCACGACCGGGACCCGGTCGCCCACGGCCTCCCGCACCACCCGCACCAGCGTGGCCTTCTCGGCGTCGGTCGTGGTGGGCGACTCGCCCGTCGTCCCGGAGAGCACCAGGCCGTCGCACCCCTCGGCCACGAGCAGTCCGGCGAGCCGCTGAGCGCCCTCGGTGTCCAGCGTGCCCGACTCCGTGAACGGCGTGACCATCGCGCAGAGGGCGCGGCCGAAGGGCGCGGGCGCTCGCGTCGGCGGGGCCCCGGCCGCGGTGCTCGCGGCGGGAGGGGCGGGCGGGACAGCGGTTGCGGGAGTGCTCCTCGGAACGGTCATGCCCGTAGTGTCGGCCACCCCACTGTGAAGCTCCACTTAAATTTTCTACGAGATATCGTCCAAGAGTGCTACGCATTCCTGGGTGTGGCGGTGAGCGAGGCGCGAGCGGGAGGGGTGACGGGCCGATCGCGGTCCGGACCGCGTCGTGAGCGGCCCCGCCCGCACGTCACACCCGTCCGGCGGTGTCCCCGCCGCGCTTCGCGCGCAGCGGCACGATCCCCGTCTCCACCTTCTCCCGGGCCGCGCGCAACGCCCGCAGCCGCGGAGGCCACGCGCGGGTGTCGCGTGGTTCGACGTACGGCTCCTCGGTCGGCGGCCGGCCGTGGGCGATGGCGCGCTGCCGGGCCAGCTCCGCGTCGAACTCCAGCCCCAGCAGGATGGCCAGGTTGGTGAGCCAGAGCCAGACGAGGAAGACGATGACGCCCGCGAGCGTGCCGTACGTCTTGTTGTACGAGCCGTAGCCGGCGACGTAGACGGCGAATCCCGCGGACGCGGTCAGCCAGATCAGGGTGGCGACGACGCTGCCCGGACTCGACCAGCGGAAGCCCCGGCCGGAGACGTTGGGAGCCGCCCAGTACAGCAGCGCGATCATCAGCTCGACGAACACCAGCAGGACGGGCCACTTGACGATCGACCACGCCGTGATCACGGCGCCGCCCAGCCCGAACGCGGACCCGGCACGCTCGGCCAGCGGCCCGGTGAACACCACGATGACCGCGCTCCCGGTGAGGAGCAGCATCAGCGCGACCGTGAGCGCGAGCCGCAGCGGCGTGATCTTCCAGACGGGACGGCCCTCCGGCAGGTCGTACACCGCGTTGGACGCGCGGATGAACGCGCCGACGTACCCAGACGCTGACCAGAGCGCCGCGAGCAGTCCGACGATCGCCAGCACCCCGCCCGTACCGCCGCTGTGCCCCAGCTGGGAGACCGCGTCGCGCAGGATGTCGCGGGCCGGGCCGGGCGCGAGGTCCCCGACGCTCTCCAGGAGCCGGTTCGTCACGCGCTCGCCCATGACACCCAGCACGGAGACCACCACCAGCAGGGCGGGGAACAGCGACATCACGCCGTAGTAGGTCAACGCCGCGGCCCGGTCGGCGAGTTCGTCGTCGCGGAACTCCTTCGCCGTGCGCCAGGCCACGGGCCACCAGGCTCGCGCGGGGAGTCCGGCGGAGGTGCCCTTCTCGGCCGGCCCCGCCGTACCCGAACCCGTACCCGTCTCGGTGTCGGCGGCCGTGGATCGGCCGACGGCCGCGTCGTCGGCCGTGCTCGTGGATCTGTCCGTGTCCCTGTCCGCGTTCGCGCCCGTGTCCGGAAGAGCTCTCCGCTTCGATTCCGGTCGCTTCTCGTCCATGACGGCCGTGTTGCCCGGATCCCGCTCCTGAAGCCCGTCGGCGGCGTCCGGGGGCTTGCGGACACCTGTCCGCCCGCGATTCACCGACGATTCGAACCGTCTGGACAATAAAAGTGTTCGGTGAGAGCCTGGAGTCATGTTGGACGTGACCGTGATCGAGGACGCCGAGGCCGCCGCCGTCTCGCTGGACCCCATACGGGCCCGGCTGCTCGCCGAACTGGCCGCAGGACCCGCGTCGGCCGCCATGCTGGCCGGAAAGGTCGGCCTGCCCCGGCAGAAGGTGAACTACCACCTCAAGACGCTGGAGCGGCACGGTCTGGTCGAGCTCGCGGGCGAACGACGCAAGGGGAACGTCACCGAGCGGATGATGCGCGCGACCGCGGCGTCGTACGTCATCTCGCCGAAGGCGCTGGCCGCCGTGCAGCCCGATCCGGACCGTTTCCGGGATCAGCTGTCCGCCCGCTGGCTCCTCGCGCTCGGTGCCCGGCTCGTCCGGGACGTCGGCTCGCTTCTCACCGGAGCCGCGAAGGCCCGCAAGCGGCTGGCGACGTACGCGCTCGACGGTGAGGTGACCTTCGCGTCGGCGGCCGACCGGGCCGCGTTCATCGAGGAGCTCACGGCCGGGGTGAGCGCGCTCATCCGCAAGTACCACGACGGGGACGCGGAGGACGGGCGTCCGCACCGGATCGTCGTCGCCGTCCATCCCACGCTCAAGCCCGAAGCCGAAGCCGAAGCCGAACTCGAACCCGAGGCCGAGGCCGAGGCTGAGGTCGGGGCAGGGCTCGAAGCCGTGGCGCCGTCCGGTGCCGGGGGCGGGCCCGAAGCGCTCGACCGGGCCGAAACCCAAGCCGAAGTCGAGGCTTGAGCCGGAGCCGGAGCCGGTCCGAGGCTTCGGGAGCCCTCGCGGGGGCCCCATCCACCCACTGATCATCCAGGAGTCGTCATCATGTCCAAGGAATTCGAGGTCGCCCGCGAGTACGAGGTCGCCGTCCCGCCCGCCCGGGTGTGGGACGCGATCACCAGCGGCAGCGGCGGCTGGCTGTGGCCGATGGAGTACGAGGCGCGCGAGGGCGGGGCCGGCCCGTTCGGCAGCGTCATCACCACCTGGGACCCGCCGCACCGGCTGACCGTGCGCACCGAGGACGTCGGGTTCCCGACGCAGAGCCTCAACCAGATCGACCACACCATCGAGGCCCGCGGCGACGGCCGGAGTTCCTGGGTCCGGTACGTGCACAGCGGTATCTTCACCGACGACTGGGACAACCAGTACGACGGCGCCGACAAGCACACCGACTTCTATCTGCACACCCTGCGCGAGTACGTGACCCACTTCGCGGGCCGCCCGGTGGCCTTCGCGACCTTCAACGGACCCGGCGCGTCCACCGGCACCGACGCCTTCGCGGCCGTCGGCCGGGCCCTCGGCCTCGCGGACGGCACCGCCGCGGGCGCGCGGATCGTGGCCACGGGCCCCGGCGGCGAGGACTTCGACGCCGTGCTCGACTACCGCGACCCGTACTTCCTCGGGCTGCGCACCGACGGCGCGCTCATCCGCTTCTTCGGGCGCGGCCGCTGGGGCGCGCCGGTCGGCATGAGCATCCACGACTTCGCCCCCGACGCCGACGCCAAGGGCAACGAGACCGCCTGGAAGGGCTGGCTCGACCAGGTCTTCCCGGGCTGACCCGGACAGCGAAGAGCCCGGCCCCCCGGACGACGGGGCCGGGCTCTTCGCCTGCGGGGGACTACGGACGGAACCGCAGCACCTGCGGGTCGTGGTCACTGATCTGGTCGGAGAACTCCGAGTTGATGTGCACGCTGTCGTAGTCCAGGTCGCAGCCCTTGCGGATCGAGGGACTGACCAGGATCTGGTCGAGTACCTGGGCGTTGCCCTGGTAGTCGTACGTGTAACGCTGGTTCTTCGGCAGCGACTTGATCGCCGACCAGAGCTCGCCGTGACCCTCCAGGATCTTGGCGGTCTCGGAGAACTCGAAGTCGTTCATGTCGCCGAGCGCGATGACGTCGGCGTTCTTCTGCGTCTTCAGGATCTCGTTGACGAACGCGTTCACCAGGGTCGCCTGGGCGTGCCGCTGGACCTCGGAGCTGCGGGCCGGGGGCTGGTACTGCGCGGTCAACCCCTGGTCACCACCCTTGGAGTTGAGGTGGTTGGCGATCACGAAGACCGTCTGCCCGCGGAAGACGAACTCGCCCGCGAGCGGCTTGCGGCTGCTCTTCCAGGCGTCGTTCGCCGGGTCGATGCGGCCGGGGGACGCGGTGAGCTGCGCCTTGCCGTGCACCTTCGTGACACCGACGGCGGTCGTCGAGTCACCGCCCGCGCGGTCGGTGAACGAGACCCGCTCGGGGTTGAACAGGAAGACCTGGCGGATGTTGCCGCCGGGCTCGCCGCCGTCCAGGTCGTTGACCGGGTCGATGGAGCGCCACTGGTACGTCGGGCCGCCCGCCGCGACGATCGCGTCGATCAGCTTGTTCACCGTCTGGTCGGCGGCGACCGTGCCGTCGTCCGTCGCGCCGTTGTTGTCCTGGATCTCCTCCAGGGACACGATGTCGGGCGAGTTCAGGTTGTTCACGATCGCGGACGCGTGCGCGGCGAACGTACCGTCGCCCGGGTCCAGGTTCTCGACGTTGTACGTCGCCACGGCCAGCTCGCCGCGCGCCTGCTTGCGCGTCGTCTCGCGCTCCAGGCCGCCCTTCTGAAGGGTGCCCAGCTGGTTGGCGACCAGCGTGTAGCCGCCGAACTGGTTGTAGTCGAGCGGGCCCGCCGTGACACTGGTGAGCTTGTCGCCGACGTTCGCGGTCGGGAAGTCGGCGGTCGCGCCGAGCGACTGGATCTGTATGCGTCCCGTGTTCTGCGAGGTGTACGAGCCGTACACCGTGCCGCCGCGGCGCGTGGCGTGCTCGTGAGCCTTCACCGTGACCCACAGCTCGCTGTACTTGTCGGTGGCGGTGACCACGCGAGTGTTCGCGACCTGGACGTTCATGCCCTCGAGGGACTCGTAGTAGTCCAGGGCGTACTTCGCCGGCTCCAGGGGGAGGGCGTTGACCGAACCGGCCGCGGCGGTGTCGCCGGCCGGGGCGTAGACGTCCGGCACGGAACGGGAGTCGACGACCGTGGCGGCCGGGACGGCGTTGCCGCTGGAGACGACGGTGACCGTCGGCTTGGTGACCTCGGTGACCGACTGGTTTCCGGTCGAGACGCCACCCGGGACGTACTCGGAGACCGTGCCCGTCACCGTGACCGAGTCGCCGACGGCGACCTTGGGCGCGGAGCTGGTGAAGACGAAGACGCCCTCGCTGGTGGCGGGGTCGGCGTCCGGCGTGGGGTCCTGGTACCAGAAACCCTTGGACGAACCGTACGTCCGCACGCCGGTGACGACGCCGGGCACGTCGGTGACCTTCGTGCCCGCGAGGGGGGAGGTCCGGGTCGTGCCCTGGATGTCGTGGATGTGGACGGTGTCCGCCTGGGCCGGTGCGGTGAGCACGACGGCGGAGACGGTGGAACAGACCGCGGCGACGGTCAGCGCGCCGATGCGCGCGGTTCTCTTGCTCGGCAAGGGAATCCCTCCGGGGACGTTCATGAGCGTCGGGACGAGGGTGGACTGGTGGGGGGAGCGCGCCCTGCTTGCGGGCCAGTGACGCGCGTAGAGATGGTTCGGCCTCACGGCCGTTGAACTTCTACGCGCGTCAATCTCGTGTGTGACGAGGGGAGTTGTCAAGGTTTCGGTGGTGTACGAGACCTGTCGGACACATGAACCGGGCGGCATGGGTGGAAATCCGTCTAGGCTGAGCAGTTGGCACGGATCTCCCGGTCCGCCTCCGGGCTCTCGGGCCCGTCGGCGCCCCCGTCGGGATCCGCCGCGTGCTCCGCCCGCCTTGCCCGCCCCGCCCGCCCTGCCCGTCGTGGTTGTCCGGAGGAGAACCCAGCCGATGTCAGACAGCTCTTCCCTGCCGCCCGTGCGGCTGCATTCCGAGGCTCAGCTGGCGCGGGACGCTCTCGCCGCGCCGCTGCTCTCGCGCGCCGCCCGGCTGGCCCGTTGGGCAGGCCCCGCCACCCGCGTCGGCGCCGGGGGCGAACTCGACGAGGGACAGCTTCCCGAGGCGGCCGGCGTCCTCGGACTGTCCGGCGACGACGCGGCCGCCCTCGCCTCCGAGGCCTGGCGGGTGGCCGTCGACACCGGGCTCGTCGAGATCGTGGACGAGGAGGAGGGCACCGTCACCGCGGGCGAGGATCTCGCCCTGCTCACCTCGGGCGCCCCGCAGGACGTCCTCGGCGTCTGGCTCGGCGCGCTCGACGTCGTCCTGGCCGACGCGAGCGTGCCCGACCTCGGCGAACTCGTCGACGCCCTGGACGAGGAGGGCGAGATCGACCTGTCCGCGCTGGACTGGGACCCCGAGGCGGAGTCCGAGTTCCTCGACGGGGTGCTCGGCAACCTGTATCTGCTGACCGTCGGCGAGGACGCGCTCGGAGGGGTGTCGGTGCCGCTGCCCGCGCTCGCCGCCTCGGTGATCCTGCCCGACGACATGCAAGAGCCCACCAACGACGTCCTGGAGCAGGTCTCGGACGCCATGATGCGGCTCGACGACCAGTTCCGGCTGCTCGAGCCCATCGGACTAGTCGCCTTCCAGCCGGTCGACGAGGAGCTGATGGCGGACACCGCGGAGGAACCCGCCCCCGTCGACGACATGGACGTGTCGCGGTACGGAGTCGTGCGCCTGACGCCGCTCGGACTGTACGGACTGCGCGCCCGGCTCATCGAGGCCGGATTCACCGTCCCCGCGGTGGGCGAGCTGACCGACAAGGGCGCGGACACGCTGCTGGACGGCACCGCCGGTTTCCCGCCGACCGCCGCGCAGGCCGAGATCGAGCAGTGGCTAGCCCGGCGTGAACCACTGTCCGCCGCACAGGAGTTGCTTTCCGCGGCGCGCGGCGCCGACCCGGGTGCCCCGCTGCGCCGTCTGCACTGCCAGCAGGCCCTCGCACTCGTCGGCGCGGACGCCGAGCCCGCGCTGCGCGAGGTGCTGGACGACGCCGAACTCGGCGGTCTCGCCCGGGTCTGGCTGTCCGAGCGCGGCGCGCCCGATGTGCCTCCGCCGTCCGAGGCCATGGTCTTCTGGCTCACCATCGACACGGTGGCGGCCCAGCTCGCCGCCGAGGGGAACTCCGACGAGCTCCAGGCCCTGGTCGAGGGACTGGCCGAGCAGCACAGCGGCTTCTTCGACATGGCCTGGCGGGTCGAACACCCCGCCGCACCGGACGTCCTGGAGGCCATGGGCCGGCTGCACCCCGACAAGCGGGTGGCCAAGGAGGCCCGCAAGGCGGCGTTCAAGGCCCGGTCGCAGCAGGGAGCGTGACACGCCGGTGAGGTGACCCGGACGGGGGACGGTGACCTGGTGCGGGGCTCGGCGGCGCGGGGTGGTGCGGTGCGCGGGGTGCGGCGGGGCCCGGAGTGTCGTGTTCCGCTGCGCCGGTCGAGTGGATTCACGCAAGCGGGACCCCGGACGTCGGCGCGCGTTCAACTCGCGTTCAGACGGGGGCGACACGGTGTGGCCGCGAACCGAGATTGCCGGCCGCCCCCCACGACAGTCCGAGTCCACCGTCACAGGAGACATCACATGTCGCTCTCTCGCAGGGACTTCGCCAGGCAGTCCGCGATCACCGGTGCAGGCGTCGTCCTGATCGGCAGCGTGGGCGCGCTCGCCACCGCCCCGAACGCGCTCGCCGCCGTCGAGACGGAGACCGAGGGCGTGGGCGAGGACTCGGCGCGGGCCGGCCACGGTGGCGTCGGCTACGGCCCGCTCGTCACCGATCCCCAGGGCCTCCTCTCGCTCCCCGCCGGGTTCTCCTACCGCGTCATCACCTACAGCGGCCGTACGAAACTGGACTCGGGTGAGTTCACGCCGTCCAACCACGACGGCACCTCCACCTTCCAGGGCCCGCGCGGCGCCACCCTCCTCGTCAACAACCACGAGCTCAAGGGCCCCCGCTCCGGCTGGGCCCATCCCGTGCCGCTCACCGAGGGACTCGTCTACGACCCCGCCGCGTCCGGCGGCTGCACCGTCGTCGAGGTACGCCACGACCACGTCGCCGAGTGGGTCGGCATCGCCGGCACCTCCACCAACTGCGCGGGCGGCAACACCCCTTGGGGCACCTGGCTCACCTGCGAGGAGACCGAGGACAAGGCCGGCCAGAACGGCATGACCAAGGACCACGGCCATGTGTTCGAGGTCGACCCGCAGGACCGCCGCCGCAACAGGAACCCCAAGCCCCTGAAGGCCCTCGGCCGTTACGCCCACGAGGCCGTCGTCGTCGATCCCCGGCGTGGCCGGCTCTACCTCACCGAGGACGCCTCGGGACCCAACGGACTGCTGTACCGCTGGACGCCCCCGCAGGGCTTCGAGCACGGCCACGGACAGCTCGCCACGCTGGCCGACGACGCCGGCGCGCTCCAGGCCTTCAAGTGCTTCGACTCCGGCGGCAAGTTCGTGGACGACCTCTCCCGCGCCACCCGGATCGGCACGGTGTACGGCGTGGACTGGGTCGACGTCCCCGACCGCGACGCCAGGACCGTCTCCGTGCGCAAGCAGTTCACCGACGGCCAGGTCACCCGCGCCCGCAAGCTCGAAGGCATGTGGTGGGGCGACGGAGGTGTCTACATCGTCTCCTCCTACGCCCGCACCGAGAGCCCCGGCCAGGCCCACGACGGAGCGGTCTGGTTCTACGACCCGGGGCGCCGCACCCTGACGCTGAAGGTCCTCATCGGCGTGAACCCCGACCCGTCGGTGGACGGCGCCTTCGACGGGCCGGACAACATCACCGTCTCCCCGTACGGCGGCCTCGTCATCGCCGAGGACGGCGAGGGCGTCCAGCACCTCTTCGGCGCCACCGAGAGCGGCCGTACGTACCCGATCGCCCGCAACGAACTCAACATCGGCACCGCCGAGGCACCGGCCTACAGCGAGTTCACCGGCGTCACCTTCTCGCCCGACGGCCGCACCCTCTTCGCCAACATCCAGGAGCCGGGCATCATGCTCGCCGTCACCGGCCCCTGGAAGCGGCAGAAGCGCGGCTGAACTCCCGCCGCATTCCCCGCGGATTAATTCGCTCGCCGGGCTCGCGGCCGCCCTCCTACAGTGGTGCACGTCCAGGTGCGAAGGCAGGACCTACTTCCACTGATAATGGGGAGGTCGCGGGTTCGAGTCCCGCCATCGGCACAACGCGCCGATGTAGCTCAGAGGTGAGAGCACCTACGTCGGTTCCGCCGATCTCGATCTCTGGACACCACAACTTCACGCACCTCCCGGTGCGCGGGCCGCGGCTACTTCTCTTCCAAAGAATCCACGCCGCGGCCGACTTGATCTCGGGAGGCGCAGCTCATGGTGGGTGCCCGGTGCGAAGGCAGCGGATACTTCGGGACACGGTATGTTGCGGGTTCGAATCCCGTCATCGACTTCGGGTCGATGTGGCGGAACGGCAGACGCGCCGGGTTATAAGGACCGTCGCCATTTCCGACCTCGGGCACCCTCCAATTGCTGCGCCTCCCTCCTGAACACATATGAATTCGGGGGGAATTCACCATGGCACGCTTCAACAACAAGACGGCGAAGGCGCAGCCCGCCTCGCGCGTCACCTCCACCGGCCGTGTCCTGCGCACGCACCAGGGCGGCCTGGGCCGCGAGCGCGACGCGCGCTCCGAGCTCTTCCTGCTCGCGATCGCCAACTTCGTCTCGCAGCAGACCTTCTACGAGACCGGCCCGGCCCGCGACGACCGGTTCGCCGCGCTCGTGCGCGAGCTCGCCGTCACCGACCCGACCTGGACCGCCGGTCTGCTGGGCTGGCTGCGCGGCGAGGGAAGCCTGCGTACGGCCTCGCTCGTGGGCGCCGCCGAGTACGTGAAGGCGCGCCTCGACGCCGGCGCCACGGACGGTCCGGCCAACCGGCAGGTCGTCGCCTCCGTACTGCGCCGTCCGGACGAGCCGGGCGAGCTGCTCGCCTACTGGACCTCCCGGTTCGGCCGCAACGTGCCCAAGCCCGTCAAGCGAGGGATCGCCGACGCCGTACGACGTCTCTACGACGGCAAGTCGCTGCTCAAGTACGACACCGCGTCCAAGGGGTACCGCTTCGGCGACATCCTCAACCTCGTGCACGCGGCGCCGGACCCGGACAAGCCGTGGCAGGGCGACCTGTTCCAGTACGCCCTGGACCGGCGCCACCACCCGGACACGGCCGTCGCGCCCAAGTCGCTGCCCGTGCTCGCCGCCCATCGCGACCTGATGGCGCTGCGGCCCGCCAAGCGGCGCAAGGTCGTGACCGGCGCGCAGGGGTCGCGGCGTCTGGCCGACGCGGGAATGACGTGGGAGGCGCTGGCCGGCTGGCTCCAGGGGCCGATGGACAAGGCGGCCTGGGAGGCCGTCATCCCGTCCATGGGGACCATGGCGCTCGTCCGCAACCTGCGCAACTTCGACGAGGCCGGGGTCGGCGACGAGGTGGCGGCACGGGTCGCGGCGAAGATCAGCGACCCGGCGGAGGTCGCGCGCTCGCGGCAGTTCCCGTTCCGCTACCTCGCGGCCTACCAGCACGCGCCGTCGCTGCGCTGGTCGTACCCGCTGGAGCAGGCGCTCGGTCACTCGCTGGCCAACGTGCCCGCGCTGCCCGGGCGGACCCTGGTCCTCGTGGACCGTTCGGGCTCGATGTTCTACTCGCGACTCTCGGAGCGCTCCGAGCTCAACCGGGCCGACGCGGCGGCGATCTTCGGCACGGCGCTCGCGCTGCGGGCGGAGGACGCGGATCTCGTGGAGTTCGGCACGACCAGCGAGCGGGTGGATTTCAGCGCGGGCGAGTCCGTGCTGAAGGTCATCGGGCGGTTCGGCGACCTCGGCGGCACCAACACGACCGAGGCGGTCCGCGCGCACTACGCGAACCACGACCGGGTCCTGATCGTCACCGACGAGCAGGCCATGTACAGCCAGTACGGCGACCCGACCGAGCAGGTGCCGGCGCGTGTTCCGGTCTACACCTGGAACCTCGCCGGTCACGCGCCGGGCCACGGTCCCTCGGGGAAGGGCAACCGCCATACGTTCGGGGGGCTCTCGGACGCGGCGTTCCGGATGGTGCCGCTCCTGGAGGCGGCGCGGGACGCCGACTGGCCCTGGGCCCAGGCGGGCTGAGGCCGGGCGCGGGTCCCGTCCGGTGCGGTGCGGCTTCGGTCCGGTGGGTGGGTCGGGGCCGTGCCGGTGCATCAGCCCGTCGCCGTCGGGTGAGGGGTGACCGTCGGTGGCGACGGGCATCGAGGTACCGGCCCGTCCCCTCACGCCGGATTCCGGCTGCGGGTACGTCGCGGTTGCGGCCGTCCCGAACGATTCGGCCCCGGAAAGATTCAGCCCCTCCGGCGTTCGAGGAGCGGGGTCCGGGGCGGAGCCCCAGGTACGGGACGGGTAGGGGCGGAGGGGGCGAGGAACGGGTGGCGGCACCGGTGCCGATGCCGGACCCGCTCGCCCCCCGGCCGCAGGGGATCGCTCGCCTCGGGTCAGAGGGACTCGGCCGCCGGCTTCACCATGCCGCGGACCGTGCGGGACTTGACGAAGGTGCCGAGGGCCGTCATGTCCCACTCACCAGAGAACTGTTTGATCAGCTTGGCCATCATGACGCCCGTCTGGGCCTCGGCGTTGGTGAGGTCGAAGCGGACGAGTTCCTCGCCGCTGGCCGCGTCGATGAGACGGCAGTAGGCCTTGGCCACCTCGGTGAACTTCTGGCCCGAGAACGAGTTGACCGTGAAGACGAGGCCGGTGACCTCCTGAGGGAGTCGGCCGAGGTCGACGGTGATGACCTCGTCGTCCCCGCCGCCCTCGCCGGTGAGGTTGTCCCCGGAGTGCTTGATCGAGCCGTTCACGATGGAGAGCTTGCCGAAGTAGCAGCTGTCGATGTGGTTGCGCTGCGGTCCGTACGCGATGACCGAGGCGTCCAGGTCGATGTCCTTGCCGCGGAACGCGGGCTCCCAGCCCAGGCCCATCTGGACCCGGGACAGGAGCGGGGCGCCGCCCTTGACCAGGGACACCGTCTGGTTCTTCTGGAGGCTGACCCGGCCCTTGTCGAGGTTGATCTTGCCCGGGGCGGCGGGGGGCGCCGGGGGCACGGGCGGGACCGGGGGAGCGGCCGGTGACTGCGGGGCGGTGAGACGGGGGTCCGCGGCCGGGGGCTGCGCGACGGGGGCGGGCTGGGCTGCCGGGGCGGGTTCCTCCACGCTCACGCCGAAGTCGGTGGCGATGCCGGCCAGGCCGTTCGCGTAGCCCTGGCCGACCGCGCGAGCCTTCCAGGCGCCGCCTCGGAGGTAGACCTCGATGATCACCAGGGCCGTCTCCGTGCCCAGCCGGGGCGGGGTGAAGGTGGCCAGGACCGTGTTGTCGTCCGCGTTGCGGATCGTCGCCGTGGGTTCGATGCCCTGGAAGGACTGGCCCGCCGCGTCGGGGCTCGCCGTGACGACGATCTTCTCGATGCCCGGGGGGACCGCGGCCGTGTCGACCGTGATCGCGTCGGGGCCCGTGCCGCCGCCGGAGCGGTAGGTCACGCCGGGGCCGGCGGGCTGGTTGTAGAAGATGAAGTCGGCGTCGGAGCGCACCTTGCCGTCGGCGGTGAGCAGCAGGCTCGACACGTCGAGCCGCACCGGGGCGGTGACGTCCACCGTCACGCGGGAGACGGGGAGAGGGATGTTCGAGCCGGGCGTCATAGCTGTCATGAAGGGGGTAACGAGCGGAGGCGCTTTGCCGTTCCCTTACTCAAGGGTAGGGATGTGGGTCCGTATGGGTGGAGTCGCGGGCCCGGTCTCCCGGGGGCGGGAGCGGGGTGTGCGCGCCCGGAGGCGGCGACGAGGGCTCGCACCGGGTCCCGTGCCGGTGGTCCGGGACCCGGTGCGCGCGCTTGATCAGGGCACCACGACGATCTTGCGTCCCACCCCCGACGCGAACTGCTCCAGAGCCCGCGGGTAGTCGGCGAGGGGGAGGCGGTCGCTGATGAAGACGGACGGGTCGAGCACGCCCGCGGCGAAGAGCTCCGCGGCGCGTTCGAAGCTGTGCAGGACGGCCATCGAGCCGGTGATGGTGATCTCCTGGTTGTAGATGCGGTACGGGTCGACGGTGACCCGGGTCGCGTAGTCGGCGACACCGAACTGGAGGAAGGTGCCCGCCTTCGCCACCCGGTCCAGGCCGTCCTGGATCGCCGCCGCGTTGCCCGTGGCGTCGACGACCACGTCCCAGCCCTGCGGCCGGTCCAGCTCGTCGGGGTTCGCCGCCGCCCCGGAGACACCCAGCAGCCGGGCGGTGGCCAGCCGTTCGGGGTTCACGTCGACGACGTCCACGCTCGCCGCGCCGGTGCGCTTGGCGAGCTCCAGCATCATCAGGCCCATCGTCCCCGAACCGTAGACCAGGACGTGGGCGCCGAGCCGTGAGCGCAGCACGTCGTAGCCGCGGACGGCGCAGGAGAGCGGTTCGATCAGGGCCGCGTCCTGGGTGGCGACGTGCTCGGGGAGCTTCACGCAGTTGGCGACGGGGGCGGTCGCGTACTGCGCGGCGCCGCCCGCGGTGGTCACACCGATCGCCGCCCACCGCTCGCAGAGGTTGCCGTGGCCCGTACGGCAGTAGCGGCACTCGTGGCAGTACAGGGAGGGGTCGACGGCCACCCGGTCGCCGACCGCGAGCTCCGTGACCCGGGTGCCCACGCCGACCACCTCGCCGGCGAACTCGTGGCCCGGCACGATCGGCAGCCTGGGCGCGAACTCGCCCTGGAGGATGTGCAGATCGGTGCCGCACAGCCCGCAGGCGGCGACCTCGACCACGACCTCGCGGGGGCCCGGGGCCGGGTCGGGGACCTCGCTCACGACGGCTCGGCCCACGGACTCGATGACTGCGGCCTTCATTTGACGGCTCCGAGCGACAGGCCCTGGACCAACTTGTCCTGGGCGGCGAACCCCGCGCCGAGCACCGGCAGGGAGACGACGAGCGACGCGGCGCACACCTTCGCCAGGAACAGGCCCTGGCTGGTGATGAACCCGGTCAGGAAGACGGGGGCGGTCCCGGCGACCACACCGGTCAGGACCCGGGCGAAGAGCAGCTCGTTCCAGCTGAAGATGAAGCAGATCAGGGCCGTCGCCGCGATACCGGGGAGGGCGATCGGGGCCACGACCCTGGCCAGGACCGTGGGCAGCCGGGCGCCGTCGATCCGCGCCGCCTCGATCACCGCGACGGGGACCTCGGCGAGGAACGACTGCATCATCCACACCGCGATCGGCAGGTTCATCGAGGTGTAGAGGACGACCAGCAGCCAGATGTTGTCGAGCGTCCCGGTGTTCCTGGCGAAGAGATAGACCGGGAGGAGGCCCGCCACGACCGGCAGCATCTTCGTCGACAGGAAGAAGAACAGGACGTCCGTCCACTTCCTCACCGGCCGGATGGAGAGGGCGTACGCCGCCGGGAGGGCCAGCAGCAGGACGAGGAGGGTGGAGGTCACGGACGCGACCGTGGAGTTGACGAGCGCGGGCCAGGGGCTCGCGCCGCCGCCCGTGCCGAAGAAGTCACGGTAGCCGTCGAGGGTGAGGGCGGCGCCGAAGGCCGGCGGGTTCTTCGCCGCGTCCGGTTCGGAGTGGAAGGAGGTCAGGGCCATCCAGGCGATGGGCAGGAAGAACACGATGCCGAGCGCCCAGGCCGCCAGGCCCAGGCCGGCGCCCCTCGCACGGCGGGGGCGGGCGGGTGTCGCGGTGGCGCTCATGAGCGGGACCCTTCCTCGCGGAACAGGGACGACACCACGCGCAGGGCGAAGGTCGCGATGACGATGGAGCCGATGACCACCAGGACGCCGGCGGCGGACGCGAGGCCGTTCTCGTGGGCCTGGTAGAAGCTCTGGTACACGGTGTAGGGCAGGTTGGCGGTGCCCAGGCCGCCGGAGGTGATCGTGAAGACCGCGTCGAAGTTCTGGACGATGTAGATCGAGCCGAGCAGGGCCCCCAGTTCGAGATAGCGGCGCAGGTGGGGGAGGGTGAGATGGCGGAAGATCTGCCAGTCGCCCGCGCCGTCCACGCGGGCCGCCTCGATCTGCTGGTGGTCGCGGCTCTGGAGGCCGGCGAGCAGGATCAGCATCATGAACGGTGTCCACTGCCAGACCAGGGACGCCTCGACCGCGAGCAGCGGGGTGTTCGAGATCCAGTCGGGCTGAGGACCGCCGACGGCGTGCAACAGGCCGTTCAGCAGGCCGTATTCGGGGTTGTAGAGCACGTGTTTCCACAGCAGGGCCGCGGCGACCGGGACCACCAGGAACGGCGCGATCAGCAGGGTGCGGACGATGCCGCGGCCCCGGAACCTCCGGTCGAGGAGCAGGGCCAGGGCCAGCCCGAGGACCAGCGAGACGATGACGACGCCCGCGGTGAGCAGGATCGTCGTCCAGACGGAGTGCCGCAGGCCGGCGTCGGTCAGGACCTGCGCGTAGTTGCCGAAGCCGGTGAAGCGGCGGGCCTTCGGGTAGAGGGAGTTCCAGTCGAAGAACGAGATCACCAGCGTTGCCACGAAGGGCAGTTGGGTCACCGCGATCATGAAGATCAGGGCCGGGAGCAGGGGGCCGCGCCGGGCCCAGGCGCGGAGCCTGGCCGACGGTTGCCCGTGGGTGCGTACGGGAGGAGCGGCCACGCGGGCCGTCGTCGTGGCGGTCATCGTCCCTCGTACTCCTTGGAGATCTTCTCGGCGAGCTTCTGGGACGTGCTCAGGGCCGCGTCGACGGACTGGCGTCCGGCGATGGCCGCGCTGATCTCCTGCGAGACCTTGGTGCCGAGGTCGGTGAACTCGGGGATGCCGACGAACTGGATGCCGGGCGCGGGGCGCGGCTGGACGCCGGGGTCGCGCGGCCGGGCGTCCTCGATGGCGGCGCGGGTCATGTCCTGGAAGGCCGCGGCCTCTTTGACGTAGGCGGCGTTCGTGTACGTCGAGGCGCGTTTGCCCGCCGGGACGTTCGACCAGCCCGCGGTGTCGCCGACCAGTTGTTCGTAGCCCTTGCCGGAGGCCCAGGAGATGAACTTCCAGGCCTTGTCCGGGTTGTGCGAGGCCTTCTGGAGTCCCCAGGCCCAGGTGTAGAGCCAGCCGGAGGACGCGGTCCGCTCGACCGGAGCCGGGACGTAGCCGAGCTTCCCCCTGACCGGGGAGTCCTTGGCCTCCAGCAGTCCGGCGGCCGAGGTGGCGTCGTACCACATGGCCGTCTTGCCCTGGGTCATGTTGTTGAGGCACTCGGCGAAGCCCGACTGGGCGGCGCCGGACTCGCCGTGTTCGCGGACGAGGTCGACGTAGAAGCGGGTGGCCTTCTCGAACTCCGGTGCGTTCAGGCGTGCTTTCCAGTCCTTGTCGAACCAGGTGCCCCCGAAGGTGTTGACCACGGTGGTGAGGGGAGCCATGAGTTCGCCCCAGCCGGGGAGGCCGCGCAGACAGATGCCCTTCATACCGGGTTCGGCGCCGTCGGCCGCGGCGGCCAGTGTGCCCACCTGCTCCCAGGTGGGGTGCGCGGGCATGGTCAGGCCCTTCGCCGCGAACACGTCCTTGCGGTACATCAGGAAGGACGACTCGCCGTAGAACGGCTGTCCGTAGAGCTTTCCGTCGGCGGCGGTCAGCGACTGCCGCATGGGCCCGAGGATGTCGTGCTCGTCGAAGCCGCTGTCCTGGCGCACGTACGAGTCCATCTCGTGCAGCCAGCCGTTGCGGGCGTAGATCGGTATCTCGTAGTTGGAGAGGGTGGCGACGTCGTACTGGCCCGCCTGGTTGGCGAAGTCCTGGCTGATCTTGTCGCGGACGTCGTTCTCGGGCAGGACGGTGAAGTTCACCTTGATACCGGTCTCGCGGGTGAAGTGGGCCAGGGTGAGCTTCTGGAGCTCGACCATCTGCGGGTTGTTGACCATCAGGACGTTGATGGAGTTCCCGCCGGAGCCCGACCCGCCCGCTCCGGTCCAGCAGCCGGAGAGGAGCGGGGAGAGCAGCGTCCCTGCGGCGGCCGCTGCGATCAGCGCGCGCGGCCTCCGTCGGCTCGGGGTTCGCATGGATCACTCCTGGAGAGAGGGGAGTAAAAGGGGAGATAAGGGGTGGGGTGGGGCGTGGGGATGCCGCGGGCGGTCGCGGGAGCGGGCCGTCGGGGCGGTGGTGGGCGGTGGTGGCCTGGAGGCGGCGGACTTTCAGACGCGGATGACCTGGGGGCCGAGGAGTGAGTAGCGGTGCGCCTCGGAGGCCGGGAGCAGGGTGCTCGTGACGATCGTCTCCAGGGCGCCGATCCCGGCGAACCGGCAGAAGCTGACGGCGCCGAACTTGGTGTGCACCCCGGCGAAGACCGTGCGCCGGGAGGCCCTGATCGCCTGTGCCTTGACGTCGCTGACGGCCGGATCCGGGGTGGTGAGGCCGTGTTCGCGGGAGATGCCGTTGGCGCCGATGAACGCGAGGTCGATGACGAAACCGGCGAGCATCTTCGTCGTCCAGTGGTCGACGGTCGCGAGCGTGCCGGGGCGAACCCGGCCGCCGAGCAGCAGGACGCTGGTGTTGTCGGCCCCCGCCAGTGCCCCGGCGGTGGCGAGGGAGGCGGTCACCACCGTCAACGGCCGGTCCCTGGGCAGGGCTTCGGCGATGAGCTGCGGGGTGAACCCCTCGTCGACGAAGACGGTCTCGGCGTCACGGGCCAACTCGGCCGCCGCGGCGGCGATCCGGCGCTTCTCGGGCACATGGCTGGTGGTGCGGAAGGCGAGCGTGGTCTCGAAGCCGGCGCTCTCCACGGGATAGGCGCCGCCGTGGGTGCGGCGCACCAGTCCGTGGTCCTCCAGGGTGCGCAGATCGCGCCGTACGGTCTCCTTGGCGACGCCCAGTTCGACGGCGAGTCCGGTGACCTCGACCGAGCCCGTGCGGCGCGCGGTCCGGACGATCTCGCGCTGCCGTTCCTCCGCCGTCATGGCCGTCATCGCCGTCACCCGCTCCCTCGCGCTCCGTCGCGCACTGCCCGTTCGGACCCGGTGGGGCCCATGAGGGAAGTTCTACAGCGGGTGTCCGTCACTGACCAGGCCTGTTGCGGGCCCGATGCTGCCCGGCTGTGCCCGTTCGGCGCCGTCCGCGCCCGCGGCGGACCTGGGGCGGAGCGGGGGAGCCGGCGGAATCGGGCAGAGGCCGTGCCCGAACGCGGGGGTGGCCGGGCCCGTTCACTGCCCGACCTGCCCTTGCCCCCTGCCCGCCTTGCCCTGCCCCGCCTCGCGCCGAGCTGCCATGCCCCGCCCTGCCCGCGCCGGTGGTCGTCCGCCGCGTCAGTACGGCCAGATCGGCGGGCGCGTCGTGAAGTGCCCGCCCAGGTGGGCGTGTTCGGGGTTGTCGGGGTCCAGCTCCCCTTGTTCGGCGATCAGTTTCGCGGCGTACGGCTCGGAGTCGTCGCGGGGTGCGTAGCCAAGGGCCCGTGCGCTCGAAAGGTCCCACCACAAGCGGGTGTTGGCGGACGAGCCGTAGACGACCGAGTGCCCCACGTCCTTCGCGGTCAGGGCCGCGTGGAAGAGACGGGCGCCGTCCTCGGGGCTCATCCACACCGAGAGCATGCGCACACTGGTGGGCTCCGGGAAGCAGGACCCGATGCGCACCGAGACGGTCTCCAGGCCGTGCTTGTCCCAGTAGAGCTGTGCCAGGTCCTCGCCGAACGACTTCGACAGACCGTAGAAGGTGTCCGGACGGCGCGGGGTGTCCACGGGGATCAGGGGGTCGTCCCCCCGCGGGCGCGGGGTGAAGCCCACCGCGTGGTTGGAGGAGGCGAAGACGACCCGGCGTACGCCCTCCTCGCGCGCCGCCTCGTACAGGTTGTACGTCCCCTCGATGTTCGCCTTGAGGATCTTGTCGAAGGAGGCCTCAAGGGAGATGCCCGCGAGGTGGACGATCGCGTCGACCCCCCGCACCGCCTCGCGCAGCGCCGCCCGGTCGGCGAGGTCCGCGGTGATCGCCGCCGGTTCGCCCTCGACCGGGAGCAGGTCGAGCAGGCGCAGCTCGTGGCCGTACTCCGGCAGCAGCCCGCGCATCAGGGTGCCGAGTCCGCCGGCGGCGCCGGTGAGCAGAACGGTGCGGGGAGCGGGCATGGGGGGTCTCCTCCGTGCGGGCCGGTGCGCCAGGGCCGAGCAGTCGTATTCGTGTATCACATTCACATCCATGGACAAGCTAAGGAGCGCCGGTGTGCCACGTCAAGTGGCGCACGGAGGGGCTGAAACAGCCTTCGTGTCGCGGGTCCGTGCGCTTGACCGGCCCCGCGGCGGCGGCTTAGCGTGAGCGGGTTCATGAATATGGACATGGATCAGAAACATGCACTCGATGGGCACCTTTCAAGGGAGAGTCCGTGACGTCAGCCCCTCTCGCCGCCCGGCTGAGCATCCCCAGCGGGCCGCTCTTCTTCCCCGTCACGGCGTACGGACCCGAAGGCGGCGTCGATCCCGGTGTCTGCGGGGAGCATGTGCGGCGCGGCGTCGAGGCCGGAGCCGCGGCGGTGTTCGTGTGCTGCGGTACCGGCGAGTTCCACGCGCTCGTGCCCGAGGAGTACGAGGCGTGCGTACGGGCGGCGGTGGAGGCGGCCGGGGGGCGGGTCCCGGTGGTCGCCGGCGCCGGATACGGGACGGCCCTCGCCGTGCGCCACGCGCGTCTCGCGGAGGCCGCCGGGGCCGACGGACTGCTCGCCATGCCGCCGTATCTGGTCAACGCCGGACAGGAGGGGCTGCTCCGGCACTACCGCGACATCGCCGCCGCCACCTCCCTGGACGTCATCGTCTACCAGCGCGACAACGCGGTCTTCACCCCCGCGAGCGTGGTCGAACTCGCCCGTACCGAGGGGATCATCGGCTTCAAGGACGGGCTCGGCGACCTGGACCTGATGCAGCGGATCGTCAGCGCCGTACGGAGCGAGACGCCCGGCGGCTTCCTCTACTTCAACGGCCTGCCGACGGCCGAACTGACCGGGCTCGCCTACCGGGGGCTGGGGATCACGCTCTACTCCTCCGCGGTCTTCTGCTTCGCCCCCGAGGTCGCGCTGGCCTTCCACCGGGCCCTGGGCACGGGGGACGACGCCACGGTGAACCGGCTGCTGGACGGCTTCTACCGGCCCTTCGCCGATCTGCGGGCGCGGGGACACGGCTACGCGGTCGCCCTCGTCAAGGCGGGTGTCCGGCTGCGCGGACTGGACGTCGGCGAGGTCAGGTCCCCGCTGAGCGAACCGGCAGAGAACCACGTCAAACAGCTCGCGCAGCTGATCGACCGCGGGTACGCGCTCATCGAGGAGGGCCGGTGAAGGCGTCCGCGTTCCTCTATCCCTGGGACGTCGAAGGGGATCCGGGGGCCGCCGCCAGGACCGCCGCCCTCGGCGTCCGCCAGGTGACTCTCGCGTCCGCCTACCACTCCACGCGCGCGCTGACCCCCCGCCACCCCCGGCACCGGATCGTCACGGCCGCGCACGCCGCCGTGCTGTATCCGGTGGACGAGGCGCGGTGGCGGGGCCGGGCCCTTCGCCCGTACCCGGCCGGTGACTGGGCTCCCGGTGACGCGTACGGAGAGGCCGCCGCCGCGCTCGCCGGCGCGGGCCTCGACGTCCACACCTGGGTGGTGCTCGCGCACAACTCCCGTATGGGCGAGGACCATCCGGCGACCTCGGTCGTCAACGCCCACGGCGACCGCTACCCCTGGGCCCCCTGCGTCGCCCAGCCCGCCACCCGCGCCTATCTGGCCGACCTCGCGGCGGAGGCGGCGGTACGGCCCGGCGCGGCGGGCACGGAACTGGAGTCGCTCGGCTGGTACGGGCTCGCCCATCTGCACGCCCACGACAAGACCGGCGGGGTGGCGCTCGGGGACGCCGGTCAGTATCTGATGTCCCTCTGCTTCTGCGCCTCGTGCGCGGACGGCTACGGCCGACAGGGCCTCGACGCCGAGGAGTTGGCGTCCTTCGTGCGTGCGGCGCTGGAGCCGGTGTGGCGGGGGGAGCCGTCCGGCGGGGGCTGGGCCGGAGTGGAGAAGCTCCTCGGCGCGGGGACCGCTGCGGCCACCCGTGTCTGGCGCGAGCAGGTGGCCCGTTCGCTCCAGGAGGAGACGGTCTCGGCGGTCCGCTCCGCCGCGCCGGACGGGTTCCAGGTCCTGCTGCACGCCGACCCCGTCTCCTTCCACTGCGGCGCCAACGCCGGGGTGGATCCCGGGCACATCCTGTCCGTGGCCGACGGCGTGGTCGTGCCGTGCACGGGAGGCGCGGGACTGCTGACACCGTTCGCGGAGGCGATGCGGACGGGCGCGCGGAGCGGGGTCCTGGCCGCCAACCTCACCGTGGTGTCCGGGATGGGAGGCCGGCCGGAGGCGCTGGCGGCCGACGCGGCCCGCGCAGCCGAGCTCGGGGCGACCGAACTGCGGCTGTATCACGCGGGGTTGGCCTCGGACGCCGATCTGGAGGCCGTGCGGCGGGCGTTGGCGGAGCTGGGGTAGGGCCCCGCCGCGTCTTCAGCCGGCCACCGTCCGGGCGGTGATGTCGCCCTGAGTGGTGGTGGCGTGGATGGTCAGGCCGGGAGTGCCGGTGTTCTTGAGGGTGTTGCTGATCCGGCCCTGGGTGGTGCCGGCGTCCAGGGCGGCGGAGACGCCGGGGGCGGCGCCGACGGTGATGTCGCCCATCAGGGTGCTCAGCGTGAGGGTTCCGCGGGCGGCCTCGCCGATCGTCAGGTCGCCCTTCTGGGTGCTGATCTCGGCCGGGCCGTTCAGACGGCCGATCGTGATGTCCGCGTCCAGACCGGTCAGGCGCACGGTGTCGGCCTCGTCGAGCTCGACCGAGCGGTGGCCGCCCTCGAAGGTGACGTCGCCGAGCCGCCCCACACCCCGGAGCTCGGCGGCGGCCGCCTTCGCCTCCACACGGGAACCGGACGGCACCCGCACGGTCACCTCGACGGACCCCGAAGACCCGAGGCCCCGGTTCCTGGCCCCGGGGATCTCGACGCGCAGGACACCGTCCCCGTAGGAGACCTCGGTCTGCTCCGCCGCCTTCACGTCCCGGCCCTTGGAGGCGTCCGCGGGCAGGACCTCGACGGTGGTGTCCGTGCGGTCGGCGGCGACGAACCGGATGAGTCCCGCGGGGATGTCGACGATCGCGGAGACGGGGGCGGGGGTGTCGAACTTCTGCATGATGCTCTCCTTGGTCTGCTTCACCTGCGGTGTCGTGCTGCTTTCTGATAGTGGAAACGCTACGTTGCGTTCATGGATCGGACAACATACTTGTTGCGCAATGCTGTAGTTATCGCAGGTGAAAGCCAAGAATTCATTGCAATGGTCTTGAATCGAATGCAATACTCTTTACCGGGGGTGTTGCAATGAATGAAGGTGAACGCACTGAGGGGCGCCCCGGACCGGTCCGGGGCGCCCCTCAGTGGATCCGCTCGGTCCTTCAGTTCTTCAGCAGCGCGCAGACGAAGTTCTCCTCGACCTTGCGCAGCTCTTGGAGCAGCTCGGGCTTGTTCGTCTTGTTCACCTGGGTGGTGAGCGAGAAGGTCAGTGAACGCCGGCCGTCCGGTGTGGCCGCGATCAGCTGGGTGTAGCCGGGGAAGTTCCCGGTGTGGCCGAGGACCACTCCGCAGCGGGTGGAGTAGCGGAAGATCGCCGCCCCCGCCTTGTTCGCGCCGGGGCCGGCGGGCTCCGAGGCCCCGTCGATCCACCGGCGCTGCTCGCGCAGGGTCGCCTTGGAGATCAGGGCCCCGCCCGCGTACCCGCGGATGAAGCGGGTCAGGTCCGCCGGGGTCGAGATGATGCCCCCCGAAGCCCACACGCCCGACGCGCTCAGCGCCTCGCTGACGTCCTCCGGGGGATTCGGCGGCGTGACGTCGTACCCGTGCATGTAGGGCCGCGGCATCTCGTAGCCCTGCGGGAGGCTCGTGTCGCGCAGGCCGAGCGGCCGGTAGACGAGCCCGCGCAGCAACTGCTCGTAGCGCACGCCGGTCACCGCCTCCGCCATCAGCGCGACCGCGATGTTGTCCGAGTTCGAGTACTGGTACCGCGACCCCGGCGGGAACAGCAGCGGATCACCGGCCACGTAGTCGAGCAGCCGGCGCGAGTCGAAGTGGTGGTGCGGATCGGCGGTGAGGACCTTGATGAACTCGGGGTCCTGCGAGTAGTCGGGCAGCCCGCTGGTGTGGTTCAGCAGCTGGCGCAGCGTCACGGCGTGCCACTGCCGGGGCAGGGACGGCAGCCGGCGGCCGATGGTGTCGTCGAGGGAGAGAGCGCGCCGGTCCACCAGGCGCAGCGCCACGGCACCGCTGAACGCCTTGGCGGTGCTTGCGATCCGCGTGTGGTCGTCCGGCTCGATCGGGCGGGCGCCGCCGAGCTCGGCGACTCCGGCGCGCACGACTCGGGACCGGCCCTCGCGGGTGAGGACCGCGATGACACCGGGCGGGCCGCCGGGACTGCGCACCAGCTCTTCGAGCTGCCTGCGCAGAGCGCTGTCGCGGTCACGGTCAGCGGAGCCGGAGCCGGAGCCCGAGCCGGGACCGGAACCAGGTCCTGAGCCGGTGGCGGAACCGGCGTCGGCCGGTCCGGCCATGGCTCCGGTCAGACAGGCGGCGGCCAGCAGGGCGCCGAGGGACGAGCGCAGCCGGGGGCGGCGGGGCAGGGGCATGAGGGTCTCCCGAGTCGGGCGGGGCCTGGGCACGCCCAGCTTCGGCCCCGGGTGATCGTCCCGCCTGCGCCGCTGCTGCATACGGAGGAGCGGGTGACCGGGCGTTGGGCCGTCCGGCTGTCCCGGCGCGGGAGCACGGCCCGGGCGACCGATGAGTTTCCTGGGGCACCCGGGTCTACCTCTTGGGAGTGCGCCCACGGCTCTGATCGGAGTGCACCTACGGCTCTCGAGGGAGTGCGCCCGCAGGCTCGCCCTACCGGCTCGCCGTGCGGGCGCCGCCCCTCGCGGGCTCCCCTGATGGGGACACGAAGAAGGACACGCGTTCTGAGGAGAATCGGATGACCGGCAAGACCTTCGATTTCGGGCCGCAGGCCCTCGTCGTGGCGCGCCTCGTGGAGGGTGTCACGGACGCACAGCTCGACGGGGTGACGCCCTGTCCCCGGTACGCGGTGCACAACCTGCTCGGGCACCTGGCCGGACTGGCCGTCGCCTTCCGCGACGCCGCGCGCAAGGACCTGGGTCCCACGACCGACACCAGCCCCACCGCCGGGGTGCCCGACATCGAGCCGGGCTGGCGCGAGTCCCTGCCGAAGGCGCTCGACGAACTCGCCGACGCCTGGCGGGACCCGGCCGCCTGGACGGGGACGACCCGGGCCGGGGGAGTGGACCTGCCGGCCGAGGTCGCCGCGGCCGTCGCCGCCGACGAACTGGTGGTGCACGGCTGGGACCTCGCGCGGGCCACCGGACAGGCCTACGCCCCCGACGACACCGTCCTCCAGGTGACGCACGGGTTCCTCGCGGGCGTGGCCGACGACCCGACCCGCCTCGGGGGCATCTTCGGGCCCGTCGTCCCGGTGCCCGACGACGCGCCGCTCCTCGACCGGGTGATCGGCCTCAGCGGCCGCGACCCGGGCTGGAAGCCGTAGCGCGGGAGCCGCTCGCACCGAAGGCTCCAGCCGAGAAGCCGAGAAGCCGAGAAGCCGAGAAGCCGAGAAGGCGACATGACGACGTGTCATCCCGGCTGAGAGGCCATCCAGGCCGAGCAGCCGACATGGCGAGGTGTCACGGGCCGCCCGTCGAACGGGCGGCCCGTCCTCCTCCACACCTCCCTGTGCCGGAACCGTTGACGAATCACGGTCACGCTCCTACCTTCGACGCGTCGTACTTCGTATGTCATATATGAGACGCGCTACGCGAGAGGCCCGGGGATTCTCGTCCGTGACCGGTGCCCGGCTCCCGTGATCCGCGCCCTGAGACCGGAGAGGCGCGCATGACGTCTGTGCCCATCCCGATCCCCTCCCGCACCCAGGTCGTGCTCGAAGGGATCAGACACCGCATCCTCAGCGGGCAGTTGACCCCGGGACAGGCCCTGGTGGAGACCGAGCTCGCCGCGCACTTCGGGGTGTCGAAGACCCCGGTGCGCGAGGCGCTCAAGACCCTGGCCGGCACCGGACTCGTCGTGATGAACCAGTTCAAGGGCGTCACGGTCCGCGGGGTGGACGCGGAGATGGCGCGCGAGGTGTACGACGTACGGCTGCTCCTCGAACCCGAGGCGCTGCGACGGGCGGTGCGCCGAAAAGCCTCCCTCGACGCCGCCCGCGACGCGCTCACCCGTGCCGACGCGGCCGCCGACACCGCCGAACGGTCCCTGGCCAACCGGGAGTTCCACCGGGCCCTGTACGCGCCCTGCGGAAACCCGCTGCTCGGCCGGATGCTCGACGAGCTGCGCGACCAGGCGGCCCTCGTCTCCGCCGCCGCCTGGGCCCTCGACCCCTCCTGGGAGCGGGAGGCGGGCGAGCACAGGGAGATCCTGCGCCTCGCCCTCGAAGGCGACGCCGACGGCGCGGCCGCGGAACTGCACGCGCACATCGCCTCGTTCGTGCGACGGGCCTTCCCCCAGGGCCAGGAGAAGGGCGGACGGGAATGACGGCGACGTTCGCGGCCCGGCGGGCGGCACTCGCCGAGGTGGTGGCGATCCCGGTGACCCCGTTCGCCGAGGACGGCACGATCGACCGGGACACCCACCGGGCCCTGCTGCGCCGGCTGATCGACGGTGGCGTCCACACCCTCACCCCCAACGGCAACACCGGTGAGTTCTACACCCTCACACCCGAAGAACGCCGTACCGTCGTCGAGTTGACCGTGGAGGAGGCCGCCGGCCGCGCGGCCGTCCTCGTCGGCGTCGGGCACGACGTGCCGACGGCCGTTGCCTCCGCACGGCACGCCCGCGCCCTCGGCGCGCCGATGGTGATGGTCCATCAGCCCGTGCACCCCTACGTCTCACCGGGCGGCTGGGTCGACTACCACCGGGCGATCGCCGCCTCCGTACCGGAGTTGGGCGTCGTGCCCTACATCCGCGATCCGGCGCTCGCCGGCGCCCGGCTCGCCGAACTCGCGGACACCTGCCCGAACGTCATCGGCGTGAAGTACGCGGTCCCCGACGCGGCGCGCTTCGCGTCCTTCGCACGGGACGCGGGCCTCGACCGGTTCGTCTGGGTGGCCGGACTCGCCGAGCCGTACGCCCCCTCGTACTTCTCGGCGGGCGCCACCGGATTCACCTCGGGCCTGGTGAACGTCGCCCCGGCCGTCTCGCTGAACATGATCGAGGAGCTGCGCCGCGGCGACTACCCGGCCGCGATGAAGGTCTGGGAGCGGATCCGGCGCTTCGAGGAGCTGCGCGCCGCCGACGCCTCGGCGAACAACGTCGCCGTCGTCAAGGAAGCCCTGGCCTCGCTCGGTCTGTGCCGCCGTGATGTGCGCCCGCCCGGCGGTCCGCTGCCCGCGAGCCGACGGGCGGAGATCGCCGCCCTGGTCGCCGGATGGCCCCGGTGAAGCGGCCGGAGGAGCTCAGAAGCCATCAGTGGTACGGCACCGACGGGCTCCGCTCGTTCAGCCACCGGGCCAGGACCCGGCAGCTCGGCTATCTCCCCGAGGAGCACCTGGGCAAGCCGGTCGTCGCGATCCTCAACACCTGGTCCGACATCAACCCCTGCCATGCGCACCTGCGTGACCGGGCCCAGGCCGTCAAGAGGGGCGTGTGGCAGGCCGGCGGATTCCCGCTGGAATTCCCCGTGTCCACGCTGAGCGAGACCTTCCAGAAGCCGACCCCGATGCTCTACCGCAATCTGCTCGCGATGGAGACCGAGGAGCTGCTGCGCTCCTACCCGGTGGACGGGGCCGTGCTGATGGGCGGCTGCGACAAGACCACACCCGCGCTGCTCATGGGCGCGGCCTCGGTCGATCTGCCGACCGTGTTCGTGCCCGCGGGACCGATGCTCCCGGGCCACTGGCGCGGCGAAGTCCTCGGCTCCGGAACCGACATGTGGAAATACTGGGACGACAGGCGCGCGGGCCTCATCGGCGACTGTGAGATGACCGAGCTGGAGAGCGGGCTCGCCCGGTCGCCGGGACACTGCATGACGATGGGGACCGCGTCCACGCTGACGGCCGCGGCGGAGGCGCTCGGCGTCACCGTTCCCGGCGCGTCGAGCATCCCCGCCGTCGACTCCGGACACGACCGGATGGCGGCCGCTGCCGGGCTCCGGATCGTCGAACTCGTCCACCGGGACCGGCGGTTGTCCGGCATCCTGACCGCCGACGCCTTCCGGGACGCGGTCACGACCGTGCTCGGCATCGGCGGCTCGACCAACGCCGTGATCCATCTGATCGCCATGGCCGGACGGGCCGGGGTCACCCTCACCCTGGACGACTTCGACACGATCGCCCGGACCGTGCCGGTGCTCGCCAACGTCCGTCCCGGCGGCCGGACCCACCTCATGGAGGACTTCCACTTCGCCGGCGGGCTGCCCGGCTTCCTGTCGCGGATCACCGATCTGCTCCACCTGGACCGGCCCACGGTGTCGTACGACAGCATGCGCGAGCAGCTGGCCGGTGCGCGGGTGCACGACGACGACGTCATCCGCACCCGGGACAACCCGGTCGCGGCCGAGGGCGGAGTGGCCGTCCTGCGCGGCAACCTCTGTCCCGACGGCGCCGTCATCAAGCACATCGCCGCCGAACCGCGCCTGCTCAGGCACACCGGCCCCGCGGTCGTCTTCGACGACTACCGCACGATGCAGCGCACCATCGACGACCCGGCGCTCGGCATCACCGAGGACAGCGTCCTCGTGCTGCGGGGCTCCGGCCCCAAGGGCGGCCCCGGCATGCCCGAGTACGGCATGCTGCCCATCCCCGGCCATCTGCTGAAGCGGGGAGTCCGGGACATGGTGCGGATCTCCGACGCCCGGATGAGCGGCACGAGTTACGGCACCTGCGTGCTGCACGTGGCACCCGAGTCGCATGTCGGCGGCCCGCTCGCCCTCGTACGGAGCGGGGACCGGATCACCCTCGACGTCGGGGCGAGGTCGCTCCACCTCCACGTGGACGAGACGGAGCTGGAACGCCGACGGGCCGCGTGGACCCCGCCGCCCGCGCGGTACGAACGCGGGTACGGCGCGCTCTACAACGAGCAGATCACCCAGGCCGACACCGGCTGCGACTTCGCGTTCCTGGCCCGGCCGGGAAAGGTGCCGGACCCGTACGCGGGCTGAGATCCCCCGCGCCCCGTGCGGGCCGTGACGGTGTGAACCGGCCCCCGCCGTACGGGTCGTGGGGCTCAAGTCGGCCGAAAAGTATGTATCGATCGGGCAAAGGGCCTCGCGCAGCAGGGTGTTACGCGCGTAGAAAATCTGTCATGCATAAGCCACTCCGCATCGCGGCCGTCACCGCAGCCTGTGCCGTCGCCGGTGCCGCCCTGTACGGCACCGGTGTCGCCACCGCCGGTCAGTCGACCGCGAACTCGACGCACGAGCCTTACAACATCGGCGTTCTCGTGAAGGACATCGACACCTACTACGGCACCACCGCCGACAGCAACGGTGTCTACCAGGCGTCCCCCGACAGCCAGTACGCCAAGGACCTGGCCCGCCTCGACGCGGCCGCGAAGCGGCACATCGACCAGGCGGCCCGCAAGGCCCACCACCGGCACGAGAAGGCCGCGGTCGTCTTCGACATCGACGACACGCTGCTGCTCTCGCTCGACTACGAGAAGAAGACCAACTACACCTACAACTCGGCCTCCTGGGCCGCGTACGTCGCCCAGGCGGACCGTCCGGCCGTCTTCGGCAGTCCCGACCTCGTCAACTACGCCGCTTCCAAGGGCGTCGAGGTGTTCTACAACTCGGGCCTGAAGGAGTCGCAGCGCGTCTCCGCGGTCGACAACCTGAAGAAGATCGGCGTCGACGTCAACCTCGACTCCGCGCACATGTTCCTCAAGGACGCGGCCAACCCGCCCGCCTACCTGAGCGGCTGCGCCACCGCGGCCGCCTGGAACTGCACGACCGTGCAGTACAAGGCCGGCACCCGCCAGCACATCGAGTCCCTCGGGTACGACATCGTCGCCAACTTCGGCGACCAGTACTCGGACCTCGACGGCGGCTACGCCGACAAGACCTACAAGCTGCCGAACCCCACGTACTTCGTGAGCTGACGCGCCCCCATGGTCGAACGCCCCCGCCGGTCGTCACCGGCGGGGGCGTTCGTCTGCCGGCCGAGGGGGGCTCAGGCCGGCAGGTCCACACCCTCGATGACGTCGAAAACGACGGCGTGGTTGGCTCCGCGGCCCTCACGAAACCGGGGAACCGGTCATGGGCCGGTCCGCGCGGCGGGTCTCAACTCCATTTCCGTAACACGGAGAAAACCTGAAACCGGTTGAAGGGGGGAACAATCCAGCCAGCATCCGCACGCCGAGCGCGCAGGCAACGAGGAGAATCGCCATGTCCGAAGCTCAGACGGTCGACAACCGGCCAAGTGCCGCACCACCGGCGGCAGGTGGGGTCGACGGGTTCTTCAAGATATCCGCCAGAGGCTCCACCATCGGCCGTGAGATACGCGGCGGATTCGCCACCTTCTTCACCATGGCGTACATCCTCGTCCTGAACCCCATCATCCTCGGCAGCGCCAAGGACAAGTTCGGGCACACGCTCGACACCGGCCAACTGGTCACCGCCACCGCGCTGGTGGCCTGTGTGATGACCGTCGTCATGGGCATCGGCGGCAACCTCCCGCTCGCCATCGCCGCGGGCCTCGGCCTCAACGCCGTCGTCGCCTTCCAGCTCGCGCCACTGATGAGCTGGGACGACGCGATGGGCCTGGTCGTCCTCGAAGGCGTCCTGATCTGCGTCCTGGTGCTCACCGGCCTCCGGGAAGCGATCATGAACGCGATCCCGCAGCAGCTCAAGCAGGCCATCGGCGTCGGCATCGGACTGTTCATCGCCTTCATCGGCTTCGTGGACGCCGGGTTCGTCAGCCGTATCCCGGACATCGCGCACACCACCGTGCCCGTGCAGCTCGGTGCCGTGGGCCGGCTCACCGGCTGGCCCGTCCTCGTCTTCTGTCTCGGTGTCCTGCTGACCATCGCGCTGCTCGCCCGCAAGGTGAAGGGCGCGATCCTCATCAGCATCGTCACCATGACGGTCGTGGCGATCGTCGTCAACGCCGTCGCCGACATCAAGAGCTGGGGCCTGACCACCCCGAAGGTCCCGGACAAGATCGTCGACACTCCGGACTTCGGGCTCCTCGGTCACTTCAGCCTCTTCGGCGGCTTCGCCGAGGCCGGTGTGCTCACCGCGGTCCTGCTGATCTTCACCCTGGTCCTGTCGGACTTCTTCGACGCCATGGGCACCATCGTCGGGATCAGCGCCGAGGCCGGGCTGCTCGACGAGCAGGGGCAGGTCCCGGGCATCGGCCGGGTCCTGTTCATCGACGGCGCCGCCGCCGTCGCGGGCGGTCTGGGCTCCGCCTCCTCCAACACCGCCTACATCGAGTCCGCTGCCGGTGTCGGTGAGGGCGCCCGCACCGGCTTCGCCAACCTGATCACCGGCGGCCTCTTCGGCCTCGCGCTCTTCCTCACCCCGCTGCTGACCATCGTCCCGCTCCAGGCCGCGGCACCCGCGCTGATCGCGGTCGGGTTCCTGATGATGACCCACGTCAAGCACATCGACTGGGACAAGTACGAGATCGCGATCCCGGCGTTCCTGACCATCGTGGCGATGCCCTTCACCTACTCCATCACCGACGGCATCGGCGCGGGCTTCCTCGCCTACGTCGTCATCAAGGCGGTGCTGGGCAAGGCGAAGGAGGTCAACTGGCTGCTGTGGGCCGTCTCGGCGCTCTTCCTGGCGTACTTCGCGATCGACCCGTTGGAGCAGCTGCTCGGCGTGAAGTGACCGACCGGCCCCGCACCCCGTCGCCGGGGGTGCGGGGCCGTCTCGCGTACGGGCCGGGCGCGCCTCAGTTCTTCAGCGCCGCCCGCATCATCGCCTTGGCGACCGGCGCCGCCAGTCCGTTGCCGCTGACCTCCGAGCGTGCCGCGTCCGACTGCTCGACCATGACCGCGACGGCGACCTCCTTGCCGTTCGCGTCCGACTTCGCGAACGACGTGAACCACGCGTACGGCGTCTTGCTGTTCTTCTCGCCGTGCTGGGCCGTGCCGGTCTTGCCGCCCACGGTCGCGCCGGGGATCAGGGCGTTGGTGCCCGTGCCCTTCTCGACGACCGTCTGCATGGCGGACCGGAGCTGCCTGGCGGTCTCCGAGCTCACGATCTCAGCGGTCCCCGCGCTGTCGTCGTAGTTCTTCAGCACATTCCCGTCGGAGTCGCTGGTCTGCGACACCATGTGCGGCGAGACCAGCTTGCCGTCGTTGGCAATGGCGGCGGACACCATGGCCATCTGGAGCGGGGTCGCGGTGACGTCGTACTGCCCGATACCGGTCAGTGCCGTGGACGACCTGTCCATGCCCGAGGGGTACACGCTGGCGTACGCCCGCACCGGCACGTCCTGCTTCGTGTCGTTGAACCCGAACTTCTCCGCCATCGCCCTGACCTTGTCCTGGCCCAGGTCGACGGCCATCTTGCCGAAGACGTTGTTGCAGGAGTACTGGAGGGCGACCCGGATCGAGGCGTCCTTGCAGGGCGCCGACCTGTTCTCGTTGCTCAGGGGGGTCGTCGTGCCCGGCAGGGTGTACGGGTCGGGGCTGACCGTCCTCTTGTCCACGTTCGGGTAGAGGCCATCCTCCAGCGCGGCGGCCGCGACGACCAGCTTGAACGTCGAGCCCGGCGGCAGCGGCTGCCGCAGCGCGCGGTTGACCAGCGGCTTGTCCGCGTCCTTGGTCAGCTTGTTCCAGACACCGCTGTTGCCGGCGCTGATCGACGCCGGGTCGTACGACGGGGTCGACACGACCGCGAGGATCTTGCCGGTCTTCGGGTCGATCGCGACGGCGGCGCCCTTGTTGTTCCCCAGCGCCGCGTATCCGGCCTTCTGCACGGCCGAGTCGATCGTCGTGACCACGTCACCGGGGTCGGCGCGCTTGCCGGTGAGCGTGTCCAGCGGGTTCTTCAGCGAGATGTCCGAGCCGTCCAGCATCTTTTGATAGACACCCTCCAGCAGCGTCGCACCGTAGACCTGCGAGCTGTAGCCGGTGACCGCCGCGTACAGGCTGCCGTCCTTGTACGTCCGCTTGTACTTGAGGTCGCTCCCTGTCGTCTGCGCGGAGCCGGTGATCGCCTCACCGCCCACGATGATGTTCCCGAGCGGGTTCGCGTACAGCGCTATCGCGTTCCGCCGGTTGTCCTTGTTGTCCGCGAGTGCCCGCCCGTCGTAGAACTGCACCCAGGTCGCCCTGACCAGCAGAGAGAGCACGAGCAGCAGGGTGAAGACGGCGGCACGCCTGATCGTCTTGTTCATTCCGCACAGAAGGACGAGCGATCAGGGGTGGATCGTTCCCGTCCGCCCTGGTTTCTCATCGATCCCTCATGGGGCCGGCCCTCGTGGAACCGGCCCTCGTGCCCGTCAGAGCCTGCGGGTGGCCAGGGTGAGCCGGTCGCGGGCGTCGAACAGGGCGTCCTTGACCGTCTGCTCGTGCGCGGGGGTGAGACGGGCCACAGGCACCGAGCAGCTGATCGCGTCACGGGCCGGCGTGCGGTACGGGATCGCCACACCGAAGCAGCGCAGCCCCAGCGTGTTCTCCTCGCGGTCCACCGCGAAGCCCTGCTCCCGCACCTGGCGCAGCTCCTCGATGAGTTTCTCCCGGTCGGTGATCGTGTGCTCGGTCAGCGCGGGGAGCGTCTCCGGCAGCATCTTGCGGACCTGCTCGTCGCCGTAGGTGGCGAGCAGCGCCTTGCCGAGCGAGGTGGAGTGGGCGGGCAGCCGGCGGCCGACCCTGGTGAAGGGGCGCAGATAGTGCTGCGACTGCCGGGTGGCCAGATAGACGACGTTCGTGCCGTCCAGACGCGCGAGGTGGATCGTCTCGGTGGTGTCGTCGGAGAGGCGGTCCAGGGTGGGGCGGGCTGCGGCGACCACCTCGTCGCCGTCGATGTACGAGGTGCCGACCAGCAGCGCCCGTACGCCGATGCCGTAGCGCGTGCCCGTCGCGTCCGTCTCGACCCAGCCGAGCTCCACGAGCGTGCGCAGCAGCATGTACAGGCTGGACTTGGGGTATCCGACGGCCTCCTGGACCGCGGCGAGGGAGTGCATTCCGGGCCGGCCGGCGAAGTACTCCAGCAATTCAACGGTCCGCACCGCGGACTTGACCTGCGCCCCGCCGCCTGTCTCGCCTGCCGACATCGCCCTTGACCCCTTCGTTGGACGGGAAATAGTCTCCGATGGAGAGTTCACCATCAGAGACAGCGTTCAGCATATCGAACAGCCTGGTGAGTGGCACAAGAACGGTGGCATCACAGGTGAAGGGACCCCCGGTGGCAGCAGCACCAGTCTGGAGTGTCGACCCCCGTACCGGGAAGCAGCGGGAGCAGGTCGCGGTGGAGGCCACGGGCCAGGAGGTGGACGAGGCCGTCCGCGCCGCGCACGCCGCGCGTCCCGCGCTCGCCGACCGCACCGTCCGCGCCGCGTTCCTGCGCACGGCCGCCGACCTGCTCGAAGGCGCCAAGGACCTGCTCGTCGAGGCCGCCGACGCGGAGACCGCGCTCGGCCCGGTCCGGCTCACCGGTGAACTCGCCCGCACCTGCTACCAGTTGCGCGCGTTCGCCGGAATCGTGGACGAGGGCGCCTTCCTCGACATCGTGATCGACCACCCGGACGCCACGGCCACCCCGCCGATCCCGGACCTGCGCCGCCACAAGGTGCCGCTGGGCGTCGTCGCCGTCTACGCGGCCTCGAACTTCCCCTTCGCCTTCTCGGTGCCCGGCGGCGACACGGCGAGCGCGCTGGCCGCGGGCTGCCCGGTCGTCGTCAAGGCCCACCCCGACCACCCGGCCCTGTCCGAGCTGGTCGCGGCCGTCCTGCGCCGCGCGGCCGCCCGGCACGGCATCCCAGAGGGTGTCCTCGGCCTCGTGCACGGCCTCGACGCCGGCGTCGACCTGGTCCGCCACCCGCTGGTCACGGCGGCCGGCTTCACCGGTTCCGTCCGTGGCGGGCGCGCGCTGTTCGACGCGGCCGCCGCCCGTCCGGTGCCGATCCCGTTCCACGGTGAGCTGGGCTCCCTCAACCCCGTCGTCGTCACCGAGGCCGCCGCCGCGGAGCGCGCCGAGGAGATCGGCACGGGACTGGCCGGTTCGATGACCCTGGGCGTCGGCCAGTTCTGTGTGAAGCCGGGCCTGGTGCTCGCTCCGGCGGGCGCCGCGGGCGACCGGCTGCTGAAGTCCCTGACCGACGCGGTGAGCGACACCGCCGCCGGGGTCCTGCTCGACCACCGCATGCGCGACAACTTCGTCGCCGGGGTCGCCGAGCGCGCCGGACTCCCGGACGTCCAGGCCCCGGTCACCCCGGGCGCCGGGAGCGAGCACACCGTGAGCCCCGGCTTCCTGACCGTGCCCGCGAGCAGGCTCACCTCCGAGGGCGAGCACGATCTGCTCCTGGAGGAGTGCTTCGGGCCGCTCACGGTCGTGGCGCGCTACGAGGACGAGGCCGAGGCCGGCGCGGTGCTCTCCCGGCTCCCCGGCAACCTCACCGCCACCGTGCAGCTGTCCGCCGAGGAGGCCGCGGGCGAGGGGCGCGGCGCGGAGATCCTCGCCGAACTCACCTCCCTCGCGGGCCGCGTTCTGGTGAACGGCTGGCCGACCGGCGTCGCCGTCGCACCGGCCCAGCACCACGGCGGGCCGTACCCCGCGACGACCTCGACGTCCACCTCGGTCGGCGCCAGCGCCATCGAGCGCTGGATGCGGCCGGTCGCCTACCAGGGCGTGCCCGAGGCCCTGCTGCCGCCCGAACTGCGCGACGCCAACCCGCTGGGACTGCCCCGGCGCTACGAGGGACGCCTGGAGCGCTAGGGCTTCTCGGCGACGGGCGGGCCGGTTCCCGGGGGGGCCGGCCCGTCACGTGCGCCGGCGGATCGGCGGGTGCCGCACGCTTCGTCAGATATGGGTCGCCGGGTGCCGCACGGTTCGTCAGATACGGGTCGCCGGGTGCCGCACGATCCGTCCGGTGCGCGTCGCGGGTGTCGCATCGTTCGTCCGGTGCCGCACGGTCCGTCGTGTGACCCCTCGCGTCCCCGGTGGGGCGGCTCCGGACCTGACAGACTCGGGGCCATGGACGTCACTCTCCCCGAACTCCCCTTCTCCTTCCGCACCTACGGACCCGACGGGCACTGGTCGTACGAGGACGGTGTGCTCACCGGATGGGCCGGACCCCGGCAGGACCGCTTCGTGCCGCCCACCGGCGAGGGACTCGACCCGGCCTCCGACGCGCCCCGGCTGCTCGGCTCGCCCGAGGGGGACTTCCAGCTGATCGCCCGCGTGACGGTGGGCTTCGGGGCGGCCTTCGACGCGGGCGTGCTCTACGTCCACGTCGGGGAGCGGGCCTGGGCCAAGCTGTGCCTGGAGAACTCCCCGGACGTGCCCACCGTCTGCACGGTGGTCACGCGGGGACACTCGGACGACGCCAACTCCTTCACCGTGGACGGCAGTTCCGTCTGGCTGCGGGTGAGCCGCACCGGCCGTGCCTTCGCCTTCCACGCCTCCCGCGACGGCGAGCGCTGGACCTTCGTCCGCCTCTTCACCCTGGCCGGCGAGAAGGAGACCGACGCGGCGCTGGTGGGCTTCATGACCCAGTCGCCGATGGGAGAGGGCTGTGTCGTGACCTACGACCACATCGAGTTCAGGCCCGACTGGCCGAGCGATCTGAGAGACGGAAGCTGAGGGCGGACGTCACCGTGAGCAGGGCCGCGCCGATGACCAGGCTCAGCCGCATGCCCGTCTCGAAGCCGCTCGCGACCAGCGCCCCGAACACCGCGATGCCCAGGCCCCCGGACACCTGACGGGCCGCGTTGAGCACACCGGCCGCCAGCCCCGCCCGCTCGGCGGGCACGGCGTCCATCATCGCGGCGGTCAGCGGCGGCACCGTCAGGGCGCACCCCAGCGCCAGCGGGATCAGCAGGAGGGCCACCAGCACCGGGGGCGTGCGGGCGTCGACCTGGAGGAGGGCGAGCAGCCCGGCGGCGGCCACCGGCTGCCCCACCAGCATCGGCAGCCGGGGCCCGTAGCGTCCCGTGAGCTTGCCGGCCACCACGTTCGTCACCGCGATCAGGCTCGTCATCGGCAGGAACAGCATCCCGGCGTACAGCGCGGAATGGTGCTGGACCTGCTGGAAGAACAGCGAGAAGACGAACACCATGCTGTAGAAGGCCACGCTGACCGCCGAGCCCGCGGCGACCGCCGTGGCCACGGTCCGGTCGCGGAACAGGCCGAGCGGCACCACCGGGTGTGCCTGGCGGGCCTCGACCCACAGGAACGCGCCGCCCGCGGTCACGGCGACCGGCAGCGCGGCCAGACCCGCCGTCCCGCCCTCGATCACCGCGAAGGCCAGCGCCGCGAGGGCCACCACCGCCGTCAGCTGCCCCGGCAGGTCGAGCGGGGCCGGGCGGGGCCGCGAACGGGGGGCCCGCAGGAGCAGCAGCAGGATCACCGCGCCCACCGGCACGTTGACGAAGAAGATGCCGCGCCAGTTCCAGGCCGTGGTCAGCGCGCCACCGACCACGGGACCGAGCGCGACCGCCAGGGAACCGCCCGCCGCCCAGGCGGCCACCGCGCGGGCCCGCCGCGCCGGTTCCGGATACGCCTGCCGCACCAGTGCCAGCGAGGCCGGGAGCACGACCGCGGCCGCGACGCCCTGCACCACTCTGGCACCGACCAGGGCGGGCAGTCCCGGGGCCAGTCCGCAGGCCACCGAGGCGAGCGTGAACACCGCGGTGCCCAGCGCGTACGCGCGGCTCGCCCCGGCCCGGTCCGAGAAGGCGCCCGTGGACAGCATCAGCGCGGCGAAGGCCAGGGTGTAGGCGTCCACCACCCACTGGAGGCCGGACATCCCGGCGCCGAACGAGGAGCCGATCGTCGGCAGGGCCACGTTCACCACGGACGCGTCGAGACAGGTCAGCCCGAAGCCGAGCAGCGCGGCGGTGAGGGTGAGCGCGGAGGAGGTCCCGCCGGGCCCCGACTCCCCGTGGCCGATGGCGGGTTCGCAGGCCCTGGACATCTGGTTCGTCGACATGCCCCCATGCTGCGGACTCATGGCGCCGTACAGTAGTGGCCCGAATGCCATACGTCCGGAGGTTCTGGCCATGCCCGAGCGGCTCGCCCCCCACCGCGTCACCGTCATCGCCCCTTCCCCCGTCGCGCTGTTCAACCTCGCGATGCCGGAGATGCTGTTCGACAAGGTCCAGGTGGACGGACGTCCGGGCTACGAGGTGGTCGTCTGCACGGCCGAGCCGGGGCCCGTGCCCACGACCGGCGGACTCGACCTGTACGTCCCGCACGGTCTGGAAGCCGTACGGGAGGCGGACACGGTGGTCGTCGCGGGCACCGGGGCGCCCTTCGAGCCGGACCCGAGGATCGTGGCGGTCCTCCGCGAGGCGGACGCCGCGGGCAAGCGCATCGCCTCCATCTGCACCGGTGCCTTCCAGCTCGCCGAGGCCGGCCTGCTCCAGGGCCGCAGGGCCACCACGTACTGGGCCCACGCCGGGGCGATGCGCCGGCGCTACCCGCAGGTCGAGCTGCGCGGCGACGTGCTCTACGTGCAGGACGGCCCGTACGTCACGTCGTCCGGCTACGCCGCCGGCATCGACCTGTGCCTGCACATCATCCGCACCGACTACGGCGCCGCCGTCGCCAACGAGGTCGCGCGCCTCGCCCTGGTCGCCCCCGTACGGCCGGGCGGCCAGACCCAGTTCACCCAGACCCCGCTGCCCCCCGAGCGAGGCACCGCCTGCGCCGACACCCGCGGGTGGGCCATGCGCAACCTCGACAGGCCGCTCACCCTGACCGACCTGGCCCGGCACGCGGGCGTCAGCGTGCGCACCCTCACCCGCCGGTTCCACGCCGAGAGCGGGGTCAGCCCCCTCCAGTGGCTGCTCCACCAGCGCGTGGAGCGGGCCAGGGAACTCCTGGAGACCACGACCCTGCCGATGGACCAGGTGGCCGCGGCCTGCGGACTGGGCACGGCCGACTCGCTGCGCGCCCACGTGGTGCGCCGCACCGGTCTCACCCCGAGCGCCTACCGGACCCAGTTCAGCCGCCACGGAACGGTGCCCGGAGCCGGACTCGGTGCCGTAGCCGGACTCGGTGCCGCAGCCGGGACCGGAACCGTGAGCGCGGCTGTGACGTCCTCCATCGCATGATCAGTGAACGCGAAACCGGCGGACCGGTGATCCGCACCGCCCTGCCCGCCGAAGTCGGGGCCATCGCCGATCTGCACTTCCGGGCCCGGTCGACGTACTACCCGGACGGCGTCCCGCAGGGCGACATCGACTGGGCGGAGGCCTGGCGCGGCTCCGTCGCGCGCCCCGACGGCCATGTGCTGTGCGCCGTCGCACAGGGCCGGATCGTGGGCATCGCCTCCTTCCGTACGGACGAGGGCGCGCCCGCCGACACGGTGAAGCTGTTCCAGTTCCACGTCGATCCCGACCGCTGGCGGGCCGGGATCGGCAGGGCCCTGCACGCGGCCTGCGTGGAGCAGTGGCAGGCGGACCGGAAGCGCACCGCGACCCTCGACGTGCACACCGACAACCTGCGCGCCCAGGCCTTCTACGCCCGCCTCGGCTGGGCCCCCGATCCGGAGAACCCGCCCGAGGAGGGCGATCACCACCTGTATCTGCGGTACGCCGTGGCCGGGCGCGCGGACGGGACCGGGGCCGGGCGGGCGGAGGCGGCCGGGGAATGACCCGAGCCGCTTGAATGTTCATCCAGTGACGTCCCCGAAGGGTGTCCCGTAACCGCACGACCTGGAGAGAGCCGAAGAATGCGCGTCGAGATCTGGTCCGACATCGCCTGCCCCTGGTGCTACGTCGGAAAGGCCCGTTTCGAGAAGGCGCTCGACGCCTTCCCGCACCGTGACGAGGTCGAGGTCGTGCACCGCTCGTTCGAGCTGGACCCCGGCCGCGCCAAGGGCGACATCCAGCCCGTGCTCACGATGCTCACCAAGAAGTACGGCATGAGCGAGGCACAGGCGCAGGCGGGCGAGGAGAACCTCGGCACCCAGGCCGCCGCCGAGGGCCTCGCCTACCGCACCCGGGACCGGGACCACGGCAACACCTTCGACATGCACCGCCTGCTGCACCTCGCCAAGGCGCGGGGCCGCCAGGACGAGCTGATCGGCCGGTTCTACGAGGCCAACTTCGCCGAGGAGCGGACCGTCTTCGGCGACGACGAGCGGCTCGTGGAACTGGCCGTCGCCGCCGGACTCGACACCGACGAGGCCCGCGGGGTGCTCGCCGACCCGGACGCCTACGCCGACGACGTCCGCGCCGACGAGCGCGAGGCCGCCGAACTGGGCGCGAACGGTGTCCCCTTCTTCGTCCTGGACCGCACCTACGGTGTCTCCGGCGCGCAGCCCGCCGAGGTCTTCGCCCAGGCCCTGTCCCAGGCCTGGGGCGAGCGCCCCGGGCTCACGCTCATCCAGGACGGTGCAGCCGACGCCGAGGCCTGTGGCCCGGACGGATGCGCCGTTCCGCAGAACTGAGCAGCCGCTGGAAGGGCCCCGGCGCGGGAAGCCGCAGGTCGGGGCCCATGCATAAGCGTCGCTTAGGGAATCCACGTAAAACCGCGCAATGGACTTGGGCATCGTCCGGGCCCACAGTGGTCCCATGGAGACCTTCGAGACCCTCGTCCGTGCCGAGTTCGCCCCGGAGAACACCTTCCTGAACACGGCCAGCAGCGGCCTGCTGCCGGCCCGTACCGTCGCGGCCCTGCACCGGGCGGTGGCGCTGCGGGCCGAGGGCAGGCCGATCGACTCGCTCTTCGAGGACGTCGAGCTGGCCCGCGCCGCCTTCGCCCGGCTGGCCGGTGTCCCGGCCTCCCGGGTCGCCGCCGGCCCGTCCGTCGCCGCCCAGAGCGCGCTCGTCGCGACCGGCCTCGCCCCGGGGGCCGAAGTCCTCACCGCGGAGGACGACTTCACCTCCGTGCTGAACCCGTTCCACGTCCGCGGCGACCTGAAGGTGCGCGCCGTACCGCTGGAGCGGCTCGCCGAGTCCGTGCGGCCCGGCACGGCGCTCGTCGCGGTCAGCGCCGCGCAGTCCGCCGACGGTCGGATCGCCGACCTGCCCGCGCTGCGCGAGGCGGCCCGCGCCCACGGGGCCCGTACCTACGTCGACTTCTCTCAGTCGGCGGGCTGGCTGCCCTTCGAGGCCGACCATCACGACTTCACCGTGTGCACCACCTTCAAGTGGCTGCTGGGCCCGCACGGCGCGGCCTTCCTCGTCGTGCCCGAGGACTTCGGCGGGCTCACCCCGCTGCTGGCCGGCTGGGTGGCGGGGGAGAAGCCCTGGGACAGCTGCTACGGCCCGGTGCAGGAACTCGCCCACTCCGCCCGCCGGTTCGACGTGAGCCCCGCCCTGTTCACCTACGCGGGGGTACGTCACTCGCTCGAGCTGATCGAGGAACTGGGCGTGGACGCCGTACACGCGCACGATCTCGCGCTGGCCGACCGGTTCCGTACGGGGCTGGCCGCGCTGGGCCACGAGCCGCTGCCCGCACCCGGCTCCGCCATCGTCTCGGTGCCCGGACTTGGCCACCGCCAGGGCGAGTTGAGCCGGGCCGGCATCGAGGTGTCGAACCGCGCGGGCAATCTGCGGGCCTCGTTCCACCTCTACAACACGCCGGCCGACGTCGACCGGCTGCTGGACGTGCTCGCCGGCTGAACGGCGGGACCGGCGTGAAGTCCCGGGCCCCGATGAACTCCGGCCTGCGCACGGGCGCCGCGAACGGCTCCACGGCGGCGTTCTCCACGCTGTTGAACACGATGAAGACGTTGCTGCGCGGGAACGGGGTGATGTTGTCCCCCGAGCCGTGCATGCAGTTGCAGTCGAACCAGGTGGCCGAACCGGCCCTGCCCGTGAAGAGCTTGATGCCGTGCCGGCCCGCGAGCTCGGTGAGCGCCTCGTCGGAGGGAGTCCCGGCGTCCTGCATCTGGAGGGACTTCTTGTAGTTGTCCTTCGGCGTGGCCCCCGCACACCCGAGGAACGTCCTGTGCGACCCCGGCATGATCATGAGGCCGCCGTTGGTGTCGTGGTTCTCGGTCAGCGCGATCGAGACGGACACGGTCCGCATGTTCGGCAGCCCGTCCTCGGCGTGCCAGGTCTCGAAGTCCGAGTGCCAGTAGAAGCCGCCGGCCCCGAAGCCCGGCTTGACGTTGATCCGGGACTGGTGGACGTACACGTCCGAGCCGAGGATCTGCCGGGCCCGGCCGACCACCCGCTCGTCGCGCACGAGCCGGGCGAAGACCTCGCTGATCCGGTGCACCTCGAAGACGGACCGGATCTCCCGCGATCCCGGCTCGACGATCGAACGCTCGTCGGCGCGGATCGCCGGATCGGCCACGAGCCGTTCCAGCTCCTGCCGGTAGACGGCGACCTCGTCGTCGCCGATGAGCTGCTCGACGGACAGGAAGCCGTCGCGCTCGTAGGAGTGCAGGTCCGGGACCGAGATCGGGCCGGGTTCGTCCGGGGCGCCCCAGACGACCGGGTCCTGGCGGGGCGCGGTCATCTCGGTGGCGGCGCGGCTGGGGTACAGATCGGTGAGTGTGGTCATCGGTGTGTCACACCTCCTCGGGTTCGGTGAGCAGGGGGTAGACGCCGTTCTCGTCGTGGTCCTCCCGCCCGGTGACGGGCGGGTTGAAGACGCAGACGCACCGGAAGTCGGTCCTCGGGCGCAGGGTGTGGCGCTCGTGGCCGTTCAGCAGGTACATCGTCCCCGGCGCGATCCAGTGCTTCTCGCCGGTCTCGTGATCGGTGAGTTCGGCCTCGCCCTCCACGCAGAGCACGGCCTCGATGTGGTTCGCGTACCACATCGACGTCTCCGTGCCCGCGTACAGGACCGTCTCGTGCAGGGAGAAGCCGACCTTCTCCTTGGCGAGCACGATGCGCTTGCTCTCCCAGGTGCCGGACGCGGCCTTCACATGCCGGTCGGTGCCTTCGAGTTCCTTGAACGAACGGACTATCACGGTGGTGCGATACCTCTCTCTCGTGCGGACTGTGCGGACTGTGCGGGCTGTGCGGGTCGTGCGGTTCGCGTGGTGCGCGCCGCTCGAACGGTGCGTGCCGCTCGGGCTTCCCGCCGGTCTCCCGGAGCGCCGGTTCAGGCGGTCTCGCGGACGGCGCGTTCGAGGGTGCGCAGACCCTCGTCGAGTTCGTCGGGGGTGATGGTGAGGGCGGGCAGCAGTTTCACCACCTCGCTCTCGGGTCCCGACGTCTCGATGAGCAGCCCGAGTTCGAAGGCGCGGCGGGCGACGCGCGAGGCGCGGGCCTTGTCCTTGAACTCCAGGCCCCAGACGAGCCCGCGGCCCCGGTACTCCTTGACGTCGGCGAGGTTCTCCTCGGTGACGGAGATCAGTGCCTGCTCGATCTGCTCGCCGCGGGCGCGGGTCTGCTTCTCCATCGCGGACCCGTCGGCCCAGTAGGCCTCCAGCGCGGCGGCGGCCGTGACGAACGCCGGGTTGTTGCCGCGGAAGGTGCCGTTGTGCTCGCCCGGCTCCCAGACGTCCAGCTCGGGCTTGAACAGGCACAGCGACATCGGCAGCCCGTACCCGCTGATGGACTTGGACACGGTCACGATGTCGGGGACGATCCCCGCCTCCTCGAAGGAGAAGAACGCGCCGGTCCGCCCGCAGCCCATCTGGATGTCGTCGACGATCAGCAGCATGTCGCGGCGCGCGCACAGATCGGCGAGGGCGCGCAGCCACTCGGGCCGCGCCACGTTGATCCCGCCCTCGCCCTGGACCGTCTCGACGATGACCGCGGCGGGCTGGTTGAGGCCCGATCCCTGGTCCTCCAGGAGCCGTTCGAACCACAGGAAGTCCGGGACCTGCCCGTCGAAGTAGTTGTCGAAGGGCATCGGGGTGCCGTGCACCAGCGGGATGCCGGCGCCCGCCCGCTTGAAGGCGTTGCCGGTCACCGCGAGCGAGCCGAGCGACATCCCGTGGAAGGCGTTGGTGAACGACACGATCGCCTCGCGTCCCTTCACCTTCCGCGCGAGCTTCAGCGCCGACTCGACCGCGTTGGTGCCCGTCGGGCCCGGGAACATCACCTTGTACGGCAGGTCGCGCGGCCGCAGCACCAGGTTCTGGAAGGTCTCCAGGAAGCCGCGCTTGGCGGTCGTCGACATGTCGAGACCATGGGTGACGCCGTCGCGCTCCAGGTAGTCGATCAGGGCCCGTTTGAGGACGGGGTTGTTGTGTCCGTAGTTCAGCGATCCGGCGCCGGCGAAGAAGTCGAGGTACTCGTGGCCGTCCTCGTCGTACATGCGGCTGCCCCGGGCCCGGTCGAAGACGGTGGGCCAGTTGCGGCAGTAGCTGCGCACCTCCGACTCCAGAGTCTCGAAGACGCTCAGATCGGGCTGGGTGATGGTCAAGGTGGTTCGCTCCTCGAAGCTGTGGGGGGAAGGGGAGGGGAAGACGCGGGGGAGGGGCTCAGCCGCCGAACGGGCCGATGCGGTACAGCACTTCGGGGTCGTGCGGTCCGTCGGGGAACTGGCCGGGCTCGAACAGCACCTCGCGCGCGACGGCCGCGCCGTGCCGCCGCGCGTACGACGTGAACAGGCGCTCGGAGGCGGTGTTGCCCGGCGCGATGGTGGTCTCGACGGCGGTCGTCCCGCGCTCGGCCGTCACCCGGGCGGTCAGCCCGTCGAGCAGACGCGCGGCCAGTCCCCGGCCGCGGTGCGCCGAGTCGACGGCCACCTGCCACACGAGCAGGGTCCCGGGGCGCTCGGGGCGCACGTACGCGGTGACGAAGCCGACGGGGCGTCCATCGGCGTCGCGTGCCACCGCCGAGGTGCCGGCGAAATCACGGCACCACAGCAGGTAGCTGTACGAGGAGTTCAGGTCGAGGGTTCGGGAGTCCTTGGCGATACGCCAGAGGGCGGCCCCGTCGGCCACCTCCGGACGGTCGATCCGAAGGCCCTCCGGCATTTCCAGGAATTCCGCTGACAGGTCTGCATGGGCGACGGTCATGCGGATTGAATTTACCGACGGAAAGCTTGGATTGCATCGTCGGAACGGGTTACGAATGGGGCGCCCATGTGTTATCACGCGCCCGTGAAAGAGTGACCGCGAACACGGGTCTATGACCGCTTTTGCCCGGAAAATACCACAGAAAAGGGGCGCGTTGTGGAGTGTGTCACAACGCTGGAAAGCGTGAGGGAACTGCCGGGATCGCGCCGTTCCGTGTTCGCGAAACCTTTGCGTTTAGTCACGAGAAAAGCGGGCAGAAGAATGCAGGAAGCTGAACGGAATTAATTCCGTGCCATTTAGTGAATCGTATGTTACGCGGTGTCGGGTGCGAAGGTAATCGGGTGGAAAGGAACGGCGATGCGCCGGCTTTCCGGGGCCGGGCCGCGCGGGTGTCGGCCGGGGTGTGGATGCCGGCGGGGGCGTGGGTGCCCCCGCCGGTCGCCCGTGGGTCAGCCCCAGGCCAGCGCCACGGCCCGGCGCGCCCCTTCGAGGTCCACCTCGAAGCCGGCCTCGGCCAGCGCCGCGCCGAGGCCCGCGAGGCTCGCCAGCACCGCGCCGCGCGTGGCGTCGGGACCGTAGTGGTTCACACGGATCATGGACTGCGCGAGAGCGCCGCCGCCCGCGGCGAGCGGCAGCGCGGGATCCGCGGCCAGCGCCTTCGCGACCACCGCGGACGCGTCCACGGTCTCGGGCACCCGCAGGGTGGTGGCGACGGGCGCCGCCTCGGAGGCGGCGTCCACGTACGGCGCCAGACCGCCGCCGAGGGCCAGCGCACCCGCCCGGGTGGCCGCGGCGGCCGAGGCGTGGCGCGCCGTCACCGCGTCCAGGCCCTCGCCCTCGATCCGCTCGACGCACGCCTCCAGGGCCAGCATCTCCAGCTGCGCCGGCGCGTGCAGCAGCGCCGTGCGGCCGCCGTCGATCCAGCGCTCCTTCCAGTCGAGGAGGGAGAGGTAGGAGCGGCGCGGCGCGCCGGGGTTCGCCGCCATCCGCGCCCACGCCCGCTCGCTCACCGACACCGCCGACACACCGGCGGGACCGCCCATCGCCTTCTGCGCCCCGATCACGCACAGGTCGACGCCCCAGGCGTCCGGCAGCACCGGCTCGGCGCCGATCGAGGCGACGGCGTCCAGGTAGAAGAGGGCGCCCTGTTCGCGTACGGCCTCGCCGATCTCCGCCACCGGGTTGGTGTTGCCGGTGGCGGCCTCGGCGTGCACGAGCGACACGAAGTCGATCGACGGGTGCTCGGCGAAGGCCGCACGGATCTGCGCGGCGGTCACCGCGGTGTGGAACGGCACCGCCAGATCGATCACCGTGGCCCCGCAGTCCCGCAGCCACTTCCCGAACGTCTGGCCGTAGGGGCCGGTCACGATGTTCAGGGCGGTGGTGCCGGGACCGGCCGTGCCCCGGATGGCCCCTTCCAGGGGGAGCAGCGCCTCGCCCTGCATGATCACGACGTCCTGCCGGGTGGCGAGCAGCCGGGCGACACGGTCCTCGATCGACGCGAAGTGCGCGGCGGTCAGTGGGGCGAGGTCCAGGAACGGGTGTGTCACGGCGGTGCTCTCTTCACTCATGGGGTACAGGTGACGAGATTAACCGTCGCGCCCCGTCCCCCGCCCACTGGTGACTTCTTAGGTCAAGCGGCCCTGTGGCCATGGGTTTGATTTGAGAACCCCAAAGATCTCCTTATAATCGGAACCCACAGTTCCCTGACAGGAAGGCCCGCCGTGAACACCCTCTCCGGCCGCCGGACCCGAGTCCTGGCCGCCATCACCCTGACGGCCGGGCTGACGCTCGTGGCCGCCTGCACCTCCAGCGGGAACGGCGGAAGCGGCTCCAAGACCGCGTCCGGCGGGGTCGAGCTCGTCAAGGCGGGCCAGCTCACCACGTGCACCCACCTGCCCTACCCGCCGTTCCAATCGGAGATCGACGGCAAGGTGCAGGGCTTCGACGTGTCGCTGATCGACCTCGTCGCCAAGGACCTCGGCGTGAAGCAGTCCATCGTCGACACGCCCTTCGAGAACTTCAAGACGGGCGCGTTCCTCAACTCCGAGCAGTGCGACCTCGCCGCGGCCGGCATGACGATCACCCCGGAGCGCAAGAAGAACGTCGACTTCTCCGACCCGTACTTCGACGCCACCCAGGGCGTGCTGGTCGACAAGAAGAGCGGCATCACCTCGCTGGCCGACGTCAAGGCGAAGGGCAAGAAGCTCGGCGCGCAGGCGCAGACCACCGGCGAGGACTACGCCAAGAAGCAGGGCTTCGACCCGGTCTCCTTCGAGTCCTCCGACGCGGTCCTCAGCGGACTGCGCAGCGGTCAGGTCCAAGCCGTCGTCATCGACTACCCGGTCGTCCAGGGCTGGCTCAAGGACAAGGCCAACGCCGACGCCTTCAAGGTGGTCGACAACATCAACACCGGTGAGCAGTACGGCTTCACGGTGAAGAAGGGCAACGCCAAGCTCCTGGCCGCCATCGACAAGGCCATCGCGGACGCCAAGGCCGACGGCACGTACAAGAAGCTCTACGAGAAGTGGATCGGCCCCTACGACGCGGCCGCGGCCTCCCCGTCCGCCTCATGAGCGATGCCGACACGCCCCTCCAGCCCCGCAGGTCCGGCCTGAGCCGGCGCCAGAAGCGCCAGATCTCGCGCGGCGCGCAGTACGCCGTCTTCGTGGCCGTCGTGATCGTCTTCGCGGTCACGGCGGACTGGAGCCGTCTACAGAACCAGTTCTTCCAGTGGGACCTGGTCAAGCAGATGTTCCCGGACGTCATCACGCTGGCGCTGAAGAACACCGTCATCTACACGACGTCCGGCTTCGCGGTCGGTCTGGTCCTGGGCATCGTCATCGCCCTGATGCGCCTGTCCTCGGTGGGCCCCTACCGCTGGTTCGCCGGGGTCTACATCGAGGTCTTCCGCGGCCTGCCCGCCTTGATGATCTTCATCTTCGTGGGTGTCGCGGTGCCGCTCGCGTTCCCGGGCACGGAGATCATCGGCGGAACGTACGGAAAGGTCGCCCTCGCGCTCGGTCTGGTGGGCGCCGCGTACATGGCCGAGACCTTCCGCGCGGGCATCCAGGCCGTGCCCAAGGGGCAGATGGAGGCGGCCCGTTCGCTGGGCTTCTCGCACGCCCGGGCCATGGTCTCGATCGTCGTCCCGCAGGCGTTCCGGGTCATCGTCCCGCCGCTCACCAACGAACTCGTGACCCTCTTCAAGGACTCCTCGCTGGTGCTGTTCCTCGGAGTCACCCTGGAGGAGCGCGAACTGTCCAAGTACGGCCGCGACCTGGCCAGTACGACCGCCAACTCCACGCCGATCCTGGTCGCGGGACTTTGCTACCTGCTCGTCACGATCCCGCTCGGCTTCGTCGCGCGACGCCTCGAGGCGCGGCAGAAGGAGGCCACGAAGTGAGCACACCCGAGATCCGGGTGAAGGACCTGCGCAAGTCCTTCGGCGACAACGAGGTGCTGCGCGGCATCGACCTGGAGATCGGCCAGGGCGAGGTCGTCTGCGTGATCGGCCCGTCCGGCTCCGGCAAGTCGACCCTGCTGCGCTGTGTGAACCTCCTGGAGGAGCCCACCGGGGGCCAGGTGTTCATCGGCGCCACGGAGATCACGGACCCCGATGTCGACATCGACGCCGTACGCCGCCGTATCGGCATGGTCTTCCAGCAGTTCAACCTCTTCCCCCATCTGTCGGTGACCGGGAACCTCACCCTGCCGCAGCGCCGGGTGCTCGGCCGGGGCAAGGAGGAGGCGGCCCGGATCGCCGCCGAGAACCTCTCCCGGGTGGGTCTCGCGGAGAAGGCCGACGCCTTTCCGGCCTCCCTCTCCGGCGGCCAGCAGCAGCGCGTCGCGATCGCCAGGGCGCTCGCCATGGGCCCCGAGGTGATGCTCTTCGACGAGCCGACCTCGGCACTGGACCCCGAACTCGTCGGCGACGTGCTCTCCGTCATGCGGATGCTCGCCGACGAGGGCATGACCATGATGGTCGTCACCCACGAGATGTCCTTCGCGCGCGAGGTCGCCGACCGGGTCGTCTTCATGGACGGCGGCGTGATCGTCGAGGACGGCGTCCCGGCGCAGGTCATCGGCAACCCGGCCCACGAGCGCACCCGGCACTTCCTCTCCCGGCTGCTCGACCCGGCGATGGCGGACGTCCCCGAGGGGACACCGGACCGGCAGGCCGGAAACAGCACAGGGCGGGGCGAGGACGGGAAGCCGCCTCACTAAGGTGCCGTGCATGAGCGATCACCCGGTACTGCACGTGAAGGGGCGGGTCCTCGTCGGGCCCGACGACGTCCGCGACGAACTGTGGGTCGTCGGCGGCAGGACCTCGTACGAGCGCCCCGCCGGCGCCCGTGACGTCCGCGCCGTCGAGGGCTGGGCGCTGCCCGGCCTGGTCGACGCGCACTGCCATGTCGGGCTCGACGCCCACGGCCCGGTCCCGGCGGACGTCTCGGAGAAGCAGGCGCTGACCGACCGCGACGCCGGCACCCTCCTCCTGCGGGACGCAGGTTCGCCCTCCGACACCCGCTGGATCGACGACCGCGAGGACCTCCCGAAGATCATCCGCGCGGGCCGGCACATCGCCCGCACCCGCCGCTACATCCGCAACTACGCCCACGAGATCGAGCCCGAGGACCTCGTCGCCTACGTCGCCCAAGAGGCCCGGCGCGGCGACGGCTGGGTCAAACTCGTGGGGGACTGGATCGACCGCGGCACCGGCGACCTGAGCGCCTGCTGGCCGCGCGACGCCGTCGAGGCCGCGATCGCCGAGGCGCACCGGCTCGGTGCCCGCGTCACCGCGCACTGCTTCGCCGAGGACTCGCTGCGGGACCTGGTCGAGGCCGGCATCGACTGCGTCGAGCACGCCACCGGCCTCACCGAGGACACCGTCCCGCTCTTCGCCGAGCGCGGGATCGCCATCGTCCCGACCCTCGTGAACATCGCCACCTTCCCGCGGCTCGCGGACGGCGGCGAGGCCAGGTACCCGCGGTGGTCGGCGCACATGCGACGCCTCCACGAGCGCCGCTACGACACCGTGCGGGCCGCGTACGACGCCGGGATCCCGGTCTACGTGGGCACCGACGCCGGCGGTTCCCTCGCGCACGGCCTCGTCGCCGCCGAGGTCGCCGAGCTCGTCACCGCGGGCATCCCGCCCGTCGAGGCGCTCTCCGCCACCGCCTGGGGTGCCAGGCGCTGGCTCGGGCGGCCCGGCCTCGACGAGGGGGCGCCCGCGGACCTCGTGGTCTACGAGGGGGATCCGCGCGAGGACGTACGGGTCCTGGCGGATCCGCGCCGCGTGGTCCTGAACGGGCGGATCGTCGGTTGACGGAACGTGACGGCCGGGGTGGGTCGCTCGTTGCTCACCACCGGTCGTGCTCCGGCGCGTCGACGATTCCCGGTCGGCGCGTCAACCGGCGTGTCCGGCCAGGTGCGTTGAGCGAGTGACGGTGGAGAACAGCCGTGCCCAGAGATTCGAAGGCGTGCGCGGTAACCCCACGAAGGAGTGAACTCACGTCAGGTACCTGACTGTTCACTCTCAGTGCGTAATTCTTTCCGGGTCCCAGGCTTTCTCCTATGGGGGTCCCACCCTTGAACAGCATCAACCACCGTATGCCCGCACGCCGTTTCGCCGTCACCGCGGCCGCCGCCGTCCTCACCGCGGGTCCCACCGCGCTGGCCGGCGCGGGCACCGCCCATGCGACCGGCGACCACGGCCGCGCGAGCGCCGTCGTGCTCCGCACCGGACTCGACGTGTCCCTCCTCAAGAAGACCGTGAACGTCCCGCTCACGGTCTCCCTGAACGAGGTGCAGGCACCGCAGAGTGCCGAGAAGACCGCCCTCACCGCCCAGTTGGACGGCGTCGACCACGGACGTCCCTTCAGCGTGCTGCGCGCCGAGGTCGCCACCGCCGAGGCCACCGTCTCCGCGGAGAAGGCCGAGGGCTCGACCCGTCTCGCGCACGCCGCCGTCCACGTCCCCGGGCTGCCGCTGCTCTCCCTCATCGAGGTCCAGGAAGTGACCTCGAAGGCGACCTGCGAGGCGGGCAAGAAGCCCGTCGCCACCGCCAACCTGCTGGGTTCCGTCACCGTTCTCGGCAAGAAGGTCACGCTGACGACGGGCGGCCCGACCCATGTGAAGGTCCCCGGGGTCGGCGAGGTGCGGCTCGATCTCTCCAGGACCGAGACGACCTCCCGCACGGCAGCCGCCTCGGCGCTCGAACTCAACGTGTCCGTCGACCCGTTGAAGCTGGGCGTGGCCGCGGTGGAGGGCACGGTGACCCTGGCGAAGGCCACGTGTGAGTCCCCGGCCGAGCCCGCGGCCCGGGAGTCCGCGCCCGCCGCCCAGGAGTCCGCGGCGGCCGGCCCCTCCGAGGAAGCGGCCGCCCCGGCGGCCGAGGCGAGCCCGCAAGGCGCTCCCGAGGGAGGAGGCCTCGCCGAGACCGGAAGCAGCTCGATGACGCCGTACCTGGCCGGTGGCGCGGCGGTCCTGCTCGCCGCGGGCGCCGGAGCGGTCACGCTCTCCCGCCGCCGCAGGAGCTGACGCCGGCCCCGGGCCGCGGCGGGAGCCGACACCCGACTTCGGCCGCCGTGGAGACGGAACGGCCCCGGCCCGTCCGCGAGTTCACGAGACGGGCCGGTCGGGTGGGGCCTGGCACCGCCGCCGGGTGAGGTGCCCGCGCCTCCACGGCCCCGGGTGCCCCTGCCGGCCGCGGTGCCCTCGATTCAGCCGGATCCGGCGTCCGAGCCGGCTGTGGTTCCCGTACCTCCCCAGGCGCTCTCGGCCCCGTCGGTCTCGGCAGGGTGGGAAGCGCCGTCCCCGGCGACCGTCATCGCCCGGTCCAGGGCCTGGAGGAACCGGTTGACGGTCGCGCGGTCCCGTACCGCCATGCGCAGCCACTCGTCCCCGAGCCCGGGAAACGTGCCCCCGCGCCGCACAGCGAACCCGAGATCGCGAAGCGCGCGGCGTACCCCCGCGGCCCGCGGCAGCCGCACCAGCACGAAGGGCCCCTCCGCGGGCTCCACCACCCGCAGCCCGTCGGTGCAGGTGAACTCCCGCAGCCCCGCGACCAGATGGTCCCGGTCCTTGGCGATCCGCCGCGCCGCGTGGGCGGCCTCCGCGAGCGCCTGCGAGGAGACGCACGCCTCCGCCGCCGCGAGCGCGGGCGTGGACACCGGCCACAGCGGCTGGGCGCGCTCCAGCCGCGCGATCGTCCCGGGATCGGCGAGCACATAGCCGATCCGCAGCCCCGCGAGACCCCACGTCTTCGTGAGGCTGCGCAGCACGACGAGCCCGGGGACATCGGTCCGCCCGGCCAGGCTCTCGCGTTCGCCCGGCACCGCGTCCATGAACGCCTCGTCGACCACCAGCACCCGCCCGGGACGGGCCAGTGCGGCCACCGTCGCGGCCGGGTGCAGCACCGAGGTCGGATTGGTCGGGTTGCCGATCACCACGAGATCGGCGTCCTCGGGGACGGCGCCCGGATCGAGCCGGAAGCCGTCCTCCTCGCGCAGCAGCACCCGGCCGACCGCATGCCCGGCGTCCCGCAGCGCGGCCTCCGGCTCCGTGAACTGCGGATGCACCACGACCGGACGGCGTACGTCCAGGGCGCGCGCGAGCAGCACGAACGCCTCGGCCACCCCCGCCGTGAGCAGCACCCGCTCCACCGGCAGCCCGTGCCGCGCCGCCACCGCCGCCCGGGCGGACCGCCCGTCCGGGTAGGCCGCCAGCGACGGCAGCGAGGCGCCGATCCGGTCCAGCAGCCAGGAGGGCGGGGTGTCCGCCCGGACGTTCACGGCCAGATCGGTCAGCTTGGAACCGTCGTCGCGCACCTCGGCGTCGCCGTGGTGCCGCAGATCGTGCCCGCCCTCGGCGGCGTCGTCAGTGGGCATGGGAATGCGTGTGTCCCCCGTGATGGTGGTGCCCGTGGCCGTCGTGATGGCCGTCGTCGTCCGGGTGGAAGTGCGGCTGCTGGGGGAGCCCCACCTTGTCCTCGAAGCCGGGCAGCGCGATCCGGTAGACGCAGGAGTCGCAGTTCATCCGCAGGTCGCCCGCGACGGCCTCCCGGTAGCGCTCCATGACCAGGTCGAGCAGCTCGGGCTCGGGACCGATGACCTCGGCGGAGCCCACCGCGACCTCCGGGTGCGCGGCGGCCCAGTCCCGCGTCTGGCGCCGTACCCGGTCCGGGAGGATGCCGGTGAACAGGAAGTAGGGCAGGACCACGATCCGGCGCGCGCCGAGCCTCACGCAGCGGTCGAGGCCCGAGGGTACGTCGGGAGCCGCCAGGGACACGAACGCGGTCTCGACGCCCGCGTACCCCCGGCCCTCCCACAGCAGCCGCGCGGCCTTGTGCACCTCGGCGTTGGCGTCCGGGTCGGTGGACCCGCGGCCCACGAGCAGCACGGTCACCCCGGCCCGCTCCTCGGGGGTCGCGACACTGTCGCCGAGGGCCTCGTCCAGCCGCCGCTCCAGCACGGCGAGGAGCGACGGATGCGGGCCCAGCGGACGCCCGTACGTGTACGAGATCCCGGGGTGCCGCTCCTTCTCGCGGGCCAGCGCCGCCGGGATGTCGCCCTTGGCGTGCCCGGCGGACACCAGCATCAGGGGTACGGCGGCGAAACGCCGTACGCCCTGTCCGACGAGTTCGCCGACCGCTTCGCCGAGCGGCGGCGGCGACAGCTCGATGAACCCGCCGGCGACGGGCAGTTCGGGATGGCGGCGGCCCAGCTCCCGTACGAAGGAACGGAAGGCCTCGGCTCCGGCCTCGTCCCGGGTGCCGTGTCCGGCGATGAGCAGGGCGGGGGGCGGGGTGGTCACGATGTCTCCTCGGCGGCGGGGTGGGCCGCGGTGGTCGTCGGGGCCGGGCCGGCCCCAGCGGTCTTCTTGCGGGCCAGGCCGGCCCGGACGGACTTCTTGTCGGCCAGGTCGGCCAGGTCGGTGTTCCTGTGGGCCAGGCCGGCCCTGACGGTGCTCTCGCGGACCAGGTCGGTCCGGACCGTCTTCTCGGGACCCGGCCGGGCCCGAGCGGTCCTCTCCGAGGCCGCGTCGGCCCGCGGAAGAGGGGGGTGGGTGCCGGCGGACTCCCGCCCGGCGTGCTGCGCGGCCCGGGTCCCGGAACGCACCTGGCTCACTGGGCTCACTCGGTCTCCTTCTGCCAGCGGTAGCCGCGCGGAGTCACCATGCGGCCGGCGATCTCGCGGGTCGCCGTATTGCCCACGGTCACCACCGTCATCATGTCGACGATTGCCGGATCCAGGGACCCCAGCGTCGTGACCCGGCTCGATTCGTCCGGCCGGGAGGCGTTGCGCACGACCCCCACTGGAGTCCCCGGCTCCCGGTGCTCGGAGAGGACCGCGAGCGCCTTGGGGAGCTGCCAGTGGCGGCCACGGCTGCGCGGGTTGTAGAAGGTCACGACGATGTCGGCCTCGGCCGCCGCGCGCACCCGGCGCTCGATGACCTCCCACGGCGTGTGCAGGTCGGACAGGCTGATCGACACATGGTCGTGGCCGAGCGGCGCGCCGAGGATCGCCCCGGCCGCGAGGGCCGCGGTCACCCCCGGCACCCCGACGACGTCGATGTCGTCGGACGCCTCGGCCAGCGCGGGCGACGCCATCGCGTACACGCCCGCGTCGCCGCTGCCGATCAGCGCGACGGCCTGTCCGCGGCGCGCCTCGGCCACCGCCGTGCGCGCCCGCTCCTCCTCCGCGCCGAGGCCCGACTCCAGGATCAGGGTGCCGGGCCGCAGCAGATCGCGGATCTGGTCGACGTACTGGTCGAGCCCGACGAGCACCGCGGCCCGCCGCAGCTCCGCCGTCGCGCGCGGGGTGAGCAGATCGCGGGCCCCGGGGCCGAGTCCCACGACCGCGAGCCGTCCGCGCGCCGGGCGGCGGACGACCGCGCAGGTCGCCATCGCGGGCAGGCCGTCCGCCCGTACCGACTTCCGCTTGGGTACGAGGAGTTCGCCCCCGCCGATCAGCGCGGCGGCCTCCGCCACGGACGGGGTTCCCACGGCGGCGAGCGGCGCGCCCGAGGGGTTCGGGACCGTCACCGCCGCCAGCTCCTTCGCGCCGTAGGTCACGAGCGGGACCCCGAGCCGGGCCGCGGCCCCGACGATCCCGGGCTCCTCGGACTTGGCGTCCACGGTGGCGAGTTCGGCCACCGACGACGCGGAGAGTCCCGCCTCGCGCAGCGCGTCCCCGACGAGGTCGAGGACCTCCTCCACGGGGGCGCCCCGGGAGGCGCCGACCCCGACGACGAGGGTCGGCGGACGCAGGACGACCTCGCGCGCGGAGGTCTCCCCGGCCCGGTCGCTCACCCGGACGACGGCGGCACCCGGCGCCGCCGGGCTCCCCACGTTCGGCGGCAGGGCGGGCAGCGGCCAGGGCGACTCCCGCTCCAGCACGACCGGTTCGCCGTCCAGCACGGCCCGCGAGACCCCGGCGAGATCCCCCTCCACCGGAAGGCCGAGGGTGTCGAGACCGGGCACCCCCACCGCGTCCGTCGCCGTCGTCACCACCGGCTCGGCGCCCAGCAACTCGCCCACCTCGCGGGCGAGTTCGTTCGCCCCGCCCGCGTGGCCGCCGACCAGCGAGACGGCGAAGCGCCCCGCCTCGTCGACGCACACCACGCCGGGGTCCGACCTCTTGTCGCCGAGCAGCGGAGCGATGAGCCGTACGACCGCGCCCGTGGCGAGGAAGCACACCACCTGGTCGCACTCCGCGAAGGCCCGCCGCACGGCGTCCGCCACGGGCCCGTCGTACACCCGGGTCCGCGTGGACCAGGCAGCGGCGAGCCGGTCACGGGCCGCCGCGCCCGCCGCCGTGGCGGAAATCAGGCCGATCACTGGGGGACTCCTTCGGTAGTGGCCGGAGGCCGGACGCCCCACAGCACGAAGACGGGATTGACCGCCGCGAGCCGGGAGACCTCACCCGGCAGCGGGGCGAGCCGCGAGGACTGCAACAGGACGCCGTCGCAGGTGAATCCGGCGGCGCTGAGCGCGTCCCGGGCGGCCGGCACCCGGTCGAGCGCGGCCATCGCGATCACGACGGCCCGCCGGGCCCGGCGCGCGCACGCCGAGACGATCGCGGGCAGGTCCCGGCCGCCGCCGCCGATGAACACCGCGTCCGGGTCGTGGGGGCCGTCGAGGCCGGACAGCACGGCGGGCGCGGCCCCGTGCACGACCCGCACGTCCACGCCGTGCGCCGCCGCGTTGGCGCGGACGCGCTCACAGCCGTCCGCGGTCTTCTCGACGGCGGTGACCGCGGCGCCGAACCGCGCGCACTCCACGGCGACGGAACCGGAGCCCGCGCCGATGTCCCACACCAGGTCGCCCAGCCGCGGCCCGATCCGGGCCAGCGCCAGCGCCCGTACCTCGAACTTGCTGATCATCGAGTCGCGGTGGGCGAACTCGCCCTCGTCCAGGGCCCATCGGCTCGGACCGGCCACCGGCCCCGCGACGGTCCGCACGGGAGCCAGGGCCCGCGAGGTGTCCAGGCACAGCACGACACTGACCGCCGGACCCCAGTCGCGGGCGGCGGCCTCGGCGGGTGTGACCCGCTCGACCCGCTCCCGCTCAGGGTCGCCGAGGGCGCTCGCCACCACCAGCACACGCTCCGCTCCCGCGTCGGCCAGGGCCGCGCCCAGCTCGGCGGGCCCGGACCCGGGAGCGGTCAGCACGGCCACCTTGGGCCGCGACCGGCACACCAGGACCGCCGTCCGCGGATCACGCCCGTGCGCGCTGACCACCACCGCGTCGTCCCAGGGCAGCCCGAGCCGGGCGAAGGCCGCCGCCACGGACGAGACCCCGGGACGCACGTCGAGACGCCCGGCCCCGAACCGCTCCGCGAGCGCCCGTACGATCCCGAAGAACCCGGGGTCGCCCGAGGCGAGCACCACGACCGGGCCTCCGAGGGCGCCGTCGTCCGTGTACCGCTCGATCCGCTCCAGGGCCGGTGCCAGCGGCCCGAGCACCACCCGTTCCGCCCGCTCCGGGGGCCGGGCCGCCTCCAGGTGCCGCCGCGCACCCACGACGAGCCCGGCCACGGCGAGCACCCCCTCGGCGTCCGGGGGCAGCGGCGCGCCCGTGCCCGTACCGACGACGGTGATCACGGCGGAACGGTCCGCGGGACCGGCGGACCCTCCCGCCGCGACGGTGACGTCCACCCTCACGACGCGGGGCCCTGCGCACTGCCCGCACTGCCCGCACCGCTCCGGCGCGCGGCGCGCAGTTCGGCGCGCGCCTGCGGGTCGGCCTTGCGGAAGCCGTGGAAGTGACCGGGGTGGTAGAGGTGCGAGCGGGTGCCGCTCGCGTCGAGCGCCGGGCCGACCAGGAAGAGCGTGTGCTTCCAGAGCTTGTGCTCCTTGACCGTCTCCTCCAGCGTGCCGATGGTGCACCGCACGATCAGCTCCTCGGGCCAGGTCGCCTGGTAGGCGACCACGACCGGTGTGGTCGTCGGATAGCCGCCCTCCAGCAGCTCCCGCACCAGCTGCCCGCTGCGCGCCGCCGACAGGAACAGCGCCATCGTCGTGCCGTGCTTCGCGAACTCCCGTACGTCCTCCCCGGGCGGCATCGGCGTCTTGCCGCCGCCGAGCCGGGTCAGGATCACGGACTGCGCCACCTCGGGGATCGTCAGTTCGCGCTGCGCGATCGCGGCCACCGCGGAGAAGGAGGAGACACCCGGCACGATCTCGGTCTCGATGCCGAGCTCCGCGCACCGGTCGACCTGTTCCTGCGTACCGCCCCACAGGGCCGGGTCGCCGGAGTGGATCCTGGCCACCCGCAGGCCCTCGGCGCGGGCCCGCTCGTAGACGGCGACGACGTCCTCCAGCGACATGGTCGCCGAATCGAGGATCTCGGCGCCCTCCCGCGCGTGGCCGAGGACCTCGGCCTGCACCAGGCTGGCCGCCCAGATCACGACATCGGCCTCGGCGATGGCGCGCGCGGCGCGGAACGTCAGCAGGTCGGCGGCGCCGGGGCCGGCACCGACGAAGGTCACTTTGCCGGTGGGGGCATCGGCCATGGGAATCGGTCCTCTCCTACGGAAGATCAGGGGGTGTTGCGAAGGGTTCAGCGGGTGCGGGGCCGTCGCCCCGGGTGCGGACACGGGGGTGGATCGGATAGCAAGGGCCTATGGCGGTCCTCGTCGCGCTCGGCGCGTTCCTGATGACGCTGGTCGGCGGCTGGACCGCGCAGCGGGTGACCGACCGCCGTCATCTGGTGCTCGGCCTGGCCGGCGGCCTGATGCTGGGCGTGGTCGGCCTCGATCTGCTGCCGGAGGCGCTGGCCGCGGCGGGCACCGAGGTGTTCGGCGTCCCGGCCGCGCTGCTCCTGTTCGTGGGCGGCTTCCTGCTGGCCCATCTGGTCGAACGGCTCCTCGCCCACCGCCAGGCCGCGCACGGCGGTGAGGAGCACGCCGGACGCGCGCCCGAGGTTGGCCTCACGGCGGCCGCCGCCATGGTGGGCCACAGCGCGATGGACGGCGTGGCGATCGGCGCCGCCTTCCAGGTCGGCGGCGGGATGGGGCTGGCGGTGTCCCTCGCGGTGATCGCCCACGACTTCGCGGACGGCTTCAACACGTACACGATCACGAGCCTGTACGGGAACGCCCGCCGCAAGGCCCTGCTCATGCTGTACGCGGACGCGGCGGCCCCGATGGTCGGCGCGGCCTCGACGCTGTTCTTCACCATCCCCGAGCGGCTGCTCGGCGGCTACCTCGGCCTCTTCGGCGGTGTGCTCCTCTACCTCGCCGCCGCCGAGATCCTCCCCGAGGCGCATCACGAGCACCCCGCCCGCTCGACCCTGCTGTGCACGGTCGCGGGCGTGGCCTTCATCTGGCTGGTGGTGGGCCTCGCGGGCTGAGCCCGGGAAGTCCGCCGGGCGCGAGAGGGTCACAGCTTCCCGCCGCGTGTGCCGTCGCGGCGCGCGGGCGCGATGAGCGTCGACAGATACGGGAGCGGTCCGCCGTCCAGCTCGGCGGCCGGCCGGATCGACTCGTCCTCCAGACCGAGCGCCGACCCCCAGACGGCGTCGTCGATGCGCCCGCTGTCCCGCAGCGCCTCGGCCACCTCGGCGGCCTGCCGCCCGAACTTGTACGCGACCACCGTGCCGGGCCCGTTCAGGGCGTCCTTGAGCACGGCCGCGCCCGCGGTCACCGGGACGAGCGTGAGCGGCTCGGTCCCCTCGGTCAGGACGGCACCCGACCGGGCGGCGAGGTCCTGCATGGCGGTGATGCCGGGCACGGTCTCCACGACCGTGCCCGGCACGAGCTCCCCGATCGTGTGGGCGAGATACGTGAACGTCGAGTACACGTTGGGGTCCCCGATGGTGGCGAAGGCGACCGTGCCGTGCCGGCCGAGCAGGCCCGCGACCCGCTCACCCGCGGCGTCCCAGGCCGCCTCGCGCCGCGTCCGGTCGCTGCGCTCGTTGAGCGCGAACACCACCCGGACGACCTTCTCCTCGGGCACGTAGTGCAGGACGGTCGCCTCGGCCCGCCCCGGCTCGCCGCCGTCCTCGCCGTCCGGCGCGGCCATGACGGGCACGACGACGACGTCCGCGGCGCGCAGGGCGTTGACGCCCTTGACGGTCACCAGCTCCGGGTCGCCCGGGCCGACCCCGACCCCGATCAGCTTGCTGCTCATGACGTCAGGCACCTCTCGACGAACCGACGGGCCACGCCGGGCTCGGACGCCCAGTGCGTGTGCAGAAAACTCGCGTGCACGCCCTGCTGCACGAATCCTTCGACGCGCCGCTCGGGGGCGCGCATCCCCCAGGCGGGAGAGGCCCCGGCGCCCGGCTCCACGACCGTGCGGTGGAACTCGTGCCCGCGCATCCGGGTGCCGGCCACGGCGAGCGAGCTGTCGCCGAGGGCCACGGCGTCCCGGTAGCCGAGGGTGAGCCGCGCGTCCATCCGGGCGGTCGCGTCGAGCACCCCGCACATCGGCCGCCCGTCCAGTTCCCGGCACAGATAGAGCAGCCCGGCGCACTCGGCCGCGACCGGCGCCCCGGCCGTCGCCAGCTCGGTGACCGCCTTGCGCAGCGGCTCGTTGGCGGACAGCTCGGCCGCGTAGACCTCGGGGAAGCCGCCGCCGATGACCAGACCCCGGGTCCCGTCCGGCAGGTGCTCGTCGCGGAGCGGATCGAAGGAAACGACCTCGGCCCCGGCGGCGGTGAGCAGTTCGGCGTGCTCGGCGTACGAGAAGGTGAACGCCTCCCCACCGGCGACGGCCACCAGGGGCGCTCGCTGCCCGACGGGGCGGCCGGGGGCCGTGGTCGCGCCCGCGACGGCCACCCGCGGCCTCCGCTGTCCGGCCGGGCGGCCGGGGGCCGCTTCCGCGCCCGCGACAGGCACCGATGGCGCTGGCTTCTCGGCCGGGCGAGTCGGGTGGTCGTGGGTGGGCGAGTCGACGGCCTCGGCCGCGTCCCAGGCCGCACCCGGCAACGCGCCGGCACTCCCCGCCAGCGCCGCCAGCGCGTCCAGGTCGCACCCCTCGGCGACCTGTGCCGCCATCGCCGCGACCGCCGCCACCGCCTCCGCCCGCCGCTCGGCGACCGGCACGAGACCGAGGTGCCGGGACGGTGTGTCCACCTGCGGCGCCCGTCGCAGCACCCCGAGCAACGGCACCCCGGACGCGTCCAGCGCCTCCCGGAGCATGGCCTCGTGCCGCTCGGACCCCACCTTGTTGAGGATCACGCCCCCGATCCGCACCTCGGGGTCCCAAGAGGCGAACCCGTGCACCAGCGCGGCCACCGACCGCGACTGCGAGGACGCGTCGACGACCAGCACCACCGGCGCCCGCAGCAGCTTCGCCACCTGCGCCGTGGACGCGAGCTCCCCCTCGCCCGCGGCCCCGTCGTACAGCCCCATCACGCCCTCGACGACCGCGAGATCGCACCCGCGCGCCCCGTGCGCGAACAGCGGACCGATCAGTTCCGTGCCGCACAGGTACGCGTCGAGATTGCGGCCCACGCGCCCGGTGGCGAGCGCGTGATACCCGGGGTCGATGTAGTCGGGCCCCACCTTGTGCGGGGACACGGCGAGCCCCCGCGCGGCGAACGCGGCCATCAGCCCCGTGGCGACGGTCGTCTTGCCGCTGCCCGAGGAGGGCGCGGCGACGACCAGCCGGGGAACACGGGACATCACCACTCGATGCCCCTCTGGCCCTTCTGGCCCGCGTCCATCGGATGCTTGACCTTGGACATGTCGGTCACGAGATCGGCCAACTCGACCAGTTTCTCCGGGGCGTTGCGCCCGGTGATCACGACATGCTGGGTGCCGGGACGGTCCCGCAGCACCGCGACGACCTCGTCCGTGTCGATCCAGCCCCAGTGCATCGGGTACGCGAACTCGTCGAGCACGTACAGCTTGTACGTCTCGGCGGCCAGGTCGCGCTTGACCTGCTCCCAGCCCTCGCGGGCCTTCTCCTCGTTGTCCATCTGCGCGTCGCGCTGGACCCAGGACCAGCCCTCGCCCATCTTGTGCCAGTCGACGGACCCGCCCTCGCCCGAAGCCCCGAGCACCCGCAGCGCGTTCTCCTCGCCGACCTTCCACTTCGCCGACTTGACGAACTGGAACACCCCGATGGGCCACCCCTGGTTCCAGGCGCGCAGCGCGAGCCCGAACGCGGCGGTGGACTTGCCCTTGCCGATCCCCGTGTGCACGACGACCAGCGGCCGGTTACGACGCTGGCGAGTCGTCAGTCCGTCCTCCGGTACGACACTCGGCTGTCCCTGCGGCACTAGGCGGCCCTCCCTCGTACGTCCTTCACCAGTCCGGCGATCGCGTCCGCCCGCAACTCGCCGAGTGTCACCGCCGTACCGCCGAGATCCGCGGCCAACCGCCCGGCCAGGCCGAGGCGTACGGGTCCCGACTCGCAGTCCACGACCACCGAGGCGGTGCCCTCGGCGGCGAACAGCCGTGCCGCGCGTGCCCCGAGCGCCACCGGCTCGGGCCCGCCGGTCGCCCGCCCGTCCGTCACCACCACGACCAGCGCCCGCCGCGCCGGATCGCGCAGCCGCTCCACGCGCAGCACCTCGTGCGCGGTGAGCAGTCCGGCCGCCAGCGGGGTGCGCCCGCCGGTCGGCAGCGACTCCAGGCGGGCCGCGGCCGCGTCCACCGACGACGTCGGCGGCAGCACGACCTGCGCGTCACGGCCCCGGAAGGTCACCAGACCCACCTTGTCCCGCCGCTGGTAGGCGTCGAGCAGCAGCGACAGCACGGCGCCCTTCACGGCGCCCATCCGCTGCCGCGCGGCCATCGAACCGGAGGCGTCCACCACGAACAGCACGAGGTTGCCCTCGCGGCCCTCGCGGGTGGCCTGCCGCAGATCGTCACGGCGCACCACCAGGCCCGGCCCGGAGCGCCCACGCGCCCGCTGGTGCGGGGCGGCCGCCTGCACGGTCGCCGCCAGGTGCAGCTTGGTGAGCGTTCCCCGGGGCCGCCGTGCCCCGGTCGTCCGGCCGTGCTCGGTCCGCGCCCGCGAGCGCCGCCCGGCCGCGCCCTCACCGAGACCCGGCACACTCAGCATCTTCGTGCGAAAGGGCTCGGCGGCCCGTGCGGGCGCCTGCTCGCCGCCCTGACCGGCCGGGGACCTCCCCTCGTCCGAGGGCTCGCCCTGGGCCGGGACGTCACCGGCGGGGGAGCCGTCGTCCGGTCCGTCCTGCGGCGGCCGGCCGCCCCCGCCGGGCCCGTCCGGGTCCGGGTCGGGGTCGTCGTCCGAGGAGTCCTCGCCGGAGGAGTCCTGGTCCTGCTCCTGGCCCTGGTCCGCGTCCGAGCCGCCGAACTCCTCCAGCGTCTCGTCGAGTTTGTCCTCGTCGAGTCCGGGCGCGTCGAAGGGATTGCGGCGACGCCGGTGGGGCAGCGCGAGCAGCGCCGCCTGCCGCACGTCCTCGGCGAGCACCTCGGTGCGCCCCGCCCACGCGGCGAGCGCGGTCGCGGTCCTGGCCATCACGATGTCCGCGCGCATGCCGTCCACCTCGAAGGCCGCGCAGGTCGCCGCGATCTGCCGCAGCGCGCCGTCGCCGATCCGCACCCGTGGCAGCAACTCCCGGGCCGCGACGATCCGCTGCCGGACGGCGGCCTCCTCGTCGGCCCAGCGCCCCGCGAAACCGGCCGGGTCGTCGTCGTACGCCAGCCGCCGCCGGACGACCTCGACCCGCTGGTCGGGCTCGCGCGAGGCGGCGACCTCGACGGTCAGCCCGAACCGGTCGAGCAACTGCGGCCGCAGCTCGCCCTCTTCGGGATTCATGGTCCCGACGAGCAGGAACCGCGCCGCGTGCCGTACGGAGACACCCTCGCGTTCCACGTACGAGGCGCCCATCGCGGCCGCGTCCAGCAGCAGGTCGACCAGGTGGTCGTGGAGCAGGTTGACCTCGTCGACGTAGAGGATGCCGCGGTGGGCCTGAGCCAGGAGACCGGGCTCGAAACTCTTCACGCCCTCGGCCAGGGCGCGTTCGATGTCGAGCGAGCCCACCAGCCGGTCCTCGGAGGCACCGACGGGCAACTCGACCATACGGGCGGGGCGTCGCGCCCCGGTCCCGGCCTCGTGCGGCCCGTCCGGGCAGGCCGGGTCGGCGGCGGCCGGGTCGCAGGAGAACCGGCACCCGGGCACGACGGCCACCTCCGGCAGCAGCGCCGAAAGGGCGCGTACCGCCGTCGACTTGGCGGTGCCCTTCTCGCCGCGGACCAGTACACCGCCCACGGCCGGCGAGACGGCGTTCAGCAGCAGCGCGAGCCGCAGGTCGTCCTGGCCGACCACCGCCGTGAACGGGAACGGGGTACTCACTGGTCGTCGCCCTCCAAGTCGCCTTCGAGCTCCAGATAGGTGGCGCGCAGCCGCTCCAGCGTGTCCGCGTCCGGCTCGGCCCACAGACCGCGGTCGGCGGCCTCCAGCAGCCGCTCGGTGATCCCGCGCAGCGCCCAGGGGTTGGACTTCTTCATGAAGTCCCGGTTCTCCGCGTCGAAGACGTACTCCGCGCTGAGCTTCTCGTACATCCAGTCGTCCACGACCCCGGCGGTGGCGTCGTAGCCGAACAGGTAGTCCACGGTCGCCGCCATCTCGAAGGCGCCCTTGTAGCCGTGCCGGCGCATCGCCGCCATCCAGCGCGGGTTGACGACACGGGCCCGGAAGACCCGGTGCGTCTCCTCGCCCAGCGTGCGGGTCTTCACCTGGTCGGGAACGGCCGAGTCCCCGACGTACGCCTCGGGGGAGGCCCCGGTGAGGTGGCGGACCATCGCGACCATGCCGCCGTGGTACTGGAAGTAGTCGTCGGCGTCCACGAGGTCGTGCTCGCGGGTGTCGACGTTCTTCGCCGCCACTGCGATCCGCCGGAACGCCGTCTCCATGTCCCCGCGCGCGGCCCGCCCGTCGAGCCCGCGCCCGTAGGCGTAGCCGCCCCAGACGGCGTACACCTCGGCGAGGTCGGCGTCCGAGCGCCAGTTGCGGGCGTCGATCAGCGGCAGCAGCCCGGCGCCGTACGCGCCCGGCTTGGAGCCGAAGATACGGGCCGTCGCGCGCCGCCGGTCGCCGTGCTCGGCGGTGTCCTCGTCGGCGTGCCTGCGCACGAAGTTCCGGTCGGCGGGCTCGTCCAGCTCGGCGACCGCGCGGACGGCGTCGTCCAGGAGCCCGACCACGTGCGGGAACGCGTCCCGGAAGAACCCGGAGATACGGACCGTGACGTCGATGCGCGGGCGGCCGAGCTCGTCCAGCGGGACGATCTCGAAGCCGGTGACCCGCCGCGACGCGTCGTCCCACACCGGGCGGCAGCCGAGCAGCGCGAGGATCTCCGCGATGTCGTCGCCCTGGGTGCGCATGGCGGACGTGCCCCACACCGTCAGCCCGACCGATGTCGGGTAGTCGCCGGTGTCCTGGAGGTAGCGCTGGACGAGCGAGTCCGCGAGGGACTGGCCGACCTCCCAACTGAGCCGGGAGGGAATGGCCTTGGGGTCGACCGAGTAGAAGTTGCGGCCGGTCGGCAGGACGTTGACGAGCCCGCGGGTCGGTGAGCCCGAGGGGCCCGCCGGGACGTAACCGCCGTTCAGGGCCTTGAGGATGTGCCCGATCTCGTCCGTCGTCCGGGCGAGCCGCGGTACCACCTCGCGGCAGGCGAACTCCAGCACGGCGACGGCGTCGGGGAGTTCGGTGCCGAGGACGTCCCGCACGAGCGCCGGCACGGCGGCCGGATCCCAGCCCCGCTCCTCCATGCCGAGCGCCGCCCGGCGGCACAGCTGCTCCAGCAGGTCGATCGCGTCGGCCGCCGAACGGGCCGGGCCCTCCACGAGGTCGGTCAGCTCGACGGGCGCCTTGACCGGGGCGCCCGGCTCGGCGAGCAACTCCTTCTCCACCAGGCCGAAATGCTCGGCGAGCGCGGCGCGCAGACCGGGCAGCGCGTTCGCCGCGCCGCCCCACACCTGCGCGGCGCGCAGCACGGCCAGCACCAGGTTCACCCGCGGTTCGGCCTCCGGGCCGCCGCCCAGGATGTGCAGACCGTCACGGATCTGCACATCCTTGATCTCGCAGAGGTAGCCGTCGATGTGCATGACGAAGGAGTCGAAGTCGCCGTCGTCCGGCTGCTCGTCGACATGCAGGTCGTGGTGGAGCTCGGCCGCCTTGACCAGGGTCCAGATCTGCGCGCGGACCGCCGGGGCCTTCGTCGGGTCCAGGTCGGACACGAGCGCGTACTCGTCGAGGAGCTGTTCCAGCTTCGCGAGGTCGCCGTAGGTGTCGGCGCGGGCCATCGGCGGCACGAGGTGGTCGACCACGGTGGCGTGCCCGCGCCGCTTGGCCTGCGTGCCCTCGCCGGGGTCGTTGACGATGAACGGGTAGATCAGCGGGAGTTCGCCGAGGACCGCGTCGGGCGCGCAGCCGCCACTGAGCCCGAGCCCCTTGCCCGGCAGCCACTCCATCGTGCCGTGCTTGCCCATGTGCACGACGGCGTCCGCGCCGAAACTGTTCTCCAGCCAGCGGTAGGCGGCCATGTAGTGGTGCGAGGGCGGCATGTCGGGGTCGTGGTAGATCGCGATCGGGTTCTCCCCGAAGCCGCGTGGCGGCTGGATCATCACGACGACGTTCCCGAACTCCAGGCATGCCAGGACGATGTCGTCGCCGTCGGTGTAGAGGGAGCCCGGCGGCTCGCCCCAGGCCTCCAGCATGCCCTCGCGCAGGGCGGGGTCGAGGGTGTCGAACCAGGCCCGGTAGTCGGCGAGCGGCACCCGCGCCGGGGCGGCGGCGAGCTGCTCCTCGGTCAGCCACTCCACGTCGTGGCCGCCGGCAGCGATCAGGCGGTGGATCAACTCGTCGCCGTTGTCGGGGTATGGGGTGAGGGCGTAGCCCGCGTCGCGGAGCGCGTCGAGGACCCGTACGGCGGAGGCGGGGGTGTCGAGGCCGACCGCGTTGCCGACCCGCGAGTGCTTGGTGGGGTAGGCGGTGAAGACGATCCCGAGCTTCTTCTCGCCGTTCGGCTTGTGCTTCAACCGCGCGTGCCGCAGGGCGATTCCGGCGACCCGGGCGGCCCGCTCGGGGTCGGCGACGTACACGGGGACGTCGTCCGGGCCCTGTTCCTTGAACGAGAACGGCACGGTGATCAGACGGCCGTCGAACTCCGGGATGGCGACCTGCATCGCCGCGTCCATGGGGGACAGGGCGGCGTCCGAGGCGTCCCAGGCGGCCTTGGACGAGGTCAGGCAGAGACCCTGGAGCACCGGGATGTCGAGGTCGGCGAGGGCCCCGATGTCCCAGGCCTCCTCGTCGCCGCCCGCGGATGCCTGCGAGGCGTGGGTGCCGCCCGCGGCGAGGACGGTGGCGACGAGCGCGTCGGCCCGGCCCAGGATCTCGTACAGACCGGGGTCGGCTCCGCGCAGCGAACCGCAGTACACGGGAAGGGCGTTGGCGCCGCGCGCCTCGATCGCCTCGCACAGGGTGTCCACGAAGCCGGTGTTCCCGGACAGTTCGTGCGCCCGGTAGAACAGCACACCGACCGTCGGCCGGCCGTCCACGTACGCGAACTCGCCGTGGACGCCGAACTCGGCGGTCCGGTGCGGCTCCTCGAAGCCCTCGCCGGTCAGCAGCACGGTGTCGGAGAGGAACCGGGCCAGCTCGCCGAGGTTCGCCGGACCGCCCTCGACCAGATAGAGCAGCGCCTCCGCGACCACACCGGCGGGAGCCGACGACTCGGCCATCAGCTCGGCGTCCGGGACGGACTCGCCGCCCAGCAGCACGGTCGGGATCCCGGCCGCCTTCAGGAAGGCCAGCCCATCCTCCCAGGCCCGCTTCCCGCCGAGCAGCCGGACGACGGCCAGGTCGGCGCCCTCGACCAGCGCGGGCAGTTCGCCGGTGACGTCCACCCGGGTCGGATTGCCGATCCGGTAGGCGGCGCCGCTGGCGCGGGCCGCCAGCAGATCCGTGTCGGCGGTCGACAACAACAACACAGTGCTCATGCGGGTGCTCCCGGTGGAATGAAGGGCAGTCCTCGTGGCGCGCCGGACTCGATGAGCCGCCACAGCGCGTCCGTGTCCGCGTGTTCCTCGATCAGGTCGCCGAGCCGGTCGAGCTGCTCCTCGCGCAGCGCCGCGAACGACGTGTCGGGGGCCGGCACGAAGCGGCGGCCCGCGGCGGCGGCCACCTCGCGCAGATAGGCCCGTCTGAATCCGTCCGACTCCAGGGAGCCGTGCCAGTGCGTGCCCCGGACGGAGCCGACCCGGCAGCCGTCCAGGGCCGCTCCCGCGGCGTCGGACATGAAGGTCTCGCCGCCGGTGACCTCGGCGACGCCATGGTGGATCTCGTAGCCCTCGACGTGCTCGCCGAGGGCCTCGCCGACCGGACGCGCCAGCGTCTTCTCCCGCGCGAACCGCACGCGTACGGGCAGGAGTCCGAGCCCTTCGACCCGGCCGGCCCGGGACTCGACGTCGTCCTCGATGGACTCGCCGAGGAGCTGGTAGCCGCCGCAGATGCCGAGGACGGGCCGCCCCTCGGCGGCCCGGCGCGCGAGGGCGTCCGCGAGGCCGCGTTCGCGCAGCCACCGGAGCGCCCCGACGGTGCCCCGGGTCCCGGGCACGACGACCAGGTCCGCGTCGGCCAGTTCCTCGGCCCGGTCCACGAACCGCACGACGACACCCGGTTCGGCGGCCAGCGCGTCCACGTCCGTGAAGTTGGACATCAGCGGGACCGCGCAGACGGCGACCCGCAGGACGTCCGCGCCGACGGGGGAGGAGACGACGGACTCGCGGACGGCCCCGCGCAGCGAGACCCGCAGCCCGTCCTCCTCGTCGATGCCGAGTCCGTGCCGGAAGGGCAGCACCCCGTAGGTGCGCCGCCCGGTCAGGCCGTGCAGCATGTCGAGGCCGGGCTCCAGCAGGCTGACGTCACCGCGGAACTTGTTGACGAGGAACCCGGCGACGAGCGCCTGGTCCTCGGGGGACAGCAGCGCGACCGTCCCGAAGAACGAGGCGAACACCCCGCCCCGGTCGATGTCGCCGACGACGAGCACCGGAAGCCCCGCGTTGCGCGCCACCCCCATGTTCACGATGTCGGTACGCCGCAGATTGATCTCGGCCGGACTGCCGGCCCCCTCGCAGATCACCGCGTCATACGTGCCCCGCAACTGCTCCAGACAGTCGAGGACGGTCGCGAGGAGTGCCTCCCGGTGCCCCCCGCTCAGCCGGTCCCCGGTCGGGGCGGTGCCCGACGAGGGGTCCGTCATGGACCCGGCCGTCCCGAAGAACCCGCGCGCGCTCATCTCGCCCACCGGCCTGCCCATCAGGACGACCTGGCTGGTGCGGTCGCCGCCCGGCTTGAGCAGCACGGGATTCATCAGCGCGGTCGGCTCCACCCGGGCGGCCTGCGCCTGCATGGCCTGCGCCCGCCCGATCTCGGCGCCCTCGCGGGTCACGAACGAGTTCAGCGACATGTTCTGCGCCTTGAAGGGCGCGACCTTGACGCCCTGGCGCACCAGCCACCGGCAGATCCCGGCGGTCACGACGCTCTTGCCCGCATCGGAGGTGGTCCCGGCGATCAGCAGCCCGCCGCTCATGCGGTGCGCCCCTTCCTGGTGGACGGAACCGGAACCGGAACCGGAACCGGGTCCCGTCCGGCTCCGGTGAGCAGGATCCGGGCCGCGGCGCTCACCCCGAGCGCGAGCCAGCCGACCCGCCGGGAGAGCCGTACGGCCCGTTCGATGTCGTGGACCTGGACGGCCCGCCCCGTGCCGTTGAGCACGGGCCGGTGCTCGACCCGTCCGCCGTACGCGAGGGTGCCGCCGAGCCGTACCCCGAGCGCGCCCGCGAACGAGGCCTCCACGGGACCGGCGTTGGGGCTCGGATGCCGGCGGGCGTCCGCGCGCCAGGCGCGTACGGCACCGCGCGGGTCGGATCCGGCCACGGCCGCGAGGACGGCGGTCAGCCGGGCCCCCGGCCAGCCGGCGACGTCGTCGAGCCGGGCCGAGGCCCAGCCGTAGCGCCGGTGGCGGGGCGACTTGTGTCCGACCATGGCGTCGAGGGTGTTCACGGCGCGGAAGGCGACGAGTCCGGGCACACCGGCGACGGCGCCCCAGACCAGGGCGCCGACGACGGCGTCGGAGGTGTTCTCGGCCACGGACTCGACGACGGCGCGCGCGACGCCGTCGGCGTCCAGGGCCTGCGGATCGCGACCGCACAGATGCGGCAGCCGCTCCCGGGCCGCGTCGAGGTCACCGGCCGCGAGCGCGCCGCCGATCCCGCGCGCCTCGCGGCCGAGCGAGGTCCCTCCGACGACGGCCCAGGTGGCGGCGGCGGTCAGGGCGATCGAGGCGGTACGGGAGCGGCGTACGGTACGGCTCGCGAGCGCGGCCAGTCCGGTGGCGCCGCCCACGCAGACGGCGGTGTGCAGGGCGCCCCACCCGCGGTGGTCCCGCCACAGCATCCGCTCCACGGCGGCCGCGGCGTGCCCGAACGCGGCGACCGGATGCCCCCGGCCGGGATCGCCGAGCAGCAGGTCACCGAGAAGGCCGGCGGCGGCGCCGTACGCGAAGACGCGATCGGCACGCACGGGGTCAGCCGGCCGTGGGGTGGAGCGGAACCCTCGTACTCAGCGAAACGGGCAACGGGCAGCCGCGCATGGCGATATGTCCTCACTCAGGGTGTCCACGCCCTGGTTCGACGAGACCGGCGGTGAGAGTTCCTGGCTCCCGGGGAGTTTCTTCCCCGATGACAGTGGCGGGACCGCGCCGGATTCGCACCGGCTTCCTCTCATGCCGCCGTACTTGGCTCCGGCAGTCCACCACGGGGTGCGAACGGCCGTCAACTGGCTGTTGACCTGCGGAGGGACAGTGTGCGAAGGCCCACATACGCGTGGGGTGCGGGACGGTGATCCGTCCCGCACCCCACGCGTATGTACCGCTCGGCGCAGCCCGCTCCGGGCCGCCGGGACCTACTCGTCGTGACCGGGCCCCGGTGCCGGGCTACTTGGTGATGATCAGTGAGATGCCGTACGCCACCGCGGCGGCGCAGGCCGCGAAGCAGACGTAGGCGCCGGTGGCCGCCGCGACCGCGGAACCGCCCTGGGCCGACTCCTTCTTGGCGAGGCCGGCGACGCCGAGGGTGAAGAGGGCGACGAGGGCCACGGTCACTCCGAGGCTGACCCCGAAGACGGACCCGAGGGCTGACCAGTCGATGTTCATGCTGTTGCTTCCTTTGGTCTCAGGCCACTCGGGACGGAGCCGACGGGTTCGCCGTGGGCTCCGCCGGAGCCGGGATGGTGGCCGTGAGGCCTTCGGCCACGGAACCGGCCGGGGGCGGGGTGACCGCGGCGATGGCCTGCGTCACCACTCCGGCGGGCTCCTCGGTGTCGTTCACGTTGCTGTGGTCGATCACCTCGCGGCGCGAGCGGCGCCAGATCGCGAAGCTGGAACCCACCAGGAAGGCGGCCACGAGCGCGGTGCCCCAGGCGCCGAAACCGGTCACCCATTCGGCGCCGGCGCCGACCAGGGCGGCGGCGGGCAGGGTGAGGACCCAGGCGACGACCATGCGGGTGGCGGTGGACCAGCGGACCACACCGCCCTTGCGGCCGAGGCCCGCGCCCATCACGGAACCGGAGACCGAGTGCGTGGTGGAGAGGGAGAAGCCGATGTGCGACGAGGCCAGGATGACCGTGGCCGCGCTGGTCTGGGCGGCGAAGCCCTGCTGCGGCTGGAGGTCGGTCAGGCCCTTGCCCATCGTGCGGATGATGCGCCAGCCGCCCAGGTAGGTGCCGAGCGCGATCGCGAGACCGGCGGAGAGGATGACCCAGACCGGCGGGTCGGAGTCGGGAGCGACGGCGCCACCGGCGACCAGGGCCAGGGTGATGATGCCCATCGTCTTCTGCGCGTCGTTGGTGCCATGGGCCAGCGAGACCAGGCCCGCGGAGGCTATCTGGCCGGCGCGGTAGCCCTTCTTCGTGGCCTTGGTGTCGGTGTCACCGCTCAGCTTGTACGACAGCCGGGTGGCGAACATGGCGGCCAGACCGGCGACGATCGGGGCCGCGACGGCGGGCAGGAGCACCTTGCCGACCAGGACGTCACCGTGCACGGCGCCGGTACCGGCGGAGGCGATGGTGGCGCCGACCAGGCCGCCCATGAGGGCGTGCGAGGAGCTGGACGGAAGTCCGACGAGCCACGTCACCAGGTTCCAGAGGATCGCGCCGACGAGCGCCGCGAAGATCACCTCCGGCCGGATGCCCGACTCGTCGACGAGGCCCTTGGAGATCGTGTTGGCGACCTCGACGGAGAGGAAGGCGCCGACAAGGTTGAGGGCGGCGGACATGGCCACCGCGACCTTGGGCTTGAGTGCGCCGGTCGAGATGGTGGTGGCCATCGCGTTGGCGGTGTCGTGGAAACCGTTCGTGAAATCGAACACGAGAGCGGTGACGATCACGATTCCGAGGAGGAGCGTGATGTGTTCCATTTACCCAGGCTTCTGTTGGACGTCAGTGGCAGGTGGACCGTAGGCAACCTGGGTGAACGGAAGATGAACTGGGTCGGGCCTCATGGTGTCCCGAACAGTGGAATGACATTCCGCTTGTGTCGAGGCGTGATCGAGCAGGTTCGAACGGATGCGGAATTCCGTACTCCGCTTGGGGTCCGCGTCCGGGTTTCACCGCCCGGGCCGAGGGGGGTTCGGGTGACGAGATCCCGGTCACGCCCAGGCTGTAGCCGTCGTCACACCCTCCGGGGGTCCGAGGAGGTCGCCCGATGGAGGGTGTCCGGGTATGTGCGGGATCGTAATGGGTCGACCACGGGGTGTGATCCGTGGCAAATGTCCGACCCGGACAGTGTCGGCGATCCGACGATGTGATGTGACTCAAATCACATACAGCCGGGGGCTCTTGGCGGGTCGTCCACGTCCCGGAGCCCGCCCGCCGGGGGTGCGGGGACGGCCGTGCCTGGCAGGATCGCGTCATGACGGAGCGGCACCGGGACACCCGGGACGGACACGAGCTCGGGCGGACGACGGGCGAGCCCCGCGAACCGTCCTCGGCCCACGCGCGGGACGCCCTTCGGCGGGCCTGGGACGAACTGGTCTCCACGGCCCGCCGCACGGTCGCCGACGGGCTGGTCGTCGGCACCTCGGGCAACGTCTCCGTCCGCGTCGGCGACACCGTCCTCGTCACCCCCACGGGCGTGCCCTACGACCGGCTCGCACCCGAGGACATCGTCGGCGTCGGTCTCGACGGCCGGCAGGTCCTCGGCTCTCTGCGCCCGACCAGCGAACTGCCGATGCACCTCGCCGTGTACCGCGCCACTCGGGCACGGGCCGTCGTCCACACCCACGCTCCGCACGCGACGGCCGTCTCGCTCCTGGTCCCCGAACTCCCGCTCGTCCACTACATGGCGGCGGCCATGGGCGGCGCCGTCCGCGTCGCCCCCTACGCGGCCTACGGCACTCCGGAACTGGCCGAGAACACGCTCCGGGCCCTGGCCGGCCGCACCGCCTGCCTCCTCAGGAACCACGGAACGATCGCCCACGGGGCCTCGCTGGACCAGGCGTACGACCGCACGGCCCAGCTGGAATGGATGTGCCGCGTCTGGCTCCTGGCCTCCTCGGTCCCCGGCCTCACGCCCGCACTGCTCTCACCGGAGCAACTGGCGGACGCGGGGGAGCGGCTGAGGGGCTACGGCCAACAGGGGTGAGCCCCGCGCGCCTTCCCCGGCGCCGCCCCACAGCCCGCCACCCCCAGCGCCCGGCCGCAGAGTCCCCCACCGTCCGCGCCCGGTCGCACGCCCTGCCGCTCTGCCGCCCCGCCCGGTCGCACGCCCTGTCGCCCAGGCGTGGACGGTCGGCGAGTGTCGGGTGTCACCCCTGGAGGCGCTTCCGCTGGCCGATGGCCGGGTACCCCGGGAAACTGGTCGGGTGCGCACTCTCAGAGCCACGGCAGCGGCCGTCACCGTAGCCATAGCCGCGGGCGCGGCCTCCGTGGCGGCGGGCCGGTTCGCCAGCGACGCCGCGCTGAAGACGAGGCCGGGCAAGCCCCTGCCCACCGAGCCCCGGCTCACCGTGCACGCGACCACGGCGGGCGGGATCACCCTCACCAGGGCCCTCGCCTCCCGGCGCCCGGGAACCTACGGCCTCGCCGGCGACGGCTCCCACGCGGTCGTCGGCCCCCTCCAGAACTCCGTGCCCCACACCGCCGACACCGTCGTGCGCACCCTGGAACGCGTCACGCACGGCTCCCTGGAGCCCGGCGACAAGGTGTGGCTCACCCCGAACCTGTACGTCGGCGACCCCGGGTCCGCCCTCGGACTCGAACACGCCGACGTCGACGTGCCCGGCGAACTCGGAGCCCTCCCCGCCTGGTTCGTGCCCGCGGTCCGCGACACCTGGGTCATCACCGTCCACGGCCTGGGCGCCACCCGGGAACACCCCATGAACCTGATGGGCTTCCTGAACGACCGGCACTTCCCCGTCCTCGACCTGGCCTACCGGGGCGACCTCGGGGCACCCCGCCCGCCGGACGGCCTGAACCACCTCGGCGAGACCGAGTGGCGCGACCTCGACGCGGCCATCCGCTACGCCGTGCGCTTCGGCGCCGAGCGGGTCGTCCTGTACGGCTGGTCCACCGGCGCCACCATGGCCCTGCGCGCCGCCGCCCACTCCGCGCTGCGCGAGCGGATCTCCGGGCTCGTCCTGGACTCGCCGGTGCTCGACTGGGAGACCACGCTGCGCGCCCTCGCAGGCGCCCGCCACACCCCGGGCTTCCTGCTGCCGCTCGCGGTGCGCGCCGCCCAGGGACGCACCGGCGTACGCGGAGACCGCATCGCGCACGCCGCGCACCCCGACCAGGTCAAGGTGCCGACCCTGCTGGTGCACGGCCCGGACGACCGGATCGCCCCCTGGGGCGCCTCCCGCCGCCTGGCCGCGAGCCGCCCCGACCTCGTCACCCTGCACACCGTCCCCGACGCCCCGCACGGCGCCATGTGGAACGCCGATCCGGCCGGCTACGAAGAAGCCCTGCGCCGCTTCCTCACCCCCCTGATGTAGGCCCCGGCGCCCCGCCGACAGCGACCGGAACGGCCCGCGGAGCCGGCGCGGGCAAGGGCTTCCGGTCGGGGCCGGGACAACTCCGCGCGGACCTCTTTCCCGCGTTCCGGGCACCCCGGCGGGGCCCCTCTCCCGGCGCCCCCGTGGCCTGCGAGGGCATTCCGTTTGGGTTTTCGGACTGTCAACCGCAAGACTGCACCCGTGACGTCCCGTAACCCGCGCGACTCCAGGCTCCGACTCGTCAGCCCGCGGTCCCTCGCGACCGCTCCCCGAGCGGTGACCCAGCGCCGCACCCGCCGCCCCGCCCCGCGCCCGCCGGAAGGCACACCGCCGCCCGCCGAGCTCGCCCGCATGGCGCGCACCGGCCTGTCCGACGCGGCCCGCGTGGCGCGCTGGGCCGACGCCGCCCTGCGCCCGGGGCGCGACGGCGCGAACCCCGACGGGAAGGGCACCCTCTCCGACGCCACGGCCGAGCGGGCCGCCACGGACCTCGGACTGACCCCGGTCCAGGTACGCGCCGACTGGGACACCGCACGCCTGGCCGGCCTCATCGAGGTGCACGGCGGCGACGCCCGCCCGGGATGGCGGCTGCGCGCCTGGAGCCGCGACGACAGCGCCGTCCTGCGCGGCTGGGTCGCCCTGTTCGACGCCTGGTCCCTCGCCTACCCCGAACCGGCCGACCGCGAGCCCGCGGCCGTCGCCGAGGTCGTCTCCGCGATGCCCCAGGTCCTCTCCTTCCTCCAGCTCTCCGCCGGACCCGTCCCCGTGGACCAGCTGCTCGACCTCCTCGGACAGCGCGTCACGGAACTGCGCACCGAGCGCTGCGAGATCTCCTACGGCCCCGACCCCGGAACCGACCCCGCCCCGGTGCCGGCCGAGATCCCGGACGCCCCCCTCGCTCCGCTCCTCGACTGGGCCCTCGAAGCCCTCGCCTCCGTCGGCGCGCTGACCTACGGCGAGGGACAGGCCACCCTCACCGCGCTCGGCAGCTGGGCGGTCTGGGTCAAGCTGGAACAGATCTGCGTCGCCGCCCAGAGCCCCGCGGGGAACATCGAGCAGTCCGCCGAGGACATGCTCCGCGGCTGCGCCCAGCTCCGCCCCAACGCCGCCCGCGCCGAGTACCGGGCCTGGCTCGCCGCCCGCACGGTCGGCGGCGCCGTCACCGAACTGATCGCCGCGGCCCGCGGCGAGGACGCCCTCACCCGGGGCCTCGCCTTCGAGGCGCTGCGCGTGGTCGGCGCCCCCGCCGAGCCCGACGTGCGCGCCGTGGTCGAGGAGACCCCGCTGCGCCCCTACGCCCTGCTCTGGCTCGCCGAGCACGACGGCTACGACCCCGAGGACGCCCACGAGGTCCTCACCCGCGCCGAGTCCACCTGGCTGTGGGTCGACACCGCCGCCGCCGTCGCCGACCACGGCGAGGCCCCGCTCCTCGTCCGGCACCTGGAATCCGCGGTCCAGCCCACCGTCCCCGCGCTCCTCGACGAGGTACGGGCGGTCGGACACCCGCGCACGGTGCAGGTGCTCGTCGCGCTCGCCGCCGCCCACCCGGACCCGGCGCTCGCCAAGGCCGTACGCAGAGCCGCCTTCCAGGTGCACACCGGAGGAAGCTGACCGGACCGGCCGCCCGCCCGGAACCGCGGACGGCCGGACCCCGGAGCGGGCCTACGCGCCTATCTCCGGGGCGTAGGTGCCGAAGCTCCAGATGTTGCCCTCCAGATCGCGGGCCATGTAGTCCCGCGAGCCGTAGTCCTGGTCGGTCGGGGCCATCAGGATCTCCGCGCCGTGGTCCACGGCCCGCTGGTGGTGCGCGTCCACGTCGTCCACGACGATGTACACCCCGCACGGGCCCGCGCTCTTCATCGCCTCGTCGAAGCGGCCGCCGCGCCCCTTGGACCCGAGCATCACCGCGCCGTTGCCCTGCACCAGCTCGGCGTGCATCACCGAGCCGTCCTCACCCTCGTAGACAGCCAGCTCCGTGAAGCCGAAGGCCTCCGTGAGCTGCCTGATCGCCGCCTTCGCGTCGGCGTACAGCATCGAGGGGTAGATGCTCGGGCGCCCGCCGTTCATGCCGGCCATACCGATCACTCCGTCCCGTCACAAACTGCCGGATTCCGATCCGCTGCCCAGTCTGGCACCGGCCACTGACAACGCCCCGCGCCCGGCGGTCCGGCTCACCGGAACGTGTTGCACTGCGCCATGTCACCGCTGGTGAAGCCCTGGTAGAACCACTGCTGCCGCTGCTTGGCCGACCCGTGCGTCCAGGTCTCCGGCGTCACCCGGCCCTGGTACCTCGCCTGGATCCGGTCGTCGCCGACAGCCGCCGCCGCGTCGAGGCCGTCACGGATGTCGGTGTCCGTCAGCGAGGTCAGCAACGGCTTGCCCGTCGACGAGGACGGCGTGGTGGTCGCGTGCCGCGCCCACACCCCCGCGTAGCAGTCGGCCTGGAGCTCGGTCCTCACCGCGTTGCTGTTCGCGCCGGTCACGCCGTCCTGCGAGCGGCCCAGCGTGCCCGTCAGGTTCTGCACGTGATGCCCGTACTCGTGCGCCACGACATAGGCCTGCGCGAACGGCCCGCCGCTTGAGCCGAACTTCGTCCGAAGATCGTCGAAGAAGCCGAGGTCCAGATAGACCTTGCGGTCGGCCGGGCAGTAGAAGGGCCCGACGGCCGAGGACGCGGCGCCGCACGCCGTGTTCACCCGGCCGCCGAAGAACACCGTCGGGGCGCGGGTGTAGGTGCCGCCCCGGCGCGCGAACTCACGGGTCCAGTAGTCCTGGACGCTGTTGACCACCGCCACGGTCCGGCAGTCCTCCCGGGCGTTGGCGTCGCGTCCCGTCCGGCAGGTCTGCTGCAACTGCGCGAGGGAGGAGGCGGTCGCGCCGGGCTCGTCGCCGCCCGAGGAGAGCCCGAGCTGGTCGGGACCCACCCCGAAGAGCAGTCCGATGACCAGGGCGACGAGACCGGCGAGACCGCCGCCGATGGTCGCCCTGCCGCCGGGGACACGACTGCCGCGCCGGTCCTGGACCTCGGAGGTGTCCAGACCGGCGTCGTCGTCGAACCGCATGAGCACACCGCTTTCGTCGCTCCGTGACGCCATCCTCGTACGCTTCGCGACCCCCGGCCCCGGCCCGCGGTCCGAACGGGCGACACCGGCTCCGGGCGGCCGGAGCGTCCGCGAAGGGGGCGAGCGTCACAGTGCGCACCGGAAAAGTGGTTGCACGGCCCCGTTAGACTTGGCCCATGGCCATTCTCCTCGCGCACTAGACGGCGGGAACGCCTCAGCCGCCCACCCCGCCACCAATCCCGCTCTGGAGTCTGTCCGTGATCTCCGCCTCCGGTATCGAGCTGCGCGCCGGTGCCCGCATCCTCATCGAGTCCGCCACCTTCCGCATCACGAAGGGCGACCGCATCGGCCTGGTCGGCCGCAACGGCGCGGGCAAGACGACGCTCACCAAGGTCCTCGCGGGCGAGGGCCAGCCCGCCGCGGGAGCCGTCGCCCGCTCCGGCGAGGTCGGTTACCTCCCGCAGGACCCCCGCACCGGCGACCTCGACATCCTCGCCCGCGACCGCGTCCTGTCGGCCCGCGGCCTGGACGTCCTGATCCGCAAGATGCGCGAGAACGAACAGCGCATCGCCAACGGCGCGGGGGCGACCCGCGAGAAGGCCCTGCGGCAGTACGAGCGCCAGGAGACGGAGTTCCTGACCAAGGGCGGGTACTCCGCCGAGGCCGAGGCCGCGACCATCGCCGCCGCGCTCAACCTGCCCGACCGCGTGCTCGGACAGCCCCTGCACACCCTCTCGGGCGGTCAGCGCCGTCGTATCGAGCTGGCCCGCATCCTCTTCTCAGACGCCGACACCCTGCTGCTCGACGAGCCGACGAACCACCTCGACGCCGACTCCATCGTCTGGCTGCGCGACTACCTGAAGACCTACCGCGGCGGCTTCATCGTGATCTCCCACGACGTCGACCTGGTCGAGACGGTCGTGAACAAGGTGTTCTACCTCGACGCCAACCGCGCCACGATCGACGTCTACAACATGGGCTGGAAGCTCTACCAGCAGCAGCGCGAGGCCGACGAGAAGCGCCGCAAGCGCGAGCGCCAGAACGCCGAGAAGAAGGCCGCCGCGCTGAACGCGCAGGCCGACAAGATGCGCGCGAAGGCCACCAAGACGGTCGCCGCGCAGAACATGGCCAAGCGCGCCGACCGGCTGCTCGCCGGCCTTGACGCCGTCCGTGTCTCCGACAAGGTCGCCAAGCTGCGCTTCCCCGAGCCCTCGCCCTGCGGCAAGACCCCGCTCATGGCCGAGGGGCTGTCGAAGTCGTACGGCTCCCTGGAGATCTTCACCGACGTCGACCTGGCCATCGACAAGGGCTCCCGCGTCGTCATCCTCGGCCTGAACGGCGCCGGCAAGACGACCCTCCTGCGCCTCCTCGGCGGTGCCGAGAAGCCCGACACCGGAGAGGTCATCGAGGGCCACGGCCTCAAGCTCGGCTACTACGCGCAGGAGCACGAGACCCTCGACCCCGAGCGCACGGTCCTGGAGAACATGCGCTCCGCCGCCCCCGACCTGGACCTGGTCGAGGTCCGCAAGACGCTCGGCTCGTTCCTGTTCTCCGGCGACGACGTCGACAAGCCCGCCGGTGTGCTCTCCGGCGGCGAGAAGACCCGCCTCGCGCTGGCGACCCTCGTCGTCTCGTCCGCGAACGTCCTCCTCCTCGACGAGCCGACGAACAACCTCGACCCGGCCAGCCGCGAGGAGATCCTCGGCGCGCTGCGCACCTACAAGGGAGCCGTCGTCCTCGTCACCCACGACGAGGGTGCCGTCGAGGCGCTCCAGCCGGAGCGGATCATCCTGCTGCCGGACGGCGTCGAGGACCTGTGGGGCGCCGACTACGCCGACCTGGTGGCCCTCGCCTGAGCCCCGCGCGGCCTCCCGGAGGGGGTCGCCGCCCCGTGATCGATTGACTGATCCACTGCGTATGGATCATTCGGCCGATCCGTGATCCATCATCTGTGTGAGATCTCCTCGTACCGGGGTGTGTCGTACATCGATTTCACGGCCGAGTCCTTTGTTCCCAAGGGCTCGGCCGTTCTGCGTCGCTGACCAGGCACTTCGCGCGGGAACCCGTTCGGCCGCACCGGCGGCGCCGGCCGGAATGATTGATTCCACTCGTGGGGACGGGCTCCTGTCGTCAAAACCTTGTCTTACGGACCTTGCCGAATGGGTGGCCATGACGCCCGAAAGGGGTGATCATGAGAGTCCAGAGCGCACTTCCCATGAGGAGGACCGGGTGGCCGAGACTCTGAAGAAGGGCAGCCGGGTTACCGGCGCCGCGCGCGACAAGCTCGCGGCAGACCTGAAGAAGAAGTACGACTCCGGTGCGAGCATCCGAGCGCTGGCCGAAGAGACCGGCCGTTCGTATGGCTTCGTGCACCGGATGCTCAGCGAGTCGGGTGTCACGCTCCGAGGGCGTGGCGGCGCGACGCGGGGCAAGAAGGCCGCCTCGGCCTGAGGCCGGGCGTCCCCATCGGCTTCGGTGGTGACCACCCGGTCGGTCGGGTGACCGACCGGGTGGTTACTGTGCAGTCACTTAGGTGCGTTCCTCGTGTCTTCGCGAGGCGCGTGTCTGATCCGACCGCACCCATCGGAGGCACCCCATGGCTTCGCTCGACAAGGATCTCGACCCCGTACTCGACCAGGACGGCGTACGGCTCACCGTCGACGGCGCGACCGCCACGGTGACGCTGACCAATCCGGCCAAGCGCAACGCCCAGAGTCCTGCTCTCTGGCGGGCCTTGACGCAGGCCGGGCGGTCACTGCCCGGCTCCGTCCGCGTGGTCGTCCTGCGTGCCGAGGGCCAGTCCTTCTCCGCGGGGCTCGACCGTCAGGCCTTCACGCCCGAGGGCTTCGACGGGGAGCCGTCGTTCATCGACCTCGCGCGCGGCTCCGACGCCGAGCTGGACGCGACCATCGCCGAGTACCAGGAGGCGTTCACCTGGTGGCGGCGCAGCGACATCGTGTCCATCGCCGCCGTCCAGGGACATGCCATCGGCGCGGGGTTCCAGCTCGCGCTCGCCTGTGACCTGCGCGTCGTCGCCGACGACGTGCGGTTCGCCATGCGGGAGACCAGCCTGGGTCTGGTGCCCGACCTCACGGGAACGCATCCGCTGGTCGGGCTCGTCGGGTACGCCCGTGCGCTGGAGATCTGTGCCACGGGCCGCTTCGTCCTGGCCGAGGAGGCCGAGCGCACCGGGCTCGCCAACCTCGCCGTGCCCGCCGGGCAGCTCGACGCCGCGGTCGCCGATCTGTCCGCGGCACTCCTCGACGCGCCGCGGGACGCCGTGATCGAGACCAAGGCCCTGCTGCGCGGGGCGCAGGAGCGGTCGTACGAGGAGCAGCGCACCGCCGAGCGGGCCGCCCAGGCCCGCAGGCTGCGCGACCTGGCGGGCGTGGGCGAATAGCCCTCCGGGCGCGCACCGGTTCTTCTCCCTCAAGCCCTTTCGAGGCGCGGCACCCGGCGACGCCGGGTGCCCCCGCCACGGAGCGGTCGATCTCCCGGGGGCCCGGCCGCCGGGATCGCGTTCCCCGGGGGGCGGGCTTCTGGGCCTGCGGGCGTCACGTTTCTCGGACGGGGGTGCCTGGCGCCCCGCCCGGCTGTGGCTCACCGTCGCCCGGGGTGACCCGCGTCCCGGACCGGGGTGGTCATGGTCGGTGTGACGGGTGGCCCGGGGTCACCGCTGTCACCAGTACCGCCACGGACGGGGTGTCCCGTGCGGCCTCGGTGACCGCGGCCCTGACCGCCCGTGCCACGTCCACCGCGCGTTCGTCCCCCGAGACCTCCAGCTCGACGCGGATGTGGCGGCGCGGCAGGGCCGGGTCCGTGGCGGCCGGCCCGTTCTCGACGTGGACCGGACGGCCCAGGGAGTCCGTCAGACGGGTGACTCCCGGGACGGCCAGAACCGCCGACGCGATCCGGGCCTCCCCGGGGTCCTTCGGCACGGGCGCCGCCCGCACGTCACCGGCCGGGTGCGCCGCGAGCGCCTCGTCCTCGGTCTCGTCCTCCAGCAGGTCCGTCACCCGCAGGTCCACCTCGCCGACGTCGAGGCCCAGGAGCCGGATCGCGGCGGACACCACATTCAGGCGCAGCCGGGCCGCGACGGCCGGAAGGGGTTCGGCGCCGGGGGCCGTGGGATCCGCCGAGGCCCCGAACTCCGCGGTGACGCGCAGCGGACCGGGCGGCAGGGCGCTGGGCGGCGGCGGTACGACCGGGGTGCCGGCCCGCTCCGGGTCGGCCAGCGCGATCCGCAGCGACCCGAGCCGCACCCCCGCCACGGCCGCCGTCTCACGCCGCAGCACCGACTCGGCCGCCTCCTCCGTGATCCACGCGCCGTCCAGCGCGAGACCCAGCGGCAGGAGCCTGCCGAGTCCGAGCTGATGCCGTACCCCTTGCGTCCACCGGTCCGCCGTCATTGCTCCAGCCTGCCCCATCCACGGCGCGCGACCGCGCGACCCGACCTACTGTGAGCAGAGGAGGACGACCGAAAGGGACGTACGGCGATGACCGACATGACCGAGCGGGACCGGACGGACAGCCCTGACACCGAGAAGGAGTCGCAGCAGACCCGTAAGCCCACCAGGCGCGGCGGCGGAGACGCCGCCACCCGGGGGCGGACCACGATCTCCGACGGTGTCGTGGAGAAGATCGCCGGGCTCGCCGCCCGCGACGTACTCGGTGTCCACACGATGGGAAGCGGTCTGAGCCGGACCTTCGGGGCGGTACGCGACCGGGTGCCGGGCGGTTCCACCAAATCGGTGACCCGGGGTGTGAAGGCCGAGGTCGGAGAGTTGCAGACGGCGCTCGACCTGGAGATCGTCGTCGACTACGGCGTGTCGATCTCCGACGTCGCCCGCGCCGTGCGCGAGAACGTCATCGCCGCCGTCGAGCGCATGACAGGACTCGAAGTGGTGGAAGTCAACATCGCGGTGAGTGATGTGAAGCTGCCCGAGGAAGAGGAAGAGGAGCCGGAGCAACGGCTCCAGTGACCCCCGGGCCACCGGAAGGCGCCGGATGCCCCGGCCACCGCACCATGAGTGATCACGCGGCCACCGACTGCTGAGGAGAGCCCCATGAGCTTGGCCGTGATCGGCATGATCGCCGGAATGGCGCTGGCCTTCGCCGGGTACTTCGGCGGATTCGGCGCCTTCCTCCTGGTAGCCGCCCTGGGGGCCGTCGGGTTCGTCGTCGGACGGCTCCTGGAGGGGGACCTGGACATCGGCAACTTCTTCCGCGCCCGCGACGACCGGCGGCGGTGACGCGTGCCGGGTCAGACCGACCGGCTCGGTGAGACCGGGCCGGCCCTCACGACCGTCGTGCCCTCCGAGCGGGGCGCCACCCGGATCGCCGACCGCGTCGTCGCGAAGATCGCCTCGCGGGCGGCACGCGAGGCACTGCCCCCGCCTCCCTCCGAAGCGGTGCCCCCGCACGCGACGGTCGTCGTGCGGCGGCAGGCGTCGGACTCGGGCGGCACCGACGGCACCCCCACGCACAGCGCCCGGATCCGGGTCAGCCTCGAACTCGGCTACCCCGCCGACATCGGGGCCCAGTGCGGTGAGGTGCGTCGTCATGTCACCGAGCGGGTAGAGGCGTTGGCGGGAATGGAAGTGCCCGAGGTCGCCGTCCAGGTGGAGCGGCTGCATCTGACGGACGAGTCCGGCGCGCTACAGGGGAGGACGCGATGAGCGAGCCCCAGGGCTCCGACGACACCCGCAGGACACCCGTCCTGGAGAAACAGGGACAGGGGGGCGGGAACGACGCGGGCACCCTCGGGCAGTCCGCCTCCGCCGCCGCCTACGAACCACGGGGCACCGCCGGTGACGAGGACGGCCGCCAGGGCAGGTTCTGGTCGGCGCGTCGCGTTCCCGCGGGCATCCTCGCGCTCCTGCTCCTCGTCGCGGCGGGCGCCTTCCTGTACGACGTCGTGGCCGTGCGCGCCGGACGCACCGCGCTGTACTGGCGGACCTGGCTGGCCCGGCAGCTCGCCGAACGGCCGCTCGACGACACCGCGGTCCTCGTGGGCGCCGGGATCGCCGCCGCCGTCGGACTCTGGCTGATCGTCCTCGCGGCCACACCGGGACTGCGGGACGTGCTGCCGATGCGGCGCACCCACGCCGACGTCCGGGCCGGGCTGCACCGGGGCGCCGCCGCGATGGCGCTCCGCGACCGGGCCATGGAGGTCGCCGGCGTGCAGTCGGTCCGCGTGCGCGTGAAGCGCCGCAAGGTCGACGTCCGCGCGATCTCGCACTTCCGCGAACTCGACGATGTGCGCGCCGACCTCGACACTACGCTCGCCGACGGCATCACGGGACTGGGACTGGCCCGCTCGCCCGCCCTGTCGGTGCATGTCGCGCGCCCCGGACGGAAGAGGTGAGATCCGTGCTGCGGATCGTCAACCGCGTACTGATCGGCCTCACCGGGCTGGTGTTGCTCGCCTTCGGCGGCTCCGTGCTCGCCGTCGGACTCGGCGTACGGCCGCCGTCCTGGTGGATCTACGACGGACGGCACGACGTGCTGCTGAGTGCCGCCCGGCGGACCAAGTGGCGGGACGAGGGCTGGTGGTGGCCCGCCGTCATCGCCGCGCTCGCGATCCTCCTGCTGCTCGCCCTGTGGTGGCTGGTCGCCGACGTGCGGTGCCGGCGGCTCGCCGAGGTGCTCGTCGACACCGGTGACGGCGCGGGCGCGCTGCTGCGCGGGAAGGCGCTGGAGGGCGTGCTGGCCGCCGAGTCGGCCCGGCTGGACGGCGTCGAGCACGCGAACGTCCATCTGACCGGGCGGCGCAGCCTGCCCGAGGCGCGGGTGCGGCTCCTGCTGGAACCCCATGTCGACCCCGGGCACGCGCTGCGGCTGCTGACCGAGGAGGCCCTCGCCCACGCACGGGACTCGGCCGGCCTCGCCGCGCTCCCGGCGGAGGTGCGGCTGCGCGGCGTCAAGCACGGAGCCGAACGCGTGACCTGACGGGGCACCCGAACGGCCGCGTGCCCGCACGCCCACCCGCACGAGCTAGAAGCCGCCGCGCATTCCGCCGTCCACCGGGAGCATGACGCCCGTGAGGTACGAGGCGGCGGGGGAGAGCAGGAACGCGGCCGTGCGGCCGAACTCCTCCGGGGCGCCGTAGCGGCGCAGCGGGATGCGGGCCTCGTTGGCCGCGCGGGTGGCCTCGGGGTCGGCGGACAGCCCGTCCAGCTGGCGCACGCGGTCCGTGTCGATGCGGGACGGCAGCAGCCCGACGACGCGGACGCCGCGCGGGCCCAGCTCGTTCGCGAGGGACTTGGCGAACCCCGCGAGTCCCGGACGCAGACCGTTGGAGATGGTGAGTCCGGGGATCGGCTCGTGCACCGAACCGGAGAGCACGAAGCCGATGACACCGCCCTCGCCGAGTTCCCCGGCGGCCGCGCGGGCCAGGCGTACGGCGCCGAGGAAGACCGACTCGAACGCCACCATCCACTGTTCGTCGGTGTTGTCCGCGGCGAACCCGGGCGGCGGGCCGCCGACGCTGATCAGGATGCCGTCGAAGCCGCCGAAGTGCTCACGGGCACCGGCGATGAGCCGGGCCGGGGTCTCGGCAGCGCCGTTGTCGGCCGCGACCCCGACCGCGTTCGGGCCGAGCGCGCTCGCGGCGCGGGCCGCGGTGTCCTCGTCACGTCCGGTCACGACCACCTTGGCGCCGTCGGCGACGAGTTCGCGCGCGGCGGCGTTGCCCAGGCCCCGGGTGGCTCCCGTGACGACGTACACACGATCCTTCAGTCCAAGATCCATGGCCCCATCCTCCCCTATCCCGGCGGCATGGCCCCTTCCGTTCCTCCCGGCTCGTCGACGCCGAACAGGCTGAGGGCTGACACCACGAGACCGATGTGGCTGAAGGCCTGCGGGAAGTTGCCGAGCTGGCGGCCCGCGACCGGGTCGTACTCCTCGGACAGCAGTCCCAGGTCGTTGGTGAGGCCGACCAGCCGCTCGAACAGCTCGCGCGCCTCCCGTGTACGGCCCGTCAGATGCAGTGCGTCCGCGAGCCAGAAGGAGCAGACGACGAAGGTGCCCTCGTCGCCCGGAAGCCCGTCGACACCGGCCGCCGCGGCGGTGTAGCGGCGGACCAGGAAACCGTCCGGGGCGAGTTCCGCGCGGACCGCGTCGACCGTGCCGATCACCCGGGGATCGTCGGGGGGCAGGAACCCCACGCGCGGGATGAGCAGCAGGGAGGCGTCCAGTTCGGTCGAGCCGTAGGACTGCGTGAACGTGTTCCGGACCGGGTCGAAGCCGCGTTCGCAGACCTCCCGGTGCACCTCGTCGCGCATCGCACGCCAGGCCTCGATGTCACCGCCGTCGAGCGTCGGGTCGTCCTCCAGGGTGCGCACCGCGCGGTCGGCGGCCACCCAGGCCATCACCTTGGAGTACACGAAGTGCCGGCGCGGGCCGCGCACCTCCCAGATCCCCTCGTCCGGCTGCCTCCACGCCACCCGCAGGAACTCCATCATGGCGCACTCCACCCGCCACATGTGGGGCCTGGACGGCAGCCCGGAGCGCCGGGCGAGCGACAGCGAGTCGATGACCTCGCCGTACACGTCGAGCTGGAGCTGCTCCACGGCGCTGTTGCCGACCCGCACCGGCGCGGAGTCCGCGTAGCCGGACAGCCAGGGGATCTCGTACTCCGACAGCCGGCGTTCCCCCGAGAGGCCGTACATGATCTGGAGGGCCGCCGGGTCGCCCGCGACCGCGCGCAGCAGCCAGTCGCGCCAGGCCTCGGCCTCCTCGTGGTAGCCGGCCGACAGGAGCGCGCCGAGGGTGAGGGTGGAGTCGCGCAGCCAGCAGTAGCGGTAGTCCCAGTTGCGGACGCCGCCGATCTCCTCGGGCAGCGAGGTGGTGGGGGCGGCCACGATGCCGCCGGTCGGCGCGTAGGTGAGGGCCTTGAGGGTGATCAGGGAGCGGACGACGGCGTCCCGGTGCGGTCCGTCGTAGCGGCAGCGCGCCGCCCACGCCCTCCAGTCCTGGACGCTGGTCTCCAGTGCCTCGAAGGGATCGCACAGGGGCGGCCGGGGCCGGTGCGAGGGATGCCAGGTCAGGACGAAGGCGACCTTCTCGCCCGCCTCCACGGTGAACTCCGAGTGGGTGCGGAAGTCCTTGCCCCAGGTGTGCACGGGCGGTTCGCTGCGCAGCCACACCGAGTCCGGCCCCGCGACCGCGACCCGGTGGCCCTCCGAGCGGCGCATCCAGGGGACGACCGAGCCGTAGTCGAACCGCAGCCGCAGCAGGCTGCGCATCGTGACCCGGCCGCTGAGGCCTTCGACGACGCGTACGACGTCGGGGGCGTGCTCGCGCTGCGGCATCAGGTCGGTCACCCGGACCGAGCCCTCGGGGGTGTCCCACTCGGTGTCCAGCACCAGGGTGTCCGGGCGGTAGGCGCGCCGGGTGCACACGTCCGCGCCCTCGGGCGCGATCCGCCAGTGACCGTTGTCCTCGTCGCCCAGCAGGGCCGCGAAGCAGGCCGCGGAGTCGAAGCGGGGCAGGCACAACCAGTCGACGGAGCCGTCGCGGCTCACCAGAGCGGCGGTCTGTTCGTCCCCGATGAGCGCGTAGTCCTCGATGTGTCGGTGCACGGTGGACGGGTTCCCGAACGGGGCAACGGTCAATCGGGCCGCCAGAGTGGCGTGGACGCCCGGGCGGCGACGGGACGGGAGGCCACGGCCCCCTGCCACCGGCCCGCGCACCCGCCGGTCCGCGTCCATCGCCGGTCTGCGCGCAGGCGGGTCTGGCCACCGACCGGTGTACGCGTCTGCGGGTCTGGTCACTGGCTGGTGTACGCGTCTGCCGGATCCGTCCGCCGACCGGCCTACGCGCCTGACAGGCCGTCCACCCGTCGGCCCCGACGCCCGCCGGTCTACACGACCGCCGGTTCCGCCTCCGGTGTGCTCTCGGCGGCTGCCGCCTCCGCCCGGTCGCGGCGCTCGCGGCGGACCAGGACCACCCAGCCGAAGGGGACGCCCGCGGAGAAGAGCCACCACTGGATCGCGTACGCCATGTGCGGACCGATGTCGCTGTGCTCGGGGTCGGGAATCAGCTCGGGGGAGCCGTCCTTGGGCGCCGGCGCGGTCTGCTCGACGTAGCCGCCGAGGACCTGCTCGCCGAGCCGCCGCGCCTCCTGCGCGCTGCTGATCAGCATGACCTGACGGGCGGGCAGGCCCCGGACGTTCTTGATGCCGCTGTCGGCGGTCGTCTGGTCGGCCATCAGCCGACCGGTGACGGTGATCTCGCCCGAGGCGGGGGCCGGGATCTTCGGGAAGGCGGTCTGCGCGCCGTCCGCCGGGACCCAGCCCCGGTTCACCATGAGGACCCGGCCGTCGTCCAGGACGAACGGGGTCAGGACGTGGTAGCCGACCTCGCCGTCGGCGTTGGTGCGGCGGCGGACGACCTCTTCGTGCGCGGTGTCGAAGTGGCCCTTCGCCGTCACCCGGCGGAACAGGTCGTCGTCCCGGATCTGCCGGCCAGGCGCGGTGACCGTCTCCGCGGGCACCGGCTTCGCGGCGAGCGAGTCGGAGATCACCGTGTTCAGGGCGACCTTGTGCTCGTGCCGGTGGAGCTGCCAGAAGCCCAGCTTGATCATCGTCGGGATGAGGGCGAGGGCCACGAGGGTGAGGATCACCCACTGCCGGGACAACAGGAAGCGGTACACCCCATTGACGGTACTCGGCATGATTCGGCCCCCGACGGGAGGGTCCCGCCGAGGGCCGTCCGGTGTGCCGTCCGGCGGTCGGGCCGGGACGCTCAGACCTTGTCGACGATCCCCGCCTTCCCCTCGGCGCGGGCGCAGTGCGCGCCGCAGTACCAGTGCCCGTCGACCTCGACACCCTGGCCGATGACCTGCACGCGACAGTGCTCGCAGATCGGGGCCATCCGGTGGATCGCGCAGGAGAAGCAGTCGAAGACGTGCACCGCGCCCTGGGCGTGCACTTCGAAGGTCATTCCGTAGTCATTGCCGCATACTTCGCATCTCGCCATGCGCCACAGGGTGGGGTGCCGGGGCGACGCGGGCGAGCGGGCGCGGGGCGAGTCGCCCGTCAATCACCCGTACGTCCGTCACTCTTCCGACGCGGGTTCGACGTCACGCAGAAGCTGCCCGAACGCGGCCTCGTCGACCACCGGTGTCCCGAACTGCCGGGCTTTGACCACTTTTGACGTGCTGGAGTCCGGGTCGTTGGTCACCAGCAGACTGGTGAGCCGGGACAGACTCGTCGCGACATGCAGCCCGGCCTCGACCGCCCGGTCCTCCAGCAGTTCGCGGTCGATGGACGTGTCACCGGAGAACGCGATCCGCATGCCCTGTTTGAGAGGTTTGTCCGCCGCGTACCGCCCGGGGTTCGGATAGGGGCACGCGGGGCGCTTGCGGGAGGGGCGCCAACTCCCCGACGGGTAACCGCCGGATCCGTAGCTCCCGGCCTGCCGTCCGATCCGCGGAGCCGCGGCGCTGTCGGACCACTCCTTGAGCGGCAGGCATTCGAGGAGCGGCAGCCGCACCCCGGTCCGCGCGGCGGCCCGCAGGCTCGGCCGGAACGCCTCGGCCAGCACGCGCGCGTCGTCCAGCGCGTGGTGCGCCCGCTGCTGCACGACGCCGAAGTGCGCGGCCAGCGACTCCAGCTTGTGGTTGGGCAGGGGCAGGGCCAGCTCCTTGGAGAGCGCGATGGTGCACAGGCGCTGGCGCACCGGCGCCTCGCGCTCGGCGCGCGCGTACTCCCGCGCGATCATCGACCAGTCGAAGACCGCGTTGTGCGCCACCAGCACCCGGCCGTCGAGCCGGGCGGAGAACTCCTCGGCGACCTCGTGGAAGAGCGGCGCCCCTTCGAGCATCTCGCTCGTCAGACCGTGGATCCACACCGGGCCCGGGTCCCGCTCCGGATTGACCATCGTGTACCAGTGGTCCTCGACCTCGCCGCGCGCGTCCAGCCGGTAGACGGCGGCGGAGATTATCCGGTCGTCGCGGGCCAGCCCTGTGGTCTCCACGTCGACGACCGCGTATCCCTGCGGATACGCGGCCGGCCAGGAGGCAGGGGACGCTGCGGTCGTGAGGTCTTCGAGCATGGTCAATGAGGATACGGGCCCCGACTGACACACCGGCCCCCGCCTTGCCCGATCCGCTCCCACCGCCGGGCCCTGGGCGCGCGGCCCCGCAACCGGGTCCGGAGGGCCCGGCGTTGACGCTCGGCCGAGCGCCGTCACCCCGACCGGACCCGGAGCAGCCGCGGTACGTCGGTCGCTGTGCCGAGGTGCGTGGCGAGCGACGGGCGCACAGGTACGCGCGTGCGCCGGTCCAGTGGGAGGCTCCCGAGGACCGGCGCCTTCGTCTCGCGGACGGGGACGTCCGCCGGCAGCCGGTCCAGGCCGGCAGGCGCGTGCGCCGGGAGCAGCTTCACCTCACCCCGGTCCCGCGGCGGAAGGGGCGTCGAGCCGCCGGATCAGCGTGCGGGCCCCGATCCGTGCGGCCACCGATATCTCCGGGGCCCTGGAGGCGGCCCGTTCCGCTCGGGACCCGGGCCCGCGTATCCCGGCCCGCGCACGGCTATGGACCTTTCACCCGTGCGGTGCAAGCGTGCTGCGCGTCCCAGCAGGTAGCGCCTACGAAGGGCGGTACGGACATGGCACGAGTGAGGTACGGCGCGCGGACGGAGGCGGAGATCACCGCCGCGCGCACCGCGAGTTCCCAGCTCCCCGACGTCTGGTCCACCGGACTGGTGGCCGTCTGGGAGAGCGACCCGGACGCGGTCGCGGCGGTTCTGCCGCCTCCGCTGAAACCCACCGCGCGGCCCCTGGTGCGGGTCAGCGTCAGCAAGGTCGATCTGCCCGGATACCCGCTGGGCGCCGGCTCGTTCGCCGTCGCCGCCGCGCACGGGGACGTCGAGGGCTGGTATCCGCTGGTCATGCCGATGACCCACGAACGGGCCCTGATCGGCGGCCGTGAGGTCTTCGGGGAGCCCAAGAAGCTCGGCGAGGTGACCGTCGAGCGCGACGGGCTCGTCGTGCGCGGGGTGCTCGCCCGGCACGGCATCGCCTTCGTCGAGGTGCGCGGCGCGGTGAGCGGATCCCTGCCGCTGCCCGAGCCCGCGCGCAAGACCGACTTCTACTTCAAGTTCCTTCCGGCGGTGGACGGTTCGGGCTTCGACACCGACCCGGTCCTGGTGCACTGCCTGCGCGAGGAGAAGGTCCGCAGACTGGAGCGGGTCACCGGGGACGTCGTCCTGCGCGAGTCGATGTACGACCCGGTCGCCGATCTGCCCGTGCTCGGGCCGGTGGAGATCACCTTCGGCGAGAAGACCTCGGGACAACGGGGCCGGATCGCCGAACGCGTCAGCGCGCAGGCCCTGTTGCCGTACATCCACCAGCGCTACGACGATCCGCGGCAGATCCTCGACGGGCCGCCCGAGGGGAGCGTCTGATGGAACTGCGCGCGGGACAGGTCGCCGTCGTCACCGGCGCGGCGAGCGGCGTCGGGCTCGCGATGGCCCGGCGGTTCGCGGCCGACGGTCTGACGGTGGTCCTCGCCGACGTCGAGGAGGGCGCGCTGGAGAAGGCCGCCGGGGAGCTGCGCGCGGACGGCGCCGACGTCCACGCGCGCGTGGTCGACGTCTCGGAGCGCTCCGAGGTCCTCGCGCTCGCCGAGGACGTGTACGCCACCTGCGGCGCGGTGCACGTCCTGTGCAACAACGCGGGTGTCGGCTCCGGGGCCGAGGGCCGGATGTGGGAGCACGACCCCAACGACTGGAAGTGGGCGTTCGCCGTCAACGTGTGGGGCGTCTTCCACGGCGTCCAGGCGTTCGTGCCCCGGATGCTCGCAGGCGGCGAGCCCGGCCACGTCGTCAACACCTCCTCGGGCGACGGCGGGATCGCCCCGCTGCCCACCGCCTCCGTGTACGCCGTCACCAAGGCGGCCGTGGTGACGATGACCGAGTCGCTGTACGCGCATCTGAAGGCGGAGCACGCGCGCGTGGGCGCCTCCGTGCTGTTCCCCGGGCCGCACATGCTGCGCACGGGCCTGTGGGAGTCGCACCGCAACCGGCCCGCGCGGTACGCCAAGGAGCGGCCCCGCAGGACCCCGTACCGCAGTCTCGCCCAGTGGGAGGCCGCGATGAAAGGGGCGGGCCACGAGGTGCGGTTCACCCCCGTCGAGGAGGTCGCCGACCTCGTCGCCGAGGGGATCGGCGCGGGCCGGTTCTGGCTGCTGCCCGAGAGCGAGCACAGCGACCGGCAGATCCGGGCGAGGTCGCGGTCGATGCTGGAGCGGGCCGATCCGTCGTACCTGGAAAGTTTCATCCTCGACTGAGGGGGCGCGGTGAGCGAACAGGACCCGTATCTGATCATCTCCTCCGACTGCCACGCCGGACTTCCCACCGAGGAGTACCGGCCCTATCTGGACTCCCGGTTCCACCGGGACTTCGACGAGTTCCTCGCGGGCCAGGGCCGGCGCCGCGAGGAGATGAACCGCCTCGGCATCCGCAACGAGGCCTTCGCCGACAAGTGGTTCCAGGACAACGAGGAAGGCCTGCGCGGTGGTTGGGACAGCGCCCAGCGTCTCAAGGAACTGGACGGCGACGGGGTGGCGGCCGAGGTCGTCTTCCCCGACGCGGACGCCGTCGACAGCCGCACCGCGGCCCCGTTCGGCGTGGGCCTCGGACTCTCCGGCGACCAGGACCCCGAACTCGGAATGGCGGGCGCGCAGGCCCACAACCGCTGGCTCGCCGACTTCGTCTCCGAACACCCCGAACGGCACTGCGGGGTCGCCCTGTTGCCCGTCACCGGAGAGACCGGCCGGGTCGTCACCGAGGTGTACCGGGCCAAGGAGTCGGGCCTCGGCGCGCTGATGATCCCGTCCATGTGGGTGGACAAGGAGCCCTACCACGACCGCCGTTACGACCCGGTGTGGGCGGCCGCCGCCGAGTGCTCGATGCCCGTGCTCACCCATTCCGGCGCGGCCCCGCGCCACGAGTACGGCGACCACCTCGGGATCTACGTCTCCGAGGTCACGTGGTGGCCCGCGCGCCCCCTGTGGTTCCTGCTTTGGTCGGGTGCCTTCGAACGGCACCCCGGACTCCGGTTCGGCATCGCCGAGTCGGGCTGCTGGTGGCTGCCCAACCTGCTGTGGTTCATGGACCGTCTCTACCTCGGCGCGCACGGAGGCAAGAAGCTGTCGCCGTTCGCGGAGCTGAAGCGGCCCCCGCACGAGTACCTGGACCGGCAGATGTTCGTCTGCGCGACCAACACCAAGCGCCGTGAACTGGCCCAGCGTTACGAGATCGGCGTCGACAACATCCTGTGGGGCAGCGACTTCCCGCACCCGGAGGGCACCTGGCCCGACACCCGGGCCTGGCTGGCGAAGACCTTCCACGACATCCCGGTGGCGGAGACCCGGCGCATGCTCGGCCTCGCGGCGGCCGAGGTGTTCGGCTTCGACGTCGGCGAACTGGCCCCCCTCGCCCGGCGGATCGGTCCGACCCCGGCCGAACTGGGCCAGGACGAGGACCAGTCGGCGGTCGAGGCGTCCTGGGCGCGCTCGCGCGAGGTGGGCCGCCACTGGCTGACGGACCACGACTTCCCGGTCCTGGGGGTGAATCCATGACCGCCGGGAGCACGGGGAGCACAGGGACCCCCGGGAGTGCCTTCGGCGCCGAGGAGCGTGCGGGCACCGAGGCCCGCGCCGGTGGCGAGGACCGCTACACCGTCATCTCCGCGGACTGCCACGCGGGCGCCGATCTCCTCGACTACAAGCCGTACTTGGAGCGCGGGTACCACGAGGACTTCGACGCCTGGGCGGCGGACTACGTCAACCCGTACGCGGACCTGCTCGCCGACACCGCCGACCGGAACTGGAACTCCGCGCGGCGGGTCGCGGAGCTGGAGGAGGACGGCATCGTCGCGGAGGTCGTCTTCCCGAACACCATCCCGCCGTTCTTCCCGTCCGGCTCCCTCATGGCACCGGCGCCCACGGCGGCGGAGTTCGAACGGCGCTGGGCGGGGCTGCGGGCCCACAACCGCTGGCTCGCCGACTTCTGCGCGGCGGCGCCCGGCCGGCGCGCGGGCGTCTTCCAGATCCTCCTCAACGACGTCGACGCGGCGGTCGAGGAGATCCACCGGTCGGCGGGCGCGGGCCTGAGGGGCGGACTGCTGCTGCCCGGAACACCCCCCGGTTCGGGTCTGCCCGAGCTGTACTCGCGGACGTACGACCCGATCTGGGCGGCGTGCGCCGAGCTGGGCGCCCCGGTGAACCACCACGCGGGGTCCGCCTCGCCGCCCCTCGGGGACGAACCGGCGGCCCGCGCGGTCTACATGGTGGAGACCACCTGGTTCTCGCACCGGGCCCTGTGGCACCTGGTGTTCGGGGGCGCGTTCCGCAGGCACCCGGGCCTGAGACTGGTGCTGACCGAGCAGGGCTCGGGCTGGATCCCCGGGGTGCTCGACATGCTGGACTACTACCACGGGCGGCTGGTCGCGGCGGCGGACAGGGCGTCGACGGCCGAGTCCAAGTTCGGCGCGGGACTGGCCGCGACCATGGGGGAACGCCCCTCCCTGGTCTGGCGCGACCACTGCTACGTGGGGGCCAGCTTCATGCGCCCCCACGAGGTGCCGCTGCGCGGGCGCATCGGCCTCGACAAGATCATGTGGGGCAGCGACTACCCGCACGACGAGGGCACCCACCCCTACACCCGTGAGGGACTGCGCTTCGCCTACGCGGGTCTGCCGCGCGAGGAGGTGGCCGCCATGGTCGGCGGCAACGCGGCCCGCGTCTACGGCTTCGACCTCGCGTACCTCGACGAGATCGCCGCCAAGGCCGGTCCCACGGTGGCCGAGATCGCCGAACCCCTGGACACCCCGCCCGCCGACGCGACGAGCCCGGTGTTCGCGAGAGGAGGCTCGGTGCGCGTGTGGTGAACCCGGGTCGGTGCGTCCGCGTCGGCACCCCGGGTGCGATCCTCACCCGTGTGACGGAACCGGCGCACGACCAGGACCACGATCCCGGCGCGGACCACGGCGCGGACCACGGCGCGGACCACGGCGCGGACCACGGCGCGGACCACGGCGCGGACGAGGGCGAGACGCAAGACGAGACGCACGACGAGGCGCACGGCGGCACCCTCGGCTCGCGGCTGAACTGGCTGCGGGCCGCCGTCCTGGGCGCCAACGACGGCATCGTCTCCACCGCCGGCCTCGTCGTCGGCGTGGCGGGCGCCACGGGCGACCGCGCGGCCCTGTTCACCGCGGGCATCGCGGGACTGCTCGCCGGGTCGATGTCCATGGCGGCGGGCGAGTACGTGTCGGTCTCCACCCAGCGGGACTCGGAACTGGCGGCGCTCGCCACCGAGAAGCGGGAGCTCAGGGAAGCGCCGGAGGCCGAACTGGAGGAGCTGACCGGACTCCTGGAACAGCGCGGTCTGTCCCGGCAGGTGGCCCGCGAGGCCGCCGTCCAGCTCACCGAACGGGACGCCCTGCGCGCCCACGCCTCCGTGGAACTCGGCATCGACCCCGACGACCTGACCAACCCGTGGCACGCGGCCTGGGCGAGCTTCCTCGCGTTCACCGCCGGAGCGCTGCTGCCCCTGCTGGCCATCGTGCTGCCGCCGGAGCGATGGCGGCTCGGCGTCACCGTCGTCTCGGTGCTGGCCGCGCTCGCCCTCACCGGCTGGAGCAGCGCACGGCTCGGCTCGGCGGACCGGCGGCGCGCGGTGCTGCGCAACACGGCCGGGGGAGCGCTCGCCATGGCGGTGACCTACGCCGCCGGGGCCCTGCTCGGAGCGGCGGGCGTGTGAGCGTACGGCCGTGCCTGGAGCCGTCGGCGAGTGAGACGTGACGACACCCTGCCCGGAGCCCTGGGCGGGTGGACGCACGGCCGGGTGCGGCGGCCTTTGGCGGAGGTCGCCAAGAAGCAAGCGCATACCGCCGGTAATACTTATCGGTAACGACCTCTGTACGCGGCCGACCAGCGCATCTACGGTTCACCCATGCCGAACCTGCCGGATGTCGTGGTGTTGTCGATACCCGCCTTCATCCTCCTCGCCGTGATCGAGATGATCAGCGTCCGGATCCATCCGGACGAGGACGCCGCGGGGTACGAGAAGAAGGACGCCGCGACGAGCCTCGGCATGGGACTGGGCAGTCTGTTCTTCGACTTCCTGTGGAAGTTCCCGATCGTCGCCGTCTACAGCGCGGTCTACGCGGTGACGCCGCTGCGGGTGCCCGTCCTGTGGTGGACGATCCCGCTGATGCTGCTCGCGCAGGACTTCTTCTACTACTGGTCCCACCGCGGCCACCACGTGATCCGTCTCCTGTGGGCCTGCCACGTCGTGCACCACTCCAGCCGGAAGTTCAACCTCACCACCGCCCTGCGCCAGCCCTGGACGGGCTTGACGTCGTGGCCCTTCTACCTCCCGATGATCGCCCTCGGGGTGCACCCGGCCGTGCTCGCCTTCTGCTCCTCGGTGAGCCTCGTCTACCAGTTCTGGATCCACACCGAGCGCATCGACAAGCTGCCCCGCTGGTTCGAGTTCGTCCTCAACACGCCCTCCCACCACCGCGTCCACCACGCCTCCCAGGGCGGCTACCTGGACCGCAACTTCGGCGGCATCCTCATCGTCTGGGACCGGCTCTTCGGATCGTTCGTCGCGGAGACCGAACGGCCCGTCTACGGACTCACCAAGAACATCTCCACCCACAACCCGCTGCGCGTGGCCACCCACGAGTACACCGCCATCGCCAGGGACGTGCGGGCCGCGGCGAGCTGGCGCGAGCGCGCCGGCCGGCTCCTCGCCGGGCCCGGCTGGCAGCCCACGCCCCCGACCGTCGGGCAGAACCCTGACGCACAAGGCCCGGTCGCGCAGGGCACGGTCGCGCAGGCCCAGGTCTCGCAGGGCACGGTCGCGCAGGCCCCCGTCACGGAGCCCGTGGTCACGGAGTCCGTCGCGTGAGCCCGCGTCCCGCGCGCGCCCTGCTCGTCTGCTTCGCGCTGGCGGCGGCCGCCGACCTCCTCGGGCTCCTCGCCGGAATCGACCCCGCGCACCGGATCGCCAAGATGCTCCTGATGCCGCTGCTCGCCGTGTACGCGGGCGTACGCGGCGCGCCCCGGCTGCTCGTCGCGGCCCTGCTCTTCGGCTGGTGCGGCGACCTGGCGCTCCTGTCCGACGCCGACCCCGCCTTCCTGGCCGGCATGGCCTCCTTCGCGGCGGGGCACGTGTGCTACCTCGTGCTGTTCCGCCGGACGGCACGGGTACGGGACGCACGGCTCGTCCTCGCGTACACCACGGTCCTCGTCGTCCTCGTCGTGCTGCTGTGGCCGGGTCTGCCGGCCGGTCTGCGCGTCCCCGTCGCCGGCTACAGCCTGCTGCTGACCGCGATGGCGTACGGGGCCACGCGCCTCGGGCCCGTCGCGGCGCTCGGCGGTGCCCTCTTCATGTTCTCGGACACGCTGATCGCCACCGGCGTCGCCGGCTGGCCGCAGCTGCCGGAGGCCGCCTTCTGGATCATGCTCACCTATATCGCGGCCCAGTTCCTGCTGGTCCGTGGGGTGCTCGACCCCCTCGCGGTGCGACGCGCGCCCGAGGCGGCGTACGGTGAGATGCGCTCAACCACCCCCTGAGCGCATCTCACCCACGCTCCGCACGAGAGGGATCCTCGCCATGCGCGCCACCACCATCCACGCCCCGTTCGACATGCGTGTGGAGGAGGTGCCCGAGCCCATGGTGCAGCTGCCCACCGACGCGATCGTGCGGGTGCTGCGTTCCTGCATCTGCGGCAGCGACCTGTGGGCGTACCGCGGTGAGGCGGCCCGGCAGCCCGGCCAGCGGATCGGGCACGAGTTCCTGGGCATCGTGGAGGAGACCGGTTCCGAGGTGTCCGGCGTCCGGCGCGGCGACCTGGTCGTGGCGCCCTTCATGTGGTCCGACGGCGTCTGCGACTACTGCCGTGACGGGCTCACCACGTCGTGCGTGCACGGCGGCTTCTGGGGTGCCGTCGGCTACGACGGCGGCCAGGGCGAGGCCGTACGCGTCCCCTTCGCCGACGGCACCCTCGTCCAGCTGCCCAAGGAGGCGGCCTCCGACGAGCACCTGCTGTCGGCGCTGCTGACCCTCTCCGACGTCCTCGGCACCGGCCACCACGCGGCCCTCGGCGCCGGGGTCCGCAAGGGCTCGACCGTCGCCGTCGTGGGCGACGGGGCCGTCGGCCTGTGTGCCGTGCTCGCCGCCAAGCGGCTCGGCGCCGACCGGATCATCGCGCTCGGCCGCCACCAGGTCCGCACCGACATCGCGCGCCGCTTCGGCGCCACGGACGTCGTCGCCGAGCGCGGCGAGGCGGCCATCGAGGCCGTCCGCGAGCTGACCGGCGGCCAGGGCGCCCACTGCGTCGTCGAGGCGGTCGGCACCGAGCAGTCCATGAGCACGGCGGTGAACATCACCCGCGACGGCGGCGCCATCGGCTTCGTCGGCGTGCCGCACGGCAGCGGTACGGGCCTCGACCTGGGCGTCATGTTCGACCGGAACATCGCCCTGCGCGGCGGGGTCGCCCCGGTGCGCGCCTACATCCCCGAGCTGCTGCCCGACGTCCTGGACGGCACCATCGACCCCTCGCCCGTCTTCGACATGACCGTCGGCCTGGACGGCGTCCCCGAGGGCTACAAGGCGATGGACGAGCGCACGGCCCTGAAGGTCCTCGTCACCAACTGACACACACTCCGAACGGCGGCCCCGGGAATCCTCCCCGGGGCCGCCGTGCGTCGTGGTCCGCTACGCCCAGCGTGCGGGGTCCGTTCCCCAGGGGCCCGGTGGGCGGGACCAGTCGGCCGGGCCGCCCTCGAAGGAGACGGGGGGCAGGGCGTGGCCGAGGAGACCGAGCGGTCCGGCCCGCTCGGACAGCCAGGCGTCGGGGCGGTCGTACGGTTCCCTCGCCGAGGGGTCCGCTACGGAGCCGGGGGCCTGCTGCCGCTCGATCCCGTCCGTGAGCCACATCGCCGTGCGGGCCAGCGCCAGGCGTACGACGCCGCCGTGGCCCGACTCCGCCCGCTCGGTCAGCGCCCGCAGGACGGCCGCCGCGAGCAGATACCCGGTGCCGTGGTCCAGGGCCTGCGCCGGCAGCGCGCCCGGCCGCTCGGGCGAGCCCTCCGTCGCGGCGATCCCGGTGGCCACCTGCACCAGGCTGTCGAAGCCCCGCCGTCCGCCCCAGGGCCCGTACGTCCCCCACGCCGACACCTGCGCCACCACGAGACCCGGATAGCGCTCGGCCAGCGCCTCGGGGGAGAGCCCGAAGCGGTCCAGGGAGCCGGGCCGGTAGCCGGTGACGACCACGTCCGCCGACGCCAGCAGTTCATCGAAGGCGTGCCGGTCGGCCGCCAGGTCGAGGACCGTCGAGCGCTTGCCGAACCCCGTGTCCGCGTGCGCGTCCGGGTCCTCGGGCAGCCGCGGCCCGTCCACGCGCAGCACGTCGGCGCCCAGCAGGGCGAGGGTGCGGGTGGCGACCGGGCCCGCGATGACCCGGGTCAGATCCAGGACACGCACCCCGGCGGCGGGCAGCAGCGGGCCACCGTCCGGCAGCGGGGGAAGGACGCGAGGGCGTGTGCCGGCCGGCCCGGTCGCCGCGGCCCGCTCGATCAGCGGCCGCCGCGCCAGGGCGAGCCGCTGCTCGTGCTTCGCCCACTCCTCGGGCGCGCGCAGCGCGATCGCGAGCCCGCCGGCACCGTACACGCGCTCCTCGGTCTCCCGCGCGGACCGCCCCGCGAGCAGGGCGGCCACGTCCTCGGCGCTCGCGTCGGCCGCGGCCCCCAGCGCCTGAAGCAGCCGGGCCCGGTGATGCGGATAGTTCGCGTGCGTCCGCACCCAGCCGTCCGCGGTCCGCCAGAACCGCGACAGCGGAGCGAAACCGGCCGGGGCGCGCCCGTCGATCCGCAGATGCCGTTCGCTGACGAAGGCCGTGGCGACGGCGCCGTCGTCCACGCTCACCCGCGGCACCCGCGCGAGCCCGGCCCGCCGGGCCCCCAGCTCGGCGGCGGCCAGCGCGCAGACGCCCACGCAGGCGCGCGCCAACTCCCGTACGGGCAGGGCGGCTTCCAGCGCGCCCGCCCGCGCCACGGTCGAGACCCCGGAGAGCAGCGCCGGGTCTCCGCCCAGCTCCTCCCACACAGCGGCGATCGGTGCATGTGTCATACCGGCACTATGCGGTGTGGACGCGATCAACACGGGAGGCGGCCCCGACGGCGCGTGGCCCCGGCCGCCGCACGGGGCGGCGGCCGGGGCCACGGGGGTTTCGGCGGGCGCTACTTGACCGCGCGCAGGGCGTTGACGATGCCGGCTCCGTAGAAGCCGTTCACGTGCTTGCCGCCCACGCAGGTCGCGTCGACGACGCCGTCGCCGTTGCCGTCGTACGGCGCTGTCGGGCAACCCGGGTTGTCCGCCTCGGCCTTGAGGAGGAGCTGGAGCTGAGCGGGCGTCGCCCAGGGGTATGTGGACTTCAGCAGGGCGGCCACACCGGCGACGTGCGGGGTCGCCATCGAGGTGCCCTGGAGGAAGCCGTACGTGTTGTTCGGCAGCGTGGAGAGGATGCGGCCGTTCTGCGAGGGCGTGTCCGGGATCTGGTAGCGGTCGCCGCCAGGCGCGGCGACGTCGATGACCCCGTCCCCGTAGCTGGAGAAGTAGGACTTGGCGCCCTTGACGCCGGTCGAGGCGACCGTGACGACACCGGGCAACTGGGTCGGGATGTCATAGCACTTGTGCGGGTCGACCGTCCGCGTGGTGGCGGTCGAGTCGTCGGGGCTGGACGCGTCCGTCAGGGCGTTCGCGTCGAGGTCGTCGTTGGAGTTGCCCGCCGCGGCGACGTTCAGCGTGCCCTTGCGCTGGGCGTACAGCTGGGCGCGGTTGACGGCGTCGACGATGGCCTTCTGGTCGGGGTCGTCGACGCAGTTGTACAGCCAAGGGTCCACGTAGTAGCTGTTGTTGGTGATCTCGACGCCGTGGTCGGCGGCGAACACGAAGGCGCACACGACGCTCTCCGGGTAGAACAACTGCGTGGAGTCCGGCTCGGCCACCGTGATGCCCGAGACCCTCACGCCCGGCGCGACGCCCGCGACGCCGATGCCGTTGCGGGCCGCGGCGATCTCGCCCGCGACATGCGTGCCGTGGTAGTGGTCGGCGTCCACCGGACGCCAGGAGCCGTACGTGGTGTCGGGCTTGCCGCCCACGCAGTTCGCGGACTGCGAGGGGGAGAAGTTCGGCGCGATGTCGGGGTGCGTGTCGTCGACGCCGACGTCGATGACCGCGACGGTCACCTTCTTGCTGCCGGGGTCGATCGCGGCCGCCTTGTCGGCGCCTATCGCGCGCAGGTCCCACTGGTCGGCCTCAAGGGGTTCCTGGCCCGCCGTGGCCGTCTTCGCGACCTTGGCGGCCTCGGCCGCGGACAGCACCTGCACCGCGCCCTCGTCCGTCGTGCCCGCGGCCTTCAGCGGCGAGGTGCGGGTGGCACCGGCCGACTGCACGCCCCGTACCGTCCGGATCCGCCGGCCGAAGTCGGGGTTCGCGGAGTGGACGACGATCACGCCGATCTGCTCGTACGCGATGACGACACTGCCGCCGGCCGCCGCGATCGCCTTCTCCACCGAGGCGATCGTGCGGTGGTCCGTCCTCGTGTTGACCACATAGGAGAGGTTCGGTCCGTCCGCGGCCGTCACGGCGGGAGCGGTGAGCGGTGTGGCCGAGGCGGCGCCCGGCAGGAAGCCGAGCGAGGTGGTGAGCGACAGAACGACGGGTACGGCGAGCGCGAGACGCTGTCTGGACCGCAGATGAGCCATGGGATCTCCACATCATCCGGAAAACGGAGCTGCCCGAACACGGATGGTGCTCGGGCAGGTACATGACGGAATGGCGCAGGCAGAAGCTATCCCGCCGCCGACCGGGCCAGCAATGACTTGCGCCGACCACTTCCGGTGAAAGAAGCGGGGCGGGTTGAACCGGTCCACGCGTGGCGCCGTGACCTTGGGCAGGGAGCCCGTGGACGATCGAGCCCCCAGTTCGGATCACGGAGCGGACGCGTTCGGCAGCAGTCCGTCACGTGACGCGAGTCGATACGAGGTCGAAGTCCCCTGTCCGCACCCGAACCGTCCCCGTCCACGGACCCCGGCCCGCCCCCGTCCACCGTCGTAACCGCACGAGAAACGCGAGGAGACACCGTGGCCACCGACGCACCACCCCCCGCGCACACCGGAACGCAGCTCCCCTCCACCGAGAAGTTCGTCGAGATGCAGGAGAGCGCCGAATTCGGTGAACTCCGCAGCTCCCACCGCTCCTTCGCCTTCCCGCTGACCATCGGATTCATCCTCTGGTACCTGCTGTTCGTGCTGCTCTCGAACTACGCGGGCGGCTTCATGGGCACCAAGCTGTTCGGCAACGTCAACGTCGCCCTGGTGCTCGGCCTCGCCCAGTTCCTCACCACCTTCCTCATCGCCTGGTGGTACGCGCGGCACGCGGCCGCTCAACTCGACCCCAAGGCCGACGCCATCAAGTCCCGGATGGAGGGAGACGCATGAGCCCCGCATGGACCACCGCGCACACGACCGTGCTGGCCGCGGGCGAGGCGAGCCGGCACCGCCCGCTGATCATCACCCTGTTCGCGATCTTCGTCGCCGCGACCCTCGTCATCACCGTCTGGGCCGGCCGCCAGACCAAGGACGCCGCCGACTTCTACGCGGGCGGACGCCAGTTCACCGGATTCCAGAACGGACTCGCCGTCTCCGGCGACTACATGTCCGCCGCGTCCTTCCTCGGCATCGCCGGCGCGATCGCCCTCTTCGGCTACGACGGCTTCCTCTACTCCATCGGTTTCCTGGTCGCCTGGCTCGTCGCCCTGCTCCTGGTCGCCGAACCGCTGCGCAACTCCGGCCGCTACACGATGGGCGACGTCCTCGCCTACCGCATGCGCCAGCGCCCGGTCCGCACCGCCGCGGGCACCTCCACCATCGTCGTGTCGATCTTCTATCTGCTGGCCCAGATGGCGGGCGCGGGCGTCCTGGTCTCCCTGCTCCTCGGCATCACCAGCGACGGCGGCAAGATCGGCATCGTCGCGCTCGTCGGCCTCCTGATGATCGTGTACGTCACCATCGGCGGCATGAAGGGCACCACCTGGGTGCAGATGGTCAAGGCGGTCCTGCTCATCGCCGGCGCGGTGCTGCTCACGTTCCTGGTCCTGCTGAAGTTCCACTTCAACATCTCCGACCTGCTCGGCAGGGCGGCCGAGAACAGCGGCAAGGGCTCGCCCTTCCTGGAACCAGGGCTCAAGTACGGCGCCACCTCGACCACCAAGCTGGACTTCATCTCGCTCGGCATGGCACTGGTCCTCGGCACCGCGGGCCTGCCGCACATCCTGATCCGTTTCTACACCGTGCCCACCGCCAGGACCGCGCGGAAGTCGGTCATCTGGGCGATCGGCCTCATCGGCGCCTTCTACCTGATGACCCTCGCCCTCGGCTTCGGCGCCGCCGCGCTGATCAAACCGGACGAGATCATCGCCTCCAACAAGGCGGGCAACACGGCGGCACCGCTGCTCGCCCTGCACCTCGGCGGGGTCGACTCCAGTTGGGGCGCGATCCTGCTCGCCACCATCTCGGCCGTCGCCTTCGCCACCATCCTCGCGGTCGTCGCGGGACTGACGCTCGCCTCGTCGTCCTCCTTCGCGCACGACATCTACGCGAACGTCATCAAGAAGGGCCGGGCCTCGGAGAAGGACGAGATGAGGGCCGCCCGGTACGCGACGGTCGGCATCGGCGCCGTGTCCATCCTGCTGGGCGCCCTCGCCCGCGACCTCAACGTCGCCGGTCTGGTCGCCCTCGCCTTCGCCGTCGCGGCCTCCGCCAACCTGCCGACGATCCTCTACAGCCTGTTCTGGAAGAGGTTCACCACCCCCGGCGCCCTCTGGTCGATCTACGGAGGCCTGGTCACGGCGGTCGGCCTCGTCCTGTTCTCCCCGGTCGTCTCCGGCAAGCCCAGCTCGATGTTCCCGGACGTCGACTTCCACTGGTTCCCGCTGGAGAACCCGGGCCTCATCTCCATCCCGGTCGGCTTCCTGCTCGGCTGGCTCGGCACCGTGCTCTCCAAGGAGGAACCGGACGCCGGAAAGTACGCCGAACTGGAGGTCCGCTCCCTCACCGGCACCGGAGCGCACTAGGACAGGCCAGGGGCCCGAGGGTCTCGGGTACCGGCATCGCGCGGGCCCGTCGCAGGACGCCGGTGGATCACCACTGGTAGATCCCTACGACGGGCCCGCGCCGCGTCTCGTGGGATCGGGCCGCTGTTCTTGTCCGTCCCGTCACGTAGGCTCGCAGATGTCCGGACAACGAGATCGGCGACGAGGGAGGGGGCGCACGTGCTCATCGACACCTACGGCCGGGTGGCCACCGACCTGCGCGTCTCACTGACGGACCGGTGCAACCTCCGGTGCACCTACTGCATGCCCGAAGAAGGCCTGCAATGGCTCGCCAAGCCCGATCTGCTCACCGACGACGAGATCGTCCGTCTCATCGAGATCGCGGTCACCCGCCTCGGCATCGAAGAAATCCGCTTCACCGGCGGCGAGCCCCTGCTGCGCCCCGGCCTGCCCGGCATCGTCGAGCGGGTCGCGGCCCTCACGCCCCGCCCCCGGATGTCCCTCACGACCAACGGCATCGGCCTCAAGCGCACCGCGGCCGCCCTGAAGACCGCCGGCCTCGACCGGGTGAACGTCTCCCTGGACACCCTGCGCCCCGACGTCTTCAAGACCCTCACCCGCCGCGACCGCCACCGGGACGTCATCGAGGGCCTCCGGGCCGCCCACGAAGCCGGCCTGACCCCCGTGAAGATCAACTCGGTCCTGATGCCCGGCCTGAACGCCGACGAAGCCCCCGACCTGCTCGCCTGGTCCATGGAGCACGACTACGAACTCCGCTTCATCGAGCAGATGCCCCTGGACGCCCAGCACGGCTGGAAGCGCGACGGCATGGTCACCGCCGCCGACATCCTCGCCTCGCTGCGCACCCGCTTCCGGCTCACCGGGGAGGGCACCGACGAGCGGGGTTCCGCACCCGCCGAGCGCTGGATCGTGGAAGACGGCCCGCACCGCGTCGGGGTGATCGCCTCCGTCACCCGCCCGTTCTGCGCGGCCTGCGACCGCACCCGGCTCACCGCCGACGGCCAGGTGCGCACCTGTCTGTTCGCCACCGAGGAGACCGATCTGCGGGGCGCGCTGCGCTCGGGCGCGCCCGACGAGCAGATAGCCGGCACCTGGCGCACCGCGATGTGGGGCAAGAAGGCGGGAGCGGGCCTGGACGACCCCTCGTTCGTGCAGCCCGACCGCCCGATGTCGGCGATCGGCGGCTGACAGCCCCGCCCGTCTCCCGCCGGCCGTCATGGGTCACTCCCCGTAGGCCGCCGGCCCCGGCTACTCCCCGTCGCGCTCCGCGGGCAGGGAGGCCTCCCACGCGTCGAGGGTCACGACGTCCTTGAGGAACCCGCGCACCCCGAGGAACTGCGACAGATGCTCGCGGTGCTCCTCGCACGCGAGCCAGGTCTTGCGGCGCTCGGGCGTGTGCAGTTTCGGGTTGTTCCACGCGAGCACCCACACGGCGGCCGCACGACAGGCCTTGGCCGAGCAGACGGGGGAGACGGGACCGGAACCGGGGGCGTTCGACATCACCCTGCCGACCCTAGCCGAGGTCTCACGACACCTGCTCCGCGCGATGGGCGGCACCGTTCGCGGGCGGGCTCCAAGTGCGCACAAAGGCGACGCCGAGCAGCCACGGGGGGAGCTGCCCGGCGTCGGTCCGTCGCTCCGACGGGGGATGCGGAGCGCGTACGAAGTATGTCACGGGTAACCCGCCGCCCGGCACCGGAACAACATGATTGATCTGAGCTTTTCTTGAGCTTGTCCGCGCGGTGGCATTCCGTTTTCGGCGAGTCCGACGGCGTCCGTCCGGAGCTGAACCGGCCTTGTTCCGGGGCGAGTTCGCGTACGGATCGACTCCGCTCCGGTCTCAGACCGACTCGTGCGGTTCGGCGCCCGGACGCGTCCCGGGACCGCTCGGGGCGTCCTCGGGGAACGGCTCCCGCGAGCCGTCCTGCCCGGGTCCCGTGATCATCGGGCGCAGCGGAGCCGTGACGAACGTCGAGGGCAGCGAGGGCGCGTTCTCCCGCCCGGCGTTGGCGATGACCACCGCGACGTACGGGAGGAGGATCCCGAGGACCAGAGCGACCAGAGCGACGGGCCGCTCGACGTTCCACAGGGTCGCCGCCAGGATCACCGACACCGTGCGGACGGACATCGAGATGACATAGCGGCGCTGCCGGCCGCGCACGTCGTCGTCCAGGCTCTGTCTGGCTCCGGTGATCCGGAAGACCTGGACGTTGCTCTGCTTCCTGATCACACTCCACCACCCGCCTGTTCGGACACTCCCGGCCCGTACCCGGCACGAACCCGTCGAGGAAGCGGGCCCGGACGGCTTCCACGTTACGCCGCGTCTGCGTCGGCTTCGAGACCGGGGGCACGCCCCGTCCGGGGAGACCGGCTGCGCCGTAGCGCGTACGGCCCGCCCGACATGCGCCGTATGAACGACAGCCGGACACTGGCCGTACGGCTCACCCGGAGCGGTACGAGGAGGCGGACATGGGCTGGATTTGGGCGATCATCGTCGGATTCGTACTGGGCCTGATCGCCAAGTTGATCATCCCGGGGAAGCAGCACAGCCCGCTCTGGCTGACCACCATCTTCGGCATGCTCGGCGCCATCGTGGGCAACGCCCTCGCGCGCGCCTTCGGCGTCGCGGCGACGTCCGGCATCGACTGGACCCGTCACCTGTTCCAGTTGATCGCCGCGATCGTCATCGTGGCGCTGGGCGACATGGCGTACATGGCCCTGTGGGGGAACAAGAAGGCGCAGCAGCAGGTGTGACCCCGCCCCGGACGAACGAAGGGCGCGGGCCGCTTCCCGATCCGGGAAGCGGCCCGCGCCCTCGCTGTCGTCGGAACGCTCAGCCGCCCGTGACCTCGACCGCGGCCAGGCTCTTCTTGCCCCGGCGCAGCACCAGCCAGCGCCCGTGCAGCAGATCCCCGGCGGCCGGCACCGCGTCCTCGGCGGCGACCTTCACGTTGTTCACGTACGCGCCGCCCTCCTTGACCGTGCGGCGCGCGGCGGACTTGCTGGCCACCAGACCGACCTCGGCGAACAGGTCCACCACCTGGCCCGCCTCGGCGACCTGGATGTGCGGCACCTCGGACAGGGCCGCGGTGAGCGTCCGCTCATCCAGGTCGGTCAGCTCGCCCTGCCCGAAGAGGGCCTTGGACGCGGCGATCACGGCGGCCGTCTGGCCGGCGCCGTGCACCAGCGTCGTCAGCTCCTCGGCCAGCGCGCGCTGGGCGGCACGCGCCTGCGGACGCTCCTCGGTCTGCCGCTCCAGCTCCGCCAGCTCCTCGGGGGACCGGAAGGACAGGATGCGCAGGTACGTGGAGACGTCCCGGTCGTCCACGTTCAGCCAGAACTGGTAGAACGCGTACGGCGTCGTCATCTCCGGGTCGAGCCAGACGGCGCCGCCCTCGGTCTTGCCGAACTTGGTGCCGTCCGCCTTGACCATCAGCGGCGTCGCCAGCGCGTGTACCTGCGCCCCGGGCTCCAGGCGGTGGATCAGGTCCAGGCCCGCGGTGAGGTTGCCCCACTGGTCGCTGCCGCCCTGCTGGAGGGTGCAGCCGTGACGTCGGTACAGCTCCAGGAAGTCCATGCCCTGGAGCAACTGGTAGCTGAACTCCGTGTAGCTGATGCCCTCCTCGGACTCCAGGCGCCGGGCGACGGAGTCCTTGGTGAGCATCTTGTTGACGCGGAAGTGCTTGCCGATGTCCCGCAGGAACTCGATCGCCGACAGCCCGGCCGTCCAGTCCAGGTTGTTCACCATGACCGCGGCGTTCTCGCCCTCGAAGGACAGGAACGGCTCGATCTGCGAACGCAGCCGCGTCACCCAGTTCGCGACCGTCTCCGGGTCGTTCAAGGTGCGCTCGGCCGTCGGGCGCGGGTCACCGATCTGGCCCGTCGCCCCGCCCACCAGCGCGAGCGGCCGCAGCCCGGCCTGCTGGAGCCGGCGCATCGTGAGCACCTGCACCAGGTGGCCGACGTGCAGGCTCGGCGCGGTCGGGTCGAAGCCGCAATAGAACGTGACGGGACCGTCCGCGAGCGCCTTGCGCAATGCATCTTCGTCGGTGGACAGGGAGAACAGGCCCCGCCACTTCAGCTCGTCGACGATGTCCGTCACGGTTCTCGTATCTCCTCGGGTGGTCTCGTGAATCAGGTACGAGGTTATACGCCCTGGCTGACAGAACTCATATTGAAATCCGGTACCCGCAGCGCGGGCATCGCGGCCCGGGTGAACCAGTCGCTCCACTCCCGGGGCAGCGTCTTCTCCGTCCGCCCCGCCTCCGTGGCCCGCCCCAGCAGGCCCACCGGCGACTCGTTGAACCGGAAGTTGTTCACCTCGCCCACGACCTCGCCGCCCTCGACGAGGTAGACGCCGTCCCGGGTGAGCCCGGTCAGCAGCAGGGTCGCCGGGTCGACCTCGCGGATGTACCAGAGGCAGGTCAGCAGCAGACCGCGCTCGGTGGCGGCGACCATGTCCTCCAGGGAGCGGTCCTCACCGCCGTCGAGGACGAGGTTCCCGATCGAGGGCGTCACCGGCAGCCCGGTCAGGCCGGCACTGTGCCGGGTGGTCGACAGATGCCGCAGCTCGCCCTCCCGGATCCAGTCGGTGGCCGTCAGCGGCAGCCCGTTGTCGAACACGGAGGCGTCGTCGCCCGAGGAGTGGGCCAGCACGAAGGGGGCGCACTCCAGACCCGGCTCGTTCGGGTCGCTGCGCAGCGTCAGCGGCAGGTCGCTGAGCCGCTCGCCGATCCGGGTGCCGCCCCCGGGCTTGCTGAAGACCGTCCGGCCCTCGGCCGCGTCCCGGGCAGCGGCCGACCACATCTGGTAGATCAGCAGGTCCGCGACCGCGGTCGGCGGCAGCAGCGTCTCGTAGCGACCGGCGGGCAGCTCGACGCGCCGCTCGGCCCAGCCGAGCCGTACCGCCAGCTCCGCGTCCATGGCGGCCGGGTCGACGTCCTTGAAGTCCCGCGTCGAGCGTCCCGCCCAGGCCGACCGCGTACGGTCCGGGGACTTGGCGTTGACCTCCAGCGTGCCGTTCGGCTGGTCGTGCCGCAGCCGCAGCCCGGTCGACGTACCGACGTAGCTGGAGACGAGTTCGTGGTTGGCGAAGCCGTACAGCTCACGTCCGCCCGCCCGCGCGCGGGCGAACGATTCACCCAGAGCGGGCGCGAAGTCGGCGAAGACGGCGGAGGAGGTCTCGGTGGGCGCGTCGGTGAAGTCGGGGGACTCCGGTACGCCCGTCACCAGCGGCCGGCCGTCCTCGGCGGGACCCGCGCCCCGTGCCGCCGCCTCGGCCGCCCGCACCAGCGGTTCCAGCTCGTCGGCGGTCACGGCCGAGCGCGAGACCACACCGGATGAGGTGCCCTCGCGGCCGTCGACGGTGGCGATCACGGTGAGCGTGCGCCCACGCGTGACCCCGTTCGTGGTGAGAGCGTTGCCCGCCCAGCGCAGGTTCGCGGTGGACCGCTCGTCGGCGATCACCACGCAGCCGTCGGCCCGGGACAGTGCGAGGGCGCGCTCGACGACCTCGTGCGGCTTGCTCGTACGCGCGCTCATCGACCGGCCTCCGACGTGGTGTTGAGGATGTTGACACCCTTGAAGAGGGCGGAAGGGCAGCCGTGCGACACCGCGGCGACCTGGCCCGGCTGGGCCTTGCCGCAGTTGAAGGCACCGCCGAGGACGTACGTCTGCGGACCGCCGACGGCGGCCATCGAACCCCAGAAGTCGGTGGTCGTCGCCTGGTAGGCGACATCCCGCAGCTGGCCCGTGAGCCGGCCGTTCTCGATCCTGAAGAAGCGCTGGCCGGTGAACTGGAAGTTGTAGCGCTGCATGTCGATGGACCAGGACCGGTCGCCGACGACGTAGATACCGCGGTCGACGCCCCCGATCAGGTCCTCGGTGGACAGCCCGCCGGGATCCGGCCGGAGCGAGACGTTGGCCATCCGCTGCACCGGCACGTGCCCGGGGGAGTCGGCGTACGCGCAGCCGTTGGAGCGCTCGAAGCCGGTCAGGCTCGCGATCCGCCGGTCCAGCTGATAGCCGACGAGCGTGCCCTCCTTCACCAGGTCCCAGGACTGGCCCTCGACGCCCTCGTCGTCGTACCCGACGGTCGCCAGGCCGTGCTCGGCCGTACGGTCACCCGTCACGTTCATCAGATCGGAGCCGTACCTGAGCTTGCCGAGCTGGTCGAAGGTGGCGAAGGAGGTCCCGGCGTACGCGGCCTCGTAACCGAGCGCGCGGTCCAGCTCGGTGGCGTGCCCGATGGACTCGTGGATGGTCAGCCACAGGTTGGACGGGTCGACGACGAGGTCGTACACCCCCGCCTCCACGCTCGGTGCCCGCATCTTCTCCGCGAGCAGCCCGGGGATCCGCTCCAGCTCCGCGTCCCAGTCCCAGCCGGTGCCCAGCAGGTACTCCCAGCCGCGCCCGGCCGGCGGCGCGATCGTCCGCATCGAGTCGAACTCACCGCTGGAGTCGTCGACGGCCACCGCGGTCAGCTGCGGGTGCAGCCGCACCCGCTGCTGCGTCGTCACGGTCCCGGCGGTGTCCGCGTAGAACTTGTTCTCGTGCACGGTCAGCAGGGACGCGTCGACGTGGTTGACGCCGTCGGCCGCCAGCAGCCGCGCGCTCCAGTCGGCCAGCAGCCCCGCCTTCTCCTCGTCCGGCACCGAGAACGGATCGATCTCGTACGACGAGACCCACGTCTTCTCGGCGTGCACCGGCTCCCGGGCCAGCTCCACCCGCTCGTCCGATCCCGCCGCCTTGATGACCTGCGCCGACAGCTTGGCCATCGCCACGGCCTGCGAGGCCACCTTCGCGGCCGCGTCCATCGTCAGGTCGACCCCCGACGCGAACCCCCAGGTCCCGCCGTGCACGACCCGTACCGCGTACCCCAGGTCCGTGGTGTCCGACGATCCGGCCGGCTTGGCGTCGCGCAGCCGCCAGGACGCGCTGCGCACCCGCTCGAACCGGAAGTCCGCGTGGTCGGCGCCCAGCGCCCGCGCCCGCGCGAGCGCGGCGTCGGCGAGTGCGCGCAGCGGTAGCGCCGTGAAGGCTTCGTCGATGGAATGAGGCACCGAGGTTCTCCCTGCTGTCGTGGCCCGTCGGGTCCGATCATGTCGCGCGGGCGGGCCCCGCGGCCACGCCTTTGCCGTCACCGGGCGCGCCTTTCGGCCGCGGACGTCCGCCTTCCGGTCGTACGGCCTCGGATTTCTGTAGGGACCCGACAGCAGTCACCCGAACCCACTGTCGGTGCCCGATTCTCCCGGAGGCCGGGCGGACCGATAGGTTTTCGAGGAAGGCGCCTGTAGTGCAGGGGTTTCCGTCCGCTAACGAAAGGGTGATCCGTTGAGCCGCTCGGTTCTCGTCACCGGAGGCAACCGGGGCATCGGCCTCGCCATCGCCCGCGCATTCGCCGACGCAGGCGACAAGGTCGCGATCACGTACCGGTCCGGTGAGCCGCCGGCCGCCCTGACGGAATTGGGGTGCCTGGCTGTCAAGTGCGACATCACCGACAGCGAGCAGGTGGAGCAGGCCTACAAGGAGATCGAGGCCGAGCACGGCCCGGTCGAGGTCCTGGTCGCCAACGCCGGCATCACCAAGGACCAGCTCCTGATGCGCATGTCCGAGGAGGACTTCACCTCGGTCATCGACACGAACCTCACGGGCACCTTCCGCGTGGTCAAGCGCGCCAACCGCGGCATGCTGCGCGCAAAGAAGGGCCGCGTGGTCCTGATCTCCTCGGTGGTCGGTCTGCTCGGCTCCGCGGGGCAGGCGAACTACGCCGCGTCCAAGGCCGCCCTTGTCGGCTTCGCACGTTCGCTCGCCCGCGAGCTCGGCTCGCGCAACCTCACCTTCAACGTCGTCGCGCCCGGCTTCGTCGACACCGACATGACGCAGGCGCTCACCGAGGAGCAGCGCGCCAACATCGTGTCCCAGGTGCCGCTCGGCCGTTACGCGCAGCCCGAGGAGATCGCCGCGACGGTGCGGTTCCTCGCCTCGGACGACGCCTCGTACATCACTGGAGCCGTCATCCCGGTTGACGGCGGACTGGGAATGGGTCACTGATCACCATGAGCGGAATTCTCGAGGGCAAGCGCGTCCTGATCACCGGTGTGCTGATGGAGTCCTCCATCGCGTTCCACACCGCCAAGCTGGCCCAGGAGCAGGGTGCCGAGATCATCCTGACCGCGTTCCCGCGGCCCACGCTGACCGAGCGCATCGCCAGGAAGCTGCCGAAGCCCACCAAGGTCATCGAGCTCGACGTCACCAACGAAGAGCACCTCGGGCGCCTGGCCGACGTCGTCGGCGAGGAGCTGGGCAGCCTCGACGGCGTCGTGCACTCCATCGGCTTCGCGCCGCAGGACGCCCTCGGCGGCAACTTCCTGAACACGCCCTTCGAGTCGGTCGCCACGGCCATGCACGTCTCGGCGTTCTCCCTGAAGTCGCTGACGATGGCCTGCCTGCCGCTGATGCAGAACGGCGGCTCCGTCGTGGGTCTCACCTTCGACGCGCAGTACGCGTGGCCGCAGTACGACTGGATGGGCCCGGCCAAGGCCGCCCTGGAGGCCACCAGCCGCTACATGGCCCGCGACCTGGGCAAGCAGAACATCCGCTGCAACCTCATCTCCGCCGGCCCCATCGGCTCCATGGCCGCCAAGTCCATCCCGGGCTTCGGCGAGCTGGCCTCCGTGTGGGACACCCGCGCCCCGCTGGAGTGGGACCTGAAGGACCCGGAGCCGGCCGGCAAGGGCGTCGTCGCCCTCCTGAGCGACTGGTTCCCGAAGACCACGGGCGAGATCATCCACGTCGACGGCGGTCTGCACGCCATCGGCGCGTAAACGCTTACGCCCGGTTCCGGCGCCCCGTTTCCCGCACTGCGCGGGGAGCGGGGCGTCGCCCGTTCGGCCCAGTCGGCCGGGCGGCCGGGACACCTGGACCGGCACCCTGGGAGAACGCACCGCCCGCCCCGCAGCCTTACGGCCGAGGAGGTCCCCTTGTGCGCCTGTCCCGCCGCTTTGCTCCGGTGTTCGCCGCTGTCGCCCTGCTGACGGCCGTTCCGTACGACGCGATGTCCCACCCGCGCGCGGAGCGTGCGGACGTGAGCGCCCGGCCGGCCGCGGGGAGCCAGGCGGCGGGCCGTCCCGCCGTGCCCCGGCCGTTCGGCGCCGACTGCCGGATCACCGTCACCGGCTCCCATGCCGTCGTGTACTGCCACAACCCCTATGTGGGCACCGACCGCGTGGCCCTGCACGTCGAGTGCGCCCGCTGGTGGGACATCGACACCGACGGCGACCCGGTCGACGTCGGGCCCGCGATGACGGTCCGGCTCACCGGCCGCTGCTGGAAGGAGATCCGTAAGGCCTGGATCACCCACGAGGACTGAGCACCCGCTCGCCTTCGTCTTCGACGGTGGCCCGTGGGAGACCCTGGGGCGCCGGGGCCGGACGCCCTAGGCCCCTCCGGCCACCGGCCCGGGACGGCACTGGAAGGGATACGAGGCGGCCTCCGCCGCCGCCGCCTCCGCGTCGCCCGCCCGGATCGCGTCGACGAGCAGGGCGTGGTCCATGTACGACTCCGGAGTCAGCTCCTTGCCGACGTCCACGCGCAGCCACTCCCGCAGCACCTCGCCCAGATCCGCGTACATCGCCGTCATGACGTCGTTGTGCGACGCGGCCACCACCGCCAGGTGGAAGGTCGCGTCGGCGGTCACGAAGGCCTCCGCGTCACCCGACTCCCAGGCCTCCTCCCTGCGGACGAGGAGCGCCTCCAGCTGCTTGAGATCGCGCTCGGTGCGCCGCTCGGCCGCCAGCCTCGCCGCGCTCGACTCCAGCGTGGACCGCAGTTCGGCGATGTGCCGCGGGTCGGCGTCCGCGAACCGGCGGTGCATCACGCCCGCCAGCTCGCTCGTCGCCACGACGTACGTCCCCGACCCCTGCCGGATGTCGAGAAGCCCGTTGTGGGCGAGCGCCCGGACCGCCTCGCGCACGGTGTTGCGGGCCACACCGAGCTGGTCGACGAGCTCCGGTTCGGTGGGGATACGGGAGCCCACCGGCCACTCGCCCGAGGTGATCTGGTTCCGCAGCTCGGCGATGACCTGCTCGGACAGGGCCGAACGGCGGGGATGGCTCAGCGGCATGACGGTCCTTCGTACGGGCCCGGGGGTGAACGCTCACGCGGGGCCGGAGGCTCCGGAGATTAACGCAACGAGATTGGACACCCAATCATCCCATGATTCTATGATGGGCCTCATGGTCCCCCAGGAAACCCGCACGCCGACGCCGTCCCCGCCGATACGCCGATCCACCCGGAGCACTGAGCCCGAGCGGCCCGCCGCGCGCGCGTGGTCGACCCGGCTCGTGGTCGCCGGCATCGTCCTGGCCGCCCTCAATCTGCGCCCGGCCATCACCAGCCTCGGCGCCCTCCTCGAAGAAGTGCGCGACGGCCTCGGCATGAGCGGCAGCGTCGCCGGACTGCTCACCTCCGTGCCGCCCCTGTGCTTCGCCGTCTTCGGCGTGACGGCACCCCGGCTGGCCCGCCGTTTCGGACCCGCCGCCGTCGTCTGCGCGGGCATGGTCGCCATCACGGCGGGCCTGGCGGTCCGTCCGTACATCGGGGGCACGGCCGGATTCCTGGCCGCCAGCGCCCTCGCCCTCATGGGCATCGCGGTCAGCAACGTCCTGATGCCGGTGATCGTCAAGCGCTGGTTCCCCGACCGGGTCGGCTCCATGACGGGCCTCTACTCGATGGCCCTGGCCCTCGGCACGTCGGCCGCGGCGGCGGCGACCGTCCCGATGACCGACGCCCTCGGCGGCGACTGGCACTCCGGCCTCGTGGTGTGGGCGGGACTCGCGGCGGCGGCCGTCGTTCCGTGGATCCTGCTGGTACGGGCGCGGGGCACAGGTGACCGCGACGCCGCGTCCGCCGCCGCCCCCGGGTCGGCCGCCACCGCCACCACGGGCATCTCGCGGCCCACGTCCGCCACCGCCACCACGGCCGGTACGGGCACCCCGCAGCCCACGTCCACCGCCGCCGCGGCCGTGACGGGCACCCCGCAGTCGCCGGTCGCCCCCGCCGTCACTGCCGTCGACACCGCCGCCACCCGCCACGAGCCCGACGGCGGTGGCCTGCGCATCACCCGCAGCCGCACCGCCTGGGCCCTCGCCGTCTTCTTCGGCCTCCAGGCCACCGCCGCCTACATCACGATGGGCTGGATGGCCCAGATCTTCCGTGACGCGGGCGTCGCCGCGGGCACCGCGGGACTGCTCCTCGCCGTCACGATGGTGATGGGTGTGCCGCTGGCCTTCGTCATCCCGCGCCTCGCCACCCGCCTGCCCCGGCAGGGGCCCATCGTCGTCGTCCTCGGCGTCTGCGGGCTCGCCGGATACGCCGGCCTCTATCTGGCCCCGGCGGCGGGTGCCTGGGCCTGGGCCCTGCTGCTCGGCATCTCCAACTGCGCCTTCCCGCTGGCACTGACCATGGTGGGCATGCGCGCCCGCACCGGCGCGGGTGTCGTCAAGCTGTCCGCGTTCGCGCAGAGCGCCGGGTATCTGATCTCGATCCCGGGCCCGCTGCTGGTGGGCGTGCTCTACCAGCACAGCGGCGGTTGGGGCCTGCCGCTGGCACTCATGGCCGGCCTCATGGTCCCGCAGATCGGGGTCGGCATCCTGGCGGGCCGCGACCGCACGGTGGAGGACGAGGCCGCAGGATGACGCCTGACTCGGAACCCGTCTCCGGAACGGGACCCGGCGGCGGCACACCGGACGAAGGGTGCGAGACTGCCCCCATGCCTGTGCTCGACCCGAACCCCCAGAACGGCCAGAAGAAGCTGCTGATCGTGCTCGGCGCGATGCTGGCCATCACCGTGATCATCGGCGTCATCGCCTCCATCGCATCCCCGTGACCTGCGGTGCCCCGCACCCGGCGTCCGTGCCGTTAGCCGGCCCCCGGTCCGGGAGGTGGGGATAACCCCCCATCCCCTAGGGGGTGAGTGTCAGGGTCAAGTGGGTGGATCACCGGATGGGCCGAAGACGCCGGATTCCGTAGCTTCGAATCGTGACCGCGAACCGCGCGGTCCGGGGACCATTCGAAGACTCACGGAGGCGGCATGTCGGCCCCTACGCACACCCGGCTCCACCCGGCGACCACGGGCCGCGTCGACATCCGGCTGCCCTGGTGGGCCCTCGCCCTGCCCACGCTCGCCTTCATCACCCTGCTGCTGATGATCCTCAACCCGGTGGACGCGCACGCCGCGAGCGGTGACCCGGCAATCGCCCACCTGTTCGAACGCGTCCAGCAGGTCCTGCACAACGCCCCGTAGGTCGAGGGCCCCGGCCCTCCGCCGTTCGGCCCGGGAGCCCGGTCCTCACGCCCCTCACGGGGGACGCCATCACCCCTGACGGGGCGGTGTCCCACCCGTGCCGGGGGACCGCATCAACTCCCTGCGCCCCATGGCATGTTTCGTGCGAAGCTGGGACGCATGAGCGTCGCAGAACCCCGCAGGATCATCCTCTTCCGGCATGCGAAAGCCGACTGGCCGCAGGTGTCCGACCACGAGCGGCCGCTCGCCGACCGGGGCCGCATGGACGCCGCCGTCGCCGGACGCAGACTGGCAGACAGCGGCATCCCCCTGGACCTGGCCCTCTGCTCCACCGCGATCCGGACCCGCGAGACGTGGAAGCACGCCGTCCAGGAGCTCCCGCACCGGCCGAAGACGGTCTACGAGGAGAGGATCTACGACGCCTCGCCCGGCGAGCTGATCGTGGTCCTGAACGAGATCCCGGACGACGCGCACAGCGTGATCCTGATCGGCCACAACCCGGGCGTGCACGGGCTGGCCGACGTCCTGGCGGCCAGGTCCGAGGGTGACGCCCGCGCCCGCATGACCGCCCACGGCTTCCACACCGCCGCCTTCGCGGTGCTCTCCTTCGACGGCCCCTGGAAGTCCCTGGAGCCCGGAACGGCCGACCTGACGGACTACTGGGCGCCGACGGAGTGAGCCGCCCGGACGACGGACGGGGGCCCGGCACCGTCACGGTGCCGGGCCCCCGTCCTCGGTCGGGACCGTCCCTCAGCCGGTGGCCTCGTCCTCGTGCATGTCGGCGGCCTCGACCTCTTCACGGGTGACGCCCAGCAGATAGAGGACCGTGTCGAGGAACGGGAAGTTCACCGCTGTGTGCGCCGCCTGCCGTACGACCGGCTTGGCGTTGAACGCGACCCCGAGGCCGGCGGCGTTGAGCATGTCGAGGTCGTTGGCGCCGTCGCCGATCGCGACGGTCTGGGCCAGCGGGACCCCGGCCTCGGCGGCGAACCGGCGCAGCAGCCGTGCCTTGCCCGCCCGGTCCACGATCTCGCCGGTGACCCGGCCGGTCAGCTTCCCGTCGACGATCTCCAGCGTGTTGGCCTGGGCGAAGTCGAGCCCGAGCCGCTCCTTCAGATCGTCGGTGACCTGGGTGAACCCGCCGGAGACGACACCGACTTGGAAGCCGAGCCGCTTCAGCGTACGGATCAGGGTCCGCGCACCCGGCGTCAGCCTCACCTCCTCGCGCACCTTCTGCACCACGGAGGCGTCCAGCCCCGCGAGGAGGGCCACGCGCGCGTGCAGGGACTGCTCGAAGTCCAGCTCACCGCGCATCGCGGCCGCCGTGACCTCCGCGACCTCGGCCTCGCACCCGGCGTGCGCGGCGAAGAGCTCGATCACCTCGTCCTGGATGAGCGTGGAGTCCACGTCCATCACGACCAGACGCTGGGCCCGCCGGTGCAGGCCCGCGGCCACGACCGCGATGTCGACACCGAGTGCCGAGGCCTCGGTCACCAGCGCGGTGCGCAGCTCCTCGGTCTCCGTGCCGGACACCGCGAACTCGACCGCGGTCACCGGGTACTTGGCGAGCCGGAAGATACGGTCGATGTTGCCGCCCGTCTTGGTGATCCGGGCGGCGATGGCGGCCGTCGACTCCGCGGTGAGCGGATGTCCGAGCACCGTGACCAGTGAACGGCCCAGGCCGCGCGGACGGTTGTCGCCGAGGCCGGAGATGATCTCCGCCTGCATCTTCATCGACTCCGCCCAGCTGTGGACGGTCGACCGGAGATCGCCTTCGAGGCCTGCGGGCGGCTCGGTCACGAGCGCGCACAGCACGATCCGGCCCCGGGTGACGACCTGCTCGATGTCGACCACGTCGACAGAGAAGGCGGCGAGGGTGTCGAAGAGTCCGGCGGTGATGCCCGGCCGGTCCTTGCCGAAGATCTTGACAAGAAGAGTGGGCACATCAGGGGTATGTGAAGCGCTCATGGTATTTCCCACCGTATCCGGCACCCAGTGCCGCCCGCCCGCCCGGTCCGCCTAGCGGACACGGAACACTGGGTGACACCCCGGAGGCCCCAGGGTGACGAGTTCTCCCTCGCCCGAGGGAACGCCCCTCACCGCGGTCCCCCCGGTCGCCGCGGACCCCCCACAACCTTCCTTCGCCCCCTCCGCCCCTACCCGTCCCGTACCTGGGGCTCCGCCCCAGACCCCGCTCCTCAATCGCCGGAGGGGCTGGATTGGTCCCCGGAACCCGAAGAGCGGTCCACCCCTGGGCTCCGCCCCGGACCCCCGTTCCTCAATCGCCGGAGGGGCTGAAACTTCCCCGGCCGGGGCTGCATCGTTCGGGACGGCCGCCACCACGTCACACCCGCAGCCGGGTACGCGCGTGAGGGGACGTGCCGGTACATCGATGCCCGTCGCCACCGACGCCCACTCCTCACCCAACGGCGACGGGCTGATGCACCGGCTCGGCCCCGACCCACCCACCGGATCCCGACCGCCCCCCTCAGCGCCGAGGACGCCGAGGAGCAGGCGGTCCCTCCCCGGGCGACGGCGGAACCGGCGGCGGAGGAGGCGGCAGCGGCGGCGGGCCGTCCGGCCTCCGCTGCGGTTTCGGTGACGGACCGATCGGCCCCACCATGGTCGGCGCCCCGTACACATCACCCGGCGGCCGGTCCTGCGGCTCCCGCAACGCGTCCGGCACCTTCAGATACGGATTGGTGTCGGGGTTCGGCGCCCGGTACGACCCCCCAGGCCGATACGGCCCGGCCACCCCACCGGAACCCGCACCAGATCCCCCAGAGCCCGCACCGGAACCCGCCCCCACCCCGTCACCCCGTGCCACCGAAGGGCCCCCGCTCGCCTCACTGACCCCCGCCACCCCACAAGCCCAAGCCAGCAACGCCCCCACACCCCCGGCCCCCGCCCCCCACAGCGCCCCCAGCACCAGCGCCACCCCCAGACGCCCCCGCAACTCGATCCCCGCCCCGAACGCGTCGAACCCGAACACGGACAGGGAGGCGTCCACCGACACCTCCGTCAGCCAGGCCAGCAGCGGCAGCGCCAGCGCCGTGACGACCCCCAGCCGAAGCGCGCAGCGCCCGGCGAACCGCAGCGCACCCCCACCCCGTACGAACGGCGTACGCGCGGCCGTCAGGACGCCCGCGTACAGCATCATCAGGGCGGCGGCGACCGCCAACAGCCATACGCGTCCGTCGAGTTCGGCGAGACGGCCGAGGGTGACGGGCCGGGACGCGTCGGCGGTCAGCAGCTTGTCGAGCGGGTCGGGCAACAGCTTCGCGAGCTCGCCGGTGGCCTTGCCGTCAAAGGGCACGAAGAGCCCGAGGGGGACGGCGAGCCACACCCCGTCGGGCGTGCCGAGCAGCGCCGCGCCCGCGATCCGTTTCGGGTGGGCGTCCCCGACCGCGGCGTACGCGGCCGCCGCGAGCCCGGCGAGGACGGCGACCAGCAGGACGGCGACGAGCGAGGAGACGGCGGGCCGCACCGCCCGGTGCACGGCGTCCCAGCCGGGCGGCAGCGGCGTACGCCGGGAGGCCAGCAGCGCTATCAGCAGCACCGCGGCGGCCCACGCGGCACCGCCGAGCAGGGTCGGCGCGGTGTCGACGGAGAACCCCACGGCCGCCTTCGCCTTCACGAGGTCCCCGATCCTGCCGGGCAGCAGCCCGCCGAGGTCCCCGAGCCCGCCCGGGAGTCTGTCGGTGATGGAGCCGAGCCCGCCGCCACCGCCCGCGGCCTTGTCGAGCCCCAGTTGGTCGCCGTCGATCGTGATGACGTCGTGCCCGGCCCAGGCGAGCCCGCCCAGGGTCGCCACGAACAGGGCGACCACCGATGCCGCCCGCGCGAGGAGTTCCGCCGGGGTCACGACAACTCCCGCCCCGCGCAACGAACGCAGGAAGAACCACGACAGCAGCAGGGCGCCGACCAGGCCGACTCCCAGCGGTGTGATCTGGATGGCGGTGTGCGCCTGCGCTCCCTTCAGCCCGAACGCGGAGACGTTCCCGGACGGTGTCACCGCGCCGCCCGCTCCGAGGGCCACCATCGCCGCGGTCATGGGGCCGAGCGAGGCCGTCGCGTCCGCCCCGAGCAGATGCAGACCGAGCGCGGCGGTGCCCGCCATCCCGATCAACGCCCAGCTCACCGCGGCGATCGCGGACAGCAGCACATCCCCCCAGGGCACGGGCCCGCCGTTCCCGCCGTGGTGCGTGGTCCCCTCGCTCATCGCCAGACCCCCCGATCCGCGCCGCGGTGATCCCGCGCATGTCCCCCTCGTGGGGGATTACCACTCTCCGGGCCGTTTTCAACCCCGTCAACGGCTGTGGACAACCCGCCTGTTGTCCTGGTTCGCCAGGGCCCGACTTTCGGTCAGGGGGCCTGAACTGAAATAGTTCCCCACGATGTTCGACATCCCTAGACTCCCTGCGACGGGGGAAACTCGGGGGACAACTCAGTGGGGCTGGAGTGCCGGAACTCGTACTGGAATTGAATGGACGGACCTGGACGCTCGACGCGTCCAGGCCTCACACCCTCGGACGTGATCCGCAGGGGGACATCGTGCTCGATGACGCCAGGGTGTCCTGGCGTCACGCCACGATCAGCTGGAACGGCCGCAGTTGGGTCATCGACGACCACGGGAGCACCAACGGCACGTTCGTACAGGGGCAGCGGATCCACCAGCTGGAGATCGGCCCCGGTTCGGCCGTGCACCTCGGCAACGCGACCGACGGTCCGCGGCTGAGCGTGGCAGGAGCAGCGGCCCCGGCGGCGCAGCCCTTCGCGGCGCAGGGCGCCGGCCCCGGCTGGGCCCAGACACCGACACCGCAGGCGCCGGAGCCCGCGCAGAACGCGCAGCAGGCGGGAGGCATCCCGCAGCAGCAGGGAGCCGGTGGCGGCGCGGGGGCACCGCCGGTCTACGGCGACCGCAGCCCGACGACGTTCCACCAGTTCTCGCTGGGCCGCGTGATGCGGATCGGCCGTGCGCTGGAGAACGAACTGGTGGTCTCCGACCTCCAGGTCTCGCGCCACCACGCCGAGTTCCACGCGACGCCGGACGGCCGCTTCGAGATCCGCGATCTGGGCTCGCACAACGGCACGTACGTCAACGGTATGCCGATCGCCAAGGGCGGCTCCGCGCTGCTCGGCCCGCACGACATCGTCGGCGTCGGCCACTCGACGTTCCGCCTGGTCGGCGACCGGCTCGAGGAGTTCGTCGACACCGGTGAGGTCTCCTTCTCGGCCCGCCATCTGACGGTCACCGTCGACGGCGGCAAGCAGATCCTCAAGGACGTCTCCTTCGGTGTGCCCGAGAAGTCGCTCGTGGCGGTCATCGGCCCGTCGGGTTCCGGCAAGTCGACGCTCCTGAAGGCGCTCACGGGCTACCGCCCCGCCAACCAGGGCGACGTCCTCTACGACAACCGGAACCTGTACAAGCAGTTCGCCGAGCTGCGCCAGCGCATCGGTCTGGTCCCGCAGGACGACATCCTGCACAAGGAACTGACCGTCAAGAAGGCCCTCAAGTACGCGGCCAAGCTGCGCTTCCCCGCCGACACCACGGGCGCGGAGCGCGAGGCGCGCATAGACGAGGTGCTGCGCGAGCTGAAGCTGGACATCCACAAGGAGAAGAAGGTCACCTCTCTCTCCGGTGGCCAGCGCAAGCGGGTCTCGGTGGCTCTGGAGCTGCTCACCAAGCCGTCGCTGATCTTCCTGGACGAGCCGACCTCGGGTCTCGACCCGGGTATGGACCGTGACGTCATGCAGCTGCTGCGCGGCCTCGCCGACGACGGCCGCACCGTGCTCGTCGTCACGCACTCGGTGGCCGAGCTCGCGATCTGCGACAAGCTCCTCGTGATGGCGCCGGGCGGTTCGGTCGCCTACTTCGGTCCGCCGGAGGAGGCGCTGAACTTCTTCGGCTACGAGACCTGGGCCGATGTGTTCTCCGCGTTCGAGAACTACCGCGACTACGACTGGGCGGGCCGCTGGAAGGGCTCGCAGCACTACCAGATGTACGCGGCGGACATCGACGCGGTGGCTCCGCAGTCGACGCAGATGCCGTCGGCGCACGCGATGAAGCCGCCGAAGCCGCAGGGCTGGGGCTCCCAGCTGATGACGCTGATGCGCCGCTATGTCTCGGTGATCGTCTCGGACAAGGGCTTCCTGGCCCTGACGGTGATCCTGCCCGCGGTCCTGGGCTCGGTCAGCCTGCTGATCGACAACGGCAAGACACTGCTGGTCAACGCGAAGATTCTGCCGTCGGGCGCCCATGTGGCGAACGGCACCGCCACGACCGTGCTGCTGATCCTCGCGGTCGGCGCGTGCTTCGCGGGCGCCGCCAACTCGGTCCGTGAGCTGATCAAGGAGCGGGTGATCTACGAGCGGGAACGGGCCACGGGCCTGTCGCGCTCGGCGTACCTGATGTCCAAGGTGATCGTGCTCGGCGTGATCACCATGCTCCAGGGCGCGCTGGTCGGCGCGATCGGCTTCGGCAGTCGCGAGGTCCCGGCCCAGGGGCTGATCCTCAAGAGCCTGCCCAAGGTCGAGCTCACACTGCCGATCATGGCGCTGGGCTTCGTGTCGATGATGTTCGGCCTGATCATCTCGTCGCTGGTGAAGACGGCGGAGAAGACCATGCCGCTGCTGGTCATGTTCGCGATCGTCCAGGTGGTCTTCACGGGCTGTCTGTTCATCCTGAACGGGACGGTGGGCGTCAACCAGTTCTCGTACCTGATGCCGGCCCGCTGGGCGGTGGCCGCGTCGGGGGCCACGCTGGACCTGAACAACATCTTCCCGAACCAGGACGATCCGACGAGCACGGACCCGCTGTGGAACCACACGGCCGGGGCCTGGACCCTCGACATGATCGCGCTGGTCGTCCTCGGTGTGGTCTGCGGCTTCTTCGTGGCCCGCTTCCTGCGCCGCCACGAGCCCGAGGTCATGCGCAAGTAGACGCCCGGGAACGACGCGAGGGCGGCACCCCCGACCGGGGTGCCGCCCTTCGGCGTCTGTGTGGGAACTCCGCGCTGAGTCCTCAGTACGCGCTGTTCACGTTGTCCATTGAACCGTACTTGTCGGCCGCGTAGTTGGCGGCGGCGGTGATGTTGGCGACCGGGTTGTAGATGTCCCACGAGGTGCCGGCCACGTGGTACGCCTTGAACGTCGGCGGGATGACCTGGAGCAGGCCCTTCGAGGGGATGCCGTTGATGGCGTTGATGTCCCAGTCGTTGATGGCCATCGGGTTGCCCGAGGACTCACGAAGGATGTTGCGGTGCAGACCCTCGTAGGAGCCGGGGATGCCCTTCGACTTCATGATGTCGAGGGACTGGCGGATCCAGCCGTCGAGGTTGTTGGCGTACGTCTTGGCGGCGACCGTCTGCAACTTGATGCGGTGCGTGGAGCGGCTCGCGGCGGCGGCCTTGGCACGCGCCGCGGCGGCCTTCTTCTTCGCGGCGGCCTGGGCGGCGGCCTTCTTCTTGGCTGCGGCGGCTGCGGCGGCCTTCTTCTTCGCCGCGGTCGCGGAGTCCGCCGCCTTGTGCTGGGCGGCTATGGTCTGCGCCTTCAGCTCGGCACCGCTGGTGCCGGCGACGGCGGCCTCGACGCCCTTGATCTGCTGTCCGCTGTAGGCGACCGGCGCCGTGGGGGCGGCGGCGTCGGTGGTGGTGTGGGAGCCGGACGGCGCCAGGGAGAACGCGAGGGTGGCGGCACCGAGGGTGGCGACACCGGCCACCGAGTACTTGTGGAGCTTGGTGAGCTTCGTACTGGAACGACGAGCAGCAATGTTCTTAAGCATGACTGAAGACCTCTTCGAATAGCGCGGAGGTCGCTCTTCGTCCCGGTCGGGGACTGTGTTTCCGGAACAAACGCTCCGGGGGAGAACCCGAGGCGCTGAGCGACATGAGCAATTCTTAGCGGTCGCAAAATGCCCTGGCAAAGGTGTGACCTACGAAGCCAGGTAGTGGACGCAGAAGGTGCAAATCGGGGCAGACTGGCACGTCTTCCCTGGTCACCTTGTCCCTTTTATCTCCTATGCGTCTTCGTACGTGACCTGGACCCTATGCGCGGGCTCACAGGGCCCATCGATCATTCTGACGCGGAGTTGCTGGCGCAATGCTCTGAGTGAGGCCCGTTCCCGGGGAGGATGAGGTGCACGTCGCCGAACTCGTGCCAGAGATAGCGCCTGCGCAGCGCCTCGGCGTAGCCCCGGTCGATCGCCGCTCCCCCCGCGATCGCCTCCAGCATCAGCAGATGCGAGGCCTCCGGCTCGTGCAGCCCGGTCAGCAGCCCGTCGACCGCCCGCACCCCACGCTCCGGAGTCACCACCAGACCGGTCCACCCCTTCGCCGCCCGGACCAGCCCGTCCTCCCCGGTCGCGGACTCCACGGCCCGCACCGCCGTCGTACCGACCGCGATGATCCGGCCCCCGCCGGCCCGCGCCGCGTTGATCAGCCGGGCCGACACCGCCGGAACCTCGTACCGCTCCGGATACGGCGGCTCGTGCGCCTCCGCCGAGGCGACCCCCGTGTGCAGCGTGACCGGCGCGAACTGCACACCCCGGCTCACCAGCTCCGCCACCAGGCGCGAGGTGAAGGGACGCGCCGCACTCGGCATCTCCGCGCTCCCCGCCCCGTCCTGCGACGGCAGCGCGAACACCGTCTGGTACACGGACAGCGGCTGGTCCCGGTCCGTGTAGGAGTAGCGGATGGGCCGCCCGTGCCGCCGCAGCAGCCCCAGCACGTCCGCGTCCGCGACGCGCCCCCACCACAGCCGCCGCCCCCGCGCGGTCAGCGGCTCCTCCAGGACGAGACGTACGTCCCCGGGCAGGCACACCTCTGTTCCCGCGGGCCCGCCCGCCCGCGCGCGTGTGGTCCCGCGCCCGTCGGGCTCCCGCAGCTCGACCGCCCACCGGCCGTCGTCACCGCGCGTGGAGAAGTGCACCACCACGCGCGCGGACCCGATCCGCCCGTCCACGGCCGCCGCCAGCGTGGCCGAGGTGTTGACGACCAGCAGATCCCCGGCCCGCAGCAGCCGCGGCAGCTCCACGAACGCGTGATGCGACACCTCGACGCCGCGCGACACCAGCAGCCGTACGGAATCCCGGTCACGCCCGGGACCGCGCTGCTCCGCGGGCACCCGCGCCGACAACTCCTCCGGAACGCTTCCCCACTCCCGGCCGCGCCCCTCCCGGGCCACCCCCGGCACCGTCGTCACCGCTCCTCCAGCAGGTCCGAAGCCGCGTAGCGCCCACTGGCAGGCCGCTCGTCGAGCAGCCGCAGGAAGGCCGGCACCACACGGTCCGGCTCCGGCCGCGGAGCGTCGTCGTCCGGCACCGCCGCCGTATAGAGGTCGGTGCCCATGTCCCCCGGGTCCACCGCCCACACCCGCAGCCCGGGTTCCTCCTCACCGAGCACCGCCGCGAGCTGGTCGAGCGCCGCCTTGGAAGCCCCGTAGCCGCCCCAGGTCTCGTACGCCTCGGCCGCCGCATCCGAACTGACACAGACGACCGCGCCCGCCACCGCCGCCCGCAGCAGCGGCAGCGCCTCCTGGACCAGACCCAGCGCGGCGACCACGTTGACCTCCAGCGCCCGCCGCAGCCCCTCCAGATCCAGCTCCTCAAGACGCACCAGCGGCTCCGCCCCCAACGCGCTCGCGTTGTTCACGAGCAGGTCGACACCGCCCAGCTTCCGGGCCGCCGCCACCAGCTCCGCACGGTGGCCGGCATCCGTCACATCCCCGGGCAACGCCACCACCCGCGTCCCGTACGAGGTGAGCGCCCGCGCCGTCTCCTCCAGCGCCCCCGGGGTCCTCGCGTCGAGCACCAGATCCCAGCCGCGCCCGGCCAGAGCCGCGCCGAGCGCCCTCCCCAGTCCTTTCGACGCTCCCGTGATGATCGCTACCGGCATGACATCCGTCCCCTCGGTCCACCCGCCTTCCCGGCGGGTGCCCTCACGGTAGGAACGAAGCCCGTCCGGGCGCCTCGTACGCGGGCCGCAATGATCAGGGGCCCTTCGGCCTAGGTCCGACGACCCGGTGGACGAGGCCACCGGTCCGATACGCGCTGTCACACCCCGCCGGTAGTTTGGGTTCATGAGTCACGGACCCCGGTCGGGCCTGTACGCGGTGAGCTCCGCGCTGCTGGCCATGAGCAGGCATCTCGAAGTGCGCGACGTCCTCAAGACGATCGTCGCCTCGGCCCGCGAGCTGCTCGACGCGCAGTACGCGGCTCTCGGGGTGCCCGACGACCACGGCGGCTTCGCCCAGTTCGTCGTCGACGGGATCAGCGACGCGCAGTGGAAGGCCATCGGACCGCTCCCGCGCCAGCACGGCATCCTCGCCGCGATGCTCCGCGAGGCCCGCCCCGAGCGCCTGGCCGACGTGCGCGAGGACCCCCGCTTCGAGGGCTGGCCCGCAGCCCACCCCGACATGTCCGACTTCCTCGGCCTGCCCATCCGCGACGGCGACGAGATCATCGGCGCGCTCTTCCTCGCGAACAAGATGCGGCCCGAGGGGGCACCGCCGTGCTCCCGGCCGGAGGACCGCTGCGGCTTCACCGAGGACGACGAGGAACTCCTCACCATCCTCGCCCAGCACGCGGCGATCGCCCTGACCAACGCCCGGCTCTACGAACGGAGCCGCGAGCTCACCATCGCCGAGGAGCGCTCCAGGCTCGCGCACGAACTGCACGACGCCGTCAGCCAGAAGCTGTTCTCCCTGCGTCTGACCGCACAGGCCGCCGCCACCCTGGTCGACCGCGACCCCTCCCGCGCCAAGGGCGAACTCCAGCACGTGGCCGCGCTCGCCGCGGAGGCCACCGAGGAACTGCGCGCCGCCGTCGTCGAGTTGCGCCCCGCCGCCCTCGACGAGGACGGCCTCGTCGCCACCCTGCGCACCCAGATCCAGGTCCTCGACCGCGCCCACACCGCGCGCGTGACCTTCTCCAGCCACGGTGTACGAGCACTGCCCGCCTCCCAGGAGGAGGCCGTCCTGCGGGTCTCCCAGGAAGCCCTGCACAACGCGCTGCGGCACTCCGGCGCCACCAGCGTCGACGTCACCCTGGACCGGCGCGGCCCCGGCGCCGTCCTGCACGTCCGCGACGACGGCAGCGGCTTCGACCCCACCGCGATACGCAGCGCCGGCCGCCATCTCGGCCTGGTGTCGATGCGGGACCGGGCGAGCGGGGTCGGCGGCACACTCACCGTGGAGTCGGCGCCCGGAAAGGGCACCGTGATCGAGATGGAGGTCCCTGGTGGCTGACGCAATCAAGGTGCTGCTCGTCGACGACCACCAGGTCGTCCGCCGGGGACTGCGCACCTTCCTCGAAGTACAGGACGACATCGAGGTCGTCGGGGAGGCGTCCGACGGGGCGGAGGGCGTCACGCGCGCCGAGGAGCTCAGACCCGACATCGTCCTCATGGACGTCAAGATGCCGGGAATGGACGGCGTCGAAGCGCTGCGCAAGCTCCGCGAACTCGCCAACCCCGCGCGGGTGCTGATCGTCACCAGCTTCACCGAGCAGCGCACGGTGGTGCCGGCCCTGCGCGCGGGCGCCGCCGGGTACGTGTACAAGGACGTGGACCCCGACGCGCTCGCCGGGGCCATCCGCTCCGTCCACGCGGGGCACGTCGTCCTGCAACCCGAGGTCGCCAACGCCCTGTTGTCCCAGGAGGAGGTCAACTCCGTCCAAGGGCGGGGTGTTTCGCTCACCGAGCGGGAGCGCGAGGTGCTCGGCCTGATCGCCGACGGACGGTCCAACCGGGAGATCGCCCGCGCCCTCGTCCTCTCCGAGAAGACGGTGAAGACCCACGTCTCGAACATCCTGATGAAGCTCGACGTCGCCGACCGCACCCAGGCCGCCCTGTGGGCCGTACGGCACGGGATCGCGGACTGACCGTCAACCCGGAAGGTCCCGCTCCGGGATGAGATTCATACCGTCGTGTGTATGTCACCCGGATGGCGCATCCTCCGTGGGGCCCGGCCGTTCTCCAGTGCGCCGCGACGATCCGCCGCGGTGTTCACCAGGAGGGGTTTCGCAAGTGAAGAACCTGAAGAAGTTCACGGCTGTCGCGATGGTGGCGGGCGGCCTGGTCGCCGCCGGTACGGGTATGGCCTCGGCGGCGGACGGCGCGTCGGCGGCCGGCAAGGCCGTGGGCTCCCCGGGCGTCGTCTCCGGCAACCTCGTCCAGGCCCCGGTCGACATCCCGGTGAACGTCGTCGGCAACAGCGTGAACGTCATCGGCGCCCTGAACCCGGCCTTCGGCAACCTCGGCCTCAACCACTGAGGTTCCCCGCCTCGGCGGTCACGGCCACCGGCCTTCCAGGGAGTACCTGGGGGGCCGGTCGGCTTGTCGGCTCATCCGTGGACTGAACCGGACGGGGCAATCCGTACCGCCTGCCCGTGCCGTCCCCGGCTCCGGGGCGTTGCTCAGCGTACGACCCGCGGCAGGGTCGGATCCGTACACGCAGGAGGAACGCTTCCCATGAACATCGCCAAGAAGGCCGCCCTGGCCGTCACCGTCGCCGGAATCGCCGCGGGCGCTGGTGCGGGTGCTGCTGTCGCCGACGCGGGTGCCGAGGGCGCCGCCGCGCACTCGCCGGGCGTCGTCTCCGGCAACGTCATCCAGCTCCCCGTCCACGTCCCCGTCAACGTGGTGGGCAACTCCATCAACGTCGTCGGCCTCCTGAACCCGGCGTTCGGCAACGCGGGCGTCAACGGCTGAGCCACGCCACCCGAAGGGCCCCGCAAACGGAAACGTTTCGCGGGGCCCTTCCGCATACCCGAGCCCCATGCGCCGCCCCACCCCTGGGGCGCCGCCCCCGGACCCCCGCTCCTCAATCGCCGGAGGGGCTGAATCTTTCCGGGGCTGAATCGTTCGGGACGGCCGCCACCGCGATGTACCCGCAGCCGGGTACGCGCGTGAGGGGACGTGCCGGTACATCGATGCCCGTCGCCACCGACGGTCACCCCTCATTCAACGGCGACGGGCTGATGCACCGGCACGGCCCCGACCCACCCACCGAACCGCACCCGCCGCCGCAGCCGCGAAACGCCAGAGGCGAGCTCAGCGCACACCCCGCTCCCGCTCCTCCACGAAGGCGTTGTACGCCGCCACCTGCGCCCGCCGAGCCGTCCGCTCCACCGGCCGCAGCGCCTCGGCCCGAGCACCCATCTCCGACGCGCTCACCGCGCCGCCGTGCCCGCTCTCGTACGCCACCGACACCAGCATCCCGACCCGCTGAGCCAGCTCCAGCACCCGGACGGCGCGCGGCGGGTACCCGGGCGCCAGCACCTCGCGCCCCCGCTCCGCCCGCGCCCGGTACGCGTCGATCGCCGCCGCGGCGACCGGCCCCGACCCGGCCACGTCCAGCCGCGACAGCACCTCCGTCGCCTCGCGCAGCGCCTCCGCCAGCTCCCGCTCGGCCTCTCCGAGCGAGGGCACATCGGCGGGCGGCGCCTCCCGCACGGCGAGGCAGTGCCAGACCACCTCGACATGGACATCACCGGCGGGCCCGGCCTCGTACACCTCGGGCACGAGCCCGAGCGCGGAGCCGTGGCACACCACGGCCTCCTCGGCGTCGAGGGCGCGCGCGTTGAACTCGGGCGGCCCGCTGAGCCCGAGCGGATGGCCGGGCGCGGGCAGCGCGACCCGCAGCCCGGTCACCCCGAGTCTGCGCAGCCGGCCGAGGGCGAGCGTGAGCCCGACGGGCCCGGACTCGCCGGGCAGCCCCTCGACCCGGTGCACCGCGTCGTCCCCGACGATGGCGAGCACGGCGTCGTCCGGAGAAACAAGTCCGGCCAATAGGGCATTTCCCCAAGAGGCCAGCTGTCCTGAGCGTGGTTCCGAGAGCATGCCCCCACCCTAAGGACCAGCCGATGGGTCGGTGCGCCCGACCGGTGGCGTAGGTTTTCCCTGGGGGCTTCGTCCACAGACGTAAGCGACGGCCGAGATGCAATGGGAGACAACGCGCTCATGAGCGATGTACTGGAACTGGTGGACGTATCCGTGGTCCGCGAGGGCCGGGCTCTGGTGGACCAGGTCTCCTGGTCGGTCAAGGAGGGGGAGCGCTGGGTCATCCTCGGCCCCAACGGCGCCGGGAAGACAACCCTCCTGAACGTCGCCTCCAGCTACCTCTTCCCCAGTACGGGCACGGCCTCCATCCTCGGTGAGCACCTCGGCCAGGTCGACGTCTTCGAGCTCCGCCCCCGCATCGGCATCGCCGGTATCGCCATGGCCGAGAAGCTCCCCAAGCGCCAGACGGTCCTCCAGACGGTCCTCACCGCCGCGTACGGCATGACCGCCGGCTGGCACGAGGACTACGAGGACATCGACGAGCAGCGCGCCCGCGCCTTCCTCGACCGCCTCGGCATGAGCGACTACCTGGACCGCAGGTTCGGCACCCTCTCCGAGGGCGAGCGCAAGCGCACCCTGATCGCCCGCGCGCTGATGACCGACCCCGAACTGCTGCTCCTCGACGAGCCCGCGGCGGGCCTGGACCTCGGCGGCCGTGAGGACCTCGTACGCCGCCTCGGCCGCCTCGCCCGCGACCCGATCGCGCCCTCCATGATCATGGTCACGCACCATGTCGAGGAGATCGCCCCCGGCTTCACCCACGTCCTGATGATCCGTCAGGGCAAGGTGCTCGCCGCCGGTCCGCTGGAGCTCGAACTCACCTCGCGCAACCTCTCGCTCTGCTTCGGTCTGCCCCTCGTCGTCGAGCAGGTCGGCGAGCGCTGGACCGCGCAGGGTCTGCCGATGGCCTGAAACCCGCACGACACGCGGACGCACCCCCGTCTCCTGGCGTACCCGACTTGATCGCGCGCCCTGTCCGCCGGGGGAGCGCGGTCCTACCATGACCATGTGAACGACATCGACGCATGGGTGTGGTGGCTGATCGCGGCGGCCGGACTCGGCATCCCGCTCGTGGTGACCGCGATGCCGGAGTTCGGCATGCTCTCCGTGGGCGCCGTCGCCGCTGCGGTCGCCGCGGGCCTCGGCGGCGGAATCGTCGTCGAGGTGCTCGTCTTCGTCGTCGTGTCCGTCGCGCTCATCGCCGTCGTGCGGCCCATCGCGGCCCGGCACCGCTCCCAGCGTCCCGAACTCGCCACCGGCATCGAGGCGTTGAAGGGCAGACAGGCCGTCGTCCTGGAGCGCGTGGACGGTTCGGGCGCCGGACGCATCAAACTCGGCGGAGAGATCTGGTCCGCGCGCTCCCTCGACGGCGCACAGGCCTACGAAGTGGGCCAGGAAGTCGATGTCGTGGACATCGACGGCGCCACGGCGATCGTCATGTGACCTCGTACAACGCAAGTGAACCGAACGCCCCACGTGGCAGACGCCGTTCTGTCAGACTCGACCAGCAAGATCTTCAACACCCATAAGATCTTTCGGAATTGCCGAGTGGAGAAGGGTACGGGGAGCATCGATGGAACCGATCATCATCGTCCTGATCATTCTGGTGGTGTTGGTCTTCATCGCCCTGATCAAGACCATCCAGGTCATCCCGCAGGCCAGCGCCGCCATCGTCGAGCGTTTCGGCCGCTACACGCGGACGCTGAACGCCGGCCTCAACATCGTCGTCCCGTTCATAGACTCGATCCGCAACCGCATCGACCTTCGTGAGCAGGTCGTGCCGTTCCCGCCGCAGCCGGTGATCACCCAGGACAACCTGGTCGTCAACATCGACACGGTCATCTACTACCAGGTCACCGACGCGCGAGCCGCGACGTACGAGGTCGCCAGCTACATCCAGGCGATCGAGCAGCTCACCGTCACCACGCTGCGCAACATCATCGGCGGCATGGACCTGGAGCGGACCCTGACCTCCCGCGAGGAGATCAACGCGGCCCTGCGCGGAGTCCTCGACGAGGCCACGGGCAAGTGGGGCATCCGCGTCAACCGCGTCGAGCTGAAGGCGATCGAACCGCCCACCTCCATCCAGGACTCGATGGAGAAGCAGATGCGCGCCGACCGCGACAAGCGCGCCGCGATCCTCACCGCGGAGGGCATCCGCCAGTCCCAGATCCTCACCGCCGAGGGCGAGAAGCAGTCCGCGATCCTGCGCGCCGAGGGTGAGGCCAAGGCCGCGGCCCTGCGCGCCGAGGGCGAGGCCCAGGCCGTCCGTACGGTCTTCGAGGCCATCCACGCCGGAGACCCGGACCAGAAGCTCCTCTCCTACCAGTACCTCCAGATGCTGCCGAAGATCGCCGAGGGCGACGCCAACAAGCTCTGGATCGTGCCCAGCGAGATCGGCGACGCCCTCAAGGGCCTCAGCGGGGCCATGGGCAACTTCGGTGGCCTGGGCGGAGGTTCGGGCAACCGCGGTTCTTCCAGAGACTCCGGCGACGGCAACGAGCGCCGCGAGAAGCCGTCCATCACCGACTGAGTCAGACCGTACGACGATGGGGCCCACCTCCACGGGAGACGGGCCCCATCGTCATGTCGTACGGGCTACGCGGCCGGCTGGGCCAGCCACTCCGGCAGCGCGTCGAAGTCGTCCTGACCGAGCGCCAGCAGCATGGCGTCCGCGGGCGTCGGCTCGAACGGCTGCCGTAGCAGAGGCATCTGGGCCTGCTCCGGCGTACGGTCGGCCTTGCGGTGATTGTCCTCGGCGCAGGAGGCCACGGTGTTCAGCCAGGAGTCCTGACCGCCCTGCGCACGCGGCACGACGTGGTCCACGGTCGTGGCCCGGCGCCCGCAGTACGCGCACCGGTGCCTGTCGCGTACCAGCACACCCCGCCTCGACCACGGCGCTTGTCTTCGGAACGGCACCCGGACATACCGGCAGAGCCTGATCACCCGCGGCACGGGTATGTCCAGCGCGGCACCGCGCATGCGCAGTTCGGGGTGGGCCTGCTCGACGACGGCCTTGTCCGTCAGCACCAGAACGACGGCTCGGTTCAACGTCACCGTCGACAACGGCTCGAAACTTGCGTTCAGTACCAGCGTCTCCCGCATCCAGCCCACCTCCTCTTGCGCACCGGCCCCCCTGCGGCGGGCTGGGATCAACTCTGGCCGGGCACGCCGAGATGGACAACGCAATAAAAAATGCCCGCCCCTGATCACTTCCATGACCAGAGGCGGGCAAACGTTCGGTGAACGTCAGTCTGCGGCGGGATGGGCGTATTCGCCGATCAACTGGGCGCGCGCCAGCGTGTGGAACCGCAGATTGAAGCCCACCACGGCGGGCGACACCTCCGCGTCGGGACCGAGCTTCTCCTGATCCACGGCGTACACCGTGAAGACGTACCGGTGCGCCGGGTCCCCGGGCGGAGGCGCGGCGCCGCCGAAGTCCCGGGAACCGTAGTCGTTGCGCACCTGGATCGCGCCGTCGGGCAGGCCCTCGAACTTGCCGCTGCCCGCACCCGCGGGCAGCTCCGTCACCGAGACCGGGATGTCGAACAGCACCCAGTGCCAGAACCCGCTCCCCGTCGGGGCGTCCGGATCGAAGCACGTCACGGCGAAGCTCTTGGTCTCCGGCGGAAAACCTTCCCAGCTCAGCTGCGGCGAGGTGTTCCCGGCCGCGTGGACCTGCTCGTCCTTCAGCACCGCGCCCGGCGCGACATCCTCACTGGTGAGCGTGAACGCCGGCACCGGCGGGTGGAAGTCGTGCGGAAGCGGCGGCCTCTTGGGCTCGGTCACGTCAGTACCTCCTGAACGGCGGGCTCTGTCCGGTCCGAGCCTAGAACCAGCTGCGCTTGCTGCCGACCTCCGACAGCCAGTGGTTCAGGTATCCGGCCCAGTCGGTGCCGTGGAAGTCGTGCAGACCCACCTCGAAGGAGCGGTACGAGTCGCTGCCCTCGCTGAAGAGGCCCGGCTTCTTGTCCATCTCCAGGACGACGTCCATCGCGCGGTCGTCCGCGACGAAGCTCAGCTCCACCTGGTTCAGCCCGCGGTACTGCGACGGCGGGTAGAACTCGATCTCCTGGTAGAACGGCAGCCGCTGACGGGTGTTGCGGATGTGCCCCTTCTCCATGTCCGCGTTCTTGAAGCGGAAGCCCAGCTGGATGAAGGCGTCGAGAATCGCCTTCTGCGCCGGCATCGGGTGCACGTTGACCGGGTCGAGGTCACCGGGGTCGATGGCGCGGGCGATCTGAAGCTCGGTGGTGACACCGATGTTCATCCCGCGCAGGCTCTGCCCGTCGATCATGGTGATCGGCGTCTCCCACGGAACCTCAAGACCGAACGGGACCGTGTGCACGGCACCGGCCTGAAGCTGGAAGGCCCCGCCGAGCCGCAGCTTCGTGAACTCGATGTTCTGCTTGTACTCCTGGTCGTCGTGGCCCTCGACCTCGACCTTGGCCTGAAGGCCGACCGACAGTCCCTCGATCGCCTGGTCGACCGAGCCACCCTGGATCCGCACCTCACCCTGGACGACGCCGCCCGGAACGGTGTTGGCCTCGGTCAGCACCGTCTCGACCGAAGCCCCGCCGGCCCCCAAGCTCGCAAGCAGCCGCTTGAACCCCATGTCGTCACTTCCTCCCCAGGCGATGCCTGTTCGTCCTCTGGCTGTATGGATCCCTTGATCCCTACAAACGCGATCCGGCCCCGACCGGTTCCGCGCCCTCACCCTTACAAGAGCGAGGACCCCTGACCACCCCGCGGACAGGTATCCGTCCGTACCGCTCCGAACCGCTCCGGACTCCGCGGCGTGGGAGGAGGGACTACGCTCGTACGCCATGATCGCGGCCCCTGACCGTACGCCCCTGACCCGGGACTTCTTCGACCGCCCTGTTCTGGAGGTCGCCCCCGATCTGCTGGGTCGCGTCCTCGTGCGTCTCACCCCGGACGGTCCGATCGAACTGCGTCTGACGGAGGTCGAGGCCTACGACGGTCCGAACGACCCCGGCTCGCACGCGTACCGCGGCCGCACGGCCCGCAACGGCGTCATGTTCGGCCCGCCCGGTCATGTGTACGTCTACTTCACCTACGGCATGTGGTTCTGCATGAATCTGGTGTGCGGACCGGAGGGCAGGCCCAGTGGGGTGCTGCTGCGGGCCGGCGAGGTCGTCGAGGGCGCGGATCTCGCTCGCAAACGTCGACTCTCGGCCCGATACGACAAGGAACTGGCCAAAGGACCGGCGCGCCTCGCGACCGCCCTGGGGGTGGACCGCTCGCTCGACGGCGCGGACGCCTGTGGACCCGAGGGGTCGCCCCTGACCCTGCTGAGGGGTACCCCCGCGCCCTCCGACCAGGTACGCAACGGTCCGCGTACTGGAGTGTCCGGCGACGGAGGCGTCCACCCGTGGCGTTTCTGGATCGGCGACGATCCGACCGTGAGTCCTTATAGACCTCACGCGCCACGCCGCCGTTCAACTTGACGCGCCTGTGGGGGATCCGTAATGTAGCCCGAGCCGCTTGAACCGGTTACGGCGTTCAGCCAGCAGCCGAGAGCGGCCAACCCACTACCTACGACTTCCCCGCAGCGGGGGTCTATTCGGCGTGTCCGCACGTCTGAATTCGAACCCGCGGAACTCGATTATGAGTCGCCGAGGGAATCGGCTAACGTAGTGAATGTCGAAAGGCCGGAAACGCGAAAGCGCCAAAAGGCCGGAAGACAAACCCGCTGACTGGGAGTCAGGCCCGAAAGAGTCTGATAGAGTCGGAAACGCAAGACCGAAGGGAAGCGCCCGGAGGAAAGCCCGAGAGGGTGAGTACAAAGGAAGCGTCCGTTCCTTGAGAACTC
>NZ_JBVHLK010000016.1:0-173008 GCF_055559015.1 Streptomyces sp. NPDC024698 | reverse complement strand
CGGTGTACGGCTTCTTCGCCTCCAGACCGAAACCGGTCGCCCGATGCCGGCGCAGCTGCTCGACCTCCTGGAACGAGCCCGCGTCGAGCAGCAGCTCGATCCGCTCCCGCGCCGTCAGCTTGCCCTTGGCGTGCTGCGCCTCGGTCGCCTTCTCGCTGGGACCCCGCAAGGCCTCCGCACGGATGGCGTGCAGTTCCGCCACACGGCCACGCGCGTCCGTCGGCTCGCCTGTGGGGATCGTGGTGCTCGCGGTGTCGGCCTCGTCCAAAACGGTCATGTAGTGACCATACGAAGTCCACCAAGGAAAGAGGCCCGTCGACTCTGCACAGTCCTCGGACCGTTTTCCTGGTGCCCCTGAACAGAACCACCATCACATGCAGGCGATCCGACTGCCCGGAGGGGTTCGGGCTTGTGGGGATCACACAAACCGTTCGGCCGAGTGCCATCCGACATTCATGAGCGGCACATGCCGTCACCGGGGTGACGCGCACCCCCGTTCGGCTGGCCGCGCCCTTTCGAGGTGACCGAGCGTCGCGACTCAAGCACTTTCCGGATGATGTTGAAAGTTGAACGGAATAGGTCTACGGTTGCCCGTGTTGACCTCGTTGAACATTCAACAGAACGTCGCCGTGGCTCTCCCCTGAACCGCGGCCCGTCCCCCAAGGAGCATCTGATGGGCATCTTCGGCCGCAAGACCACCGAGACCTCCGCCGCCGCGACGGCCACCGCGACGACCGGCACCGTGAACCCGGACCTGGCCGCACTGACCGGCGACTACACCATCGACCCGGCCCACTCGACGATCGGCTTCGTCGCCCGGCACGCGATGGTCACCAACGTCAAGGGCTCGTTCAAGGACTTCGAGGGCACGCTCCACCTGGACGGCGGCGACCCGTCCCGGTCCACGGCCTCCCTCGACATCACGATGGACAGCATCGACACCGGCTCCGCCGACCGCGACGGTCACCTCAAGAGCGCCGACTTCTTCAAGACCGACGAGTTCCCGGCGATGACCTTCCGTTCCGTCAAGGCGGAGGCCCTCGGCGGTGACGACTACCGGATCACCGGCGACCTGGAGATCCTCGGCACCACCCGACAGATCAGCATCGACCTGGAGTTCAACGGCTCCGCGAAGGACCCGTTCGGCAACGAGCGCGTGGGCTTCGAGGGCAAGGCCGAGATCCTTCGCTCCGATTGGGGCCTCACCTGGAACGCGGCCCTGGAGACCGGCGGCGTCCTCGTCGCCGACAAGATCAAGCTGAACTTCGACATCTCGGCGATCAAGAACGCCGGCTGAGCCCCGGGCCGACGGCCCCCGCACCGCCGCACGCTGTTCTCCGGCGCCGGGCTCCCCTCACGGGGGCGCCCGGCGCCGCCGTGTCGCGCGGACCTCGTAGGCACTCTCCTCAGGCCGTGTCCGGCACCTCGCACAGGCCGCACGCGGACGTCTCAGAAGCCTCCGCCGAAGTCGCCGCCCCCGCCGCCTCCGCCGAAGTCGCCGCCCCCGCCGTCGCCGAAGCCGCCGCCGAAGTCACCCTGGTCGAAATCGGCGCCGGAGACATCGCCTCCGTCGTAGCCGCCGCCGAAGTCGCCGTAGCCGCTGCCGTACGCGGCACCGTACCCGGGGCTCGCCATCATGCTGCCGAGCACGGTCCCGACGAGCAGGCCCGGCAGCACCCCGCCGCCGAAATAGCCGCCCGCCCAGGGACCGTACGCCGGGCCCGCGTCCCAGTACGGGCGGCGGCCGCCGTCCGTCTCGACCTCGCGGACCGCCGGTTCCTCACCGCCCGCGAGACGCATCCAGTCCGCCTTGCAGACCGGGACCTCGCGCGGCGCGCCCCCGGCAGGTGTCCAGGCCGTGTCGGCGACGGAGGGACCGTGCCGGGGGTCGAAGAAGCAGGGCGCGCGGCGCTCGGGGACCGGACGGCCCTCGCGGCGCGCGGCGAGCACGGCGAGGGAGAAGCGGCCCTCCTCCAGGGACTGGGTGACACCGCGTACGTCCTCGGGCCGCTCGGCCTTGGCCATGAAGGACTTCGCCTGTTCGTAGGCGTCCAGCGCGCGTTCGTAGTCCGCGCGCATCGTGTCGTCGGCGCCGGCCTCCGCCGGGTGGAAGTCCAGCCGGTCCAGCTCCTCACCGAAGGCGGTGATGTCCTCGTCGACGACCACGCGGAGCCGGTCGAGCGCGGCCCTCTGCTCCTCCCGCTCGCGGCGGCGGTTGCGGCGTACGACCGCGTACGCGCCGGCGCCGCCGAGGACGGCCACCGCGCCGACCGCGATCAGCGCCCCCGTCGGGACGTCGCTGCTGTCCATGCTGCCGCCCCAGCTCTCGGGGGCCGAACCGTGGATGTTCGCGAGCGCGCGGTCGGTGAACTCGTTCAGCTGGGTGTTCACGTCCGAGACGCCCTGGACGCTGGTGACGAGGTTCCGCACGGCCGAGCGGGACATCACCGCGGAGTCGGCGCGGGCGTCGAAACGGTCGCCGAGCCTGATCGCGTAGAGGCCGGTGATCCCGGTGGCGGTGCGCAGGTCTCGGAAGAGGTTCTCGGTGGGGAAGCCAGCGGGGAGCACGGCGACGAAGACCGGCCGGTCCGCCTTCTCGATCTTGGTGGTGAGGGCGTCCGCCTGCGACGCCGAGAGCTGTCCCGAGGCGGCCGGGTCCACATAGACGGGACCCTTGCGCAGGGCCGCCGCGACGGTGGAGACATCGGTGGCGGCGTGGGCCCGGGGTGCCGGGATCCACACCATCGCCAGGGCCGCGAGCATCAGTGCGACCAACAGGCCTGGACGTCCTCGGGTGTGTGCGGCCCTCATGCCTTGAAGCTACCCGAACCAGAGCGAAACAGGACATCGGAACTGCGGCTCACCAACCGTGCGGGAGCCGGTCCGGCACCTCGGCCGCGGGGGGCGTCGGCCGTCGCGCACGCCATGGACCCCCTGACGCCGGACCCGGCCTCGGACCGGCCCGGGTCCGGACCTGGACCGGCGTCGGACCCTCGTCACGGAACGATTCGGTTCCACCTTCCGGAACTGTGGCCTCCGTCACAGCAGTGGATGGCATGAACCTGCTGAAGTGACCGGATGATCGGACTCATCCTTCGCGTACTCCCCTTCTGGGTGCGCGAGCCGCTGCTCATCGCCGTCGGCTTCCCCTTCAGCGGCTTCCTCTTCTACGCGGCGGCCCGGGACGGATCCGCCTTCGGCGCGTTCCTCGGCCTCGCGATGCTCGTGTTCTCCGTGATCCGCGTCCACACCGTGGTCAAGGCCCTCCAGGCCCGCAAGCTCACCAGGGAACCGAGGAGCGCCGTGCCGGTGACGCCGCCCGCGCCGTAGGACACGGGGCCGGGAACACGGGAGGGCCGGGACCGCTGTGCGGCCCCGGCCCTCCCTGCGCGTTCTCCCTCATGCAGCGCGGTACGCCTGGGCCAGCTTCGCCACCGCCTCTCCGTAGTGGCCGGTCAGCAGCAGATGGTCCGCGTCCGCGAAGGGACCCGCGTTCGCCGCGGTGACCGCCGAGCCGATCCTCCCCTGGACGAGCAGGCGGGCCTTCGTCACGGCCGCGCGTCCCGCCGCGTCGTTGCCGCGCCGCTCCGCCGCCGAGGCCGCCCGGGCGAGCTCCCGCAGCGCGGCGGTGCCGCCCACGGGGACCTTCGTCAGCGTCGTCAGGCCCCATCCGTACGGGAACTGCGGGTCGTAGGAGGTGTCACCGACGTTGATCGGCACCTGGGCCTCCGACTTCGGCCAGGTGACCGGCAGCTGCCCGGTGAAGGCGCGCTTCCCGTAGAGGACGTCAGCGACCCCGTCGCCCTCGGTGCCCGGCAGCCACGAGGCCACCAGGGAGTCGACGGAGCCCAGCCGGTCGCCGATCAGCTGCGGGCGGCCCGAGACGATCAGCACCGCGCACTTCATGGCCGCGCAGACCTTGTCGACGGCGGCCTTGTCGGCCGCGGTCAGCTCCAGGTCGTTGCCGTTGCCGACATCGCCGAAGCCCTCCGCGTAGGGGGTCTCGCCGACGACGACCACACCGACGTCGTATCCGGCGGTCGGCGCCGAGGCGTCCTTGGAGTAGGTGACGTGACCGCCGGCGTCGCGCATCCCCTGGAGGATCGTCGTGCCCTTGGTGATGGCGCCGGACGAGCCCTGCCAGGTGACGGTCCAGCCGCCGGTCTGGTTGCCGAGGTCGTCGGCGTTCGAACCGGCGACGTACACCTTCTGGGACTTGCGCAGCGGCAGTACGCCGCCCGCGTTCTTCAGCAGGACCTGCGACTCGGCCGCCGCCTGCCGCGCCACGGCCCGGTGACCGGCCGAGCCGATCCGCGAGGCGCCGCTCGTGTCCGCGTAGGGCTTCTCGAAGAGGCCCAGCTCGAACTTCCGGGTGAGGATGCGCGACACGGCGTCGTCGATCCGCCGCTCGCTGACGCGGCCGGCCTTCACCTCGTCGATGAGCGTCGTCCGGAAGTCCTTGTACGTGTACGGCACCATCATCATGTCCACGCCCGCGTTGACCGAGGTGCGAACCTGCGAGGCGTAGTCGCCGGGGAGCTGGTCGATGGCGTTCCAGTCGCTGATCACGAAGCCGTCGAAGCCCATCCGGCCCTTGAGCACACCGTTGATCATGTCGGCGCGGGCGTGCATCTTCACCGGGCCCCGGCCGTCGCCGATGATGTCGAGCGAGGAGTAGGACGGCATGACCGAGCCGACACCCCGGTCGACCGCCGTCCGGAACGGTGCCAGGTGCACGGCTTCCAGCTGCTGCCGCGTGACCGTGGTGACGCCCTGGTCGAGGACGTACGAACCCGTCGTGGACGTGCCGTACCCGGTGCCGCCGTCGCCGGCGAAGTGCTTGGCGGTGGCGAGGACCTTGTCGTCGTCCTTCAGGTCCTTGCCGCTGCGCGCGCCCTGGAGACCCTGGATGATCGTCTCCATGGACTTGACGAGCGCCGGGTCCTCGCCGAAGGACTCGTAGGAGCGGCCCCAGCGTTCGTCGCGGGTCACGCACAGGCAGGGCGCGAAGTCCCAGGGGACGCCGGTGGCGCGGACCTCGGAGGCGGTCACCGCGCCCGCCCGCTCGGCCAGTCGCGGATCACGGGTGGCGCCGATCCCGATGTTGTGCGGCATGATCGTCGCGCCGACGAGGTTGTTGTGGCCGTGCACCGCGTCCACGCCGTAGATCAGCGGGATCTGGAACCGGGTCGCCTGCGCCCGCAGTTGGAAGGCGTCGATCATCTGCGCCCAGGCGGCCGCGGTGTTGGGGGTCGGCGTGGAGCCGCCGCCGGAGAGCAGTGATCCCAGGTCGTAGGAGGCGATGTCGCCGCCCGCGCCGACCGCGCCGCGCTCGGCCTGGGTCATCTGCCCGGTCTTCTCCTCAAGGGACATCCGGGAGACGAGATCGGCGACCCGCTTCTTCACCGGCAGCTTCGGGTCCAGATACGGCAGCCCGTGGGCGTCGATGACGACCTGCGGGCTCTCCGCGGGGGCTTTGGCGCCCGTCACCGTGAGCTTGAGCGGGATCGTCTCGGCCGCCTCGGCGGACTTGTCGCGCAGGGTCCTGACCGTGACGGTGCGGCTCGTGCCGGACGTCGTGCCCGCCGGGAAGGTGATCTCGCCCTTGACCGGCGCGTAGTCCTTGCCCGGCTCGGCGCTGCCGCCCGCGCTCTCATAGGCGACGGTCACCGGCTCGTCGATCGGGGTGAAGCCGGTGGTGGCGACGGAGACCTTCACGGCGGCCGTGCCGCCCTCCCGTACCGGGTAGACGGAGGCGTCGGTGGTGACGGAGGCCCGCAGGGTCTGATCGGCCTTGCCGTACAGCTCGACGTCGTCCATGGCGAACTGCCCGTGGACGCCGACCGGGAGGGTGAGGGCGTAGCCCCACATCTGGGTCAGGCCGAGGACGTGGTCGATCCCGCCGACGGGCTGGTAGTCCGTGCGGTAGACGAAGTCCGTGAAGGGGATCTCGATCTGCTTCCAGCCGGTGAAGTCGTCCGTGAAGGAGGTCGTCCACAGCTCGGAGGCCTCGCCGTCGGCGCCGCCGTCCTTGATCTCGAAGGAGATCTTCTTGGCGGTGTTCCGGCCGTCCCACCAGAAGCGGATGCCCTGGTGCGCCGACCAGTCGTGGGCCGGCCGGCCGGCCGCGAAGTCGTGGGTGAAGCCGCCGTAGCCGCTGATGTCGTAGTCGCCGGTGAGGACCTTCGTCCCCTCGGGCGCGTCGGACCGCGCGGTCAGGGCGAGCTTCGGCGGGTCGTCGCTGTCGCCGCCCCAGGTGAAGAGGCCCTCGGCGGGCTGGCTCGCGAAGGGCACCTCGCCCTCGAAGCGGTCGACCGAGACGGGCGCCGGCTCACCCGCCGCCGACGGTCCCGCCGAGGCGAGAGGAAGCAGTGCGGCGACCAGCGCGGCACCGGCCAGCAGAGCGGTTCTTCGTGCGGAATTCCGATCGAGCCCGGTCAATGGGGTTCCCCTCGACTCTCACGTTGTTCTGGCGACGTGCTTCCTGACGATGGCGTGCTCGTTCCGTTCCCTGCTCCTTCGGACGCCGCTCTCACGGCTTAGATCACGGCGTGAGTTAACTGGCGCCCCGGCACGTCGTCAAGACTTCACGCCAGAACCGGTACACACTCAACTCCCGTCCTGATCAGAGCAGTTGTTCCTTCAGAATCTGAACGCGCAACCCCTTGACGCGCCCCCGAACCCGTCATTTACTCACGCCTCGCACGCCTCCCACCCCCACCTCGAGAAGGGCGGCGCTCCATGAGGAGATCCAGCAGGGGATCCAGCAGGGGATCCACCCGGGCGGTTCGGACGATCGTTGCCGGGCTGCTCGTCACCGCGGGATTCACGGCGGCCGCGCCCGCGCATGCCGCGGGTGAACAGGTCACCGCCTATCTGACGACGACGGACGACGCCGGCGGACGCCATGTCGTGCGCGGGCTTCAGGCCCAGGCGCCGTTCGCCTTCCAGTCGGGCAGCGGCGGCGGCGGTGAGAACATCACCGTCGACGAGAACACCCGGTACCAGACCTTCACCGGCGGCGGCGCGTCGTTCACGGACACCGCCGCATGGCTGATGAACAGCAGCGGAGCCCTGTCGCAGAGCACGCGTGACGCGACGATGCGCAAGCTCTTCTCCCCCACCGACGGCATCGGACTGTCCTTCCTGCGCAACCCGATGGGCGCCTCGGACCTCGCGCGCTACGGCTACTCCTACGACGACCTGCCGGCCGGGCAGAGCGACCCGGACCTGGCGCGGTTCTCCATCGCGCACGACCTCGCCGACGTGGTCCCGCTGACCAGGCAGGCGCTCCAGCTCAACCCCTCCCTGACGGTGATGGCCTCGCCGTGGACGGCACCGGCCTGGATGAAGGACAGCGGGTCGCTGAACGGCGGCTGGCTGAAGGCGGAGGACTACGGCGCGTACGCCGCGTACTTCGTGAAGTACCTCCAGGCGTACCGGGACCAGGGCGTCCCCGTCTCGTACGTCACCGCCCAGAACGAGCCGACCTGCTGCTCGGGGTATCCCTCGATGAGCTGGAACGCCTCGGGGCTCGCCTACTTCACGAAGAGCGAGCTGCTGCCGAGGCTCAACGCCTCCGGTCTGTCGACGAAGGTGCTGGCGCACGACTGGAACTGGGACGTGTACGACTCCTACGCCGCCCAGACCGTCGACGACGCGGCGGTCCGCTCGAACCCCAACTTCGGCGGGATCGCCTGGCACGGGTACGGCGGTGACGTCACGAAGCAGACGAGCGTGCACAACCAGTACCCGGGTCTCGACGCCTTCGGGACCGAGCACTCCGGCGGCACCTGGATCGCCGATCAGCAGCGCGAGGACATGCTGAACATCGTCGACTACACCCGCAACTGGGCGAAGTCGGTGACCAAGTGGTCGCTCGCCGTGGACCAGAACAAGGGCCCGCACAACGGCGGTTGCGGCACCTGCACCGGCCTGATCACCGTGCACGACGGCGACGGGGCGAGCGGGACCGTCGACTACACGGTCGAGTACTACACGATGGGCCATCTGACGAAGTTCGTCCGGCCCGGGGCCCAGCGGATCGCCTCCACCGCCTCGTCGGCCGTCCCGAACGTCGCCTGGCGCAACCCGGACGGCGGCAAGGCCCTGATCGCCTACAACGAGGCGTCGGCCGCCAGGACGGTGACGATCAACTGGGGTTCCCAGCACGCCACTTACTCACTGCCGGGCAAGACCTCGGCGACCTTCACCTGGTCCGGCACCCAGTCGGGCGGGGGCAGCCGGTCGGGCGCCTTCGTCGGGCTGGCCGGCAAGTGCCTCGACGTGGCGGGCGGTTCCAGTGCCAACGGCACGGCGGTGCAGCTCTACGACTGCAACGGCACCGCCGCGCAGTCCTGGACCGTGGGCGCCGACGGTTCGGTGCGCGCGCTCGGGAAGTGCCTCGACGTCGCCTCGGGCTCGACGTCCGACGGCGCCGCGGTCCAGCTCTACGACTGCAACGGGTCGGGCGCCCAGCAGTGGTCGTACAACTCTTTGACGGGTGACGTGGTCAACACCGCGGCGAACCGATGCCTCGACGTGACGGGCAACTCGTCGGCGAACGGGGCGCGGGCGCAGATCTGGTCGTGCACGGGGGCCGCCAACCAGAAGTGGCAGCTCCGGTAGCCGCCCGGCACCGCGAAGGAGCCGGGACGCGGTGAACGCGGTGAAAGCCGGAGGGTGCCGTTCGCGCGCCCTCCGGCTTTCGGGGCGGGTCTACGCGGCGGGTTCGACCCCGGCCCGCAGCAGTCCGTAGGTGTACGCGTCCTCCAGGGCCTGCCAGGACGCGGCGATGACGTTCTCCGCCACGCCGACCGTGGACCACTCCCCCGTGCCGTCGGACGTGGAGATCAGGACCCGGGTCGTGGACTGCGTGCCGTGCTTGCCCTCCAGGATGCGGACCTTGTAGTCGACCAGCTCCAGCTTGGCCAGCTGCGGGTACAGCGTCTCCAGGGCCACGCGCAGGGCGCGGTCGAGGGCGTTGACGGGGCCGTTGCCCTCGGCGGTGGCGACGATGCGCTCGCCCTTGGCGAAGAGCTTGACCGTGGCCTCGTTGGCGTGGCTGCCGTCGGGGCGGTCCTCGACGATGGCCCGCCAGGACTCGACCTCGAAGTAGCTGCGTCTGCGGCCCTCGGCCTCCTCGCGGAGCAGGAGTTCGAAGGAGGCGTCGGCGGCTTCGTAGGTGTAGCCCTTGAGCTCGCGTTCCTTGACGCGCTCCACGACCCGGCCGATGAGTTCGCGGTCGTCGCCGAGGTCGACGCCGAGTTCCTTGCCCTTGAGCTCGATGGAAGCGCGGCCGGCCATGTCGGAGACGAGCATCCGCATGGTGTTGCCGACCTGCTCGGGGTCGATGTGCTGGTACAGGTCGGGGTCGACCTTGATCGCGGAGGCGTGCAGGCCCGCCTTGTGCGCGAACGCCGACACTCCCACGTACGGCTGATGGGTGGAGGGGGTGAGGTTGACGACCTCGGCGATCGCGTGCGAGATCCGGGTCATCTCCCGCAGCGCGCCCTCGGGGAGCACCTTCTTGCCGTACTTGAGCTCCAGCGCGGCGACCACGGGGAAGAGGTTGGCGTTGCCGACGCGTTCGCCGTAGCCGTTGGCGGTGCACTGGACGTGCGTGGCGCCGGCGTCGACGGCGGCCAGGGTGTTGGCGACCGCGCAGCCGGTGTCGTCCTGGGCGTGGATGCCGAGACGGGCGCCGGTGTCCGCGAGGACGGTGGAGACCACGGCCTGGACCTGCGCCGGGAGCATGCCGCCGTTGGTGTCGCACAGGACCACCACGGCGGCGCCGGCCTCGTGCGCGGCCCGCACCACGGACTTCGCGTAGGCGGGGTTCGCGCGGTAGCCGTCGAAGAAGTGCTCGCAGTCCACGAACACCCTGCGCCCCTGCGCCACCAGGTGAGAGACGGTGTCGCGGACCATCTCCAGGTTCTCCCCCAGCGTGGTGCGCAGCGCCAGCTCCACATGCCGGTCGTGCGCCTTGGCGACCAGCGTGATCACCGGGGCACCGGAGTCCAGGAGGGCCTTGACCTGGGGGTCCTCCGCGGCCTTGCCGCCGGCCCTGCGGGTCGCCCCGAAGGCCACGAGCTGGGCGTGCCGGAAGTCGATCTCCTGGGCGGCGCGGGCGAAGAACTCGGTGTCGCGGGGGTTGGCGCCGGGCCAGCCGCCCTCGATGAAGCCCACCCCGAAGTCGTCCAGGTGCCGTGCGATGGCCAGCTTGTCCGCCACGGTGAGGTTGATGCCCTCGCGCTGCGCGCCGTCGCGCAGCGTCGTGTCGAAGACGTGGAAGGAATCGTCGACTTCGCTGGTTTCCGTCATGGTCTCAAGGCTCCTGTATTGAATCTCGGTCTACCGGAATGACCGGCTCCACCGTCCCCCAATGATCCCTCGCGCTGCGCTCCCGGCTGAAGGTGGGCCAGAAATGCGAAAAACCCCTCGCGGGTGCGAGAGGTCTGCGCGCGGGTCGAGAACGACGGTGTCCGCCCGTACGTGGTCGTACGTGGCGGTCACTGCGGACCGGCGCGCCTGCTGCCAATAATCGTGGCGAACGAGAGCACGAGGGCAGTGTGGCACATACCGCCCTCGTGATCACACGGTGTCTCAGGATGCGAGCACTGGGCTACATGACCGGCGCGTCCGTGCGGCGTTCAGCTCAGGGACGCGTCGAGGAACTCCCGCACATGGGAGAGGACCTGTTCGCGGCTGGTACCGCGCAGGCCGATCGCCACATGGATGGAGAAGCCGTCCAGCAGGGCGCGCAGCCGGGCGCCGAAGCGGTCCGCGTCGACGGGCCGGAACTCGCCGCGCGAGACGCCCTCGGCGAGCAGGGCGACGAGGTCGCGGTGCCAGGCGCCCTCGATGGCCACCTGGCGTTCCCGGGCGTCGTCGTCCGCGTTCTGGGAGTGGTTCCAGACCTCGAGCCACAGGGTCCAGTGCGGGTCCCGGTGGCCGTCGGGCACGTACAGGTCGACGTAGGCGTCCAGGCGCTCGCGGGCGGTTCCGCGCGCGGCGAGCAGCCGGCCGCGCTCGGCGCCGAGGCGGCCCTCGCTCCACTCCAGGGTGCGCAGCAGCAGCTCGTCCTTGGAGCGGAAGTAGTACAGGAGATGGCCGCTGCTCATGCCGACCTCACGGCCGAGCGCCGCCATGGTGAGTTGCTCAAGACCGCGTTCGGCGATCATCTCCATGGCGGCGGCGAGGACCTCCTCGCGCGGTGGCGCGTTCTTCCGCGCACCGGCCATCCGTGACTCCCGTTGTCAGACCTTCGGCTGCTGCTGGGTGATGCAGTGGATGCCACCGCCGCCCGCGAAGATCGTACGTGCGTCCACCAGCGTCACGGTCCGCTCGGGGAACAGCCGGCGGAAGATGTCCGCCGCGGTCTCGTCGCGCGGGTCGTCGAAGCCGCACAGGACGACGCCGTCGTTGCAGAGGTAGTGGTTGATGTAGGAGTAGTCGGCCCAGTGGCCGTCGGCCTCCAGGACGGTCGGGGCGGGGACCTCGACGACCTCGATGGCACGGCCGCGCGCGTCGGTCTGGGCCCTGAGCAGCCCGATGACCTCCCGGCTGACCTCGTGGTCGGGGTGCGCGGGGTCCTGCTGGGAGTGGGCGACGATCACGCCGGGCCGGGCGAACGCGGCGACGATGTCGACGTGCCCGAGGGTGCCGAAGCCGTACGGGGGGTAGTCGCCGGTCAGGCCGCGCGGCAGCCAGATGGCCTTCTCGGTGCCGAGCTGGGCGTGGATCTCCGCCTCGACCTGCTCGCGGGTCCAGCCGGGGTTGCGCTCGGGGCCGAGCTGCACGGTCTCGGTGAGCAGCACGGTGCCCTCGCCGTCGACGTGGATGGCGCCGCCCTCGTTGACCAGCCGGGAGGCGTACGTCTTCGCCCCGGCCAGGTCCGCGACCTCGGCGCCGATCTTGGAGTCATGTTCCCAGCGGGCCCAGTCCTGGGCGCCCCAGCCGTTGAACGTCCAGTCCACGGCGGCGAGTCCGCCCTGGCCGTCGGTGAGGAAGGTGGGGCCGATGTCCCGCATCCAGGCGTCGTCGAGTTCCCGCTCGACGAGGTCGACGCCGGGGCCGAGGAGTTCGGCGGCCGGCGCGGACTGGCCGGGGCCGCACACGACCGTGACCGGTTCGAAGCGGCGGACCGCGCGGGCCACCTCCGCCCAGGCGGCGCGGGAGGCGGCGAGGTCCTCGGGGCTGTCGAAGGTGGGGTTGGGGCCCGGCCACGCCATCCAGGTGCGCTCGTGCGGGGTCCACTCGGCGGGCATGCGGAAGCCGTCGGCGGCAGCAGACATGGGGTGTTCCTTAGAGGCTGTGTCCATCAGAGGAAGTACAGGCGGTTGAGGGAGACCGAGTCGGCGGGCTCGGAGCGCAGCGGTTCGCCGTCGAGGGTGACCAGGCCGGTGCGCCCGTCCACGTCGACCGCTCCGGTACGGGAGTTGAGGCGCAGGTCGGCGGGGCCGATGCCGCGGGTGCCGCGGACCGCGACGCGGCGGCGGCGGGTCGGCATGGTGTCGTTGCCCTGGTCGAGGGCGGCCTGGGCGACGAAGGCCACGGAGATCTCGGCGGGTGTCGCGCCGTGCGCCCCGAACTGCGGTCCGAGGACGAGGGGTTCACAGGTGTCGGTGGCGGCGTTGGGGTCGCCGACGACTCCGTAGGCGGGGAAGCCGGACTTCAGGACGAGTTGCGGTTTGGCGCCGAAGTACTCGGGGCGCCACAGCACGATGTCGGCGAGCTTGCCGGTCTCGATGGAGCCGACCTCGTGCGAAAGGCCATGCGCGATGGCCGGGTTGATGGTCAGTTTGGCCATGTAGCGCAGGACGCGTTCGTTGTCGTGGTCCTCGGGGGCGCCGAACTGGGCCTTCATCTTCCCGGCCATGGCGAAGGTGCGGCGGACGGTCTCGCCGGCGCGGCCCATGCCCTGGGCGTCCGAGGAGGTGATGCCGATGGCGCCCAGGTCGTGCAGGACGTCCTCGGCGCCCATGGTCCCGGCGCGGATGCGGTCGCGGGCCATGGCGGCGTCGCCGGGCAGGTCGGTCTTGAGGTCGTGGACGGAGACGATCATGCCGTAGTGCTCGGCGACGGCGTCCCGGCCGAAGGGCAGGGTCGGGTTGGTGGAGGACCCGATGACGTTCGGGACGCCCGCCATCTTCAGCACGTTCGGGACGTGTCCGCCGCCGCAGCCCTCGATGTGGAAGGCATGGATGGTGCGGCCTTCGAGCACCTTGAGGGTGTCCTCGACGGACAGGCACTCGTTCAACCCGTCGCTGTGCAGGGCCACTTGGACGTCGTGGTCCTCGGCGACGCGCAGCGCGGTGTCGAGGGCGCGGGTGTGGGCGCCCATGTCCTCGTGGACCTTGAAGCCGCTCGCGCCGCCCTCGGCGAGTGCCTCGATCAGCGGAGCGTCGTGGGAGGACGAACCCCGGCCCAGGAAGCCGATGTTGACCGGCCAGGCGTCGAAGGCGCTGAACGCGTGACGCAGCGCCCAGGGCGAGTTGACGCCGACGCCCCACACGGGCCCGAACTCCTGGCCGATGATCGTGGTGACGCCGGAGGCGAGCGAGGCCTCCATGATGCGCGGCGAGAGCAGATGGACATGGGTGTCGACGGCTCCGGCGGTGGCGATCAGGCCCTCTCCGGAGACGATGGACGTGCCGGTGCCGACGACGACGTCGACGCCGTCGAGGGTGTCGGGGTTGCCGGCCCGTCCGATCGAGCAGATACGGCCCTCGCGGATGCCGATGGACACCTTCCGGATGCCCTGGACGGCGTCGATCACCACGACGTTGCTGATGACGACGTCGCAGGTGTCCCGTACGGCGGCGGCCTTGAGGTGCAGTCCGTCGCGGGCGGTCTTGCCGAATCCGGCGAGGAACTCGTCCCCCGGGAGCTGCGCGTCGGACTCGACGCGGACGGTGAGCCCCGAGTCGCCGAGCCTGATCCGGTCACCGGCGCGGGGGCCGTGGGTGGCGGCGTACTCGTAGGGGGTGAGGCGGCGGGCCTCGGCGGGGTGGCCTCCGGGACGGCTCATCGCTCGGCCTCCTGCTCGCGGGTGTCGGGGACGCCGAGGTATCCGCAGGCGGCGGCCCGGCGCAGGGCCTCTTCCCTGGCTCCCGGCGCGTCCAGCGGTCCGTCGACGAGGCCGGCGAAGCCGATGGCGACGCGCGCTCCGCCGATAGGCAGCAGGCCCACCTCGGCGCTCTCCCCCGGGCCGAAGCGGACGGAGGAGCCGGCGGGCACGGCCAGCCGCATGCCGTAGGCGGCCGCGCGGTCGAAGTCGAGCCGCGGGTTGGCCTCGAAGAAGTGGAAGTGGGAGGTGACCGAGACGGGGACGCCGGCCGTGTTGGTCACGGACAGGCGGACGACGGCCTCGGGTTCGGTGTGCTCCGGGCCCGGCAGCAGCGCGCCCGGGGCCCGGTCGCCGAGTCCGCCGCCGATCGGGGCGGTGACGACCGCGAGGCGCGAGCCGTCGTCGAAGACGGCCTCGACGTGCACCTCGGTGACGATGTCCGCGACGCCGGGCAGGACGTCGTCGGGGCCGAGGACGGAGCGGGCCGCCTCGACCGCCTCGGCGAGGCGTCCGCCGTCGCGGGCGACCTCGCAGACGGTGTCCGCGATCAGCGCGGTGGCCTCCGGCACGTTGAGCCTGAGGCCGCGCGCCCTGCGGGCCCGGGCCAGCTCGGCGGCCGAGAACAGCAGCAGTCGGTCACGTTCCGTGGGGGTCAGTCTCACGCCGCGACACCTCCTCGCCTTCCTCCGTTTAGAGCATCACTCTAAACGCCGGATTCATGGAAGGGAAACATTGACGTAGCAGCATCCAAGGCACCACATTGAGCGTCGCTCTAACTCGCGGCGCTTTCCGCGCCACGCCAGGCGGCCGTCAAAGGAGACCCAGCCATGCCGATCGAACAGCGCGGAGTCGACATGATCCCCGACGAGGAACGCACCAGTGGGCCGCGTGACCTCGTGTCGATCCTGCTCGGTTCCAACCTCTGCCTCGGGGTGATCATCTTCGGCTGGCTGCCGCCCTCGTTCGGGCTCGACTGGTGGTCCTCGGTCAGCTCGATCGTGGCAGGCACGGTGGTCGGAACGGCGCTCACCGCGCCGCTGGCGCTGGTCTCCCTGCGCACCGGCACCAACCTCTCCACCTCCTCCGGCGCGCAGTTCGGCGTGCGCGGACGGCTGGTCGGCTCGATCGTCGGCCTGCTGCTGGCGCTCGGCTACACCGCGCTGACCGTGTGGATCGGCGGCGACGTGATGATCGGCGTGCTCGGCCGCCTCTTCGGCCTCCCGGCGAACGGGGTCTCGTACGCCGTGGTGTACGCAGTGCTGGCCGCGGCCACCGTCGCGGGCGCCGTCTACGGCTACCGGGTGCTGCTCACGATGTCCCGCGCCCTGGCGATCGGCATGTCGGCGCTGCTGGTGGTCGGCGTGTTCGCGTACGCCCCGCACTTCACCACCGCGGCGCTCCCGGAGGCCGGCGGCTATCTGCTCGGTTCGTTCTGGCCCACCTGGCTGCTGGCGGCGGTCGCGGCCGGTCTGTCGGGCCCGATCGCGTTCATCACGCTGCTCGGCGACTACACCCGCTACATCTCGCCCGAGCGCCACTCCTCCCGCACGGTCCTGCACGGCACCTGGCTCGGCCTGATCGCCGGTCTGCTGGTCCCCCAGCTCTTCGGCACCTTCACCGCCTACGGGGCCCGCGCGGCCCTCGACTACGCGGGCCCGCTGGTGTCCGCCTCCCCCGGCTGGTACCTGGTCCCGCTGCTGCTGGCCGCCTCCGCGGGCTCGGTCGGCAACGCCGGTCTGATGCTCTACTCGATGGGCCTCGACCTCGACGCGATCCTGCCCCGCGCCTCGCGCGCCCGTGCCACCTGCGCGGTCGCCGTCGTCGCCATGCTCTGCGTGTTCCTCGGCCACTACGCCTGGAACGCCCAGTCGGCGATGACATCCTTCGTCCTGCTGCTGACCGCGATCGGCACCCCGTGGGCGGTCATCACCCTGATCGGCTTCGTCCGCTGCCGCGGGAACTACGACGCCGACGCCCTCCAGGTCTTCAACCGCCGCTCCCGCGGCGGCGTCTACTGGTACCGGGCGGGCTGGAACGTCCAGGCCACGGCGGCCTGGGTACTGGGCGCCTTCGTCGGCCTCCTGGCCGTGTCCCTGCCGTCCTACGAGGGCCCGCTGCTGTCCCTGACGGGCGGGGTGGATTGCAGCTTCATCCTGTCCGGCCTGGTCGGCGGCCTCGTCTACCTGGCCCTCACGGCCGGGACGCCGTCACCCGCCGTCGAGCCCCGGCAGGAACCGGCTTTCGCCGAAAGCCGGCTCTAGGTCGCTGAACCAGGTGGCGCGCTCGTCGTAGGCGGCGAAGAACGGGCGCCCCACCAGGTCCGGATCGCGGGCCTGGATGAGATGCAGCACGAAGACCTTCTCGCCCGCGACCTCCGCCGTCCCGTCCAGGCAGACCTTGCCCGGCATCGCCGACATGACCGGGCCGCGCACGGTCCGCGCGAGGCCGGACACCTGGGCGTAGGCGTCGCGGAAGATCTGGTGGCAACGGGCCAGAGGCACCCCGAAGTAGCCCTGCGGGCCGGTGTCCCGCTCGACGAACTGGTAGTAGGGCACCGCCCCCAGCGCGGTCGTCTCGTTCCACAGCTCGGCCCAGACGTCCGCGCTGTCGTTGATCCCCCTGACCAGGGGACCCTGGCAGCGGATCACGGCTCCCGTGTCACGCACCCGGCGCATCGCCGCGCGCACGGCCGGGGGCCGCAGCTCCTGGTGATGCGTGAAGTGGGCCATCAGGGCGAGGTTCCGGCCGCTCGCGACCACCTTCTCCAGCAGCCTCAGCAGATCGTCCGCGTCGCGGTCGGTGAGGAAGCGGTACGGCCAGAAGGCGAGCGACTTGGTGCCGAGGCGGATCGAGCGGACGGTGTCGATCTCCAGGAGCGGTTCGACGTACCGGCGCAGCACCTCCGTGCTCATCACCATCGGGTCGCCGCCCGTGATGAGCGTGCTCGTGACCTCCGGGTGGGCGCGCAGATAGGCCGAGGTGGCGGCGATGTCGTCGGTGGCGATGCGCAGGTCGGACTCGCCGACGAACTGGGGCCAGCGGAAGCAGTACGTGCAGTAGGCGTGGCAGGTCTGGCCCTGGCGCGGGAAGACCAGCACCGTCTCCGGGTACTTGTGCTGGAGACCGGTCAGGCGGACGCCCTCGTGCACGGGGACGTTGGCGTCGAGCTGACCCGAGGGGTGCGGGTTGAGCTTCATCCGGATCTCGTGGGCCGCGCGCAGCACCTCGGCCTTCGGGGCCTCGTGGCGGAGCAGGTCCGCCATCTGCTTGAGGTCGGGCTCGGGCAGCATCTCGGCCTGCGGGAACGTCAGCCGGAAGATCGGGTCGTCGGGCACGGCCGCCCAGTCGATCAGTTCCTCGATCACATAGCTGTTCGTCCGGAAGGGAAGGACGGCCGCGACGGCCCGCAGGGCGAGCCGTTCGTCGGGCGACATCGCCACGCGCCGGAGCAGGCCGTCGAGGTCACGCGAGGTGAAGGCCCGAAAACGGGGGCTCGTGCCGGGTGAGCCCGTGCTCGCGTGCGGAGCCGGGTGGAGCGCTGAGCACATGGGTGACCGGGGCCTCTGTTCCGTTATTCCGTGATGAGAGCCTGCGGCCTCAATTCGACGAAGGCGGTCGACGAGGCATCGTACTTCTCGGTGAAGTGCTGGAGGAGTAAGGCGTGCAGCTCGCTTTCGTCGTCGACCACGACGAGTTCGTGTGCGCCGGGGGCGCTCAAGGCATCGCTGTGCGCCGACAGTTGGTCCAGCCGGTGGCGTGCCATGTACGACACGAGGTCGTGCCCCGCGACATACAGGGCGTCGTCCGCGTAGACGAAACGGCAGCTGAACGCCCTGCGGCCGTCGGTCGCGTCGACCAGGGTCACCGGCAGACGGGTGAACCGCTCCATGGGTTTGCCCTGCTGCCACAGTTCGTCGAACCTCTGCTCGACGAACGTGCCGAGCGGGGAGCGGACGGCCACTTCGAGCTGGACGCCCTCGCCGGAGAGACGGCCGACGGTGAGGAAGGAGACGAGGGAGCGGTCGTCCCAGCGGTACAGGGTCACCCCGGGGGACGTGGAACACAGGCGCACTTCGAGCAGGTGGCGGCAGTCCTCGTCGAGCCGGTGCGCGAAGCGGTCCAGGGTGCGCAGGTTGCGCATGATGTCGCGGCGGATGTCGGCGCTCTGCTCACCCAGTTCACGGCCGCGCAGGATGACCGCCAGGGAGTCCGGGTCCAGGAGCAGGATCTGTACGCGGGCGCCGTGCGCGGTGGCCGCCTTGACGCCGCGGAAGAGCCGCTCGGAGAACTGCGGGCCGAACACGCTGGAGAAGGTGTCGAGGACCTTGACGTTCGAGGTCGCGCCGTAGACCTGGGCGCTGAACCATTCGTAGTCCAGCCGGGTGTGCTCGCGGACCCGGCCCTCCTGGGCGCGGCTGATCAACGGGCCGATCACGAACACGGTGACGACGACGCCGACGATGTCCGTGCCGAGATTCAGGGCGAGGTTCTCCCCGTAACTGTCCATGCGCCGGGCGCTCCAGAGCAGCAGCGCGGCGACGGCGGCGAGCAGACCGAGGGCGGTGAGGCTCTGGGGACGGCGCGGCGTGCGCAGGGTGCGCAGCAGCCAGCGCGGCCGTGACAGCGGCGACCTTGCGCTCACCTGCGCTCCCTCCGTGGCCGTGCGGGCGCACCGGAGGACACGCTCCCCCGTGGACTGTGTGGATACCCGTGCCGCCGGGGCCCTACGCGTCGAACGAACAGCCGGTCCCCGCAAGCCTGTTGGGGCTGCGAGGACCGGCGGGGAGGAGTGCGGGATCAGCCCAGCGGGTGCATCCAGCCATGGGTGTCCTCGGTGATGCCGCGCTGGATGTCGAGCAGGGCCTCGCGGAGGCGGAGGGTGACCTTGCCGGGCTCGCCGCCGGACTGGAGCCACTCGGTGCCGTCGCGCTTGACCGTGCCGACGGGGGTGATGACGGCGGCGGTGCCGCAGGCGAACACCTCGGTGAGGGTGCCGTTCTCGGCGTCGGTCTGCCACTGGTCGATGGAGACGCGGCCCTCCTCGGCGGTGTAGCCGAGGTCGCGGGCGACGGTCAGCAGGGAGTCACGGGTGACGCCCTCCAGGATGGAGCCGGTGAGGGACGGGGTGACGATCCGGTCGCCGTACACGAAGTACAGGTTCATGCCGCCGAGTTCCTCGATCCACTTGTGCTCGACCGCGTCGAGGTAGCAGACCTGGTCGCAGCCCTTGGCGGCGGCCTCCTTCTGCGCGAGGAGGGAGGCGGCGTAGTTGCCGCCCGTCTTCGCGTCGCCCATGCCGCCGGGGACGGCGCGGACACGGTCCTCGGAGAGCCAGATCGACACCGGCTTCACGCCGCCCGCGAAGTAGGCGCCGGCGGGCGAGGCGATGACGAGGAAGAGGTATTCGTTCGCGGGCTTCACGCCGAGGCCGACCTCGGTCGCGATCATGAAGGGGCGCAGGTACAGGGACTCCTCGCCACCGTGGGCGGGCACCCAGTCGCGGTCCTGGCGGACCAGCGCGTCACAGGCCTCGATGAAGGTCTCCACGGGCAGCTCGGGCATGCCGAGCCGGCGGGCGGAGGCCTGGAAGCGCTTGGCGTTCTTGTCGGGACGGAAGGTCGCGACGGAGCCGTCGGGCCGGCGGTAGGCCTTGAGGCCCTCGAAGATCTCCTGCGCGTAGTGCAGGGTCATGTTCGCCGGGTCGAGGGAGAGCGGTCCGTACGGAACGAGCTGGCCGTCGTGCCAGCCGCGACCCTCGGTCCACTTGACGGTCACCATGTGGTCGGTGAAGTGGCGGCCGAACCCCGGGTTGGTCAGGATCGCCTCGCGCTCGGCGGAGGCGAGCGGACTGGCGGAGGGCTTGAGCTCGATCGTGGGCTGCGTCATGAGTGGTTTTGTCCTTCACCGGTTGTATGTGACGGGCCGCACTCGCACCCGGACCGTCCGTGGCCAGTGCTAGGACGTCCGAGCATTCCCTCGTTCCGCGGCTCCGCCTCGATTATCGCGCGCGGAGGGCCGTGGACGAAACGATGGGAATACGGCCCGGGGGTGACCCAGGGGACTGATGGTGGCACCCGGCGGCGGAACGGCGAAAGCCGCCGGGCGCTGATGCGACCCGGCGGCTGCTACGGAACGTAGGTGGTGCGCCGGGTCAGCCGGCTACGCGCAGGGCGAGCGCGTCGCCGATCTCCTCGGTGCTGCGAGCGGGCTTGCCGACGCGCTCGGCGAGGTCGGCGGAGACGGCCTCCTCGATCCGGGCGGCCTCGGCCTCGTAGCCGAGGTGGCGCAGGAGCAGGGCGACGGACAGCACGGTGGCACTGGGGTCGGCCTTGCCCTGGCCCGCGATGTCGGGCGCCGAGCCGTGCACGGGCTCGAACATCGAGGGGAACTCGCCGCTGGGGTTGATGTTGCCCGAGGCGGCGACCCCGATGCCTCCGGAGACGGCCGCGGCGAGGTCGGTGATGATGTCGCCGAAGAGGTTGTCGGTGACGATCACGTCGAAGCGCTCGGGCTGGGTGACGAGGAAGATCGTCGCCGCGTCCACGTGGATGTAGTCGGTGGTGACCTCGGGGAACTCCTCGGCCACCTTGTTGAAGACGTTCGTCCACAGGTGCCCCGCGAAGGTGAGCACGTTGTTCTTGTGGACCAGCGTCAGCTTCTTGCGCGGGCGGGCCTGCGCGCGGGCGAAGGCGTCACGGACGACCCGCTCGACACCGAAGGCCGTGTTGACGGAGACCTCGGTGGCCACCTCGTGCACGGTGCCCTTGCGGATGGTGCCGCCGTTGCCGGTGTACGGGCCCTCGGTGCCCTCGCGGACCACGACGAAGTCGATCTCGGGCTGGCCGGCGAGCGGGGTGGCGACGCCGGGCAGGAGCTTCGAGGGACGCAGGTTGACGTGGTGGTCGAACGCGAAGCGGAGCTTGAGCAGGAAGCCGCGCTCCAGGACACCGGACGGGACCGAGGGGTCGCCGATCGCGCCGAGCAGGATGGCGTCGTGCCCCTTCAGGGCGTCGAGGTCGGCGTCGGTGAGGGTCTCACCGGTGGCGTGGTAGCGCCGGGCGCCGAAGTCGAACTCCTCGGTCTCCAGTTTCACGTCCTGCGGGAGGACGGCGGAGAGGACTTTGAGCCCCTGGGCCACGACTTCCTGGCCGATGCCGTCACCGGGGATCACTGCGAGATCGATGCTGCGAGACATGACGGCACCGTACTCCCTGTCCCATGGAATGACACACGACGTCCGCCATGCGGACACGATGGTGTCGCGGCACGTCCATGCTTCGACACACGTTCACCCGTAGGTATGAACGCCGTTGGCGTGAGGTGGGAACTTTCCAGACATGACCGCTCCCTCCACCGGGGCCTCCCCCGAGCGTCCCGTCCCCGATGTCGGTATCCCGTACGAGCTCGCACGCGACATGAGCATGGCGGAGCAGTACGAGTACCTGAGGACGCGACCCACGCGGCGCCGGGCGCTCGTCGCGGCGAGCGCCTTCGCGGGCGGCGGCCTGCTGGCCGGCTGCGCCCGGGGCACCCGGGCGCCGTCCCGGACGGCGCCCGGCTCCTCGGCGAACCCGGCCACCCGCGAGGTGTCCGGCTCCGCCGTCACCCCGTTCGGCCGCCACCTCGCCTTCGGCGCCGACCCCAAGACCCAGATGCGGGTCTCCTGGCAAGTGCCGTTCGCGGTCAGGCGGCCCTACATCCGGGTGGGCCCGACACCCTGGACGCTGAGCCGGAGGATCGAGGCCGAGGTCCGCCCGCTGCACACCCCGGGCGTCACCGGCCAGCGGGCGCCCCTGGAGCAGTACTACCTGCACGCGGCGCTCGACGGGCTGCGCCCCGGGACGACGTACTACTACGGCGTCGGTCACGAGGGCTTCGATCCCGCGAGCAAGGAGCGGCACTCCACGATCGGCCACTTCCGCACCGCGCCCGCGCACCCCGGGACGTTCGTGTTCACGGCCTTCGGCGACCAGGGCGTCACCCCCGACGCGCTCGCCAACGACAAGGTGCTCCTCGGCCGCGGACCCGCCTTCCATCTGCACGCGGGCGACATCTGCTACGCGGACGGGGTCGGACTCGGCCGGCAGTCGGACATCTACGACCCGGCCGCCTGGGACCTGTTCCTGAGGCAGACCGAGACGGTCGCGAGGACCGTGCCGTGGATGGTGACGACCGGCAACCACGACATGGAGGCCTGGTACTCGCCGAACGGCTACGGCGGCCAGTCGGCCCGCTGGACGCTCCCCGGCAACGGCTTCGACCCCCGCAACGCGCCGGGCGCCTACTCGTTCGTGTACGGCAACGTCGGCGTCGTCGCGCTGGACGCCAACGACGTGTCGTACGAGATCCCCGCCAACAAGGGCTACTCGCGGGGCCGGCAGACGGCCTGGCTCGACAAGCGGCTCGGGGAACTGCGCAGCCGGGTGGACTTCGTGGTCGTCTTCTTCCACCACTGCGCCTACTCGACCTCGACGCACGCCTCCGACGGAGGGGTGCGCGACGCCTGGGTGCCGCTGTTCGCCAAGCACCAGGTGGACCTGGTGATCAACGGACACAACCATGTGTACGAGCGCACCGACGCCATCAAGGGCGGCACGGTGGGCAGGCAGGTGCCCGTGGGCGCCTCGACCGATCCGACCCGGGACGGGATCGTCTACGTCACGGCGGGCGGCGCGGGCAAGAGCCTCTACCGATTCCCCGCCGGGGTCAAGGACAGTTACGAGGGCAGGGTCACGCACCGCGAGGCGGTCGAGACATTCCACTGGACGAAGTCGAAGCAGCAGAAGCCGGACACCGTGGAGTGGTCCAGGGTGCGGTACACCGGCTTCTCCTTCCTCTCGGTGGAGGCGCAGGCGGGCCCCTCCCCCGTGCTCAAGGTGTCGGCGCTGGCCCAGAGCGGTGAGCGCATCGACCACTTCGAGGTGCGGCGCGGAGCGTGACCCCGCGCCGCACCTCCACGGGCGCGGCTCCCGGTACCGGGGCGGCGGGCCTCAGTGGCCCGTCGCTCCGCCGTTGTCCCTGCGGTCGAGGGCGCGCTGGAGCGCGGCGGCGGCGTTCTTGCGGTCGGACTCACTGCTCGTGCGCGAGAGGTGACGGACTCGGCGGACGGTCGTCTCGGCCATGATGAATCGACTCCTTGCCTCCGGTGGCACCCGAACGGGCGGCCGGAAGTGCGATGAGGGATTTACGAGACGCCGGAAGGGGCGGGGAGCGGTGCCGCAGGGGTTGCCTGCCAAGGGCTCCGGCTCACGACCGCCATTCGCTTGGTCGAGCGAGACGTTCGGCTCCTACCAAGCTAGGCGAGGACCGCGCATCTGTCTCCACAATTACTCGGACTTCCTACTATCTGAGACGGTGGACTGGCTCACACGGCCGCGACCTGGGACTTCACTCAGAGCACGTCACCCTCGCGCCAGTCGAAGACCAGCGCGTGCGCCGGGTCGAGCGGGTCCCGGGCGGGGCCGGGACGCACGAAGGTGGTGCCCTCCTCGTCGGGGAGGCGGACGGTTCCGTCCGGCGTGAGCACACAGACCCGGCCCGGCCAGAGCCGCCAGCCCCGCGCCGCGTACAGGGCGGCGCCGTCCTCGCTGGCGGAGAGCGCGCCGAGCCCGTACGCGCCCGCGATGATCCGTTCCAGCTCGGCCATCACCCGTCCGCCGAGCCCCGCGCGGCGCACGTCGGCACGTACGCCGACCGCCTCGACGTATCCGGCCCGCAGCGAGCGGCCGCGGTGCAGGACGCGCCGCTGGATCACCGAGCCGTGCGCCGCGATGCCCCGGCCGTCGTGGATCAGGACGTGCAGTCCGCCGAGCGCGTGGTCCCAGTCCTCGTCCCGGAAGTCCCCGTCGAAGGCGTCCTCCAACAGGGTGCGGGCGGCGCGGAGTTCGGCGGGTTCGAGATCCGCCGTGTGGGCGATCCGCAGTCGGGTGGCCATGCGGCCAGTATTCACACGCGAGCCGGGAATCCCAGCCTTCCGGCCTAACCTTTGAAATCCACTTGCCCGGTTACAAGGGAGCGTGCTGAACTGTTCTCACCACCAAAAAGCACTTCAGGGGTTAGGGGAATCGGTCATGGGAAGTCACCCGGTCCACCACCGCGCCGTCACCGTCGACGGTCACCGGATCGCCTACCGCGAGGCGGGCCCGGCGGACGCTCCCGTGCTGCTCCTGCTGCACGGCTTCCCCACCAGCTCGCACATGTTCCGGGACCTGCTGCCGCTGCTGGCCGACCGCTACCACCTGATCGCCCCCGACCACCTCGGCTTCGGCCGCTCGGACGCCCCGGCGGCCGCCGCCTTCCGGTACACCTTCGACCGGCTGGCCGAAATCACCGGAGCGTTCACGGAGCGGCTCGGCATCGAGGAGTACGCGCTCTACATCCAGGACTACGGCGCCCCGATCGGACTCAGGCTGGCGCTCGCGCACCCCGAGCGGGTGACCGCGATCATCACGCAGAACGGCAACGCGTACGAGGAGGGGCTGGGCGCGGACGCCTGGGCCCCGGTGCTGGCGCTGATCGCGGAGCGCACCCCCGTGACGGAGGCGCCGGTCCGGGCGATCAGCGGCCCGGACGGGATCCGGTGGCAGTATCTGACCGGCGTGGCGGACCCGACCCTGGTCAGCCCCGACGCCTACGAGCACGATGCCGCCCTGATGGCCCGTCCGGGACAGGCGGAGATCCAGCTCGACCTGATCTCCGACTACGGCTCCAACCTCGCGCTCTACCCCGCGTTCCAGGAGTACTTCCGCACCAGCGGGGTGCCGCTCCTGGCGGTCTGGGGCGCGGGCGACGAGATCTTCGTCCCCGAGGGCGCCCTCGCCTTCCGGCGCGACCTTCCGGACGCCGAGATCCATCTGCTGCCCACGGGGCACTTCGCCCTGGAGACCCACGCGCACCAGGCGGCCGGCCTGATCCGGGACTTCCTCGGGCGGCATCTGTGAGAAGGGCGGCCTGTGCGGGAGGGGCGGCGCGCGCCGGGACACGGGGCGCGCCACGGGACACCGGCACGCGCCGTGGAACTGGAACCGCCCCCGCTCCACGGACGGGGGAGACCGTGAGGCGGGGGCGGAGTGGGTGACGGGCGGCCGGCCCGGGGGCCGGCGGCCTCGTTCGGCTGTCAGCCCATGTGCGGGTAGCCGTAGTCGGTCGGCGGGACCAGCGTCTCCTTGATGGCGCGGGTCAGCGTCCAGCGCATCAGGTTCTGCGGGGCGCCCGCCTTGTCGTTGGTGCCGGAGGCACGGCCGCCGCCGAAGGGCTGCTGGCCGACGACGGCGCCGGTCGACTTGTCGTTGATGTAGAAGTTGCCCGCCGCGTAGCGGAGCTTGTCCATCGTGTACGCGGCCGCCGCACGGTCGCCGGAGATGACCGCGCCGGTGAGCGCGTAGTCGGACGCCGACTCCATCTGGGTCAGCATCTCGTCGTACTTGTCGTCCTCGTAGACGTGCACGGCGAGGAAGGGGCCGAAGTACTCGGTCGTGAAGACCTCGTTCTCCGGGTCCGAGCACGCGACGACGGTCGGGCGCACGAAGTAGCCGACGGAGTCGTCGTACGAGCCGCCCGCGACGATCGTGCAGGTCGGGTCAGCTTTCGCGCGGTCGATGGCCGCCTTGTTCTTGGCGAAGGACCGCTCGTCGATGACCGCGCCGATGAAGTTCGACAGGTCGGTGACGTCACCCATGGTCAGCCCGTCGACCTCGGCCGCGAACTCCTCCTTGAAACCGGAGTTCCAGATGGAGGCCGGGACGTAGGCACGGGAGCTCGCCGAGCACTTCTGGCCCTGGTACTCGAAGGAACCGCGGGTCAGGGCGGTCTTGAGGATCGCGCGGTCGGCCGACGGGTGGGCGACGACGAAGTCCTTGCCGCCGGTCTCGCCGACCAGACGCGGGTAGGAGCGGTACTTCTCGATGTTGTTGCCGACCGTCTTCCACAGGTACTGGAAGGTCTTGGTCGAGCCGGTGAAGTGGATGCCGGCGAGGTCGCGGTGCTCCAGGGCGACCTTGGAGACCTCGATGCCGTCACCGGTGACGAGGTTGATGACGCCCTTGGGCAGGCCCGCCTCCTCCAGGAGCTGCATCAGCAGCACGGCGGCGTGGGTCTGCGTCGGGGACGGCTTCCACACGACGACGTTGCCCATGAGCGCCGGAGCGGTGGGCAGGTTGCCCGCGATCGCGGTGAAGTTGAAGGGCGTGATCGCGTAGACGAAGCCCTCCAGCGGGCGGTGGTCCATGCGGTTCCACACGCCCGGGGAGTTCGCCGGGGGCTGCTCGGCGAGGATCTGGCGGGCGTAGTGGACGTTGAAGCGCCAGAAGTCGACGAGCTCGCAGGGGGTGTCGATCTCGGCCTGCTGGGCGGTCTTCGACTGGCCGAGCATGGTGGAGGCGGCCAGCGTCTCGCGCCAGGGACCGGCCAGCAGCTCGGCGGCGCGCAGGATGATCGCGGCGCGGTCGTCGAAGGCCATCGCGCGCCAGGCGGGGGCGGCGGCGAGGGCCGCGTCCACGGCGTCCTGGGCGTCCGCCTGCGTGGCGTTGGCGTAGGTGCCGATGCGCGCCTTGTGGTTGTGCGGCTGCACGACGTCGAAACGGTCGCCGCCGCCCATGCGCCGCTCGCCGCCGATCGTCATCGGCAGGTCGATCGGGTTCTCGGCCAGCTCCTTGAGCTTGGCCTCCAGGCGGGCGCGCTCGGGCGAGCCGGGCGCGTAGCCGTGCACCGGCTCGTTGACGGGGGTGGGGACCTGGGTCACAGCGTCCATTTTTTCCGTAACTCCTTGAGTCGAGCGGGTGTTCGGTCTCAGCCCTTGGTCAGGATCGAGCGGGCGAAGAAGAGCAGGTTGGCCGGCTTCTCCGCGAGGCGGCGCATGAAGTAGCCGTACCAGTCGGTGCCGTACGCGGTGTAGACGCGCATGCGGTGGCCCTCGGCGGCGAGCCGCACGTGCTCGTCGCTGCGGATGCCGTACAGCATCTGGAACTCGTACTCGTCCAGCTTGCGCCCGGCGGTCCGCGCCAGCTCCTGCGCGATCGAGATGAGGCGCGGGTCGTGGGACCCGATCATCGGGTAGCCCTCGCCCTCCATCAGGATCCTCAGGATGCGGACGTACGCCTTGTCGGTCTCCGCCTTCTGCTGGTACGCGACCTCGGCGGGCTCCTTGTAGGCGCCCTTCACCAGACGGACGCGGCTGCCGCTCTCGGCGAGGCGGCGGGCGTCGGCCTCGGTGCGGAACAGGTAGGCCTGAATCACACAGCCGGTCTGCGGGAAGTCCTTCCGCAGCTCCTCGTGGATCGCGAACATCGAGTCGAGGGTGGTGTGGTCCTCGGCGTCCAGCGTGACGGTGGTGCCGATCGCGGCGGCGGCCTCGACGACCGGGCGGACGTTGGCCAGGGCCAGCTCGTGGCCGCCCTCCAGGGCCTGCCCGAACATGGAGAGCTTGACCGACATCTCGGCCTTGGTGCCGAGGCCGAGCTCCTTGAGGCGGCCGATCAGCTCCAGGTACGCGTCACGGGCGGCGTAGGACTGCTCGGGGGTCGTGATGTCCTCGCCGACGACGTCCATCGTGACTTCCAGGCCCTTGCCCGTGAGGTCCTTGATGATCGGGACGACCTGGTCGACGGTCTCACCGGGGATGAAGCGGTCGACGACCGGCTTGGTCACCGGGGCGGCCGAGATCAGACGGCGCATCTTGTCGCTGCGCGAGGCGGCGAGAATCACGGGACCCAGCACGGGGCACCTCCACAACGAAGTCAGCAGGAGGCCGAATCCCGACGATTCGGGTACGGCACGGAGAACCACCGTGAAACCTAGGGATATCTCCGATCCTGGGCCATCGACAGCTGTCACGCATCCCTGCCCCTGATCTCAGACATATGTATGAAGGCCTCGCGGAAATGCGCGAGAATGCCGGGGTGAGCGGTGAACACAGAGGCGACTATCAAGAGCTGGTCGACGAGATCTCGGCGCTCCTCGGCGTCCCGGCCACGCTGGAGAACCGCGATTTCGAACTGATCGCCTTCGGCGCGTACGACAGCGAGGGCGACCTCGACCCGTCCGCCCTGGACCCCGTGCGCACCCGCTCGATCCTCACCCGACGTTCCACCACCGCCGTCCGCACCTGGTTCGAGGGCTTCGGCATCACCCGCGCGACCGGTCCGGTCCGTATCCCGCCGACCCCTGAGGCCGGGGTCTACCGGGGGCGGATCTGTCTCCCGGTACGCCATCGGGGCATCGTCCTCGGCTATGTCTGGCTGCTCGAGGACGACCCGGGCCCCACCGACGCCCAGCTGGCCGGGGCCATGGAGGTGGCCTCCCGCATCGGCGCGCTGCTCGCGGACGAGGCCCAGGCAGGGGCGGACCTCACCCGGGAGCTGCGGGCCGTCCTGACCGCCGAGCGTGGCTGGCAGCTGGACATGGCGGTGGCCGAACTGCGGACGGCGCTCGGCGCCCGCGGCGAGGGACTGCACACGGTCGTGTGCGTGGCGCCGTGGCCCTCGGCCGACCCGGACGACGCCCCCTCCGCCCGTACGGTGCCGGGCGCGACCGCGCTGTGCACGATCCCGTGGGGCACCACCGACCAGAGCCTGGCCCTGCTGATCCGGCTGCGCTCCCCGGAGGTCCTGGCTCCCGCGCTGACGGCGGCCGGCCGGTTCGTACGGGAGGCCGCGGGCGCCCGCGGCGCGGGCCGGGGCGCGGGCCGGGGCGGGGGTACGGGAGCGGCCTCGCCCGGCGGGACGGCCGCCGCCGGGGTCGCCGGGGCCCGGGAGGGGCTCGGGGAGCTGGGGGCCGCCTGGCGCGAGGCCGCCGCGGCCGCGCGCGCGGTGCTGGCCGAGCCCCGGCTCGGTCCCGTCGCCGAGTGGGGTGCGATCGGCCCCTTCCGGCTCCTGACCGCCCTGCCGCCGGACGCGGCCCACGATCCGGCCGTGAGCGCTCTGTTGGGCACCGCCCACCGTGAACTGGCGCGCACGGCCGAGGTGTTCCTCGACCGCGCGGGTCAGGCCGGGCGCACGGCGGCCGAGTTGGGCATCCACCGGCAGACGCTCTACTACCGCCTGTCCCGGGTGGAGCAGCTCACCGGCCTCGACCTGGACGACGGCGAGGACAGGCTCCTGCTCCACATGGCCCTGAAGGGCGCTCGGCTCTAGGGAGGGGCGGACAGGCCGGGGAGGATCCTGTCGGTCCGTCGGTCCGTCGGTCCGTCGACCAGGAGGCCAGCTGGTCAACAGGTCAGCTGGTCAGCAGGTCGGCGACGGCTGCCACGCCCTCGGCGATCGCCCGCTCCCCCACGTCACCGAAGCCGAGCACCAGCCGGGGCGGTGTCGCCGACCCGTCCGCGCGGCACGGGCTCATGCCGTACAGGCCCACGGCACGCTCCCGGGCCGCGAGGACGACGGACCGCTCGTCGGTGCCCGGCGGCAGATGCAGGACCGCGTGGAATCCGGCGGCCAGCCCGGTGAGCCGGACCTCGGGAGCGTGCGCGGCCAACGCGTCGACCAGGGCGGTGCGCCGGGCCGCGTAGAGCGTGCGCATCCGCCGCAGATGACGGTCGTGGCGCCCGGACTCGATCAGCTTCGCGAGGGCCAGCTGGTCCAGGACGGGGGAACCGCGGTCGGCCAGCCGCTTGGCCTCGGTCAGCGGGGCGGTGAGCGCGGGCGGGCAGAGCAGCCAGCCGATGCGCAGCGCCGGGGCGAGCGACTTGCTGACGGTGCCGATCGAGACGACCCGGTCGGCCGCCAGCCCCTGGAGAGCCCCGACCGGCTCCCGGTCGTAGCGGAACTCGGCGTCGTAGTCGTCCTCGATGACGTACGCGTCCCTGCGCATGGCCCACTCGATCAGCGCGATCCGGCGTTCGGGGGCGAGGACGACGCCGGTGGGCCACTGGTGGGCCGGGGTGACGACGACGGCGCGGGCCCCGGTCGCGTCGAGCGCGCGTACGTCGACGCCGTCCTCGTCGACCGGTACGGGCACGGCCCGCAGACCCGCGGCAGCGGCGGCGGCCGACGCGGTGGCCGGGCCGCCCGGATCCTCGTACGCCACCACCCGCACCCCGGCGAGCGCTAGGCCGCTCAAGGCCAGTCCGAGCCCCTGCGCGTAGCCGGAGCAGACGACGGTCCGCTCGGGGTCGGCCGCGGCCGCCCGTACCCGGCGCAGATATCCGGCCACCACCTCGCGCAGCACCGAACTCCCGCGCGGATCGCCGTAGTCGAGATCCGCGGTCGGCATCGCGCGGGCCGCCTCGCGGGTCGCCCAGAGCCAATCGGCCAGCGGGAAGCTCCCCAAGTCCGGTACGCCGTGCCGGAAGTCGGCGATCAGACGAGGGGCGGTCCGCTCCCGGGAGGCGAGCGCGGGTGGCACGTGCGCTCCCGCGGCGACCCGGGTGGCGGAGCCGACACGGGTCACCAGGTAGCCCTCCGACTGGAGTTGGGCGTAGCAGTCCTGGACGAGACCGCGCGACAGACCGAGTTCGCCGGCGAGTGCGCGGGAGGAGGGGAGCCGCTCCCCGGCGCCGAGCCGGCCCGTGCGGATCGCCTCGCGCAGCTGCCGCTCCAGCTGGGAACGCAGCTGCTCGCCGCTGTCCCGGTCGACGGACAGCAGCAGTTCGGGTGACAGACCGGACCACTGCGGAGGCATGGAATTGGAGCTTACCGGCGGTCCGGCCGGAGCCTAGCGTCGAATCCATGACGCCTTCCTCGACGCCCCGGCCCTCCCGAAGGACTCCCCCGGCACCCGCCCCGTCCCCGGCCCCTGGTCCGGTGGGCGCGTCCGTCTCACCGGCACCGGCGGACCCGGCGGCGTCCGCGTCCCCGGCGCCCGAGGGGCCCGCCGGCCGGCCGCCCTTGCTCAGCCGGCCCCTGATGCTCCGCTTCGTGAGCATGATCGGCGCCTCGGCGAGCTTCTTCCTGCTTCTGTCGGTCGTCCCCGCCTACGCCACGGCGTCGGGGGCGGGCCCGGCCACGGGGGCCCTGATGCTGGCCACCGTGCTCGGTGAGCTGGCCGGTCCCCGTCTGGTCGGGCGGTACGGCTGCCGGGTCGTCCTGGGCGTCGGACTCACCCTGCTCGGGGCGCCCGCGCTCGTCCTGACCCTCGCGCACTGCCTGACGTGGATCGTGCTGGTCTGCCTGGTCCGCGGCCTCGGCTTCGCTCTGACGCTGGTGGCCGGCGGCGCGCTGACCGCCTCGCTGATCCCGGCCGAGCGGCGGGGTGAGGGTCTGGCGCTGGTGGGCGTGGTCTCCGGCGTGCCGTCCCTGGTCGCGCTGCCGCTGGGCGTGTGGCTGGCGGGGCGGGTGGGCTTCACCCCGGTCGCCCTCGCGGCGGGCGTGATCGCGCTCGCCGCCGTCGCGTCCGTACCGGCCCTGCCCGGCCGGGAGCCGGCGTCGGAGAAGCCGGTCGGGATGGTGGCGGCGCTGCGCACCGGCGCCCTGGCCCGGCCCGCGGCCGTCTTCGCGACCACGGCCCTGGCGACCGGGATCATCGTCACCTTCCTGCCGCTGGCGGTCCCCTCGGCCGCCGCCGGGGTCGTGGCGGCGGCCCTGTTCGTCCAGCCCGCCGCGTCGACGGCGGTCCGGTGGGCGGCGGGCCGCTACGGCGACCGGCACGGACCCGCGGGCCTGGTGGTGCCGGGCCTGCTCCTGTCCGCCGCGGGCATGGTGCTCACCGCGTGCACCGGGAGCGCGGTCGCCGTCCTGGCCGGGGTGGCCGTGTTCGGGGCCGGCTTCGGCATCGCCCAGAACGCCACCCTGTCCCTGATGTACGCGCGCGTCCCCGCCTCCGGCTACGGCACGGTCACCGCGCTGTGGAACCTCGCCTACGACGGTGGCATGGGCGTCGGCGCACTCGGCTTCGGCGTCCTGGCGGCTCCGATGGGGTACGCGGCGGCCTTCGCCGTCACGGGCGCCCTGATGCCGCTGGCGCTGGTCCCGGCCCTCCGGGACCGGTCCGCCCCGGTCGTCCGGGCGGGGTGAGCGGGAGCGAAGGCCCTCACCGGCTCAGCCCGCCTCGCGCACCCCCGCGATCACCTGGCGCAGCCCCTCGGTCAGCGCGTCCGCGTCGGGGGCGGTCTTCGGGTCGAAGGTCCACTGGGCGATGAGACCCGACATCAGCGTCAGATAGAAGCGGCCCAGGGTGTCCGCGCTCTCGTCGGACACCTCCTCCTCGGGCACGTCCATCAGGAGCGCGACCAGGCCCCGCCCGCCCTCCCGCTGGGCACGGGAGAGATGGTCGCGCACCTCGGGCAGCTCGATGGTCATGACCTCCATGCTGAGCCGCCAGAGCGAACCGGGCTCCCGCATGGTGTCGACGATGTTGGACCAGACCTCACGGAACCGCTCCAGCGAACCGGGGGCGCCGCTGATCGCGGCCGCGCCCTCGCCGTCGAAGGGCATCTCGTCCACCAGCGCGACATAGGCCTGCGCGAGCAGCGCGTCCTTCGAGCCGTAGTGGTAGCCGATGGACGCCAGGTTGGTCCCCGACTCCTTGACGATGTCGCGCGCGGTGGTGCGCACGAACCCCTTCTCCAGCAGGCAGCGCTTGGCGCCTTCGAGCAGATCCTCACGGTGTCCCATGCCGGTCAGCGTACCCCTGATTCAGACAACCGTCCCATACGCACGTCAAGGACGCACGTATGAAACAAGCGTGTGGAACGAACGTCTTAAACGAACGTACTAGACAAGCGTTTAATACGTCCGTACAGTCCCTGCCATGACGAACCCGACGAGCACGACTCCCGCCTCCGGCGCCCCCGGCGCCCTGGCCGGCCGCCGCGAATGGACCGCCCTCGGCGTCCTGATGCTCCCGCTGCTCCTGGTCTCGATGGACGTCTCCGTCCTCTACTTCGCGATCCCCTCGATCAGCGCGGACCTGGAGCCGAGCGGCACCCAGCAGCTGTGGATCTTCGACATCTACGCGTTCGTGCTCGCCGGCCTGCTGATGACGATGGGCTCCCTCGGCGACCGCATCGGGCGCCGCAGGCTGCTCCTGTGCGGCGCCGCCGCGTTCGGCACCGCCTCGGTGCTCGCCGCCTACGCGAACAGCGCCGAGACCCTCATCGCCGCCCGCGCCCTCCTCGGGGTCGGCGGCGCGACCCTGATGCCGTCGACGATGGCGATCATCCGGACGATGTTCACGGATCCCGGACAGCGCGCGAAGGCGATCGGGCTGTGGTCCGGCGTCATGACCGGCGGTGTCGCCCTCGGCTCGGTGATGAGCGGTGTCCTCGTCCAGTACTTCTGGTGGGGCTCGGTCTTCCTGGTCAACCTGCCCGCGATGGCACTGCTGCTGGTCCTCGGCCCGTTCCTGCTGCCCGAGTCCAGGAACCCGGAGCCGGGACGCTTCGACCTGCCGAGCGTTCCGCTGTCGATGGCCGCGGTCCTGCCGGTGATCTACGGCATCAAGGAGATCCCGTCCGAGGGCTGGAGGACCCAGTACGTCGTCCCGGTCCTCGTCGGCCTCGTCTTCGCCGCCCTGTTCGTCCGCCGTCAGCGCACCGCGGAGTCCCCGCTGATCTCCCCCGCGCTGTTCCGCGGCCGCGGCTTCGCGCCCGCCGTCGTCCTCAACCTGCTCTCCTCCTTCGGGATGATGGGCTCGGCGTACTTCACCACCCAGTACCTCCAGTCGGTGCTCGGCAAGAGCTCCATGTCCGCCGCCCTGTGGGCCCTGCTCCCCACCGTCCTGGTCGGTGTGGCCGCGCCGGTCTCCGCCCAGCTCGTGCAGAAGGGCGTCCACCGCGCCCATGTCGTCTCCGGCGGATTCGTCCTGGCCGCCTGCGGCTACGGCCTGCTCGCCCTCGCCGGCACCGAGTCCCTGTGGCTCGTGCTGGCCGGCGCGGGTGTCCTCGCCTCCGGGATCGTCACCGTGATGTCCCAGATGATGGACCTGGCCCTCGGCACGGTGCCCGTCGGCAACGCGGGCGCCGCCTCCTCCCTGCTGGAGACCGGGGCCGAGTTCGGCGGGGCCCTCGGGATGGCGGTCCTCGGCTCCATCGGCACCGCGGTCTACCGCCACGACATCCCGGCCGGAGTCCCGGCCGCGGCCCACGAGACGCTGGGCGGCGCGCTGGCCGTGGCCGCGCGGCTGCCGGGCCACGCCGGGACGGCACTGGCCGGCGCCGCCCGGGAGGCGTTCACCCACGGGATGCAGGCGGCGGCCGTCGGCGGCGCGGTCCTGCTGCTGGGCGCCGCCGTCCTCGCCACGGCGACCCTGCGCAAGGTGGCGGTGCGCGAGGACGGCGACGTCCCCGACGCCGGGACCGGCGCCCCGCTCCCCGCGACGGCGCCCGGGACGACCGGGGCCACCGGCGTCACTGGGGCGACCGGGGCCACCGGACAAGGCAACGACCTGACACCCGCCTGACCCCGTCCGCCGTCCCGGAACCCACCCACGCCCCGCCCACCGCGCGGCCGGAACACACCCAGCACCCCCCCCGCCCGCCGGACAGGCCGGAGCACACCCCACACCCCCGCCCGCCAGGCGGCCCGAACCTCGCCCCGCACCCCCACCCACCGGGCCCGCACCACATCCAGCACCCCCACCCACCGGGCGGCCCGGAGCACCCCGGGCCGCCCGGCGTCGGCATGCGCCCGGAGGGATCCCCGCACGCGGCGGCGCCCGTCGGACCGGCTCCCCCGGTCGGTTCCCGATCAGGTCGGCGACGCCGGGGAGTTGTCGGCGGGGCGTGCCAGGATGGGCGTGTGACACAGACATTCGGTACGCCGTTCATCGGCCGCGGGGACGAACTCTCCCGGCTCACCGGCGTGCTGGAGCGCGCCAGGGACGGCGAACCGCGTGCGGTCCTGGTCGCCGGGGACGCCGGTGTCGGCAAGACCCGCACGCTGACGGAGGCCGCGGCGCACGCGGCCGCCGCCGGGACGACGGTCCTGACCGGGCACTGCGTGGACCTCGGCGACGTGGGCCTGCCCTATCTGCCGTTCACGGAGATCCTCGGTGCCGCGGCCGCCGACGACCGTCTCGCCCCCGCCTTCGCGGCCCACCCGGCGGTGGACCGGCTGACCGGCGCCGGTCAGGGAACCGACGGCGCACCCGACCCCGGCGGCCGGCTCCGGCTCTTCGAGGCCGTCGCGGGACTCCTCGCCGACCTGGCCGACATCGCCCCGCTCCTGCTGATCATCGAGGACCTCCACTGGGCCGACCAGTCCTCCCGCGACCTGCTGCGCTTCCTGCTCAGCCGGGAGGTGCTCCAGCGGCCCGCCGCCGCCGGCCCCGCCCGCCGGCTCGCCGTCTTCGCCTCGTACCGCGCGGACGACCTGCACCGCCGCCATCCGCTGCGCCCCCTGCTCGCCGAGCTGATCCGGCTGCCGGCCGTCGACCGGCTGGAGCTGCGGCCCATGGCCGACGCGGACGTGGCCCGGCTCGTGCGCGCCCTGCGCACCGGCCCCGTCCCGGACAGCACGGTCCGCGGCATCGTCGAGCGCGCCGAGGGCAACGCCTTCTACGCCGAGGAACTGCTCGCCGCGCTGCCCGGTGACGACGACCCCGCCTCCCCCGCCATGCCCAGCGGACTGGCCGACGTCCTGCTCATCCGCATCGAGCAACTCTCCGACACCGCCCAGCAGGTGCTGCGCACGGCGGCCGTCGCGGGACGCCGCGTCGAGCACGAACTGCTGCGCGGCGCCGTACAACTCCCGGAGGAGGAGCTGGAGTCGGCGCTGCGCGAGGCCGTCGGCCGCCAACTGCTGCTGCCGGGCGCCGACTCGACGTACTCGTTCCGCCACGCGCTCACCCGCGAGGCCGTGTACGCGGACCTGCTGCCCGGTGAACGGGTGCGGCTGCACAGCCGGTTCGCCGCGCTGCTGGCCGGAGAGGCCCGCTCGGCGAAGAACGCGGCGGAACGCGCCCATCACTCACGCGAGAGCCACGACCTGCCCGACGCGCTCACCGCCTCCCTCGAAGCGGCCGATCACGCCCAGCACGTCGGCGCGCCCGCCGAGGAGCTGCGCCATCTGGAGACGGCGCTCGAACTGTGGCCCGCGGTGGAGGCGAGCGCCCGCCCCGACGGGGGCACGGTCGCCCTCACCCTGCGCGCCTCGGCGGCGGCCGCCAGAGCCGGGGAGATGCATCGCGCGGTCCACCTCACCCGTGACGCCCTCGCCAGAGTCGGCTCGGACGCCGACTCCGAGCTCGCGGCCCGGGTCCGGTACACCCTCGCGGGCAACCTGATGCGCATCGACAGCCTGAAGGACGCGTTCACGTACAGCAGCGAGGCACTCGCCCTGATCCCCGCCGAACCGCCCTCGTACACCTGGGTGTGGGCGGCGGCGACGCATGTCATGGCGGCCCGCCACGTGGGCCGGGCCGAGGACGCGGAGCGGGTCGCCCGGCAGGCGCTCGCCACCGCCGAACACCTCCGGCTGGCCGATGCCCAGGCCGACCTGACGATCTCCCTGGTCGGCATGGAGGCGGACGACCGGAGCACCCCGAAGGGCCGCGAGCGTCTGCGCCGGGCCCGTGAACTGGCCCATGGCGCCGGGAATTTCCCGGTCGAGATGCGGGCCCTGTTCGCCCTGGCCATCGGGTGCTACGAATCCGGCGACCTGGAGGAGTGCCTGACCTGGCTCGGCGACGGCGTGGACCGCGCCCGCCGCTCCGGTCTGCTCTCCTCGCCGTACGCCCTGGAGCTGCGCTACCTCCAGTCGCTGGTGCTCTACACGCTGGGCCGCTGGGACGCGTGCGCCCGCGCGGCCGCCGAGGACGCCGAGGTGCTGCCGGCGGCGGCCGGGTTCGCGACGGGCCCCGCCCTGTACGTGGCCCTGGCCCGCGGCGAGCACGAGGCAGCCGTCCGCGGCGCCCGCGCCCTGCTCGACCGGCCCTTCGACTGGATGTCGAGCCTGGTCGCGAGCATCGTGCTGACCGACGCGGCGGCCCACGAGGGCGACGCGGACGAGGCCGTACGACGGCTGCGCACCGCGGCCGACGCCCTCACGGACGCCTCCGGCACCGGCCCTCCCCCCGTCGTGGTGCGCCTCGCCGCGCTCGCGCTCTCGGCGGTCGCGGACGCGGCCGAGGAGACGCGCCGATCCGGTGACCCGGCCGCCGCCGACCGCTGGGCGGACACCGCCACCGAACTGGTGGAGCTCGCCAGGAGCACGGCGGCCACGGGCGGGAAGGGCGGCGTGCGAGGACCCGAGGGCCTGGCCTGGCTCGCCCGCGCGGAGGCGGAGTGGCTGCGGGCCCGCAGCGGTCCTGACGTCGCCGCCTGGGAGCGGGCCGTGACGGCCTTCGGCTACGGCGACCCGTACGAACTGGCCAGGAGCAGAAGGCGGTTCGCGGAGGCCCTGCTCGCCGAGGGCCTCCGCGAGGAGGCCGGCGAACAGGCCCGCGCCGCCCACGACACCGCCGTGCGTCTCGGCGCGGCCCCGCTGCGCGAGGCACTGGACGCGCTGCTGCGGCGCGGGCGTCTCGCCGCGTCTCCTGCCGCCGGGGAGCGCATCGCCGCGCTGACCGCCCGGGAGAGCGACGTTCTGCGGCTGCTCGGTCACGGGCGCACCAACCGCCAGATCGGCGAGGAGCTGTTCATCAGCGGCAAGACGGCGAGCGTCCACGTCTCCAACATCCTCGCCAAGCTGGGCGCCGCGAGCCGTACCGAAGCCGTGGCCATCGCCTACCGCGAGGGTCTGATCGCACCGGAGACGACCCCCTCGGCGTGAGGGTCCGAAACGGCCGGGGGCCGGGACACCGACTGGTGTCCCGGCCCCCGGCCGTCGTACGGGAAGCCGTCGTGACGGCCCTCAGACCAGGTTGACCGACCGCGTCGAGGTCGCGCCGATCTCGGCGGAGAGCTCGGTGAGGACGTTCGGCGGCACGGTGTCGTCGACGGTGAGCACCGCGAGGGCCTCGCCGCCGGCGTTCGCGCGGGCGACCTGCATTCCGGCGATGTTGATACCGGACTCGCCGAGGATGCGGCCGACGGTGCCGACGACACCGGGACGGTCCTCGTAGCGCAGGACGAGCATGTGGTCGGCGAGCGCCAGGTCCACGTCGTACTCGCCGACGGCGACGATCTTCTGAAGGTGCTTCGGGCCGGCCAGCGTGCCGGAGACCGCGACCTCCTGGCCATCGCCGAGGGTGCCGCGCACGGTGACCACGTTGCGGTGGTCGGGGGACTCCGAGCTCGTGGTCAGCCGGACCTCGACGCCGCGCTCCTGCGCGAACAGCGGGGCGTTGACGTAGCTCACGGTCTCGTCGACGACGTCCTCGAACACGCCCTTGAGCGCGGAGAGTTCGAGCACCTTGACGTCGTGCTGGGTGATCTCGCCGTACACCTCGACGTCGAGGCGGACCGCGACCTCGCCCGCGAGGGCGGTGAAGATGCGGCCGAGCTTCTCGGCGAGCGGCAGACCCGGCTTGACGTCCTCGGCGATCACGCCGCCCTGGACGTTGACCGCGTCGGGGACGAGCTCACCGGCGAGGGCGAGGCGCACGGAGCGGGCGACGGAGATGCCGGCCTTCTCCTGGGCCTCGTCCGTGGAGGCGCCGAGGTGCGGGGTGCAGACGACCTCGTCGAGCTCGAACAGCGGGGAGTCCGTGCAGGGCTCCTTCGCGTAGACGTCGAGGCCGGCGCCGGCGACGCGGCCCTCCTTGAGCGCCGAGTACAGCGCCTCCTCGTCGACGATCCCGCCGCGGGCGGCGTTGACGATGCGCACGGTCGGCTTGACCTTGTGCAAGGCCTCGTCGCCGATGAGCCCGAGGGTCTCGGGGGTCTTGGGCAGGTGCACGGTGATGAAGTCCGCGACCTCGAGCAGCTCGTCGAGGGTGAGGACCTTGACGCCCATCTGCGCGGCCCGCGCGGGCTGGACGTAGGGGTCGTAGGCGACGACCTTCATGCCGAACGCCGACATGCGCTGCGCGACGAGCGCGCCGATGCGACCGAGTCCGACGACACCGAGGGTCTTCTCGGCGAGCTCGACACCGGTGTACTTGTTGCGCTTCCACTCGCCGTTCTTCAGGGCCGTGTTGGCCTGCGGGATGTGGCGCGCGGTGGCGAGGAGGAGACCGCAGGCCAGCTCGGCCGCGGTCACGATGTTCGAGGTGGGGGCGTTGACGACCATCACGCCGGCCTTGGTGGCGGCGGAGACGTCGACGTTGTCCAGGCCGACGCCGGCTCGTGCGACGACCCTCAGCTTCTTGGCGGCGGCGACGGCCTCGGCGTCGACCTTGGTGGCCGAGCGGATGAGGATGGCGTCGACGTCGGCGATGGCGGGCAGCAGCTCGGCACGGTCCGCGCCGTTGCAGTGCCGGATCTCGAAGTCCGGGCCCAGGGCGTCTACGGTCGCGGGCGACAGCTCTTCAGCGATGAGTACGACAGGTTTCGAGCTCACGTGAGTCCTCACAAGTCCCATGCGGACGGCCGTCCCGACGGCCGCAGGCGGTGGAGGGTTTTAGCGGCCCCGGTATGTACCTGCACTTCTGGGGGGGTCGCTCGAGCCGCGTGGAAGACGCACGACGCTGTGGGCCTGACGCGTTGGTGATGTGGAGCAGTGTAGTGGCGCCGCGAGGGTCGTCCTGCGCCTCCGCGGAAGGATCACCCGTCCGTGGCTGGACGGGATGTCCAACACCGCGCCCACGGGTGTTACCCGGGGTTAGACAAGGGGCCGGGGCAAGCCCGCCCCGGGGTTCGACGAAGGGCCGGGGCGAGCCCGCCCCGGCCCTTCGTCGCGCGGCTCACGCCTCGTCGTCGTTGACCCACGACATGAGCTTGCGCAGCTCCTTGCCGGTGGTCTCCAGGAGGTGGTTCTCGTCCTGGGTCTTGTACTCGTTGTACTTCTTCAGACCGGAGTGGTACTCGTCCATCCAGTTACGGGCGAACGTGCCGTCCTGGATCTCGGTGAGGACCTGCTTCATCTCGGCCTTGGTGGCGTCCGTGATGATGCGCGGGCCGGTGATGTAGTCGCCCCACTCGGCGGTCTCGGAGACCGACCAGCGCATCTTCTCCAGGCCGCCCTCGTACATGAGGTCGACGATGAGCTTCAGCTCGTGGAGGCACTCGAAGTACGCGATCTCCGGCTGGTAGCCGGCCTCGGTCAGCGTCTCGAAGCCGGCCTTGACCAGGGCGGCGGTGCCACCGCAGAGGACGGCCTGCTCACCGAACAGGTCGGTCTCGGTCTCCTCGGTGAAGGTCGTCTTGATGACGCCGGCGCGGGTGCCGCCGATGCCCTTGGCGTACGAGAGGGCGAGCGCCAGGCCGTTGCCCGTCGGGTCCTGCTCGACGGCGACGATGCAGGGAACGCCGCGGCCCTCCTCGTACTGGCGGCGGACCAGGTGACCGGGGCCCTTGGGGGCGACCATGCAGACGTCGACGTTGGCCGGCGGCTTGATGAAGTCGAAGCGGATGTTCAGGCCGTGGCCGAAGAACAGCGCGTCGCCGTCGTTGAGGTTGTCCTTGATGGACTCCTCGTAGACCTGGGCCTGGATCGGGTCCGGCACCAGGATCATGATGACGTCGGCCTCGGCCGCGGCCTCCGACGGGGTCACCACGCGCAGGCCCTGCTCCTCGGCCTTCGCCTTGGACTTGGAGCCCTCGTGGAGACCGACGCGGACGTCGACACCCGAGTCGCGCAGGGACAGCGCGTGCGCGTGGCCCTGGCTGCCGTAGCCGATGACCGCGACCTTGCGGCCCTGGATGATGGACAGGTCAGCGTCGTCGTCGTAGAACAGCTCGGCCACTGGGGTTCTCCTTGTTTTCCGGTATTTCCGGTGTTGCGTCCCACCGTACGGCGGGCGGGGGAAGTGAAGTTCTCGGGTCTCGGCATACGGGCGGACCGGGTGAGCGGCCCGCCCGCGCGCCGGCGGCTTCCTGACTTAGGCCGACCGGTCCAGTGCGCGCAGCGACCGGTCGGTGATCGAACGCGCCCCGCGTCCGATCGCGATCGTGCCGGACTGGACGAGCTCCTTGATGCCGTACGGCTCCAGCATCTTGAGCATGGCCTCCAGCTTGTCGGCGCCACCGGTTGCCTCGATGGTGACGGCCTCCGGGGAGACGTCGACGGTCTTGGCACGGAACAACTGCACGATCTCGACGATCTGGGAGCGCGTCTCGTTGTCGGCGCGCACCTTCACCAGAACGAGTTCCCGCTGAACGGCCGAACCGGGTTCCAGCTCGACGATCTTCAGGACGTTGACGAGCTTGTTGAGCTGCTTGGTGACCTGTTCGAGCGGGAGTTCCTCGATCACGTTCACCACGATGGTGATGCGGGAGATCTCGGGGTGCTCGGTGACACCGACGGCGAGGGAGTCGATGTTGAAGCCGCGCCGGGAGAACAGGGCGGTGATCCGGGCGAGGACACCGGGCTTGTTCTCGACGAGGACGGAGAGGGTGTGCTTGCTCATGGGTCTGACTCGGCTCTCTCTCAGTCGTCTTCGTTGTCGCCGAAGTCGGGGCGGACGTCCCGGGCGAACATGACCTCGTCGTTGGAGGTGCCTGCGGCGACCATCGGCCACACCATCGCGTCCTCGTGGACGATGAAGTCGACCACGACCGGGCGGTCGTTGATCGAGTTCGCCTCCTCGATCACCTTGTCGAGGTCGTCCGGGGACTCGCAGCGGATGGCGTGGCAGCCCATCGCCTCCGACAGCTTGACGAAGTCGGGGACACGGGTGCCGGCGCTCGGCTGCTTGCCGTCCGCGTCCGGGCCGCTGTGCAGCACGGTGTTGGAGTAGCGCTGGTTGTAGAAGAGGGTCTGCCACTGGCGGACCATCCCGAGGGCGCCGTTGTTGATGATGGCGACCTTGATCGGGATGTTGTTCAGAGCGCAGGTGGTGAGTTCCTGATTGGTCATCTGGAAGCAGCCGTCGCCGTCGACCGCCCAGACCGTACGGTCCGGCTGTCCGGCCTTGGCGCCCATCGCGGCCGGGACCGCGTAGCCCATCGTTCCGGCGCCGCCGGAGTTCAGCCAGGTCGCGGGCTGCTCGTACTGGATGTAGTGCGCGGCCCACATCTGGTGCTGGCCGACGCCGGCCGCGAAGATCGTGCCCTCCGGGGCGAGCTGTCCGATGCGCTCGATGACCTGCTGCGGGGACAGCTGGCCGTTGTCGGGCTGTTCGTAGCCGAGCGGGTAGGTCTCGCGCCAGCGGTTGAGGTCGCTCCACCAGGCGGTGTAGTCGCCGGCGTTGCCCTCGCTGAGCTCCTTCTGGACCGCCTGGACCAGGTCGGCGATGACCTCGCGGGCGTCTCCGACGATCGGCACGTCGGCGGCGCGGTTCTTGCCGATCTCGGCCGGGTCGATGTCGGCGTGGACGATCTTGGCGAAGGGGGCGAAGCTGTCCAGCTTGCCGGTGACGCGGTCGTCGAAGCGGGCACCGAGGGCGACGATCAGGTCGGCCTTCTGGAGCGCGGTGACGGCGGTGACCGAACCGTGCATGCCCGGCATTCCCACGTGCAGATGGTGACTGTCGGGGAATGCGCCGAGCGCCATCAGGGTGGTGGTGACGGGCGCTCCGGTGAGTTCCGCGAGGACCTTCAGCTCGGCGGTGGCGTGCGCCTTGAGGACGCCGCCGCCGACGTACAGCACGGGCCGCTTCGCCTGGGACAGCAGCTTGGCGGCCTCGCGGATCTGCTTGGCGTGCGGCTTGGTCACCGGGCGGTAGCCGGGCAGGTCCTGGGTGGGCGGCCACTGGAAGGTGGTCTTGGCCTGGAGGGCGTCCTTGGCGATGTCGACGAGGACCGGGCCCGGGCGGCCGGTGGAGGCGATGTGGAAGGCCTCCGCGATCGTCCGTGGGATGTCCTCGGCCTTGGTGACCAGGAAGTTGTGCTTCGTGATCGGCATCGTGATGCCGACGATGTCCGCCTCCTGGAAGGCGTCCGTGCCGATCGCCTTGGACGCGACCTGCCCGGTGATCGCCACGAGCGGCACCGAGTCCATGTGGGCGTCGGCGATCGGGGTGACCAGGTTGGTCGCGCCGGGGCCGCTGGTCGCCATGCAGACGCCGACCTTGCCGGTGGCCTGCGCGTAGCCGGTGGCCGCGTGGCCCGCTCCCTGCTCGTGCCGCACGAGCACGTGCCGCACCCTGCGGGAGTCCATCAGCGGGTCGTACGCGGGAAGGATCGCACCGCCGGGAATGCCGAATACGGTCTCGGCCCCGACCTCCTCGAGCGAGCGGATGAGGGACTGCGCACCCGTGACGTGCTCGGGGGCGGACTGGTGTCCTCCGGAACGGGGCCGCGGCTGCGGATGGGCCCCGGTGGCCTGCTCGGTCATCGGCATTCTCTTCTCGATGCTGAGGGTTTTTGCGACTTTTGTGCGGTGTACGACTGCTGCCTGTGCAACAAAAAACCCCTCGTGCCGTGAGGCAAGCGAGGGGAGCGCGCCGGGTGCGGTCGCCGGGTGTTCCGGATCGTTCCGGTGTCCACCTGGCTTCAGCCGACGCGCTTTCCAAGTACGAGAATTCGGGTGCGCATGGCATTGACCCTCCCCCCGGCACGCACCGACTGTCAAGTGGGTGGGACGGGAGTCTCATTATGTGAGCGGAGGGCCGTTCCGCCCCCCAGGACCAGGGGCACACCACTCCTGTACACCCCGGCGCCGCCCCCGCCCGCGAACACCGGCTCGACGGGGCAGTCGGGCACCGGATAGTGGCCGGAAGACAGCGCTCTGCGCAGCCGGTACTCGTCCAGCGGGCCGGAGAACGCCATGCCCTGCCCGTGGGTGCAGCCCATCGCGCGCAGGGCGACCACCTGCTCGGGAAGATCCACCCCGTCGGCGACGGACTGCATCCCCAGATCGGCGGCGATCCGCAGCAGCCCGCTGGTGATCTTGTGCAGCCGAGCGGACTCGACGACTCCCTCGACCAGACTCCGGTCGATACGCAGGACGTCGACGGGAAGCCGCCTCAGTGCCGTGATCGCCGCGTAGCCGCTGCCGAAGCCGTCCAGGGCGATCCGCACACCGAGACGCCGCAGCGCGTTCAGCCGGCGCTCCAGCTCGTCCAGGGGGACCCTCGGATCGGTGTCGGACAGCTCGATGATCAGGCCGCCGGAGGCGAGCCCGTGCCGGGTGAGCAGGGACTCCACGGAGCCCAGCGGCATCGAGCGGTCCACCAGACGCCGGGCGGTCATCCGGACCGTGACGGGCACGGCGACCCCCGCGGCGGTGCGCTCGGCGGCCTGCTCGACGGCCTCGTCGAGCATCCAGCGGCCGAGTTCGGCGGTCCGCTCGCTGTCCTCGGCGACCCGCAGGAACTCGGCGGGCGTGAAGAGCACCCCCTGGGAGGAACGCCAGCGCGCCTGTGCGGTGACCGACGCGATCCGGCCGTTCTCCAGCGACACCACGGGCTGGTGCAGCAGGGCGAACTCGCCGTCCTGGAGGGCGGAGCGCAGCCGGGTCGCCAGTTCCGCCTTGCGGACGACGTCCTGCTGCATCTGGGGCGCGTACAGCTCGACGCGGCCCTTGCCCGCCGCTTTCGCGCGGTACATGGCGAGGTCGGCGTTGCGCAGCAACTCGCCCGCGCCGAGGCCCGGTTCGGCGAAGCCCACGCCGATGGAGGCGGCGACCCGGACATCGTTGCCGTCGATACAGTAGGGCTGGGAGAGCCTGATCCGCAGACGGTCGGCGAGTTCCCGTACCTGCTGCTCACGGGCGGTGCGGTCGCGACCTCCGTCGCCGACGATGAGGGCCGCGAACTCGTCGCCGCCGAGCCGGGCGGCGGTGTCTCCGTGCCGGACGGAATCCTGGAGTCTGCGGGCGGCCTGGACGAGCAGTTCGTCGCCGGCCTGGTGCCCGATGGTGTCGTTGACGGCCTTGAAGCCGTCGAGGTCGATGAACAGGACGGCGGTGCCCCGGTCGGTGGAGCGGCGCCCGGACAGGGCCTGCTGGACGCGCCGGGTGAACAGCGCGCGGTTGGGCAGGTCGGTGAGCGGATCGTGCTCGGCGTTGTGCTGCAACTGCGCCTGGAGTCGCACGCGTTCGGTGACGTCCCGGCTGTTGAAGATGAGGCCGCCGTGGTGCCGGTTGACGGTGGACTCCACATTGAGCCAGCCGCCGTCGCCGGAGCGGAACCTGCACTCGATCCGGGTGGTGGGCTCCTCGGCGTGGCTGGCGGCGAGGAAGCGCCGCACCTCGTGGACCACGCAGCCGAGGTCCTCGGGATGGATGAGCGAGGCGAGTTCGGAGCCGACGAGTTCCTCGGCGTCGCGGCCGTAGACCCCGGCGGCGGCGGGGCTGACGTATCTCAGGATGCCGTTCGGGGCGGCGATCATGATGACGTCGCTCGAACCCTGCACCAGGGAGCGGAAGTGGTTCTCCTTCTGGGCCAGCTCCTGGGTGAGGGTGATGTTGTCGAGCAGCATGATGCCCTGGCGCACCACGAGGGCGAGCACGACGAGGCCCGCGGTGACGAGGACCACGCGGTCCACCCGGCGGCCGTTCAGGATGTTGTAGAGGATCCCCAGCGTGCAGACGGCGGCGGCCAGGTAGGGCGTCAGGGCGGCGAGCGATCCGGTGATCGGCCGGGCCGCCGGGGAGCGGCCGGCTCCGGCGTCCCGGGTGTCCTCGTGCGCGGGCCCGTCCTGGCCGGTGCCGTCCTGATCCGGTCCGCGGGGAGGGTCCGGCTCCGCCCGCCCCTGGCCTTCGTGGGACTCGGCGTCCTCGCGCGGGGCGCCGTGGCCGTACGGCGGACGGGTCTCCCGGGGTCCGGGCGAGGCATGGCTTCCCGGGGGGCCGTGCTGCCCTTCCCTGCGCTGCCCGGGGATGCCCTCGTGCACCACGCGCGCGTGCTCCTGCGAGCCCTGCCCGTCCGGCCCGCGCCGGTCGGGTCCGCGCGGGTCCGGGCCGTACGCGTCGATGTCGCGCTCGCCCGTGCCGTGCTCCTCGCCCTCGCCGCCGTGCCGGGTGACGACCCAGGGGGCGTAGGCGAGGAGCAGCGAGCCGGCGAACCAGCCCGCGTCCAGGAGCTGGCCCGAGTGGTAACTGTTGTGCAGCAGGGGCGAGGTGAACAGCGCGTCGCACATCACGGTCAGGGCGAGCGCCCCGATCGCCGTGTTCACCGCCGACCTGTTCACCGACGAGCGCCTGAAGTGCAGTGCCAGCACCATGCTGACCAGCGCGATGTCCAGCAGCGGGTACGCGAGCGAGAGCGCGGTGTGCGCGACGCTCGGCCCGTCGAACTTGGCCGCCTGGGCGAGCGCCAGACTCCAGGACAGGGTGAGCAGCGATCCGCCGATCAGCCAGGCGTCCAGCGCGAGACACACCCAGCCCGCCTTGGTGACCGGCCGTTTGGCGAGCACCAGGAGTCCCACGATGGCGGGCGGGGCGAAGCAGAGGAAGAAGAGATCGGCGTAACTCGGCGTGGGCACCGGGCGGTCGAGGACCACCTCGTACCACCCCCAGACCAGGTTTCCGAGCGAGGCCATCGCCGAGGAGAGCGCGAACAGCAGCCACGCCGGCCGAAAGCGGCTGCGTCGGCCGCGGGCGTAGAGGAGGCAGGAGACCGCCGCGGTGCCCGCGGCGACGCTCAGCCCGAAGTCGCCCATGACCAGCGCGAGACTCGTGGATCCCCAGCCGAGCGCGGAGCCGACGGCGTACGCCGCGCACAGCAGGGCCAGCACGAGTTGCGAGAACAGGCCCGTCCCGCCGTCGAAGACCGTCCGACGGGTCAGCAGCACCCCTGGGGAGCTCACCGGGCCGACCCGGTCCGTGCCCCGGGATCCCGCTGGTCCCGGTGCGCCGGATGCCCGTGCCTGCGGCGGCCCGGGTGCCTGCGCTGGTGATGGCCGCCGTGACCGCGGCTGTGCGTGGCCGCGCGCCAGGGTCGTCGGCGGCGGCCCCGCCGCGTCGGATCGTTGGTCCATAGGCCGTGCATCGCCCGTCGCCCCCCTCGCAGTCTCATGTCCGTCCCCGGCGCCGAACGGTGCGCGGCGCCGCCCCTGTCGGGACGATACACCAGTCTCGTCACTCAGGGACATAGTTCCTCTACGCTCCGTGACGACCAGGGACTATGCCGACACCGCCCGCATCCGGAGAACTGCGGAGGGTGTCCGAAGAGGACGCGGGGTGAACGGCGGTTGCTCAGGTGCCGGTGGTAAGGACCACGTTGCCCAGCGGCTCCCGGTTCACGAATCGGGTCAGCTGATCCGCGAGGAGTCGCTTGGCGCGCGGCCAGAACGCCGAGGTCGGCCCTCCGACATGGGGGCTGAGGAGCAGGCCGGGCGCGTGCCACAACGGGTGGCCGGGGGGCAGCGGTTCGGGGTCGGTGACGTCCAGCGCGGCGGTGATGCGCCCGCTCCTCAGCTCACCGAGCAGCGCGTCCGTGTCGACGACGGGGCCGCGGGCCACGTTCACCAGGAGCGCGCCGTCCTTCATCCGGGACAGGAAGCCGGCGTTCACCAGGTGCTGGGTGCTGTCCGTGAGCGGCACGGACAGGATGACGACGTCGAACTCGGGCAGCAGGGACGGCAGTTCGGTGAGGGGGCGCACGGGACCGCGCGCCGTGGCACGGGCGGAGCGTGCGACGCGCGCGACCCGCGCGAGCTCGAACGGCGCGAGCCTGTCCTCGATGGCCGACCCGATCGACCCGTATCCCACGATGAGCACGGACTTGTCGGCGAGCGAGGGGCGGAAGCCCGAACGCCACTCCTGTCTGTCCTGGCCCCGCACGAAGTCGGGGATCCCGCGCAGCGAGGCGAGGACGAGGGCCAGCGTGAGTTCCGCGGTGCTCGCCTCGTGCACCCCGCGGGCGTTGCACAACACCACCCCGGACGGAAGGGACTTGAGGCTCGGCAGGACGTGGTCGACGCCGGCGGAGAGCGTCTGCACGACCCGGAGCGACGTCATTTCGGCCATCGGCCGCTGCGAGACGGCGGGGGGCTTCATGTACGGCACGACGTAGAACGCGCAGTCGGCGGGATCGGCGGGGAACTCCTCGCCGCCGTCCCAGAAGCGGTAGTCGGGGCCCTCGGGCAGTCCGTCGATCTCGTCCGCGTGGAAGGGGAGCCAGACATCGGAAGTCATGGTCAGGAGGTTATGCCAGGCGCTCATGCGCGCAGAGGTTAGGTTGGGGGCCGGCAGAAGGAGGATCACGGCCAGGTGGAGCGCAGAACGATCGGGGCGGCGGCGCTCGATGTGGGGGCGGTCGGACTCGGATGCATGCCGATGAACTGGGCCTACACCAGGTCGCGACAGCGCGGCGAGGAGTCGCTGCGCGCGGTGAACGCGGCACTGGACCGGGGCTCGACGCTGCTCGACACGGCCGACATGTACGGGCCCTTCACCAATGAGCTGCTCCTCGGGCGCGTGCTGAAGGAGCGGCGCTCCGAGGCCTTCGTGTCGACCAAGGTCGGGCTGCTGGTGGGCGACCAGCATCTCGTGGCCAACGGCCGCCCCGGCTATGTGCGACGGGCGTGCGACGCCTCGCTGCGGCGGCTCCAGACGGATGTGATCGATCTCTACCAGCTGCACCGCGCCGATCCCGAAGTGCCGGTCGAGGAGACCTGGGGCGCGATGGCCGAGCTGGTCGCGGCCGGAAAGGTCCGCTCGCTCGGGCTGTGCGCGGTGGGTGCCGGGCCCGGCCGCCGGACCGGCGCGCGGCCGCACGAGGGAACGATCCGCCTGCTGGAGCGGGTGCAGCAGGTCTTCCCGGTGAGTACGGTGCAGGCCGAGCTGTCGGTGTGGTCGCCACAGGCGCTGGACGCGCTGCTGCCCTGGTGCGCGGCGCGCGGCGTCGGGTTCCTGGCCGCGATGCCGCTCGGCAACGGCTTCCTGACCGGCACCCTGACCCCGGGCGAGGGCTTCGAGCCCGACGATCCGCGCGCCCGCCACCCTCGCTTCACCGCCGAGATGATGGCCGCGAACCAGCCCATCGTCGTCGGTCTGCGGCGCGTGGCGCGGCGGCACGGGGGCGGGGACCGGCCCGTCACGCCCGCGCAGGTGGCGCTGGCGTGGGTCCTGGCGCAGGGGCCGCACGTGGTCCCGGTGCCGGGGGCCAAGCGGGAGCGCTGGGTCACCGAGAACGCGGGGGCGGCCGCACTGCGGCTGACGGCCGAGGATCTCTCCGAGGTGGCGCGGCTGCCACCGGCCCTGGGATCCTGGGACTGAACAGCGCTTCCGCAACCGGCGCGGATCTGCCGCCCGGGACCGGGAACCCGTGGCACGCGAGCGGTGTATGAACAGGAGGACCGCCGCGTCGAAGGGACACTGATGGTGCAAGTTCGAGCAGTGACAGTCGGGTTGGCCGCGAGCGCGCTTCTGCTGACGGCCGGATGCTCCTCCTCCGGCAGCCCGGGCCCCGGCGCCTCCACCCGTACGGCGAGCAGTTCCTCGCAGGCGCCGTCCGCACCGAGCGCCTCCCCGCAGCAGACACCGCCCGCGAAGGGCTCGGTGAAGGTCCTGCGCACCGTCACCCAGGATCTCGATACGCCCTGGGGCCTCGCGCCGCTGCCCGGGGGCGGTCTGCTGGTGTCCTCGCGCGACAAGGGGACGATCACCCGGATCGACGAGAAGACCGGCCGGAAGACGCTGCTGGGCGAGGTTCCCGGGGTGGCCCCGGCGGGCGAGGGCGGCCTCCTCGGCCTCGCGCTCTCACCGGACTTCGCCTCCGACCACATGATCTACGCCTATCTGACGACGGCCTCCGACAACCGCGTCGTCCGCATGCTGTACGACGAGCACAAGCCGTCCGGCGAGCAGCTGGGCGCACCGGACACGATCTTCCGGGGCATCCCCAAGGGAGTGATCCACAACGGCGGCCGGATCGCCTTCGGACCCGACAGGATGCTGTACGCGGGCACGGGCGAGACGGGTGACCGGGGCCTGGCCCAGGACAAGAAGTCGCTCGGGGGAAAGATCCTGCGCATGACGCCGGAGGGCGAGCCGGCGCCGGGCAATCCCTTCCCCGACTCGGTCGTGTACTCGTACGGGCACCGCAATGTCCAGGGTCTCGCCTGGGACGACCGGCAGCGGCTGTGGGCCTCGGAGTTCGGCCAGGACACCTGGGACGAGCTGAACCAGATCAAGCCGGGCGACGACTACGGCTGGCCCGTGGTGGAAGGCATCGGCCACAACCCGAAGTACCACGATCCCGTCGCCCAGTGGCACACCGACGAGGCCTCCCCGAGCGGGATCGCCTACGCCCAGGGGTCCATCTGGATGGCGGCGCTCAGGGGCGAACGGCTGTGGCGCGTCCCGTTGGACGGCACGAAGGCGTCCGCCGCACCCGAGGCCTTCCTGACGGGCACGTACGGCCGGCTCCGCACGGTCCTCTCCGCGGGCGGCGACAGGCTCTGGCTGACCACGAGCAACACCGACGGCCGCGGCACACCGGCGAAGGGCGACGACCGGATTCTGGAGGTCGAGGTGACGTAGGCGCGGCGGGCTCTCAGCCGGCCGCCCGGGCGGGCGGGCTCCCGGGCGTGGCCACGGCGTCCGGACCGTCCGGCGGGAACAGCCGCAGCCGGTGGGCCAGGGCCGCCGCCTCCCCCCGCCCCGAGACGTCCAGCTTGGCCAGGATGTTCGAGACGTGGACGCTGGCCGTCTTCGGGGAGATGAACAGTTCCTCGGCGATCTGGCGATTGCTGCGGCCCGCGGCGACCAGCCGTAGGACGTCGCGCTCACGGCTGGTGAGGCCGAACGCGGCCGCGGGGTCCGCGGGGACGGTACGGGTCCTGGCCGGGGTGTGCTCCAGGGTCAGGCGGGCCCGCTGGGCGAGCAGGGCCACGGCCTCGGTGAGCGGGCGGGCCCCGAGGTGCTCGGCGGCGGCACCCGACAGCCGCAGGAGTTCCGCGGCGCGGGCGCGCCCGCCGTCGTCCGCGCCCGTGAGCAGCAGGGCCTCGGCCAGCCGGAGCCGGACCCGGGCGAGGTCGTAGGGGCGCTCCAGCGGCTCGACGGCCTCGGCCACCTCGGACCACTGCTCCGGGCTGCTCGCCCCGTCGGCCCGCCGGAGTTCGGCGCGCAGCCATTCGGCGTGGGCGAGCCAGACGGGCGCTCCGGTGGCCAGGTTCCGCGCGACCGCGCGGATGCGTGCCATGGTCGGGGCGCGGCCGGGGACGGCGACGGGCAGGCCGCGGGCGTCGGCCTCGGCGGTGACGGCGGCCAGCAGCAGGGGCCAGGCGTAGCGCTGGGTGCCGGGCGGGAAGCCCGCGGCCAGCGCCTCCTCCAGGGCCGTACGGGCGTCGAGGAAGCGGCCCTCGCCCGCGGCGATGCCGATGGTGGTGCACAGCAGCGGCAGGGAGTGCTGGGGCATCGGGTCATGGGTGCCGAAGTGGCCGCGGGCGGCGGCCAGTTGACGTCCGGCTTCGATGAGGTCGCCGCGGGCCAGGGCGACGGGCGCGAGACGGGAGGCGCCCACGCCCGAGGCCTTGCCGCCGAGTCCGATGGCCAGGGCGCTGCGCGCGGCCTCGGCGGCCTCGTCCCAGCGGCCGAGCGCGTACAGCGATTCGGAGAGATTGCCCCAGACCCAGGCCTGGGTGTCCAACAGGCCGTTGCGGCGGGCGAGTTCGATGCCCTCGTTGAGGACGGCGACGGCCTCGCGGGAGCGGCCGACGGACTCCAGATGGGAGGGCAGGTTGATGTGCAGCCGGCCCACGACGTACGCGGCGCCCTGGCGGTTGGCCCGCTCCCTGACCCGGTACATCTCCGCGAGCCCGGCCTCGATCTCGCCCGCGTCGACCATCAGGCCGCCGAGGGTGAGCCGGGCGTTCAGCTCGGTGTCACGGGCGCCCACCATCCGCGCGTACTCCACGGCGCGTTCGGCCGCGGACAGAGCGCCGTGGCCCGGCTGGTGCACCATGCACCAGGCGGCGACCATGGACAGGACCTCGGCGTGCACCTGGGAGGGCGGCAGACCGCGCACCAGGTCCTGGGCGGTGGCCAGTTCCTTCCAGCCGTCGCCGCGGACCTGCGCCTGCACGAGCCGGGACCGCTGGACCCAGAACCAGGCGGCGCGCAGCGGGTCGCCCTCGTCCTGAAGGAGGTGCAGCGCCCGCTTGGTCGTCCTCAGGGCGCGTTCGCGTTCCCCGCACAGCCGGCCCGCGACGGCGGCCTCGGCCATCAGGTCGAGGTAACGCAGGGGCTTGGCCGTGGAGTTGTCGCCGGCCGGGCTCTCCCCGCGCTCCGGCGGCGGCGGATAGGCCTCCACGTAGTCGATGGGACGCAGTCCGGCCCGCACGGTGTCGGGGACGGCCTCCCAGAGTTCCATCGCCCTTTCCAGGAGTCTCAGTTGCTCGGCGTGGGCATGCCGGCGGCGGGCCTCGACCGAGGCGTCGAGGACGGCGGGCAGGGCCTTGGCCGCGTCGTGGGCGTGATACCAGTAGCTGGCCAGCCGGGTGACGCGCTCGTCGGCCGGTACGAGCGCCGGGTCGGCCTCCAGGGCTTCGGCGTAGCGGCGGTTGAAGCGCGAGCGCTCGCCGGGCAGCAGGTCGTCGCTGACGGCCTCGCGGACCAGGGAGTGGCGGAAGCGGTAGCCGTCGCCGCCGGGCGTCGCGATCAGGATGTTGGCGCCGACGCAGGCGCGCAGGGCCTCGATGAGGTCGTCCTCGGCGAGCCGTGCCACGGCGGCGAGCAGGGAGTACTCGACGGTGCTGCCACCCTCGGCGACGGTCCTGGCGACCCGCTGGGCGCTCTCGGGCAGCCCTTCGACGCGGACGAGGAGCAGATCGCGCAGGGTGTCCGTGAGTCCGGTGGGACAGCCCTCGCGGGCGGCGACGGCCAGTTCCTCGACGAAGAACGCGTTGCCGTCGGAGCGGGCGAAGATCTCGTCGGCGTGGGCGGTGTCGGGTTCGCGGGCCAGGATCCCGGCGATCTGACGGCCGACCTCGGCCCGGTTGAAGCGGCCCAGTTCGATGCGGCGGACCGTACGGAGACGGTCGAGCTCGGCGAGCAGGGGGCGCATCGGGTGGCGGCGGTGGACGTCGTCGGCGCGGTAGGTGGCGATCACGACGAGGCGGCCGCTGCGCAGCGTGCGGAAGAGGTAGGCGAGCAGATGGCGGGTCGAGGCGTCGGCCCAGTGCAGGTCCTCCAGCACGACGACGACCGTGCGGTCCGCCGCGACCCGTTCCAGCAGGCGGGCGGTGAGCTCGAAGAGGCGGGCCGTGCCGTCCTCCTCGTACTGCCGGCCTCTGCTGGTCTGGGCGAGTTCGGGGAGCAGGCGGGCGAGTTCCTCCTCCTGTCCGGCGGCCGCGGCGGCGAACTCGTCGGGCAGGGTGCGGCGCAGGGCGCGCAGGGCGGTGGAGAAGGGGGCGAAGGGCAGTCCGTCGGCGCCGATCTCGACGCAGCCGCCGCAGGCGACGACGGCACCCTCGCGGGTGGCGGCCGTCGCGAACTCCTCCAGGAAGCGGGTCTTGCCGACGCCGGCCTCGCCGCCGAGCAGGAACGCCTGGGGCTCTCCCCCGGTGCCGGGCGTCCCGGGGGCACCCTGGGCCGCGGCGCGGGCGAGCGCGTCGTTCAACACCTCCAGTTCGTCGGCGCGTCCGACGAACACCGGGCTGACGGACCTGGTCTCCACGGGCCCGAGCATGGCACAGGGCTCCGGCGGGGCGGCAGCGCTTATCGGGACGACGGTCGTCCGCCGCCCGCGGGGAGGCAGCCGGCCGACCGTCTCGGCGGCTCCGTCCCGCACACCCGGTGGGGGGCCGGACGGTGTCCGGCCCCCCACCGGCGCCCCGGCACTCACGCGGTGCGGGCGAACCGGTGCCGGCGGGGACGGTCGCCATGGGACCGTTCCTCGGCGTCTTCCTGTGCTGTCCTGCGGGCGGCGCGGCGGGCGGCCCGGCGGCCGGACGCGGCCTCTCTGGCGAGCCGGTGGGTCTGGGCCTCACGGATCATTTCCTCGGACCGGATCCGGTGGAGCTCGTACTCGAACATCTCGTACCCCTGGTGAAGAGTCGGTTTCGGTCTCGCCGCTCGGCGATGCCTCAACCTTCGTCTCCCAGGGGGGTGCGCCACATCGGGAGAGTTCCGCATCTTGGGAACGCGAAGGGCCTTAGGGCGGCCGCCGGATTCCGGCGCCGGCCCTAAGGCCCCTCAGAGTCGTCCCGGTGTCCCGGCGGTCAGCTGGTGGACGGCAGTCCGAGGAGGATGTCCGAGTACTTGGCGACCGCGAGCACCAGTCCCACGACGCCGAGCGACACACCCGCCCAGGCGACGGACTTGATCCAGGCGGCCTGCGGCCTGCCGGGAGCGCCGAACGCGGGCCGGACCAGCACGAAGACGCCGACGATCAGCGCGGCCAGCGCGAACAGGCCGCCGACCAGCGCGGTGGTCGCCCAGGCATCGCCGTAGACCTCCTTGACCTGCGTGGCGACGCTCGCCGTCGAGGAGGTCCGGAGCTGGCCGACCAGGGTCTCGCGGGCGGCGGCCACGGTGGCGACCCAGCTGCCGGTCAGCGACACCACGCCGAGTCCGGCGGACACGACGGCCGCGGCACCCTGGCCGACACCGGCGTCCCGTCCCGCGTCGGCGGCGGCGTCCGCGGGGTTCTCGTCCTGCTCGTCCTGCTCGTCGAGGTCCGCCGCGGTCTCGTCCCGCTCCTCGGCCTCGGTCTGTTCGCCGGTGACGGCCGGGGCGGCCTCGGTGACGTCCACGGTCTGCTCGTCGCGCTTCGCCTCGGTACCGGTCTCGGACCCGGTCTCGTCAGCTGTCTTGGTTCCCATGCGCGCACCGTACGGACGCTGTCTGAGAGGTTCCTTAATGATCGTCGCGGGCGGTGTCCTCGCGGGCGGCACGCCACTCGGGGGCGAGCACGGACCACACCTCCAGGTCGTGCCGGACTCCGTGGTGGGGGTGCTTCTGGCGGAGCACGCCGTCCCGGTTCATGCCGAGGCGCCGGGCCACGTTCAGGCTCGGGACGTTGCCCGCGGCCGCGACCCACTCCACGCGGTGGATCCCGCGCTCCTCGACCGCCCAGTCGATGAGGATCCGCATCGCGCGGGTCACGAGGCCGCGCCCGGAGGCGGCGGGCTCCAGCCAGCAGCCGACCTCGCAGTTGCCCTGATCGGCGTCGAAGTTCAGGAAGAGGACACCGCCCACGAGCTTCCCGTCCAGCCACAGGCCGTGCAGGGACCCGGTGCCGGCGGCGCGCATGTCGGCGTACCGCTGGAGCTGTGCCCGCGCGGACGGCACATCCGTGGACCGTGCCCCGAAGGGGATGAACCGCCCGATGAACTCGCGTCCGCGGTCCAGGTGCGCGAGAAACTCCTCGGCGTGCCAGGGCTCCAGGGGCCGCAGCTCCGCTCCGTCACCGCCCAGGGATATGGCGTACATCCCGTCACCGCTCCTTCGTCGTCACGTCCTGCGCCCCGGCGTCCGGCAGCTTCAGGTCCGGCACCTCGACGTCGGCCGCCGCGCGGCCCAGTACGTCCGCCGCCTCGGCGTCCGTGGCCTCGGCCAGCCTCTCATGGGCGGCACGGCACTCGGGCGGCTCGATGCTGATGCGCGGCAGCCTCTTGTCGAGCGCGCGGGGCAGCCACCAGTTGGCGTCGCCGAGCAGGTGCATGAGGGCGGGTACGAGGAGCGTGCGCAGGACGAAGGCGTCCAGGGCGACGGCCGAGGCGAGGGCGATGCCGAACATCGCGATGACGCGGTCGCCGCTGAGCACGAAGGCCAGGAAGACCGAGATCATGATGACGGCGGCGGAGTTGATCACCCGGCTGGTCTCGGCGAGGCCGACACGGACGGCACGCCGGTTGTCCCCGGTCTCCAGCCACTCCTCGTACATCCGGCTGACCAGGAAGACCTGGTAGTCCATGGAGAGCCCGAAGAGCACCGACACCATGATCACGGGCAGGAACGGCTCGATCGGGCCCGCCCGGCCGAGGCCGAGCAGTTCGCTCCCCCAGCCCCACTGGAAGATCGCGACGACGACTCCGAAGGCGGCGGCGACGGCGGCGATGTTCATGACCGCCGCCTTGAGCGGGATGCCGATCGAACGGAACGCGAGCAGCAGCAGGACGCAGCCGAGGCTGATCACCACGCCGACGAAGAGCGGGAGCTTGCCGATGATGACGCCCGCGAAGTCGTCGTAGCTCGCCGTCACGCCGCCGACCTGTATGTCGAGTGCGGTGCCCGACTCGGCGCGCGGCAGCACCTCGGTGCGCAGCCGGTCGACGAGGTCGCTGGTCTTCTGCGACTGCGGGGCGGAGGAGGGGACGACGGTGAGGAAGGCGGTGTCGCCTGCGCTGTCGTACGTCACCGGGGTGGCCGAGGCGACTCCCTCGGTGGACCGCAGCGTGGCGTCCAGGTTGTCCAGGGCGAGCCTGTCCTCGGCGCCGCCGACCTTGGTGACGAGGGTCAGGGGTCCGTTCAGGCCGGGTCCGAAGCCCTCCGAGATCCGGTCGTAGGCCTGCCGGGTTGTCGTGCTCTTCGGGTCGTTGCCCTGGTCGGAGGTGCCCAGGTGGAGAGAGAACGTGGGGAGGGCGAGCACGGCCATCACGACGACGGCCACGACACCGAGCAGCTTGGGGTGGCGCTCCACGAAGGCGGACCAGCGGGCGGCGAACCCGGTGGCCATCTCGGGCTCGGGCCCGTGCTCCTCCAGGCGCCGGCGTTCGCGGCGGCTGAGCGCGCGCGGCCCGATGAAGGACAGCAGCGCGGGCAGCAGGGTCACGGAGGCCGCGACGGTGAGGACGACGGTCAGGGAGGCGGCGATCGCCACGCCGTTGAGGAAGCTGAGCCGCAGGATGAGCATGCCCAGCAGGGCGATGCAGACGGTCGCGCCCGCGAAGACGACCGCGCGGCCGGTGGTGGCGACGGCGTTCTGCGCCGCCTCGGCCACCGTCAGCCCGCGTTTGAGGCCGCGCCGGTGTCTGGTCACGATGAACAGCGCGTAGTCGATCCCGACGCCCAGGCCGACCAGCATGCCGAGCATGGGGGCGAAGTCGGCGACGGTCATGGCGTGCCCGAGGAGCACGATGCCGAAGTAGGCCGTGCCGACGCCGATCAGGGCGGTGGCGATGGGCAGCATGGAGGCGGCGAGCGAACCGAAGGCGAGGAAGAGGACGACGGCGGCGACGGCCACGCCGACGATCTCCGCCGTGTGCCCGCCGGAGGGCTTGGTGAGCGCGATGGCGGTACCGCCCAGCTCCACGTCGAGCCCCTTGGCGTCGGCGGCCTTCGCGGTGCTGACGACGGCCTGCACCTCGCCCTTGTCGAGGTTCTCGGCCCGGTCGGCGAAGGTGACGGTCGCGTACGCGGTCCGGCCGTCCTGGCTGATCCGGCCGCCGGAGTCGGCCCGGCCCGGTCCCTGGTGGGTGTACGGGCTGTCGACGGAGGCCACTCCGGGCAGCTTCTCGATCGTGTCGAGGGTCCGCGTCATGGTCTGCTCGACGTCGGCCGAGCGGACGGTGCCCGCGTCGGTGTGCCAGACGATCGTGTCGCTGTCACCGCCGAGGCCGGGGAAGCCCTTGTTCAGGAGCTGCGTCGCGTGGCCCGACTCGGTGCCGGGGACCTCGTAGTCGTTGGAGTACGCGGAACCCGTCACGGCGGCGGCGGCGGTGACGCCGCCGAAGGCCACAAGCCACAGCAGAACGGCGACGAGGCGATGCTGAACGCACCACCGTGCAAGGGCTGCCACGAGCGAGCTCCCTGGGGGGATTTGTGGATCTTTATCGGGAACTGCCCGCAAAGAACACATGACTAATGCGTCATCACTGTTGCAGTCGGAAATGATCCTTTGTCGCATTCGTGGGCTTACTCACAGGACTGCGACCGAGGTCACAGCGGGTTCTCCCGCCCCCGTCACCCCGTCGGCCACACCTCAGTCCAGTTGGTCACCCACCGCCATGACCATCACACCGGCGATCATCAGCCACAGCGCCCGCCGGGTGCGGCCCTTGGCCCCGAGCACCGAAGCTCCGGCGCAGAGGACGGCCCCCGAGGCATAGGAGAGGGGTATGAGCGCCGTCCCGGACACCGAGGTGCGCAGCGCCGACGCGGCGAATCCCGCGACGGTCAGCAGCACTCCCGTCCCGGCAGCGGTCCAGCGCGCCCGGCGCGCCTCCGGGTCCTGATCCTCGTCGTCGGGGCGCTCGCCGTCGGGACTGTCCTGGTCGGGGTCCTCGGCGTCCGCGCCGTTGTCGTCCGCGTCCTCGGTGTCCGCGCCCTGGCCGTCCGCACCCTGGCCGTCGGGATCGGCCGGTATCGGGGCCTCGGCCTCCGGATCGGCGGGGGCGGGCTTCTTCTCGGCGGGGGGATCCGCCGGGTCCCGGGCATCGCCGCCGGGGGGCTCGCGGTCCTGGGCCGTGCGGTCGTGCGGCTCGGAGTCGGTGCTTCCACTCATGGCGCGGGAGCGTAGCGCGTTGACCTGAGCACGCCGACACAGACCCCAGGGGGTGCGCCGGTCACGACGCACCCCCTGGGATGTGGGAAAACCCGGATCTCAGCCTTCGGAGACGCCCAGCTTCTCCAGGATGAGCTCCTTGACACGGGCGGCGTCGGCCTGGCCGCGGGTGGCCTTCATGACCGCGCCGACGAGCGCGCCGACGGCCTGGACCTTGCCGCCGCGGATCTTGTCGGCGATGCCGGCGTTGCCCGCGATGGCCTCGTCGACGGCGGCGGTGAGCGCGCCCTCGTCCGAGACGACCTTCAGACCGCGCTTGTCGACGACCTCGTCCGGGGTGCCCTCGCCCGCGAGGACGCCCTCGATGACCTGACGGGCCAGCTTGTCGTTCAGGTCACCGGCGGTGACCAGCTCGGACACCCGGGCGACCTGGGCCGGGGTGATCGGCAGGTCCTCCAGGGCCTTGCCCGACTCGTTGGCACTGCGGGCCAGCTCGCCCATCCACCACTTGCGGGCGGACGTGGAGTCGGCACCGGCCTCGATCGTCGCGACGATCGAGTCGATCGCTCCGGCGTTGAGCATCGACTGCATGTCGTGGGCGTTGACGCCCCAGTCCTCGCGCAGCCGGTTGCGGCGGGCCAGCGGCTGCTCGGGCAGCTGGGCGCGCAGCTCCTCGACCCACTCGCGGGACGGGGCGACGGGGACGAGGTCGGGCTCCGGGAAGTACCGGTAGTCCTCCGCCTCCTCCTTCACGCGGCCCGAGGTCGTGGACCCGGTGTCCTCGTGGAAGTGGCGGGTCTCCTGGATGATCGTGCCGCCGGAGTTCAGCACCGCGGCGTGGCGCATGATCTCGAAGCGGGCGGCACGCTCGACGGAACGCAGCGAGTTGACGTTCTTCGTCTCGGAGCGCGTGCCGAACTTCTCCCGCCCGTGCGGGCGCAGCGAGAGGTTCACGTCGCAGCGCATCTGGCCCATCTCCATGCGGGCGTCCGACACGCCGAGCGCCCGGATGAGCTCGCGCAGTTCGGCCACGTACGCCTTGGCGACCTCGGGGGCCCGCTCGCCCGCGCCCTCGATCGGCTTGGTGACGATCTCGATGAGGGGGATGCCCGCGCGGTTGTAGTCGAGCAGCGAGTGCGAGGCGCCGTGGATGCGGCCGGTGGCACCGCCGACGTGCGTCGACTTACCGGTGTCCTCCTCCATGTGGGCGCGCTCGATCTGCACGCGGAAGACCTCGCCGTCCTCCAGCTGGACGTCCAGATAGCCGTTGAAGGCGATCGGCTCGTCGTACTGGGAGGTCTGGAAGTTCTTCGGCATGTCCGGATAGAAGTAGTTCTTCCGGGCGAAGCGGCACCATTCGGCGATCTCGCAGTGCAGCGCGAGGCCGATCTTGATGGCGGACTCGACGCCGGTCGCGTTGACGACCGGGAGGGCGCCGGGCATGCCGAGACAGGTCGGGCAGGTCTGCGAGTTGGGCTCGGCGCCCAGCTCGGTCGAGCAGCCGCAGAACATCTTCGTCCTGGTGCCGAGTTCGACGTGGACTTCGAGGCCCATGACGGGGTCGTACGACGCGAGCGCGTCCTCGTACGACACCAGGTCGGTCGTGGTGGTCACGGTGAAAACTTCCCTCTCAGCCCAGCAGGACGTCGTCGTCGCCCAGGCGCTTGAGCTCCCGGTAGAGGATGGCGAGGCCGGTGACGATGGCGGCGGCGGACACGGCCGCGTCGATGAGGCGCAGCGTGTCGTGTTCGTTGCGGGCCTTCTTGACCTGCTTCGCGACACCGAAGGCACCGAACGCCGTGCCGGCGATGGACAGATACGTGCCGGACTTGGACTTCTTGAAGCCCTTGGCCTTGGACATTGCCTTGCTCACAGCGACGGAGCCTCCTCAAGCAACGGGTGCCCCCACCTTTCCACGAAGGCGGCCTCGACGGCGGCTCCGACCTTGTACAGACGGTCGTCCTTCTGCGCCGGGGCGATGATCTGGAGTCCGACCGGGAGGTTGTCCTCGGGGGCGAGACCGCAGGGCAGCGACATCGCGGAGTTGCCGGCCAGGTTGGTCGGGATGGTGCACAGGTCCGCGAGGTACATCGCCATCGGGTCGTCGGCGCGCTCACCGATCGGGAAGGCGGTGGTGGGCGTGGTCGGGGAGACGATCACGTCGACCTGCTCGAACGCCTTGTCGAAGTCGCGCGAGATGAGCGTGCGGACCTTCTGGGCGCTGCCGTAGTACGCGTCGTAGTAGCCGGAGCTGAGCGCGTACGTGCCGAGCATGACGCGGCGCTTGACCTCGGGGCCGAAGCCGGCCTCACGGGTGAGGGCGGTGACGTCCTCGGCGGAGCGCGTGCCGTCGTCGCCCGTACGCAGGCCGTAGCGCAGGCCGTCGAAGCGGGCGAGGTTGCTGGAGCACTCGGACGGGGCGATCAGGTAGTACGCCGAAAGCGCCAGGTCGAAGGACGGGCAGTCCAGCTCGACGATCTCCGCGCCCAGTTCCTTCAGCAGTTCGACGGACTCGTCGAAGCGCTGGATGACACCGGCCTGGTAGCCCTCGCCGCGGAACTGCTTGACGACACCCACACGCATGCCCGCGACGCTGCCGTTGCGGGCGGCCTCGACGACCGGCGGGACCGGGGCGTCGATGGAGGTGGAGTCGAGCGGGTCGTGTCCGGCGATGACCTCGTGGAGCAGGGCCGCGTCCAGGACCGTACGGGCGCAGGGACCGCCCTGGTCCAGGGAGCTGGAGAACGCCACCATGCCGAAGCGGGAGACCGCGCCGTACGTCGGCTTGACACCGACCGTGCCGGTGACGGCGGCCGGCTGGCGGATGGAACCACCGGTGTCGGTGCCGATGGCGAGGGGCGCCTGGTAGGAGGCGAGGGCCGCGGAGGAGCCGCCGCCCGAGCCGCCGGGGATGCGGGTGAGGTCCCAGGGGTTGCCGGTCGGACCGTACGCGCTGTTCTCGGTGGAGGACCCCATGGCGAACTCGTCCATGTTGGTCTTGCCGAGGATGACGACGTCGGCGGCCTTGAGCCGCCTGGTGAGGGTCGCGTCGTACGGCGGGATCCAGCCTTCGAGGATCTTGGAGCCGACGGTGGTCGGGATGCCCTCGGTGGTGAAGATGTCCTTGAGCGCGAGCGGCACGCCGGCGAGCGGGCCGAGCTTCTCGCCGGCCTCCCGCTTGGCGTCCACGGCGCGCGCCTGGGCGAGGGCGCCCTCACGGTCGACGTGCAGGAAGGCGTGCACCTTCTCGTCGACGGCCTCGATCCGCGCGAGGTGGGCCTCGGTGACCTCGACGGCGGTCAGCTCGCCCGCGGCGATCTTCGCGGCGGTCTCGGCCGCGGTGAGCTTGATGATGTTGACGTTGGTGTCCGTCATGGTGATTAGTCCTCCCCCAGGATCTGCGGCACCTTGAAACGCTGCTGCTCCTGGGCCGGGGCGCCGGAGAGCGCCTGCTCGGGGGTGAGCGACGGACGGACCTCGTCCGCGCGCATGACGTTCGTCAGCGGCAGCGGATGAGAGGTCGGCGGTACGTCTTGGTCGGCGACCTCGCTGACGCGGGCGACCGCGCCGATGATGTCGTCCAGCTGGCCTGCGAAGTGGTCGAGCTCTTCGCCCTTCAGCTCCAGACGCGCCAGCCGTGCGAGGTGGGCGACCTCCTCGCGCGTGATGCCAGGCATGCAGCGATCCTCTGGGGTGAGTGCGGTGTGGTTTGGCCCAATCCTATGGGGCCCGCGCCCATGCCCGCGCCCGGGTTTGCCCCCACCCACAGCCGACCCGGGCAAACCGGCCTCTCCGATTCCCGGCCTGCGGCCGGAAGTCTCCCACCCACGCACCACCCGTGACCGCCCCCCGACCGGACGAGCTCTCACCCGCGGGTGCCCCACCATCGGCGGCCATCAGGCCCGTGGCACGTAAGCGACCACCGATAGCCGCCGACGGCGAGACACCCGAACGGGAGAGCCCGACCTCTCGCCGGACGGCGAACGGGTGGTGCGTGGGTGGGAAACGCCCGGCCGCAGGCCGGAAAGACCGACCGCCGCCGACGGCGGCACGCCCGAACGGGAGAGGCCAACCTCTCGGGGGGGGTGAACGGGTGGTGCGTGGGTGGGAGACGGCCGGCCGCAGGCCGGGAAGGCGGGGCGGGTGGCCGCAGGCCGGGAAGGCGGGGGCTGGTTGCCGGGGTTACTCCGCGGCCGGGAGGGCGGCTCGTGGGCGTTGCCAGCCGCGGGCCCCGCGGGCCAGCAGCCACGCCGTGGCCTCCTCGGGCGGCATCGCCGCGGCGACGAGCCACCCCTGGACGGCGTCACAACCCAGATCCCGCAACCGCTCCCACGTCTCGTCGTCCTCGACCCCCTCCGCCACGACGAGCAGCCCCAGCGAATGCGCGAGGTCGAGCGTGCAGCGCACGATCTCGGCGTCCTCGGCGTCCACGGCGAGCCGCGCGACGAACGAACGGTCGATCTTCAGCTCGCTGACCGGGAGCCGGCGCAGATGGACGAGGGAGGAGTATCCGGTGCCGAAGTCGTCCAGCGACATCTTCACGCCGTGCCCGGTGAGCGCCGCGAGCGTGTCGGCGGCCCGCTGCGGGTCCTCCAGGAGCACATGCTCCGTGATCTCCAGTTGGAGCGCTCCCGCGGGAACTCCGTGCCGGGCCAGCCGCGCGGCGACGGCCCCGGCGAACCCTGGTGTATGGACGTCACGCGGCGACACGTTGACCGCGACCGGGACGTACAGTCCCTGCGCCCGCCAGCGCGCGACCTGTCCGAGCGCCGTCTCCAGGACGTACTCGGTGAGGTGGGGCATCAGCCCGGAGGACTCGGCGATGGCGATGAACTCGTCCGGCGGGACCTTGCCGCGCTCGGGATGCACCCAGCGCACCAGCGCCTCGAGACCGGCCACCTGCCCGTCGAAGCGGACCTTGGGCTGGTAGTGCAGTTCGACGTCACCGGTGTCCAGCGCCCGGCGCAGATCGCCGAGCAGACCCAGCCGGTCGGGCGTGTTGGAGTCCCGCTTGGACTCGTACACCTCGACGCCCGTACGGTCCCGCTTCGCCTGGTACATCGCGATGTCGGCCAGCCGCAGCAGCCCCTCCGCGTCGAGCGCGTGGTCGGGGAAGACGGCGAGCCCGGCGCTGGCCTCCAGGACGAGGGTGAGCCCGTCCAGGTCGAGCGGTGAGCCGAGGGTGGCGACCAGATTGCGGGCGACCCGTGCGGCCGAGGTGGTGGAGTCCACGACCGGCAGTAACACGGCGAACTCGTCACCCCCCAGCCGCGCGGCCTCCGCCCCGCGCGGCAGCGCCAGCCGCAGCCGCTCGGCTATCTGGAGGAGCAGCCGGTCACCGGCGAGGTGTCCGAGCGTGTCGTTCACCGAACGGAAGCGGTCGAGGTCGATGAGCAGCAGGGCGGAGCGGGCGCCGATGCGCTCGGCGTCGTCCAGCGCCGTCCAGGTGCGCTCCAGCAGCCACTGACGGTTCGGCAGCCCGGTCAGCGGGTCGCGCAGTTGTTCCTCGGCCCGTGCGCGGGCTATCCACAGGGTGGAGTCGAGAGCGATCAGCGGGATCGAGAAGAGCGGCAGCAGGGTCGGCTGGGCCATCGCGACGACACAGACGAGCGGGGCGATGCCGAGCAGTGCCACGGCGACGAGACCGTGTCTGACCAGGGCCGTGCGGGCGACGGTCGGCAGGCCGCCGCCCGGCGTGTTGAGGTACCAGAGCAGGACGCGGGTGACGGCGAGATAGGCGCCGGCGACCAGCACCAGCTGGGGAACGGTGTAGATCGTCCAGGTGTCGGGGGCCCAGGGCGCCTCGACGCTCGGGAACCGCCCGAACGACGCGAGGACCAGGGCTCCGGCGCCGATGCCGAGGATGTCGGCGGCGCCGTGCAGGACGCCCTGGCGCCAGCGGTTGCGGCGGGCGGCGCCCACCAGGACCACGACGGTGAGGCTCACCATGCCGGCCGGGACCCAGCCGTACAGCAGCAGGACCGCGAGGGTCAGTGCGGCGCCGGAACCGGTGCCGCCCCACCAGCGGGCCCGGCCGAGCGCGACCAGGTGGCCGACGATCACACCGGTCAGCAGGGCCAGCGCCCAGCCGACGGTGCCGCAAGGGAAGAGCGCGTGGTGACCGGTGAACGCGCGGTAGAAGCCCGCGCCCAGGACGAACGCTGCGCTGCCCACGACCGCCGACGGCAGTGCGGGCCAGGGCAGATGTCGTTCGGGGTCCTGGCCGGGCAGGCCGGTGTCGCGTTCGGCGGTGAGGGCGCCGGCGACGGGGAGGGCGGGACGGGCGAGCGGCGCCGCGCCGAGCCGGCTCCGGGCGGGGCGTTCCGAAGGCCGTCCCGTCCGCAGGCCGGTCAGCCACGCGCCGGTCGTCCGGCGCAGGCGCAGCCGTGAGTCGGGAGCGGCGCTCTCGGTCGGTTCCATTCCCGTCCCTCTCACTGCCTGCGGTGCCCACGCCACACGTTCCGTTGCCGGCGACAACTGCCAACGGTGTCGCGTCGGAAAACCCTTCCCCCCGGGCTCGCGCGGAGCGGAGGATGCGCCGACCGCGGCCGGGCACGGGGGGCGCACACGTCAACAGTAGGCCGCGGAAGGCTTCCACGGGCAGCGGTCGTCGACGGTTGCCCGAATACGACCTGCTCACCCGTATGTCACCTAAATGCGCCGAACGGGTGGACTTCGCCCTCTATTCCTCGATCGGAAGCGCGACGTCCGCCGCCGCGTCCGGCCCCTGTCCCAACAGGACGGCGAAGCCCTCCTCGTTCAGGACCGGAACCTTCAACTGCATCGCCTTTTCATACTTCGAGCCGGGATTGTCGCCCACCACAACAAAGGATGTCTTCTTCGAAACAGAGCCGGTCACCTTTGCTCCACGGCTCTGGAGTTCCTCCTTCGCCCCGTCCCGCGTGTGGTGTTCGAGCGTGCCCGTGACCACGACGGTGAGGCCTTCGAGCGGCCGGGGTCCCTCGTCCTCGCCCGCGCCCTCGTCCTCCATCGGGACTCCGGCCGCCTTCCACTTGCGGATGATCTCGCGGTGCCAGTCCTCGGCGAACCATTCCTTGACCGAGGTCGCGATGATCCCGCCGACCCCGTCGACCGCGGCGAGTTCCGCCTCGGTGGCCTGCTCGATGCGGTCGACGGACCGGAACTCGCGGGCCAGCGCCTCGGCGGCCACCGGGCCCACATGGCGGATGGAGAGCCCGTTGAGGAACCGGGCGAGCGGACGCGTCCGCGCCTCGGCGATCTTCTCCAGCAGAGCAAGCGTGTTCTTCTTGGGCTCGCCCTTCTGGTTGGCGAAGACCGTGACGACCTTCTCCTCGCCGGTCTTCGGGTCCCGCTTGGGCAGGCCGCTGTCGGAGTCGAGGACGTACGCCTTGATCGGGAGCAACTGCTCGACGGTGAGGTCGAAGAGGTCGCCCTCGTCGACCAGCGGCGGGGCCACGGGCTCCAGCGGCCGGGTCAGCGCCGCGGCGGCCACGTCACCGAAGTGGTCGATGTCCAGGCACTCCCTGCCCGCGAGATAGGAGACGCGCTCTCTCAACTGGGCCGGGCAGGAACGGCCGTTGGGGCAGCGCAGGTCGATGTCGCCTTCCTTCATGGCGCGCAGCGGCGTACCGCACTCGGGGCACTCGGCCGGCATCACGAACTCCCGCTCGCTGCCGTCGCGCAGGTCGGCCACCGGTCCGAGGATCTCGGGGATGACGTCACCGGCCTTGCGCAGCACCACCGTGTCCCCGATGAGGACGCCCTTGGCCTTCACCACCTCCTGGTTGTGCAGGGTGGCGAACTCGACCTCGGAGCCCGCGACCGTCACCGGCTCGACCTGCGCGTACGGGGTGACCCGGCCCGTACGGCCCACGCCGACGCGGATGTTGACGAGCTTGGTGTTGACCTCCTCGGGCGCGTACTTCCAGGCGATCGCCCAGCGGGGTGCGCGCGCGGTGGAGCCGAGCCGTCCCTGGAGGGGGATCTCGTCGAGCTTGACGACCACCCCGTCGATCTCGTGCTCCACGGAGTGGCGGTTCTCGCCGTAGAACGCGATGAACTCCCTGACGCCGTCGAGGTCGTCGACCACCTTGGCGTACCGGGTGGTCGGCAGTCCCCAGGAGTGCAGCAGGCCGTAGGCCTCGGAGAGCCGGCCCAGGCCCTCGAACCCCTCCAGGGCGCCGATGCCGTGGACGACCATGTGGAGCGGTCGGGTCGCGGTGACGCGCGGGTCCTTCTGCCGCAGCGAACCGGCCGCCGCGTTCCGGGGGTTGGCGAAGGGCTTGTCGCCCGCCGCCACCAGCCGGGCGTTGAGCTCCTCGAACTTGTCCATCGGGAAATAGACCTCGCCGCGGATCTCCACGAGGCCGGGGACGTGATCGCCGGTCAGACGGTCCGGGATCTCCGTGATCGTACGGACGTTGGGGGTGATGTCCTCGCCGGTGCGTCCGTCGCCGCGGGTGGCCGCGCGGGTGAGACGGCCGTGTTCGTACGTGAGGTTGACGGCGAGCCCGTCCACCTTCAGCTCGCACAGGAAGTGGTGGTCGGAGGCGCCCACGTCCTTGGCCACGCGCTCGGCCCACGCGGCCAGTTCCAGGTCGGTGAAGGCGTTGTCGAGCGACAGCATGCGCTGCCGGTGCGCCACGGAGGTGAACTCCGTGGCGTACGCCCCCGCGACCTTCTGGGTCGGCGAGTCCGGTGTCCGCAGCTCGGAGTACTCCTCCTCCAGCGCCTCCAGGGAACGCAGCAGCGTGTCGAACTCCGCGTCGCTGACGACGGGGGCGTCCCTCACGTAGTACCGGAAGCGGTGCTCCTCGATCTGCTCGGCGAGCCGCGCGTGCTGCTCCCGTGCCTCGGCGGGTACCGATGTGGGCTCTGCGTGCTCTTCGCCGGCCACCGTTGTGTCCTCCCGTTACTCTGGGTTGTCCGCGAGGGATCTCGCCGCCCGGACGCAGTGGGCCAGCGCCCTGCGCGCGAAGTCGGGGGAGGCCCCCGCGAGTCCGCACGACGGAGTGAGCGTGACCGTCTCCGCCAGAAGACCCGGCCGCAGCCCCAGCCTGCGCCACAGCGTCCTGACACCCATGACGCTACCGGCAGGGTCCGACAACGGGACGTCCACGCCGGGGACGACACCGGCGAACAGCCGCGTACCGCCCTCGACCGCCTCCCCGATCGCGTCGTCGTCACGCTCGGTGAGCAGGGAGAAGTCGAACGAGACCGCCGCAGCGCCCGCCCGGCGCAGCAGGGCGAAGGGCACGTCGGGCGCGCAGCTGTGGACGACGACGGGACCGCCCCCGTTCACCCCGATGACGTCCCGGAGCGTGGCCTCGGCGATCTGGCGGTCCACGGCGCGGTGGGTGCGGTAGCCGCTGGCGGTGGACACCCGGCCGCGGAGCACGGCGACCAGGGACGGCTCGTCGAGCTGAAGGACGAGTCGGGCCCCGGGGATGCGGCGGCGCACCTCGTCGAGGTGGAGGCGCAGGCCCTCGGTGAGCGATCCGGCCAGGTCGCGGCAGGCGCCGGGGTCGGAGAGGGCGGACTCGCCGTTCCTGAGCTCCAGGGCGGCGGCCAGGGTCCAGGGGCCGACGGCCTGCACCTTGAGCGGTCCCTCGTACCCCTGGGTGAACTCCTCCAGAGCGTCGAGGTCCTCCCCCAGCCAGGACCGGGCCCGTTTGGTGTCCCGGCCGGGCCGGTCCCCGAAGCGCCAGCCGCTGGGCTCCACGCGCGCGTACAGCTCGACGAGCATCCCCGCGGTCCGGCCGATCATGTCCGCCCCGGGCCCGCGCGCGGGCAGTTCGGCGAGGAAGGGGAAGTCCTCGAAGGAACCGGTGACGGTCTTGGCGGTCTCCCGCGCGTCACCGCCGGGCATGGACCCGATCCCGGTGGCGGCGCCGAACCTGAACTCGCTGTTTTCGCTCACCCCGGAAGCCTACGGAACCCCGCGACCGGGTCAGCCTCCCGGGCGCACCGTCAGATCGTTGACCTCGGCGTCCCGGGGCAGGTCGAGCGCCATCAGGATCGTCGTGGCCACCGAATCGGGGTCGATCCACTTCGAGGCGTCGTACTCCTTGCCCTCCTGCTGGTGGACCTTGGCCTGCATGGGGCCGGCGGTGCGGCCCGGGTAGACGGAGGTCACCCTGACCCCGGCCGCGTGCTCCTCGTGGCGCAGCGAGTCGGCGAGGGCCTTCAGACCGTGCTTGGAGGCGGCGTAGGCGGACCAGTCGGCGTGGGCGGTGAGCCCGGCGCCGGAGTTCACGAAGATCACGTGTCCCTGGGAGAGGCGCAGCTGGGGCAGGAAGTGGCGGGTCAGCTCGGCGGGGGCGATCAGATTGACGTTGAGCTGGTGGCGCCAGGACTTCGGGGTCAGTTCGCCGACCGGGCCGAGGTCGACCACGCCCGCGATGTGCAGTAGGGAGTCGACGCCGCCGGGGAGCGTCTGGTGCGAGAACGCCCAGGAGAGCTTGTCGGGGTCCGCCAGGTCACCGACCAGGGTCTTCGCTCCGGGGAACGCGGCGGCCAGGTCCTTCGCGCGGCCGGCGTCGCGCGCGTGGAGCACGAGTTCGTCCCCGCGCGCGTGCAGACGGCGGGCGACGGCCGCGCCGATGCCGGAACCGGCCCCGGTGATCACATGTGTAGCCATGGACGCCATGCTCGCATCACCGGGCACCGGTCCCGAAACCGCGGAGCACGTGCCAGGCGTCGCCGGGCAGACGCGACTTTGCGGACACGACCTGGGGCCGGCGTCTCAGCGGGTGCCGGCGCTCTCCTCCAGGTAGGCCAGCGCCCCGACCGGCTCCTCGGCGAAGAACACCAGGTCGGTGAGCGGAACGGGCAGGAAGCCCTCGGCGTCCATGCGGAGGAACTGCTCCCTGAGGCCGTCGTAGAAGCCGGCCGTGTTGAGCAGGACCACGGGCTTGTCGGTCTTCCCGTGCTTCTTGAGCTCCAGGATCTCGGTCGCCTCGTCCAGGGTGCCGGTGCCGCCGACCATGACGACCACCGCGTCGGCCTTCGCCAGGAGCACGGCCTTGCGCTCGGCCAGGTCACGCGCGACGACCATCTCGTCGGCGCCGGGGCGGGCCTTGGCGGACAGGAAGTCCACGGAGACGCCGACCAGCCGTCCGCCCGCCTGCTGCACGCCGTCGGCGACGACCTTCATCAGCCCGACGTCGGAGCCGCCCCACACGAGCGTGTGGCCGCCCTTGCCGAGGAGTTCGGCGAACTCCCGCGCGGGGCGCGTGTAGCGGTCGTCGAGGTCGGCGGCGGAGAGGAAGACACAGATGTTCATGGCTTCACCGTAGCCGGGAACGAATCGGGGCCCGCGAGCGCTTTCCCTGTATGGCTGAAGGACACACGATCACCATCGAGCAGGAAGCGCGGCACGTCCGCGTCGTGCACGGCGGCCAGGTCCTGGCGGAGAGCGACCGCCCCCTGGTGCTGCGCGAGACGGGCTGTCCGGTGCGCTACTACCTCCCGCCCGAGGACGTCCGGCTGGATCTGCTGACGCCCTCCGAAACCCACACGTACTGCCCGTTCAAGGGCACGGCGTCCTACTGGTCCCGTCCCGGCGCCGCCGATCTGGTGTGGGCCTATCCCGATCCCAAGCCCGATGTCGACCGGATCAGGGACCACCTCTGCTTCTACGAGGCGGACGTGTCCTGAGTTCCGGCCGGGCGCGGGCGTGGTGACGCGATGAGTCGCCGCCGGCCCGGCAGTCTCTTCAGACATGGACAAGAAGACGATCTCGCGCGACGGGACCCCGATCGCGTACGAACGCCACGGTGACGGCCCCACGGTCGTCCTGGTCGGGGGCGCCATGTGCACGGGTGCCACGCTCGCGCCCCTCGCCGAGGCCCTCTCGGACCGCTTCGCCGCGGTCACCTACGACCGTCGGGGCCGCGGCGCCAGCGGCGACACGGCGCCGTTCGCGGTGGCCCGGGAGGTCGAGGACATCGCGGCGCTGATCGAGGTCTGCGGGGGCGGCGCGGCGCTGTACGGCATCTCCTCGGGGGGCGCGCTGGCCCTGGAGGCGGCCGCGAGCGGGCTGCCCGTCCGCGAAGTCGCGGTCTACGAGACACCGTTCGCCGTCGACGAGGCGGCCGGGGGGCAGCGCACGGAGTACACCCGGCGGCTGACCGAGCTGCTCGGGCAGGACCGGCGCGGTGACGCGGTCGAGCTGTTCCTGACCCTCGTGGGCACACCCCCGGAGATGATCGCCGGGGTGCGCATGTCCCACGCCTGGCCCGGCATGGAGGCCCTCGCGCCGACCCTGGCGTACGACGACGCGGCGATGGGCGGGAACCGGGTGCCGCGGGAACGGCTGGCCGCGTTGTCCGTGCCGCTGCTGTCGGTCGCCGGCGACGCGAGCCCGGCGTGGATGCGCGAGGCGGCCCGGACCGTCGCGGAGGCGGCGCCCCAGGGGTCGTACCGCACGCTGAAGGGACAGACACACATGGTCGATCCCGTGGTGCTGGCCCCGGTCCTGGCGGAGTTCTTCGACACGGACGCCTAAGGGCTGTCCCGTAATCCCCGGCGGGCGCACGACGACAGCTACGGCTCCCCCAAGCTCTTCGAGCAGGGGGGTGCCCCCACGCCGCGTTGTCGGATCGCCCGAATACGCCCAGTATGAGGACGACCCTCCGCCTTGCGATGCACCGCATCTGACGCCGCGCGCTGATCCACCGGGCATTACGGGACAGCCCTTAGGCCGTGCCCGGCTCTAGACGTCCGCCGTCGCGCGCGTGGTCGTCGCGATCGTCGCCGAGCCGACCACGCGGGTGTCCTCGTACAGGACGATCGCCTGGCCGGGGGCGACACCGCGGACCGGCTCGGTGAAGGAGACCCGCAGTTCGCCGTCCACCAGCTCGGCGTTCACCTCGGTCTCGCCGCCGTGGGCGCGGAGCTGGGCGGTGTAGGTGCCGGGTCCCGCCGGGGCCGCGCCGCACCAGCGGGGCTTGATCGCGGTCAGCGCGGACACGTCCAGGGAGGCGGCCGGGCCGACCGTGACCGTGTTGTTCACCGGTGAGATGTCCAGGACGTAGCGGGGCTTGCCGTCGGCGGCCGGGGTGCCGATGCGCAGTCCCTTGCGCTGGCCGATCGTGAAGCCGTACGCGCCCTCGTGGGTGCCGATCCTGACGCCGGCCTCGTCCACGATGTCGCCCTCGGCCTTGCCGAGCCGGCCCGCGAGGAAGCCCTGGGTGTCGCCGTCGGCGATGAAGCAGATGTCGTGCGAGTCCGGCTTCTTGGCGACGGCCAGGCCCCGCCGCTCGGCCTCGGCACGGATCTCGTCCTTGGTGGTGACCGTGTCGCCGAGCGGGAACAGGGCGTGGGCGAGCTGGCGGTCGTCCAGGACGCCGAGGACGTACGACTGGTCCTTGGCCATGTCGGAGGCACGGTGCAGCTCGCGCGTGCCGTCCTCGCGGACGATCACCTGCGCGTAGTGGCCGGTGCAGACCGCGTCGAAGCCGAGCGCGAGCGCCTTGTCCAGCAGGGCGGCGAACTTGATCTTCTCGTTGCAGCGCAGGCAGGGGTTCGGGGTGCGCCCGGCCTCGTACTCGGCGATGAAGTCGTCGACGACGTCCTCGCGGAAGCGCTCGGCGAGGTCCCAGACGTAGAACGGGATGCCGATGACGTCGGCGGCCCGGCGGGCGTCGCGCGAGTCCTCGATGGTGCAGCAGCCACGCGCACCGGTCCTGAACGACTGCGGGTTCGCCGAGAGGGCGAGGTGCACACCCGTCACGTCGTGCCCGGCCTCGGCGGCACGGGCGGCGGCTACGGCGGAGTCCACTCCGCCCGACATGGCGGCGAGGACGCGGAGGGGGCGCTGCGAGGTGTCAGTCATAACCCCTCCAGGGTACGGGGCCGCGGGAACCGGAGCCCGCGCATATCCGTTGAAGATCGCATGGGGGCGAAAAAGGGGAAGCCGGGAACGCCACGGAGCCGTGGGTCCAAGGGTGCCGGGGACGGGGACCAGCCGGTCGGGCGCCGGGTGCTGCTGGTCGGCGGTCTGGTGGCCGCCGTGAGCGCGGCGGGGCTCGCCCAGGAGAAGCTGTCCCACCTGTGGTGGCGGATGCCGGGTGTGGAGAAGGCCCGCGTCGCGGGGGCGGTGGACTTCCGGGGCGCGCGGTGGGTGGCGGCCTCGGCGGCGAACTGGCGACGGGCCGACCGCCCCGACGACTACGCGATAGACCGCGTGGTCGTCCATGTCACCCAGGGCGGTTTCGCGAGCGCCGTGCGGGCCTTCCAGGACCCCAAGCACGGGGCGGCCGCCCACTATGTCGTCCGCCGGGACGGTCATGTCACGCAGATGATCCGCGAGCTCGACGTGGCCTTCCACTCGGGCAACCGCGCCTACAACGAACGCAGCGTCGGCATCGAGCACGAGGGCTTCGTCGACCGCCCGTCCTCGTTCACGGCCGCGATGTACGAGGCCTCGGCGCGGCTGACGGCCGGGATCTGCGGGCGGTACGGCATCCCCGTGGACCGCGAGCACATCATCGGCCATGTCGAGGTGCCGGGCACGGACCACACGGACCCCGGACGGTACTGGGACTGGGACCGGTACATACGGCTCGTACGGCGGGCCCGGTCGGCGACGTCCTGACGAGGCCCGTCGGCCGCCGGAGAGGTCAGGTGAGGCCCGCCCTGCGTGCCCGTTCCACCGCCGGGCCGATCGCGCGGGCCACCGCCGCGACGTCCTCGCGGGTGGAGGTGTGGCCGAGGGAGAAGCGCAGGGTGCCCCGGGCGAGGTCCGGGTCGGTGCCGGTGGCGAGGAGGACATGGCTCGGCTGGGCGACCCCCGCCGTGCAGGCCGAGCCGGTGGAGCACTCGATGCCCTGCGCGTCGAGCAGCAGGAGCAGCGAGTCGCCCTCGCAGCCCGGGAACGTGAAGTGCGCGTTGGCGGGCAGCCGGCCGCCTGGCGCCGGGTCACCGCCGAGGATCGCGTCGGGCACGGCCTTGACGACGGCGTCGGCGAGGTCGTCGCGCAGGGCGCCGATCTCGGTGGCGAACCACTCCCGCCGCTCGGCGGCCAGCCGCCCGGCCACCGCGAAGGACACGACGGCGGGGACGTCGAGCGTGCCGGAGCGGACGTGGCGCTCCTGGCCGCCTCCGTGGAGCACGGGCACGGGGCTGTACTCACGGCCCAGAAGGAGGGCGCCGATGCCGTAGGGGCCGCCGATCTTGTGCCCTGACACCGTCATCGCGGCGAGGCCCGAGGCCGCGAAGTCGACGGGGACCTGGCCGAAGGCCTGGACCGCGTCGGCGTGCAGCGGGATCCCGAACTCGGCCGCGACGTCGGCCAGTTCACGGACCGGCATGATGGTGCCGATCTCGTTGTTGGCCCACATGACCGTGGCGAGGGCGACGTCGTCGGGGTTGCGGGCGATGGCCTCGCGCAGGGCGCCGGGGTGGACACGGCCGTACGCGTCGACGGGCAGGTACTCGACCGTGGCGCCCTCGTGCTCGCCGAGCCAGTGGACGGCGTCGAGGACGGCGTGGTGCTCGACGGGGCTCGCCAGAACGCGGGTACGGGCCGGATCGGCGTCCCTGCGGGACCAGTACAGGCCCTTCACCGCGAGGTTGTCCGCCTCGGTGCCGCCGGAGGTGAGGACCACCTCGCTGGGGCGCGCGCCCAGGGCGTCCGCCAGGCTTTCGCGGGCCTCCTCGACCGCACGCCGTGCCGTGCGGCCGGCGGCGTGGAGGGAGGAGGCGTTGCCCGTGACGGTCAGCCGGGCGGTCAGTGCCTCTACTGCTTCGGGAAGCATGGGCGTGGTCGCGGCGTGGTCGAGGTAAGCCATGGTGGGCTCGATTCTACGGGCCCGCTCCCCCTTGTCCCCGGCCGCCCGCCCGCCCCGGCCCGCGCGGGACGGCGGAGCGCTTCTCGGCGGCGCGCCCGGACCCTCGCGGCGGCCCCGGCGCCGCCCGCCCCGGTCCGTGCCCGGAGCCCCGGCTGCCGTGGCCGGCTCAGAAGCTCCAGGACACCGTGTTGTCGAACTGCATGAAGGCGACCAGGACGGCCAGGTCGGCGATTCCCAGGCCGAGGCCGAGGAAGGCGCGGCCCCGGCGGGCCGTTCCGCGCCAGAGGGCGACGGAGGCGAGGGCGATGGCGACGGGGCCGAGGAAGACGTTCAGCACGAGCAGGCCGAGCAGGCCGAGGACGAAGGAGGCGACGGCCATGCCGTCCGCGTCCTTGACGCCGGTACGACGCGCGGCGGGCGCGTCGGCGGTGCGGGGCGCCTCGGTGGTGCGGGTGTTGCCTGAGATACGGGTGGTGCGGGTCGTGCCGGTGGTGTGTGCGGTGAGTTCCATGACGTGAGTCAGCTCCCAACGGTCGGTCGGTGCGGGGTGGGACCAACAACCGGTCGGCAAAGGTGCGGGACCAACGGTCAGTTGGCGGAGGAGTGGCGTCGGCGGGCCCCGCGCTCACGCAGCGCGAAGACGATCAGCCAGACGCCGATGACGGCCGCCGCGGCGAGGCTGACGGTCAGCGGCGCGTGCGCCACGGAACCCATCACAACGCCGAGCAGCAGGAGTGCGGCGACGAGGAACAGCATGAGATGCCTCTCGAAGGAGTCTCGAAGTCCGGTCCTGGAACGTCCGGGACCTCAACGGTGAGGGCCCGATGTTTCCGGGACTTGACGGCTCGGTGAACGGTTGTAGTAACACTTGTTCACTGACTCTTGAGTCTAGCGCGCTCCACGGCTTTAAAATTCCAGAGAACAGTTGTTAACTGCATGGCATGAGTCACACTCTCGGCATCCGCCAGGCGCAGAAGCAGAAGACCCGGCAGGCGCTGCTGGACGCGGCGTTGGGGCTTCTGGAGGACCAGAGCCTGAGCAGCCTGGGGCTGCGCGAGGTCACCCGCGCCGTCGGAGTCGCTCCGACCGCCTTCTACCGGCACTTCCGCTCGACGGCGGATCTCGGTGCGGCGCTGGTCGAGGAGGCGCTCGGGAGTCTGCACCCGATGATCGAGGACATCGTGTCCACGGCCGGCGACAGCGACGAACGCATCGGCCGGGCCGTGGAACTGATCGCCCGCCACGTCGGGGCGCACCCGGCGCACGTCCGTTTCATCGCGCGCGAGCGGCACGGCGGGGTCCAGCCGGTGCGGGACGCGATCCGTGAGCAACTGGCCCGGTTCGCCGAGGAGGTCCGCGACGCGCTGGCCGAGCACCCCGAGTCGGCGGGGTGGAGCCAGGACGATCTGCTGATGCTGGCGGGACTGTATGTCGACCACATGCTGATGGCGGCCTCGGCGTTCCTGGAGGCGCTGGACGGCTCCGAGGCGGAGCGCGAGCGGGTGGCCGGGGTCGCGAGCCGTCAGATGCGGCTGATCAGCATCGGCCGCCGCCACTGGCTCGGCTGACCACCGCCACCGGCTCGGCCGACCCCGGCGGCTCGGCTGACCGCAAACGCCACCAACTCGGCCGGCCCCGGCCGCCACCGGCTCGGCCGGGCCGCCCGCGACGACCGGGCCCCGGCCCTCCGGCACGGGCTCAGCCCCGGCACTCCGGCCCCGGCCCCCGACCTCCGGGCTCAGCCTTGGCTCTGGCCCGTCCGGCCGCCGCCGGGTCCGCCGCAGCCGCCCTGACCGCCGCCCGTGCCACCACCGGGGGCACCGCTCGGCATGCCCGAGGGGAACCCGGAGGGCGCCTTCCCGGTGGGCATGCCCGAGGGGGTGCCGGACCGCGAGGGCATGCCCGTGGGAGCGCCGCCGGGACGGCCGCCGGGCCCGCCGCTCGGCATCCCGGAGGGGCGGGTGCAGTTCTGCTCGCCGGAGCCGGTGCCGTCCGAGGACGACGACGCGTCGCCGGAGCCACAAGCCGCGAGGAGGGGCGAGAGCGCGAGGACGGCGACGAGGGGGACAAGTCGTGCACGACGGTTCATTGGGGCAACTCCCAGTCAAGTCAGGTGGATCGGCCGACGAGAGCCGGACGAGCGGGAGCCAGAGCACCAGATCCAGGTAGGGCCCCGCTGTGCCGCGCCTGTGTCTTCCTGTGCGGCACGGGCCCCGCGCCGGGCCTCAACCCCCCTCGTACACCGCGCTGATGGCCGCCGCCGTCGCCGCCAGTTCCTGCCGGGCCTCGGCCGGCGCGAGGACCTCCAGCGCGTCCCCGAAGGCCAGCAGCGTGCGGGTCTCGCGCACCGAGCCGAGGGAGAGACGCGCGGTCGCCCACTCGCCCGCGCCGTCGTCCTCGGGCAGCTCGGCGAGGGAGGCCGCGTGGAGGCGTACGAACATGTCGAGACGGGAGCGCCGTACCCGGACCGTGACATCCACGCCTCCCGGCCGCTCCTCGACCTGGCGGCGCAGCACCTCCCAGGCGTCGGCGAGTTCGACGCCCGGACGACGCAGGACCGGGTCGGGCAGCAGGGTCGCCGAGCGGACCCGGTCGGCGCGGAAGAGCCGCGGTTCACCGCGCCGGTCGGCGACCAGGTACCAGACGCCGGCCTTGGAGACGAGGCCGTACGGGTCGACGGTGTAGGTGCGCGGTTCGGCGTCGCCGCCGTGGCGGTAGCGCAGCCGCAGCCGGCGGTCGGAGAAGACGGCGTCCTGCAACACGTCCAGATCGGCGGCCCGTCGGGGGCCGCCCTTCCAGCGGGTCGCGTCGACGAGGACCCGCCGGCTGGTGACCTCGGCGGCCGGCCGGAACGGCGCGGGCAGCGCGGCCATCACCTTGCGCAGCGCCGAGCCGAGCGCCGCGTCCAGGCCGAGCGCGGCGTGGGCGCCCTGCGCGGCCAGGATGAACAGCGACCGGGACTCGTCCGCGGTCAGTCCCGTGACGTCCGTACGGAATCCGGCGAGCAGTTCGATCCCGCCGTGCCGCCCGCGTTCGGCGTACACCGGGACGCCGGAGGCGGACAGGGCCTCGATGTCCCGGTAGATGGTGCGCACCGACACCTCCAGCCGGTCGGCGAGTTCGTGCGCCGGGACCCGGCCGCGGGTCTGGAGCAGCAGCAGGATCGAGAGGAGGCGGTCTGACTTCACGCGCCCAGGATCGCGCCCCGCGGAGACGGTCCGCAAATGCTGACGGAAACTGTCAGGTTATGGGCCGAGGGTGGGGGCACACCGAGACACGGAAGAGGTAGTCATGAACGCCATGGACCCCCGCCCCCTGTATGCCCGCGCCGCCGCCCAGATCGCCTCGCTCGTCGCGACCGTCCGGCCGGAGCAGCTGGACGGGCCCACCCCGTGCGCCGAGTTCGACGTACGGCTGCTGCTGTCGCACCTGGTCGGGGGCACGCGGCGGATCGCCGTGATCGGGGAGGGCGGCGACGGGCTCGCGGTGCGGCCGTTCGCCGACGGTGTGCCGGACGACGGCTGGGCGGCCGCGTACGACGAGGTCAGGACGCGGGTCGGGGAGGGCTGGGCGGACGACGCGCGGCTGGACGCGCCGGTGACGGTGCCCTGGGGCGAGGCGACCGGACGCATCGCGCTGGCCGGGTACGTCATGGAGGCGGTCACGCACACCTGGGATCTCTCGGAGGCGCTCGGCCGGCCCCTCGAACTCGACCAGGAACTGGCCGAGTTCGCGCTCATGATCGCCGAGCGGGTGCTGCCCGACGAGGGGCGCGAGGACCCCGCGCTGCCGTTCGGCGCGGTGGCGCCGGCCGCCGAGGGCACCGACGCCTACGGACGGCTCGCGGCCTGGACGGGCCGCACCCCGCTGGTGACCGCCTGACACCCCCGGGAGCCCGCGTCGACCCCACGGCCTGCCCACCGAGTCGGACAGGAGGAGACTGCGGGCCTCGCGGGTCGGGCAGGCGGCACTGAAGGACCCGCAGGGCTCGCTGGTCGGGCGGGTCCCGCACGCGGCCCGGAGGGAATCGTGGGGCTCAGGCGAGGCGGGCGCGGGCGAGTTGGCGGGACTGGGCGACCAGGCGGTCGGCGCTGTCCCAGACCTCCGCGTCCTCCTCCAGGAAGCCCCCGGCGAGATTGCGCGTGGTGATCGACACGCGTAGCGGGCCGGGCGCCGGACGGCAGCGGACGTGCACGGTCAGCTCGACGGTCGGGACCCAGCCGGAGAGGCCGATCTCGAAGGCCGTCGGCGGCAGCGCGTCGACCGCGAGGAGCAGCGAGAGCGGATCCGCGTCGCGGCCGTCGGCGAGTCCGAACCACGACCGCATCTCGCCCTTTCCGGACGGAGCGCCGAGCGCCCAGCCGAGGGTCGCGGGGTCGAGCTTGAGGAACAGCCGGTCGGTGATCGCCGAGCTGCCGGGGATGGGCGCGGGGGCGTCCTGCGGGCCGAAGCACTGGTCCATGGGCGGGATCGCCGGCGGTACCGCTGTCGTGCGCACGTCGTCGGGCAGGGCGTCGAGATCGCCGTACGAGGCGAGCACGCGGATCCGCTCGATCTCGCGGCCCTCGTCGTCGTACTGGAACAGGGATGCCTGTCCGGTCGACAGCGTCCGGCCGGTGCGCACGACGTGCGTGCGGATGACCGCGGGGCCCGGCTGGGACGCGGTCAGATAGTGCGCGGAAACCGTGAACGGGTCGGAGTGCGGGAGGGCGTCGGCGAGCGCGCGGCCGAGCACGGCCAGCAGGTAGCCGCCGTTGACCGCGCTGATGATCGTCCACCCGGCGGAGAGGTCGACGTCGTAGACGCCGGCCCCGCGCGGGGTGACGGCTGTGTCCCGGTCGAACTCGCTGTCGCCGATCGTGGCCCGTACGGCCTGTACCGAAGCTGCTTCTGGCATACATGAACCGTACAACAGGAAATTACTAAGCGGTAGCTTTTGCTGAAATGACCGCAGTGACCCCCCGCCTTCCGGCCATCCAGGTGAGGATTCGGCAATTTCTTGTTAAGTGTCCGCAATCATCCGTGACCAATCGGTCCTGGATCTCCTCTGATGGGACATGAGCCTCACCGGGACAACGTTCCTTCTGACCTGCTTCGTGCTGTGTGCCTTCGCGCTTCTGCTGCCCCTGGTCCTGTGGTCCCGGGTGCCCGGACCTGGGCCCGTACGCGCCGCGAGCCGGCTTCTGATGCTGCTGTTCGCCCAGGGGACGGCGATCAGCCTGGTGTTCGTCCTCGTGAACAACGCCAACAACCTGTACGACAACTGGGCCGACCTCCTCGGCACCGGCAACCACGTCCAGCAGGCCGCCGACCTCGGCGTGGACGGCACCGGGGGGATCTCGCTGAAGACCCTGCCGAGGGTACGGCAGGTCTTCCGGCCGGCCGACGGACCGCACATGCGGCAGGCCGGCGGCGTGCGCGTCACCGACCTGAGGGGACGCGTGTCGGGGGTGAACGCCGAGGTCTACGTCTGGCTGCCGCCCCAGTACGACCAGCCCGCCTATCGGCACCGGAAGTTCCCCGTCGTGGAACTGTTCTCAGGATATCCGGGCTCCGCCAAGGCGTGGTTCGGATCCGCCCATGTGCACGAGCAGCTGCGTCCGATGATGCTCGCCGGACGCGTCGCGCCGTTCATCCTGGTCGCGCCGCGCACCAACCTGCTCGCCCGCGCGGACACCGGCTGCGCGAACATCCCGGGGACGGTGAACGCGGACAGCTGGCTCAGCATCGACGTGCCGCGGATGGTCACGGACAACTTCCGGGCCGAGTCCGGCGCGGACGGCTGGGCCACGGCCGGATACTCGGCCGGGGCGCACTGCGCCACCAAACTGGCCGTCGCCCACCCCGACCGCTACCGGGCCGCTGTCAGCATGTCCGGCTACAACGACCCCAAGGGTGAACGCAGCTCACTCGCCGGACGCAGCCCCGAACTGCGCCGTCTGAACAACCCCTATCTGCTGCTGCGCGCCGACCGCGTCCCCCCTCGGATCGGCCTCTACTTCTCGGGCGAGTCCGGTGACGGGTACCAGGCGGCCGCGGCGATCCAGGCGATCGCCAAACCGCCGACGGCCGTGGACGTGGTGCTGCTGCCGCGCAGCGCGGGCGGCCACGACATGGGGCTGTGGCGGCCCCAGGTGCCGGAGGTGTTCCGCTGGCTGACCGAGCAGTTCGACTCCGGGCGGAGGGCACCGGCGGGCGCGGGAGGCACCGCGGGCAGGACGCGCACGGCCCCGGGTACGGCGGGTGGACGCGACGGCACGGCGACCACCGGACGCGACGGCACGGTCACCACCGGAGGTGCCGGCACGGCGGCCGGCACCGACCGGATCAGGAGCTCTCGTCCTCGCGTACCGTCGACCGGCGGTTCCACGCGCGCGGAGCTCGCCAGTGGAACCGCATCGCGAGCAGGCGCAGCACGAAAGCCGTGACGATGGCGAGGCCGCTGGTGAACGGGGTGAGCGCGTCGTAGCGGATGCAGAGGACCACCATCGTGGCGCCGACGATCGCGGGAACCGCGTAGAGGTCGCGGTCCCAGCGCAGTAGCGAGGGGACCTCGTTGGCGAGGACGTCGCGCAGCACACCGCCGCCCACGGCGGTCGCGAGGCCGAGGGCGGCGGAGGCGGTCAGGCCGAGCCCGTAGTCGTACGCCTTGACGGTGCCGCTGACGCAGAACAGTCCGAGCCCGGCCGCGTCGAAGACGTTCACGCCGACCTGGATGCGTTCCACCTGCGGGTGCAGGAAGAACACGAGCAGGGCGGCGACGAGCGGTGTGGTGAAGTACCCCAGGTCCGTGAAGGCCGCCGGGGGGACCGCGCCGATGATGATGTCGCGCAGGAGCCCTCCGCCCAGCGCGGTGATCTCCGCGAGGACGGCGATGCCGAAGACGTCGAAGTTCTTGCGGACGGCCAGCAGGGCGCCGGAGATCGCGAAGACGAAGATGCCGATCAGGTCGAGCGTGTGCTGGACGGAGGGGCTGAACAGTTGCTGGAACACCCCCACATTCTCACCTGTCGCGGGGTGTGCGCCTTACGAAGGACGGGTCAGAGGGCGGGCTTGCCTGTGGTGAACAGCCAGGTCTGGAAGAGATCGTCGAGCTGCTGCCCGGAGATCTTCTCGGCCAGGGCGATGAACTGGGCGGTGCTCGCGTTGCCGTACCGGTGCAGCTTCGTCCAGGCGGGCAGCAGCTTGAAGAAGGCCGTGTCGCCGATGCGCTCGCGCAGCATCTGGAGCGTCATCGCGCCCCGCTGGTAGACCGCGGAGGCGAACATCGTGTCGCGCTGCGGGTCGGCGACCGTGGTCTGCCAGAAGGCGGAGTCCGCGGGCCGCTGGTTGTACCCGGCGAGGAACGAGTCGTGCGCCGACCGGGTGCCCTTGTGCTCGGCCCACAGCCACTGGGCGTAGGTCGCGAAGCCCTCGTTCAGCCAGATGTCCTTCCAGTGCGCGACCGAGACGGAGTCGCCGAACCACTGGTGGGCCAGCTCGTGCACGATGGTCGTCTCCGAACGCACCGCCGAGTACGCGGGCTTCGACTGGACCTCCAGCGAGAAGCCGGCCTCGGGCATGTCGTCGACGATGGCCCCGGTCTCCTCGAACGGGTACGGGCCGAACAGCTGCGACCAGTAGTCGGTGGCCTCGGCGGTGACGGCGTACACGTCGACGCTGTTGCTGTTCGCCAGCACCGGGTCGATGGCGACGTAGATCGGGGTCCCGGCCGGGGTCTTCCCGGTCCGCACGTCGAACTTCCCGATGGTCGCCGTCGCGAGGTAGGTGGCCATGGGCCGGCTCTCGCGCCAGTGCGTGACCGTCACGGCGCCCTTGTCCCGGGTCGATATCAGGCGTCCGTTGGAGACCCCCGTCAGGCCCTTGGGCGCCGTGATGCGGATGTCGTAGGTCGCCTTGTCGGAGGGGTGGTCGCTGGAGGGGAACCAGGTGGAGGCCGCGTTGGGCTCACAGGCGACGAAGACGCCGTCCGGGGTCTTCATCCACCCGTAGTCGGAGCCGAAGACGATCGGGCCGTTCAGGGCCTCGGGGACGCCGCCGTAGGTGACGGTCACCGTGAAGTCCTTGCCCCGGGCCAGCGGGCCGCGCGGGGTGATGTGGATCTCGTCGCCCTCCCGCGTGAAGCGGGCCGCTCTGCCGTTCACCTCGATCCTGGTGACGTCCAGCTTCTGGAGGTCGAGGTCGAAGGCGGAGAGGTTCTGGGTGGCGCGGGCGGTGAGGGTGGTGCGGCCGTCGAGACGGTCGGTGTCGGGGTTGTACGCCACGTCCAGGGCGTAGTGGCGGGCGTCGAAGCCGCCGTTGCCGAGCTCGGGGAAGTACGGGTCACCGATGCCGGCCGCGCCGGGGGTGGGGGCGGAGGAGGCGGCGACGAGGAAGAAGGAGGCTGCCGCGGTGGCGAGCGAGCCTAAACGTGCCGAACGGGAGAGTGCCATTTCGCGTCCCTTTCGTACGTGTGCCGATCGTTTCCGATCAGACGGACACGCAGGACTCTGCACTCTCCCGTTCGGGCATGTTCATGACTTTGCCAAGTCGTCACGGCCTACTTGCCGGTTGACTCCTGACGATCGGCTTCCGCACCCTCGGACGCCGACGCGGAGCCGGCCTCGTCCGTGGCGGCGGTCTGCTCGGCGGTGGCGGCCTCCTCGTCCTTGGCGGCGAGCTCGGCCGGAGCCTTGCCCGACACCTCGGCGGATTCCACGCCGGACACCAGCTCGACCGCCTCGCGCGCGGCCGAGAGCAGGACGATGTCCTGCGGAGCCTGGTCCGGGGCGTTCTCCGGGTGGTGGCAGGCGACACGCTGACCGGGCTTCAGCTCGATGAGCGGCGGCTCGGTCGTCTTGCAGACCTGCGTGGCCTTCCAGCACCGGGTGTGGAACCGGCAGCCGCTCGGCGGCGCGATCGGCGAGGGAACGTCACCCTTGAGCAGGATCCGCTCGCTCTTGGCACCCCGGCGCTTGGGGTCCGGCACCGGCACGGCCGACATCAGGGCCTTGGTGTACGGGTGCATCGGCGCCTCGTACAGCGCGGAGCGGTCCGCGAGCTCGACGATCTTGCCGAGGTACATCACCGCGATGCGGTCCGAGACATGGCGCACGACGGAGAGGTCGTGAGCGATGATCACGTACGTCAGACCGAGCTCGGACTGAAGGTCGTCCATCAGGTTCACGACCTGCGCCTGGATCGACACGTCGAGCGCCGAGACCGGCTCGTCCGCCACGACGAGCTTCGGCTTCAGGGCGAGCGCGCGGGCGATGCCGATGCGCTGGCGCTGGCCGCCGGAGAACTCGTGCGGGTAGCGGTTGTAGTGCTCGGGGCTCAGACCCACCAGCTCCAGGAGCCGCTGGACCTCCCGCTTCACACCGCCCTCGGGCTCGACGTTCTGGAGCCGGAACGGCGCCGAGACGATCGAACCGATGGTGTGACGGGGGTTCAGCGACCCGTACGGGTCCTGGAAGATCATCTGGATGTCACGGCGCAGCGGGCGCATCTTCGAGGCGCTGAGCCGGGTGATGTCCTGGCCCTCGAACTCGATGGTGCCGCCGGTCGGGTCCTGGAGACGGGTGATGACCCGGCCCATGGTCGACTTGCCGCAGCCGGACTCGCCGACGACGCCGAGCGTCTCGCCCTTGCGGACCTCGAAGTCGATGCCGTCGACCGCCTTGACCGCGCCGACCTGCCGCTGGAGAACGCCCTTCCGGATGGGGAAGTGCTTCTGCAACCCTTGGACCCTCAGGAGGACCTCACGGTTCTCCGAGGACTTCGCGCGGTGCGCGGGAGCCGCGGCCTGCTGCGGAATCACCGCGCCGGCGCCGTCCGTCTTGTTGTTCTCGCTCACAGCTTCGGCGCAATCTCTTCGGTCCAGATCCGCGTGCGGTCCTCCTGCGAGAGGTGGCAGGCGGTGTAGTGGCCGCTGCCGATCAGCTGGAGTTCGGGGCGCACGGTGCGGGTGACATCGCCCTTGGGCAGGTCCGCGTACGGGCAGCGCGGGTGGAAGGCGCAGCCCGAGGGGACGTTGATGAGGCTCGGCGGCTGGCCCTTGACGGGAATGAGCCGCTCGGACGTCTCACGGTCGATACGGGGCATCGAGCCGAGCAGACCCCAGGTGTACGGGTGCTGCGGCTGCTCGAAGACCCGCTCGACGGAGCCGCGCTCCACGCACCGGCCGCCGTACATCACGAGGACGTCGTCGGCGATCTCGGCCACCACACCCAGGTCGTGGGTGATCAGGACGACCGCGGAGCCGAACTCCTTCTGGAGGTCGCGGATGAGGTCGAGGATCTGCGCCTGGACGGTGACGTCGAGGGCGGTCGTCGGCTCGTCCGCGATGAGCAGCTCGGGGTTGTTGACGAGCGCCATGGCGATCATCGCGCGCTGACGCATACCGCCCGAGAACTCGTGCGGGTAGCTGTCGACGCGCTTGCCCGGCTCGGGGATGCCCACGCGGTCGAGCATCTCGATCGCCCGCGTGCGGGCGACCTTCTTGCTGACCTTGTGGTGGGTGCGGTACGCCTCCACGATCTGGCTGCCGATCGTGTAGTACGGGTGCATCGCCGACAGCGGGTCCTGGAAGATCATCGCCATCTCGCGGCCGCGGAGCTTGCGCACCTCGTCCGGGTCGGCGTTGACCAGTTCCTTGCCGCCGAGCCAGATCTCGCCCGACATCCGGACGTTCTTGCCGCGCGCGCCGAGGCGGTGCAGGCCCATGATCGCCAGCGAGGTCACGGACTTGCCGGAACCCGACTCGCCCACGACGCAGAGGGTCTTGCCCTTCTCCACCGAGAAGCTGAGCCCGTCGACGGACTTGACCAGACCGTCGTCGGTCGGGAAGTGGACCTTGAGGTCGCGCACTTCGAGGAAGGCGCTCGGGGCGTCCGAGGGCGAGGAGACGGGCTCGCCGACCGCGGCGCCGGTCTTTGACAGTTCGGTCACGAGAGCCTCACCCGCGGGTCGGCGGCAGCGTAGAGCATGTCCACCAGAAGATTTGCGATGACAACGAAGAATGCGGCGAGAAGGGTCACGCCGAGGATCTGCGGCAGGTCGTTGTCCGTGATGCCGTCCACCGCGTACTCACCGACACCGTGCAGAGAGAACACGCTCTCGGTGATCACGGCCCCGCCGAGCAGCAGACCGAGGTCCATGCCGAAGACGGTGATGATCGGGGTGAGGGCGGCGCGCAGTCCGTGCCGGACCACGACCTTCCTCTCGCGCAGGCCCTTGGCACGGGCCGTGCGGATGAAGTCCTCGTTCATCGTCTCCAGCATGCCCGAGCGGGTGAGCCGCGCGTAGATGGCGGAGTACAGGAGCGCGAGCGAACACCACGCGGGGAACAGCGTGTTGGCCCACTGCGCGGGGTTGTCCATGAACGGGACGTAGGTGCGGCCGAAGATCGGCCACTTGTAGGTGAAGAGCAGCAGCGCCAGGTTGCCCGTGAAGAACATGGGCAGCGAGACACCGGCGAGCGCGACACCCATGAAGGTGCGGTCGAAGATCGAGCGCGGCTTGAGCGCGGAGACCACGCCGACGGCCACACCCGACACCAGCCACATCACCGCGGCACCCGCGGCGAGCGACAGGGTGATCGGAAGACGCGAGGTGAGCTGCGGCCACACGGCCTGGTGCGTCTTGAAGGAGTACCCGAAGCACGGCGCGTCGCAGTGCACCGTGGTGGGGCCCAGGTCATAGGTGGCGCCAGTGACGATCCCCTTGATGAAGTGCCAGTACTGGACGTAGACGGGCTGGTCCAGACCGAGATTGTGCTTGACCGCGATGATGTCGGCCTTCGTCGGGCTCTTCCCGATGTACTGCTGCGCGAGCTGGTCGGCGGTCTGGCCGGCCAGTCGTGGCAGCAGGAAGAAGATGGCGAAGGTGACCGCGGAGACGACCAGGAGCAGGATCGCTGCCGCTGCCGTCCGACGGAGGATGTACGAGATCACGGGGATCGGCGCTGGTGCCCGCGGGCTGTTGAGCCCGCGGGCACCAATGCCTTCACCTGCCTTCCGGGGCTACTTCTTCGTGGTGCCGATGTTGAGGTAGTCGTACTGACCGCTGAAGGCGGCCGAGGAGACCAGGTTGGTCGCGTACTGCGGCCGGGCCAGCAGGACCTTGAAGTAGGTCAGCGGCACGAGGACGGCGTCGTCCATGGTCTTCTTGTCGATCTCGGTGTACAGGGCGTTGCGCGCGCTGTCGTCCTGCGTACCGATCGCCTTCTCCAGGAGGGAGTTGACGTCCTTGTTGTTGTACTGCGACAGGTTGGTGTTACCCGACTGACCGATCGCGGAGCCGTTCAGGATCTGCTGCTGGAAGCCGTAGCCGGAAGGCCAGTCGGCACCCCACTGCATCATGATCAGGCCGATGTTCTGCTTCTCGGTGAACTTCGGGACACCCGCGTAGTCGGTGAAGTACTTGCCCGACGGGTACTGCTTCAGGGTGGCGTTGATGCCCGCGGCCTTCAGCGAGTTGATGATCGCCGTGGCGGCGTCGATCTCCTGCGGGCGGTCGCTGCGCGCGGAGATGTTGGTGCTGATGCCCGACTTGCCGCACGCCTTGAGCTGGTCCTTGGCCTTGGCCGCGTCACCCTTGCTGCCGGCGGTCGCGTAGACGTCCGACTTGGCGTAGCCCGGGATGTCCGGGGGCAGAACCGTGGAGGCGATGTCGCCACGGATCGGGCCGCCCTCGGCGGTCTGCACCGAGACCTTGTCGATCGCGAACTGGACGGCCTTGCGGCACGCCACGTTGTCGAACGGCTTCACCTTGGTGTTGATCGCCATGTAGACGAGACGGCCACCGTAGGTGTTGTCGGTGTTGGCCTTCTTGGCGGAGTCGGTGAGGAGCTGCGCCTGGGTCGCGGCCTGGACACCGCCACCACCGAGGTCGATCGCGTCGCCCGCGAGGACGTCCTTGTCGATCGTCTCGGCGTTGACCTTCAGGTTGACGACGATCTTGTCCGGGTACTGCTTGCGCAGCGGGTCGGTCTTCGCGTCCCAGTTCTCGTTGCGCACGAGGACGGCCTGCTTGCCGTCGGAGTAGCTCTGGAACTTGTACGAGCCCGAGGACACGATGTTCTTGACGTAGTCGACGCCGTTGTCCTTGGCCTGCGGGACCGGAGCGGTCTGCGGCGCGGCGACGAGGTAGTCGAACTCCTGGAAGGCCGTCTTCAGGTGGAAGACGATCGTCGAGTCGTCGGGGGTCGCGATCGAGTCGAGGCCCTTGCCGCTCTTGTCCTTGTAGGGACCCTTGTACTTGTCGCCGCCCACGAGGAACTGCTGGAAGTAGTTCGGGCCGAGGGAGAGCACGTCACGCGCGAAGTTGGAGCGCTCGACCGCGTACTTGACGTCCTTGGACGTGATCGCGGTGCCGTCCTGGTACTTCACACCCGTACGCAGCTTGTACGTCCAGGTCTTGCCGCCGTCGCTCGGGACGCCCTTGCCGGCCGCGAGGTCCGGGACGAGGGTGTTGCCCTTCGAGCCGGCGCCGGGCTGGAACGTCATCAGCGGACGAGCGTACAGACGGCTCAGGTTGTACATGAACGCGTAGTACGTGTTACCCGGGTCGAAGGAGTCCGGCACGTCCGAGTACTCGTACGTGACCGTGCCCCCCTTCTTCGTGGAGGCGTTGACGACGTCCGTGGTCGCTGCGTTGGCACCGGCCGACTTCGTGGTGTCGTTGTTCTTGTTGTCATCGGCCTTGCTACAGCCTGCAACAAGCAGGCTCGCGGAGCCGATGGCCGCGATGGCGGCCAGCGTAGACCTACGCATGATGGGCGGGTTCCCCTCCATTGTCGGAAACTTGGTGGTCTCTCGGTGTGCGGCAGGCATCAGCGGCTGCGCGGGTCGAGAGCGTCGCGGAGACCGTCGCCCAGCAGGTTGAAGGCGAGGACGGTCACGAAGATGGCGAGGCCGGGCACGATCATGAACTGCGGGTCGACCTGGTAGTAGGTGACCGCTTCACGGAGCATGCCGCCCCAGGAGGCCTGCGGGGGCTGGATGCCGACCCCGAGGAAGCTGAGGGACGCCTCGAAGAGGATGTTGGTCGGGATGAGCAGCGTCGAGTAGACGATGATCGGGCCGACCAGGTTGGGCAGCAGCTCCCGGAAGACGATGTACGGGCCCTTGGCGCCCATGCCCCGGGAGGCGTCCACGAATTCCCGCTCACGCAGGGCGAGCGTCTGGCCCCGGACGATACGGCCGAGGTAGGGCCAGTTGAAGAAGCCGATCACGAAGATCAGCACGCTGAGGTGGAGCGGGAGCCCTTCGAGGCCGAACGCGCCGCCCTGGAGCGTGGCGGAGATGGCGATCGCGAAGAGCAGGAGGGGGAATGCGAGGAAGGTGTCCATCAGGCGGCTGATGATCGAGTCGACCCGTCCGCCGTAGAAGCCCGCGACGACACCCAGGATCGCGCCGATCACGTTCGACAGGATGGTGGCGCCGAAGGCGACCACCAGCGAGACCCAGGAGCCCTCCAGCACGCGGGTGGCGAGGTCACGGCCGAACTTCGGGTCGACACCGAGCGGGTGGTCCACGCTCATGCCGCCCATGCCGCCCGTGGGCAGGGAGGTGTTGGGGTCGATCAGGTCCTGGTGGAAGGCGTTGGGGTCCAGCCCCAGCATCGCCTGGACGGGCCGGGCGAGGATCGCCACGACGATGAGCAGAACGACGATGACACCGCCGGCGACCGCCACCTTGTCGCGCTTGAAGCGCGTCCAGGCGATCTGTCCCAGCGAACGGCCCTCGATCTGCCCCTTGCCGGCTCCGGCGAGCACAGCCTCTGGCTGCGCTTCCGTTGCCGTCGCGGTGGTCTCGATCGGTGCGGTCACAGTGACCCGACCCCTCTCGCCGGTGGTGACCGGCCTACGCCTGCCGCTGTCTGCGGCTTGGTTCACTTGCTCGCCGGGGGGTCGACCGCAGATGGTGCGGTCCGATGACCCGGCTGATGGTTCGACTTGCGCTCGCTCACAGGGTCGAAGGCCCCGTGCCTGTTGGGGGAGTCTTCAGTGCTGCCACGATCAGGTGCCAGGCCTCATGGGGAATGTATGCGCAACCGTGATGCTTGTTGAGGGATTCCGTTATCCGAACAGTGGGTAACAGGAGCCGGACGATTGCCAATTGACACCAGAGCGGCCAGACGGGTCTTACCGGTGCGAAATGCCGCTAAAACGGGACAACTGACACAAACGTCCGCTTCCCCGCAGGTCAGCAGCATGGAACGCACGACTCGTGAAGGCCGTGTGCAGGGTCATGATGCCAGCCGTTCTCGCACGGACATGCGAGAGGTCCGCGATTCGGGACGCTCTCAGTAGCCGCCGCGGGCCGGCGGATAGCCGTAGCCGCCCGCGGCCGGCGCCTGCGCCGGGGCCCCGTGCGCCTCGCGGTCGTAGAACGGACGCGCGTTCGCGCGCAGCCACATCGCCACCGGGTCGAACTCGTCCGACATCGCGACGGTGGAGACCGGCAGCCCGTCCGGGACGGCGCCGATCGACTGCTGCATCATCGCCCGCACCGAGTCGACGGCAGGCGGTGAAGTGTCGTACACGTCAAGGCCGATGGCCAGATAGGGCGTCCCGAAGGCGGGTTGGACCCAGGCGCGGCGCAACGACCGTACGGCCGGGGTCAGATGGGCGTTCTGCGTGATCAGGGCGTAGAACTGCGGGATCTCGATGGCGGGCTCGGACAGCCGGAGCGGGCCCGCGGGCTGGCGCTCCAGGCCCGTGGCGATCCGGCGCAGATCCAGCCAGGGCACACCGAGGCCGCCGCCGGGGGCGTGCGGGTTGAGCCAGAGCCCGAACTGGTCGGGATACAGGGTCCGGGCCACGTCGAGCGCGTCGACGACCTCGTAACTGCGGTTCCAGCCACTGGCCGAGAGCTCCTGGGCCGAGGTGACACAGGGCGCGTACCCGAAGCCGTCGACCGACATGTTCCCGTACTGGGCGTCCGGGGAGCCGGCCTGGCCGTGCCACAGGAGCATCCACACCTGGCCGGACGACGGGGTCGCGAGCGCGCGAAGGAGCGCCTCGTAGGCGTCGTAACGCCCGGGCGTCACCTGGCGCAGCATGTGCTCGACCTGCCCGGCCGCGGCCGTGCCCGACGCGCTCACCCTCAACCGCCCCTTCGCGAACATTTCACGACGAACTCATCCCTTACGCCCGAGGCACCGGTCGCCGATGTGCGTCAACGCCTCGTCCAGGCCATGAAACCAGCTTATGCGGCGAACGTGCTCCGCCGGGGGAAGCGGGAGAGAGCCGGTGGCCCCCCTGCGGGCCGGCCGGGCCCCCGACGCGGCGGGCCGGCGGCCCCGCCCGGCGCACTGCGGGCGGCCGCCGTTCAGTGACCGTGCTGGTAGAAGGGGCGCACCTGGGCCCGCATCCAGTCGCCGACCGGGTCCTGCGCCACGTCGAGCAGGACCAGGTTCACCAAGATGTTCACCGGGACCCGGCCGAGGGCCCGGCCCAGGGCGTCCAGCGGCAGGGCACGGGCGTCACCCTCCCACACCGCCAGCTCGACGCCGATGAACATGACCGGCTCGTCGCCCTCGATGCTGGCCAGACAGCGGCGGGCGCTCAGGACGACGCCGGTCGCGGCGAACTCCGCCGAGGCCGCGGCCAGGAAGTCCATCGGGTCGTCCTGCCAGTCGGGCTCGAAGAGCCGCACACGGCCCCCGCCGGCCGACCCGTCCAGTTCGGTCCGCCCGGCCCGGCACAGCTCGGCGACGGCCGGCGGCGGCAGCGGCACGCCGACCACGCCGTCCGGGTTCAGGGCGATGCCCACCTGCGGCGGGAGTCCGCGGGCGAACTCCACGGCGGGCGCGATCGTGAACGACATGTGGCTGCCGACGACCTGGCGGAACTGCTCCTCTGAGCTGAACACGGGGACGTACACCTGGCCCCCGAGGTCCATCGTGGGCAGATCCAGCGCGCCGCTCTGCGGGCCGCCGCCGTTGGGCAGCGGCACCCACACGAAGCTGCGGCCGAGCACCTCGACGATGCGAGCGGCCGCCGAGGGCCCCGCGGGCACACCGAGGGAGGAGGACAACACCTCCTCCAGTTCGTTGCCTGGCCAGCCTCCGTGCGGCTGGGGGTGCGCCTGTGCCGGGAAATCCATCTGTCCACCGCCCGCTTCGAACCACTGTTCCGGCTGGAAAGGTTAGGGCCTTTCCGGCGGATCGGGCCCATGGGCCCGATCCGCCGGTCAGTGGCCGAAGTCGATCCTGCGCAGCACGTCCGCCGCGTGCCGGTCGATCAGCACCGCCGAGCCGCATCCCGCGGGCAGGTCCCCCCGCTCGGCGGCGCGCAGCAGCCGGGCGACCGCGCCGCGATGACGGGCGAAGGCGTAGCGGGAGACGCCCCGGCCGCGCTCGCGCTGACCCTCCAGCGCGGTGCCCGGCGTGACGTCGAGCAGCAGCAGGTGCAGCGCGCCGCCGCGGCGCCGGGCCTCGCGGGCGAGCCAGCGGCGCACCCAGGCCTGCGTGCCGCAGTCGTGCACGACGAGTCCGCCGCCCGCGCGCAGGGCGCGGCGCAGGCCTGCGTAGTGCGCGAGGCGGACCAGGGGACGGTAGAGGGCGTACGGCAGGCGTCTGGCGATCCGGCCGTCCCAGCGGTCGCGGGTGTCCTGCGAGTCGACGCGCGTGCCCCGCACCGCGCGCCGCATCAGTGTCGACTTGCCGCTGCCGGGCAGTCCGGTGACGACGACGAGGTCGTGCGCCCCGAAGCGCAGCCCGTGCGGGCTGTGCCCGACCCGGTCGCGCAGATCCCGGACGACGGCCGCCGGACGCGGCCCGCCGGCCTTCCGGGCCGCGCCGGGCTGCTCGGGCAGGGCGAGACCCGAGGTCGTCACGTACGCCGTGGTCCTGTCCACCGTGGCCGTCCTCCCCTCGGACGTGGAGTCCCGTCTCCTCGGACAAGGAGTCCCGTCTCCATCGAGTGTAAAGAGAAGGTAATGCCCGGCGCTTCCTCTTTCCGTGCACGGACCGCAACAGCCGTGTCACGGATGGCGGGCTGCCGTGATCGGGGAACGCGTGCGATGATGGCCGCGCCAACTGCATACCGGCCGCTTGAATCCGCGCGGGAGAGTCCTGGGTACGTGTACCCGGGCGCCGAAGGAGCAAGTCCCTCCCTTGAATCTCTCAGGCCCCGTTACCGCGCGGGCGAGGCACATCTGAAAAGCGGGCCGCTCCGCGTGGCTCCACCCAAGGTGCAAGTCAGGACCACCGTTTCGCGGGGTCCCGATGAACCTCTCAGGTTCCGATGACAGATGGGGAGGAACGACCTCGCCGTCATGCCTTGGGAGCCAGACCGATGAGCAGCAACGCACCCCGCCACACCGCGCTCGATGCCCTGCATCGTTCGCTCGGCGCGACCATGACCGACTTCGCGGGCTGGGACATGCCCCTGCGCTACGGCTCGGAGCGCGACGAGCACGTCGCCGTCCGTACGAAGGCCGGCCTCTTCGACCTCTCCCACATGGGCGAGATCACCGTCACCGGCCCGCAGGCGGCGGCTCTCCTGAACCACGCGCTGGTCGGCAACATCGCCACCGTCGGCGTCGGCCGCGCCCGCTACACCATGATCTGCCAGGAGGACGGCGGCATCCTGGACGACCTGATCGTCTACCGCCTGGCCGAGCACGAATACATGGTCGTCGCCAACGCCTCCAACGCCCAGGTGGTGCTGGACGCGCTGACCGAGCGCGCCGCCGGTTTCGACGCCGTGGTGCGCGACGACCGTGACGCCTACGCGCTGATCGCCGTGCAGGGCCCCGAGTCCCCCGGCATCCTCAAGGCGGTCACCGACGCGGACCTGGACGGCCTGAAGTACTACGCGGGCCTGCCGGGCACGGTGGCCGGCGTCCCGGCCCTGATCGCCCGCACCGGCTACACCGGCGAGGACGGCTTCGAGCTGTTCGTCGCCCCCGCCGACGCCGAGAAGGTGTGGCAGGCGCTCACCGACGCGGGCACCCCGGCCGGTCTCGTCCCCTGCGGCCTGTCCTGCCGCGACACGCTGCGCCTGGAGGCCGGCATGCCGCTGTACGGGCACGAGCTGACCACCTCGCTGACCCCCTTCGAGGCCGGTCTCGGCCGGGTCGTGAAGTTCGAGAAGGACGGCGACTTCGTGGGGCGCGCGGCGCTCGAGGAGGCCGCCGCCCGCGCCGAGCAGAACCCGCCGCGCGTGCTCGTCGGTCTGATCGCCGAGGGCCGCCGGGTGCCGCGCGCCGGTTACCCGGTCGTCTCCGGCGGCGAGGTGATCGGCGAGATCACCTCCGGCGCCCCCTCCCCCACGCTGGGCAAGCCGATCGCCATGGCCTACGTCGACGCAGCGCACGCCGTGCCGGGCACCGCCGGTGTGGGCGTGGACATCCGGGGCAGCCACGAACCGTACGAGGTCGTGGCACTGCCGTTCTACAAGCGCCAGAAGTGACACCGGTCCGCACCGTCCGGGCATGACACCGATGCCCGCAGGGCGCCGGTACCGACGGGTGCCCCTCGCCGGGCCCCGGACGTGACCCTGGGCACATCGGCCCGGTCACTCTCGCTTCCCTCCATCAGCACTCCACCGCGTACAGGAGAATTCAGGCCATGAGCAACCCCCAGCAGCTGCGTTACAGCAAGGAGCACGAGTGGCTGTCCGTCGCCGAGGACGGCGTCGCGACGGTCGGCATCACCGAGTTCGCGGCCAGCGCGCTCGGCGATGTGGTCTACGCCCAGCTCCCGGAGGTCGGTGACACCGTGACCGCGGGCGAGTCCTGCGGCGAGCTGGAGTCGACCAAGTCGGTCAGCGACCTGTACTCCCCGGTGAACGGCGAGATCGTCGAGGCCAACCAGGACGTCGTCGACGACCCGGCCCTGGTCAACTCCGCTCCCTTCGAGGGCGGCTGGCTGTTCAAGGTGCGCGTCGCGGACGAGCCCGAGGACCTGATGTCCGCCGACGAGTACACCGCCTTCACGGCCGGCTGAGGAGTCACCCGCATGTCGCTTATGAACACCCCTCTCCACGAGCTCGACCCGGACATCGCCGCCGCCGTCGACGCCGAGCTGCACCGCCAGCAGTCCACCCTGGAGATGATCGCCTCGGAGAACTTCGCTCCGGTCGCGGTCATGGAGGCCCAGGGCTCGGTCCTGACCAACAAGTACGCCGAGGGCTACCCGGGCCGCCGCTACTACGGCGGCTGCGAGCACGTCGACGTGGCCGAGCAGATCGCCATCGACCGGGTCAAGGACCTGTTCGGCGCCGAGTACGCCAACGTGCAGCCCCACTCGGGCGCCTCCGCCAACCAGGCCGCGCTGTTCGCGCTGGCCAAGCCCGGCGACACCATCCTCGGCCTGGACCTGGCCCACGGCGGCCACCTGACCCACGGGATGCGGCTGAACTTCTCCGGCAAGCAGTTCGACGTGGTCGCGTACCACGTGGACGAGGCCGGACTGGTCGACATGGCCGAGGTCGAGCGGCTCGCCAAGGAGCACCGCCCGAAGGTGATCATCGCGGGCTGGTCGGCGTATCCGCGGCAGCTCGACTTCGCCGAGTTCCGCCGGATCGCGGACGAGGTCGAGGCCTTCCTGTGGGTCGACATGGCCCACTTCGCGGGTCTGGTCGCGGCGGGTCTGCACCCGAACCCGGTCCCGTTCGCGGACGTGGTCACCTCCACCACCCACAAGACGCTCGGCGGCCCGCGCGGCGGGATCATCCTGGCGAAGCAGAGCTTCGCCAAGAAGCTGAACTCCTCGGTCTTCCCCGGCTTCCAGGGCGGCCCCCTGGAGCACGTGATCGCCGCCAAGGCCGTCTCCTTCAAGGTCGCCGCCTCGGACGACTTCAAGGAGCGCCAGCAGCGCACGCTGGACGGCGCGCGCATCCTGGCCGAGCGTCTGGTCCAGGACGACGTGAAGGCCGTCGGCGTGGACGTCCTGTCCGGGGGCACGGACGTGCACCTGGTCCTGGTCGACCTGCGCGACTCCGAGCTGGACGGGCAGCAGGCCGAGGACCGCCTCCACGAGGTCGGCATCACGGTCAACCGCAACGCCATCCCGAACGACCCTCGCCCGCCGATGGTCACCTCGGGCCTGCGCATCGGCACGCCCGCCCTCGCCACCCGCGGCTTCACCGCCGAGGACTTCACCGAGGTCGCGGACATCATCGCCGAGACGCTGAAGCCGTCCTACGACACGGAGTCCCTGAAGGCCCGCGTGTCCGCTCTGGCCGACAAGCACCCCTTGTACCCCGGCCTGAACTAGTTCCGCAGGATTTCCATCCTGTCTTTTTCACCCGTACGGTCTGTATTCGTACGGACATCCGGGGCACCGCGCACACTGGAAGCAGAGCGCGGTGCCCCGTTCCATGCGGTCCCGCACCACCTCCGTCGGACAACGGCGTCCGGCGAAACCAGCAAGGAGTTCCCGTGGCCATCTCGGTCTTCGACCTGTTCTCGATCGGCATCGGCCCGTCAAGCTCCCACACGGTGGGTCCGATGCGCGCCGCGCGCATGTTCGCCCGGCGGCTGCGCAACGAGGACCTGCTGGCCCCCGTCGCGTCGATACGCGCCGAGCTGTACGGCTCGCTGGGCGCCACCGGCCACGGCCACGGCACCCCCAAGGCGGTGCTGCTGGGCCTGGAGGGCGCCTCGCCCCGGACGGTGGACGTGGAGGGCGCCGACGAGCGGGTCGAGCAGATCAGGACCTCGGGCCGGATCCGGCTGCTCGGCGAGCACGAGATCGGCTTCTCCTTCGACGACGACCTGGTGCTGCACCGCCGCAAGGCCCTGCCGTACCACGCCAACGGCATGACGATCTTCGCGTACGACGCCTCGGGCGAGCTCGTCCTGGAGAAGACGTACTACTCGGTGGGCGGCGGCTTCGTGGTCGACGACGACGCGGTCGGCGAGGACCGCATCAAGCTCGACGACACGGTCCTGAAGTACCCGTTCCGCACGGGCGACGAGCTGCTGCGGCTCACCAAGGAGACCGGCCTGTCGATCTCCGCCCTGATGCTGGAGAACGAGCGGGCCTGGCGCACCGAGGAGGAGATCCGCGAGGGACTCCTCGGGATCTGGCGTGTGATGCAGGCGTGCGTCTCGCGCGGCATGACCCGTGAGGGCATCCTGCCCGGCGGTCTCAAGGTCCGCCGCCGTGCCCCCCTCTCCGCCCGCCAGCTGCGCGCCGAGGGCGATCCGCTGGCGCACGCGATGGAGTGGATCACCCTCTACGCGATGGCGGTCAACGAGGAGAACGCGGCGGGCGGCCGGGTGGTCACCGCCCCCACCAACGGCGCGGCGGGCATCATCCCCGCGGTGCTGCACTACTACATCAACTTCGTGCCGGGCGCCGACGAGGACGGGGTCGTACGGTTCCTGCTCGCGGCCGGGGCGATCGGCATGCTGTTCAAGGAGAACGCCTCCATCTCGGGCGCCGAGGTCGGCTGCCAGGGCGAGGTCGGCTCGGCCTGCTCCATGGCGGCCGGCGCGCTCGCCGAGGTGCTGGGCGGCAGCCCGGAGCAGGTCGAGAACGCCGCCGAGATCGGCATGGAGCACAACCTCGGCCTGACCTGCGACCCGGTCGGCGGCCTGGTCCAGATCCCGTGCATCGAGCGCAACGGCATGGCCGCGGTGAAGGCCGTCACCGCGGCCCGGATGGCGATGCGTGGCGACGGCTCGCACCTGGTCTCCCTCGACAAGGTCATCAAGACCATGAAGGAGACCGGCGCCGACATGAGCGTCAAGTACAAGGAGACCGCGCGCGGCGGCCTCGCGGTGAACATCATCGAGTGCTAGGCCACGACCTAGGGGCACGGGCCCTGACCAGCGCGTTCGTATCTCTCGGCGCTGTCAGGGCCTTCCCTGACCACGCAGCGGGGATGCTGACCCCGTTCGGTTGCGCCACGGTGCGCCGAGGCGGGTGGCGTCAGCGCCAGGAGACGGGGCTGCGGTAGCCGGTCACGCGCTCCAGGCGGCGCCAGCGGGCCTGCGAGCGGCGGTCGCCATGGGCGAACCGCGGAGGGTCGGCGCGCTGAGCGGCGGTGCGGGCCGCCAGGACCGCGATCAGCGCGGCGAGCTCCTCGGGAGTGGGATCGCCGTGGATGATGCGGAGGTCCCCCTGGTCCATCTGCTGCCCCTTCGGCGCGCTCACTGGGGTGGGTTGCCGTGCTTGCGGGCGGGCAGGTCCGCGTGCTTGGTGCGAAGCATCCGCAGGGAGCGAATGAGCACCTCGCGGGTGGCGGCGGGGTCGATCACGTCATCGACCAGGCCGCGCTCGGCGGCGTAGTAGGGGTGCATCAGCTCGTCCTTGTACTGCCGCACCAGCTCCACGCGCCTGGCCTCCGGATCGTCCGCGGCGGCGATCTCGCGGCGGAAGACGACGCCCGCGGCACCCTCGGCGCCCATCACCGCGATCTCGTTGGTCGGCCAGGCGAACGCGAGGTCCGCGCCGACCGAGAGCGAGTCCATGACGATGTACGCGCCGCCGTACGCCTTGCGCAGCACGAGCGAGATCCGCGGCACGGTGGCGTTGCAGTACGCGTACAGCAGCTTGGCGCCGTGGCGGATGATGCCGCCGTGCTCCTGGTCCACGCCCGGCAGGAAGCCCGGCACGTCCAGCAGGGTGACCAGCGGGATGTTGAAGGCGTCGCAGAGCTGCACGAACCGCGCGGCCTTCTCCGAGGCGTGGATGTTCAGCACACCGGCCAGCGACTGCGGCTGGTTGGCGACGATGCCGACGACCTGCCCGTCCATGCGGGCGAGCGCGCAGATGACGTTGGTGGCCCAGCGCTCGTGGATCTCCATGAACTGGCCCTCGTCGGCCAGCTCCTCGATCACCTTGCGCATGTCGTAGGGGCGGTTGCCGTCGGCCGGGACCAGGTCGAGGAGCGCCTCGCAGCGGCGGCCGGCCGGGTCCTCGGTCGTCTCCGCCGGCGGGGTCTCGCGGTTGTTCTGCGGCAGCATCGACAGCAGGAACCGGACCTCCTCCAGGCAGGTCCGCTCGTCGTCGCAGGCGAAGTGCGCCACGCCGGAGACCTCGGCGTGCACGTCCGCGCCGCCCAGACCGTTCTGGGTGATCCGCTCGCCGGTGACGGCCTTGACCACGTCCGGTCCTGTGATGAACATCTGCGAGGTCTCACGGACCATGAACACGAAGTCGGTCAGCGCCGGCGAATAGGCGGCGCCGCCCGCGCACGGGCCGAGCATCACGGAGATCTGCGGGATCACACCCGAGGCGCGGGTGTTGCGCCGGAAGATGCCGCCGTAGCCGGCCAGCGCGGTGACGCCCTCCTGGATACGGGCGCCCGCGCCGTCGTTCAGGGAGACCAGCGGAGCACCGGCCGTGATGGCCATGTCCATGATCTTGTGGATCTTCGTGGCGTGGGCCTCGCCCAGCGCGCCGCCGAAGATACGGAAGTCGTGCGCGTACACGAACACCGTGCGGCCGTGGACGGTGCCCCAGCCGGTGATCACGCCGTCGGTGTACGGCTTCTTCGCCTCCAGGCCGAAACCGGTGGCACGGTGCCGGCGCAGCTGCTCGACCTCGTTGAACGAACCCTCGTCCAGCAGCAGCCCGATCCGCTCACGCGCGGTCAGTTTCCCCTTCGCGTGCTGCGCCTCCGTCGCCGCCGCACTCGGCCCCGCCAACACCTGCTCACGGATCGCGAGCAGCCCGGCCACGGCGGACATCACCTTCATCCCCTCACTGAGATCCGAACGGAGTCCGAGTCGGGCTTCCTTCGCTGAACTGCCGTCGAGTTCGGCGAAGGAAGCGGCGGTGACACGCGGGACGCGCCGCCCGGGGCCGGGCCCCGGAGCGGACATCGCGATTACTCGTGAAACTCCGAGAATTCACGAACAGTCGAGATTCGCGCATGACCGAGGTCAGCCGACCGGCGTCTCACTGTTCGCGATGAGCCGACGGTATTCCTTGGCGTTCAGCACGAGGTCCTCGTCCAGCGGGTCGAAGATCATGCCGTAGACGGAGTGGAATCCCTGATAGTCGAGCTGGCAGAACTCCAGCGTCTGGGAGACCGGGGCGAGGTACTGCTCGAGGGTCCGTCGGGCGAGGCCATCCGCGGCGTAGGTCTCCAGGGTGCTGCCGACCGTGACGGCCAGCCAGGCCTTCTTGCCCTGCAACGCGGAGGCGGAGCCGTCGAAGGTGAAGGCGAAACCGTGGACCAGCACCGCGTCGAACCAGGCCTTGAGCAGCGGAGTCACGCTGTACCAGTAGACCGGGAACTGGAGGACGACGGTGTCGTGCTCGCGCAGCAGCTCCTGCTCGCGTGCGGCGTCGATCTTGAAATCGGGGTAGGTCTCGTAGAGGTCGTGGACGGTGACGTTGTCCAGGTCCTTGATCCCGGCGAGCCAGGTGGCGTTGCCACGGGACTCCGCGAGGTTCGGGTGGGCGACAATGACGAGGGTGCGATTCGTGGTCACTGAATGTTCCATTTCTCGTGTAGGACGCGAACCCGTGTGCGCCCTCACTGTCAATGTTGGTGAGCGGGTCGGTCGTGTCCGCGGTCATGCGTTCCTCGCGATCGCTGTGAAAGGGCGATCGTTTCGGAACGAGCGGCTGTGCCTCTGTAAGTAAAGGCAGTCGGTGATCCGAGCGGTATTTGTCACGCGATATTGACGGACTCGTTCCACCGGCGACGGTCCGGGTGGTGGATATTCACGCGCACCCCCGACGACTCCGGGGCTTCGGTGCAGTCGGTGGGTCGGCCGGCGGGAAGGTGGCCCCGGTCAGGACCGCGCACGCGGCCGGGGCGGGGACGACGGCCGACGCAGGCAGGCACGGCCTTCCACGTGGATCACGGGGCGTGGAGACGTCCGTGATCCGGGAGACCGTGCCTGTCGTGCTTCCCGGCCCGCGCTGCCCGGCGGACCGTCATGAACCCGGACGCCGGCCGGCCTTGCCGGAGCCGTGCCGGGCGAGACGGCGCATGCGGCACAGGCGGGAGACCGAGTTCGGACCGACCTCACGTGTGCCGGTCGTCAGCCGCTCCGGGAAACGGCCCGCGGGGACTCACGGGGTGAGGAGTTCGCACTCCTTGATGACCAGCACTGTCCCGTCCTCGCTGAAGACCCGGACTTCTCCCTTGACGGTGACGGTGACACCCAGGGGGACGCTTCGCACGATCCGGAACGATTCCTTGATCCGGTGGTCGAACGGCAGCACGAAGATGGCGAGGTGGGGGCCTCCGACGGCATCCGACACTTCCACCACCGGCGTGCCGTACTGGCTTTCGCCCGTCCGGATCGAGATTCCTTCGAGAGTGAGGTATTTCCCGTAGTAGGCGCGTTCGGCGGCGGCGCGGTCCGCGGTGAACTCGTCGTGGAGGTCGCGAATGTTCATCGTTTGTCGCCTTCTCTGTGGTCGCGTGATCCTGCTGGTGTTGTTCGCGTTGTCGTCAATCGGTACCCACGGGGTCACCGCCCGATGGTGTCGAGTTCGGCGATCGCCTCGTCGGGCAGTTGCAGATCGGCCGCGGCGATGTTCTCCCGCAGGTGGGTGACGCTGGAGGTTCCGGGGATCAGCACCGTCGACGGCGAGCGCCGCAGCAGCCAGGCGAGCGCCACCTGCTGCTCGGAGGCGCCGAGGCGGCGGGCGACGTCGCGCAGGATCCGTGACCGCAGTGGGCTGAATCCGCCGCCGAGGGGGAAGAACGCGGCGTAGGCGATGTTCTCCGCGGCGCAGCGATCGACGAGGTCGTCGTCGGCGCGGTCGGCCAGGTTGTACTGGTTCTGCACGGTGACCACGGGAGCGATGGCCTGGGCCTCGGTGAGCTGGGCGTCGGTGATCCCGCTGAGGCCGAGGTGACGGATCAGGCCCTGCTCACGCAGGTCGGCCAAGGTGCCGAACGGCTCGGCGACGGAGGACCCGTCACCGCCGAACGCGGCCGTGCGCAGGTTGACCACGTCCAGGGTCTCCAGGCCGAGGTGCCGGAGATTCTCGTGGACCTGGGCGTTGAGGTCGGCGGGGTCCAGGGAGGTGATCCAGCCGCCGGTGGCACTGCGGCGGACGCCGACCTTGGTGACGATGTGCAGACCGTCCGGGTAGGGGTGCAGGGCCTCCTTGATCAGTTTGTTGACGACGGTCGGCCCGTAGAAGTCGCTGGTGTCGATGTGGGTGATGCCGAGCTCGACCGCCGCGCGCAGCACGGAGATCGCCCGGGTGCGGTCCTTGGGCGGTCCGAAGACACCGGGACCGGTCAGCTGCATCGCGCCGTATCCCATCCGCGTGATGCTCAGGTCGTCGGCGAGGGTTAACGTCTGCGGGGCGGGGATCATCCGAAGGCCTCTCGGGTCTGTTCGCGGAATCGTCGTGGACCGCTCTGCGCGTCCGGTGGGTACGTTTCCACGGGCGCGGCGGAGGCAGGGACGCGGTCGGGTGGCCAGGGGCGCGAGCCCCTGGCCACCCGGTGGAACGCGAGCGGTCCTCGACCATGCGTGAGGTCTTCGAGTTTTTCACGCATGGTCAGGCTGCTGCTCCGAGGCCGGTCCTCAGACCCCTCGGCTTCCGGCGGCCGCCTTGACGGAGTCGTCCTGCGGGGAAGTCCGGCGGACCGTCGCGAAGTTGAACGCCTTGTCGCGAATGGTGATGGTCCACGAGAGTCCGGACCTCTCGCCCACGGTGAGTCCCAGCACGATGAGCGGCATGTGCCACTCGTACTTCACGAGCGTGCCGTCGTCCGCCTGAACGTCCGAGCCGTCGTGCGCCGATACGTTGCCGTAGTTGTTGACGGCGAAGACGTCGGGCGTGGCGATCATCTTCCCGATGCGGGCGTGGCCGGCTTCGACGAAGTCTTCCCGCCGCTCGATACGGGACAGTGCGTCTATCTCGCGCTGCTCCTCGGCGCGGTAGTAGTCACGGATCTGGATTCCCGTGCTCTGCTCGATGACGCTTCGCGGCACCGTCAGAAACCGAAGTGTGTTGCCGAGGGGCAGCTTCGGCGAGTAGAGGCTGTTCTTGAGGACGAACATGTTCGCGCTGTCGCGGTCGAGGAAGTCGGTCCTCATCCGCTCCAGGAAGGAGCCGATCTTGACCGGCGCGTCAGAGCCTTCGGTGAAGGTGACGGGGAGTTCCTTGCTCGCGCCGGAGGGCGAGGTCTGAGCGGGCGGCAAGAAGGCTTCCAGCTCATCGGCCCGGATCTCCAGCTCCGCGAGACCTTCGGCGATCCGGAATCCGTCCTGCCGCGTCTTCAGGGTGCTCATCAGCGCCTGGTGGAATCGGAAGACCTTGTAGCCGTCCTGCAACGGGAACGGTATGCACGTGAAGATGCCCTGGAGGTGCGGGTCGGAGCGATAGGTCACGGAGGCGAGCAGAAAGCTGTCGTAGTAGCTTTCGTACTTTTCCGCAAGCAGCTCTTGGAATGACGAGAGGGGGAAGTCCTCAGGAGTGTCGAAGGTCAGCTCCACCAGGTGGCACTTGGAGAAGAGCGGGTTCCCCCGGAAGAAGTGCTTCATCGCCTCCTCGAACTCGGGGAGCTCGAAGGCCCTGTCGACCTTGTACGTGGAGAGCGATGGAAAGAACTGTGACGCGTCTATGAACGGGAACGTGGTCAGGGAGAGCCGAAGGATTTTGTCGGCGATGGAGAGGGGCATTTCGTTACCTCCATTAACTGGTGTGTGCTGCGGAGCGTCGCCGGCGATTGGCCGTGAAAACGCGCCACATGATGCCCGGGGTGCACACCGCTGTCGGCGGTTCGAGCAAGTACTGGACTTTCAGGAATCTCTCGGCCACGACCATGTCCGTCTCGGCCGCGGCGAGCACCTTGTCCATGTAGGAGTTGATGAGCCGCACGGGAAGCGGCCTCGGGCCTTCGATCTGAGGCAGGGCCAGGTCACTGCCGGTCGCCATCTTCCAGGCGACGCCGATGGGCTTGGCGGCCTTGCGGAAGAATCGTGGCCCGACCTGGTCCAGGTCGCCGCTCAGCGAGTCGCGCAGCGCCATCGCCTGGAGCGAGGCCACCGTCATCCCCTGGGCGTAGATGGGGTTGAAGCTGGAGATCGCGTCGCCCACCACCAGCAGCCTGCGCGGGAATCGGGTGAGCTTCTCGTAGCGGCGGCGCACGCTCGCCGGGAACCGGTGCGCGGATATCTCGCTGAGCGGCTCGGCGTCGCGGATCGCGGCGAAGACGTGTTCGGGAACCAGCGGCCTGGCGAACTCCACCCACCCGGCCGGGTCGGTCGGCGGGTGGTGGTCGCGGTATCCGATCAGCGTCAGGACCCAGCGACCGTCCTCTTCCTCCAGGAATTCCGCGCCCTTGGGGCTCCCCGGCGCGTGCCCGATGATCACGACCTTCTCACGGCCCATCGAACCCGGGGCCGGCCGCAGATACCGGCTGGTGTACATGATGTCGACGTCGATGCGCTCCTCGAGCGGCGGCTCGTATCCCATCTCGACCAGCCACTTGGTGGTCCGTCCGGACCGGCCGGTCGCGTCCACCACCAGATCGGCGGGGATGACGTCCTCTGAGCCGCTGCCCACGTACCTGACGCGCACACCGGTGACGGCGTCGTTGTCCGAGGTGGTCTCCAGGCCGGTGACCTGGCACTCGTCGATGACCTTGATCTTCGCGAGATCCCCGATGCGGGCGCGGAGCCTGCTCTCCAGATGCGGCCGGCTCGGCTGATAGGTGCGGGACAGATCGGCGTACTCGCCGTCCATGCACAGCAAGTGCCCGCCCAGGCTCATCCGCAGCTCGGCAGGTCCGTCGATGACGGGCGCGCCACCGTCGACGAAGTCGTCGAGTATCCCGGGGAACAGCTCCTCGAATATCTTCGCGCCCTTGGAGAGCAGGCCGTGAGCGTGACGGCCCTGCGGCACACCTCGCCGCTGAGTCCGCTGCCCCTCCGGCAGCTGGTCACGCTCCACCACCGTTACCCGGTCGAATGCCTCGGAGAGCACCCGGGCGGCAAGCAGACCCGAAATACTCGCTCCCAGCACCACCGCATGTTCACCGATACGCTTCACTGGAATTCCTTCTGGTTGGGCAAATGTCTTGTGTGGAGTACGTCATGCAAGATATGGGTGATCGCGGCCGATGCTCGGCGTTAGATTCCCGCATCCTTCGCCATGGAAATCATCGAAGTGTGCGGTGCGCACCGCGAACATAGGTGCCCGATAGGTTTGGCCACCGTGCAGGGCGCGGTATTGGCTTGTTCGTTCCATCGAGCGCGGCTCGCGTGGCCGAAATTCACGTCGGAGGCGAGGCTTCAGCGCGTCGGCGGTCAGGCAGGCGTCACCTGTCCGGCCACCGGTGCCGAACCGGAGCTCCTGTCCCCTCTATAGGGGGGCGCGGGCTCCCTATAGAGGGGACAGGAGTGCGGGCCGGCGGGCGGGCCGACTCCCGGGCGGACGGTTGGCCGGCCGGCCCGCCGCGGACGGGACCCCGGCCGCGGACGGACGTCGTCGACCAGGGCGAGTGCCCGGGTCACGTCGGGGACGTCGCCGCCGGGCGTGATCACTTTCAGCGGGGTGCCGCTGCCGTCGCGGATCAGGTGATGTCCGGTGGACCTCGTCGAACACTCCCGCTTCCGCCCACCGGCGCAGCCGGCGTCGGAGGAATCGTCACGCCGGACACGGCCCGACAGCCCGCGGCCACAAGATCGTTTACGAGTCCTCGGGCGAAAACGCACCCGCCGTGGAGCAGATCCCTCAGACGGTGATTCCGGCTGGAATTTTTCGGTCAGACAGCGGTGATCGGCTTCCCGAACCAGCCAGGGTATGAACAAGATTTCGCCTACTCGCCGTGCGCGAGAGGGGGGTTCAACAGAAATCTCATGAACCGATGCATGACTGTGCTCTTTCGGCGTCGTCATGTCTGGTCGTGTCTGCCCTTGTGCGCGCGGTGCCTTCCGCTTTACTTCGGCACTACAGGAAGAGCCAATGGCCGACATCACCGGCACCACTGAAATCACCGATACGCTGTCGAGTTCCCGCGGCGAAGCGGAACTGCGAGCGAGCAACCGGGCGATCGTGAAGCAGTACATGAATACCCGCGGGGAGGATCGCCTGCGCCGTCACCTTCTGTTCACCGAAGACGGCTCCGGTGGTCTCTGGACCACCGAAACCGGGCAGCCGATCGTCATCACGGGCAGGGACCGACTGGGTGACCACGGCCAATGGTCACTCAAGTGCTTCCCCGACTGGGCCTGGACGAACATCGAGATCTTCGACACGCAGGACCCCAACCAGTTCTGGGTCGAATGCGACGGCGAGGGGACCATCCGCTTCGCCGACTATCCCGACGGCCACTACACCAATCACTTCCTGCACTCCTTCCTGTTCGAGAACGGGAAGATCAAGCGCCAGCGCGAGTTCATGAACCCCTGCCAGCAGTTCAGGGCTCTGGGCATCCCCGTCCCTCAGGTCAAGCGGGCCGACATACCGACCTGAACGCCGTTCGCCGGGCGGCTTCTTACCCATCAATGGAGAAGGTCGTTATGGGAAACATCCTTGCCGACATCGACAGAGCCCAGGCGCGCCATCAGCCCGAATGGGACAATCCCTCACAGGTCGAGCTCGTACGAGCGATGCTGTCGTCCGTCACCCCGCTGGTGACCGCGGCGCAGGTAGAGAACCTCCGCTCCCACCTGGCCCGCGTCGCCATCGGCGAGATGCACGTGCTCCAGGCCGGGGACTGTGCGGAGGACCCGGCCGAGTGCACCGCCGGGCACATCCGAGGCAAGACCGGACTCATCGATCTGCTCGCCCAGAACCTGGAGAACGCCACCGGCAAGCAGACGCTGCGGGTCGGGCGGATCGCGGGGCAGTTCTGCAAGCCCCGCTCCAGCCAGGTCGAGAAGCTCGGCGACGACGAACTGCCGTCCTTCTTCGGGCACATGATCAACGGGCCGGAGCCCACCCACGAGAGCAGGCGCCCCGATCCGCTGCGCATGCTCACGGGCTACATGGCGGCGCGGGAGATCACGACGCGGCTCGGGTGGGTCGGCTCGGCACCCCGGCCCGACGGGTCCGTCGTCTGGACCAGCCATGAAGCGCTGCTCCTGGACTACGAGATGTCGATGCTCCGGGAGCTCGACGGCGGCCGGTACCTGCTCGGCTCCACCCACTGGCCGTGGATCGGCGAGCGGACCCGGCAGATCGACGGCCCGCACGTCGCGCTGCTCGCCCAGGTGGCCAACCCGGTCGCCTGCAAGGTCGGCCCGTCGATGACCGCCGGCGAGATCGTCGAACTGTGCGACCGGTTGGACCCGGAGCGGGAGCCTGGCCGGCTCTCCCTCATCGTGCGCATGGGCGCCGACCTCGTCGCCGACAGGCTGCCCCGGCTCGTCGAGGCGGTGCAGTCGGCCGGGCACCCGGTGGTCTGGCTCAGCGACCCGATGCACGGGAACACCGATTGCGCGGCCGACGGCACCAAATACCGGCTCGTGGAGACCGTCGCCCGGGAAGTCCGCGGCTTCCGGCGGGTCCTGGACCTGGCGGGACTCCCTGCCGGGGGGCTTCACCTCGAAGCGACCCCCGACGACGTGACCGAGTGCGTGCTGGACACGGCCGAGCTGGGGTCGGGCCCCGTCACCAGCCTGTGCGATCCGCGGCTCAACACCCCCCAGGCCATCAAGGTGGTCGCGGCGTGGTCCGAGTACTGAGATTCCTAGAGAGGGAGCCTTGTGATGACGGGAATACCGCCGATCGCGCCTTACAGACTGCCGCGAAGGGACGCACTGCCGGAAAACACCGTGAGCTGGACCGTCGACCCGGATCGGGCGGTGCTCCTCATCCACGACATGCAGAGCTATTTCCTCGAACCCTTCGAGGAGGGCATGCGCGGCGAATTGGTGAGTAACATCGCCGACCTCAAGAAGCGCTGCGGAGCACTGGGGGTGCCGGTGGCCTACACCGCCCAGCCCGGTGGCATGACGGAACAGCAGCGTGGGCTCCTGAAGGACTTCTGGGGACCCGGCATGCGCACGGACGAGACCGAACGCGCGGTCGTCCCCGAACTCGCACCCGACGCGGACGACTGGATGAGCACGAAGTGGCGCTACAGCGCGTTCTTCGGGTCGGAGCTGCTCCAGCGCATGCGCGCGCAACAGCGTGACCAGCTGATCATCTGCGGCGTCTACGCGCATATAGGTGTGCTGTCGACCGCTCTGGAGGCCTTCTCCCACGACGTCCAGCCCTTCCTGGTCGCCGACGCGCTCGGCGACTTCTCCGAGGACCGTCACACGATGACCCTCGAATACGCGGCACGGTGCTGCGCCATGGTGGTCCGGACCGAGGACGTGCTCGCATGAGCACCCTTCTCGAACAGGTACTCGCGCTGGAAGTACCCGCCTTCGCGATCATCCACCGTCCCGAAAGCGGCTCCCCCGGCACGCTGGACGTCCTGACCGGCCAGGTGACCGAGTACAAGTCGCTCGACGACATCCCGTTGGCCGACGACCCCGGGCCGGGGCCCGCGCTCGACACGCTGGTGCTCGTCCCCTACCGGCAGCTGGCCGATCGCGGCTTCGCCGCGCTGGACGACGCCACGCCCCTGCTCGCGATGAGCCTCACCGCCCGCGACACGGTGCCGGTCGCCGAAGCTCTCGCCGGCTTCCCGCAGGTCCCGACGGAACTGACCGACGGCCACTTCGACATGGACGACGCCGCCTACGCGCAGATGGTGCGTCAGATCGTCACCGAGGAGATCGGCACCGGCGAGGGCGCCAACTTCGTGATGAAGCGCTCGTTCGTCGCGGACATCGGCGACTACTCGCTGACCAGCGCCCTGTCCTTCTTCCGGCGGCTGTTGGAGCGCGAGGAGAAGGCCTACTGGACCTTCATCATCCACACCGGCCGCAACACTCTCGTCGGTGCGACACCGGAGCGCCACATCTCGCTCACCGGCGGCACGGCCGTCATGAACCCGATCAGCGGCACGTACCGGTATCCGTCCGGCGGCCCCACCTTGCAGGGCGTCATGGAGTTCCTCGCCGACACCAAGGAGACCGACGAGCTCTACATGGTCCTCGACGAGGAACTGAAGATGATGGCCCGGCTGTGCGACGACGGGGGGCGCGTCCACGGGCCGTACCTGAAGGAGATGGCGCGGCTGGCGCACACCGAGTACCTGATCGAGGGCAGGACCAGCCGCGACGTGCGCGAGGTCCTGCACGAGACGATGTTCGCCCCGACCGTCACCGGGAGCCCGCTGGAGAGCGCCGCCAAGGTCATCTCGCGCTACGAGCCGAAGGGCCGCGGCTACTACAGCGGGGTCGCCGCGCTGATCGGACGGGACGCGGCCGGACAGCAGACACTCGACTCGGCGATCTTGATCCGCACGGCCGACATCGATCCCGGCGGCCGGATCAGCATTTCCGTGGGGGCCACCCTGGTGCGCCACTCCGACCCCATGGCCGAGGCCGCCGAGACCCACGGCAAGCTGGCGACCCTGCTCAACGCGCTCAAGTCCGGCCGTTCATCGAGCTACGCGGCCGACCCGGAGGTCCGCGTCGCCCTGGAGCGCCGCAACGAGGGGATCGCGGACTTCTGGCTCCGGGGCAAGGACGAGCGCCCGTCGGCCGGGGCCTCGCTGGACGGCCTGACGGCACTGGTCGTGGACGCGGAGGACACCTTCACCGCGATGCTCGAACAGCAGTTGCGGTCACTGGGGCTGTCCGTGGAGGTCCGCCGCTTCGACGAGCCCTACGACGTGACGGCCCACGACCTGACGGTCTTCGGCCCCGGTCCGGGAGATCCGCGCATGACCTCCCACGCCAAGATCGCCAAGCTGCGGCAGTCGATCGACACCGCGCTCGCGCATCGCCGGCCGATGCTGGCCGTGTGCCTGAGCCATCAGGTGCTCAGCACGAAGCTCGGCTTCGAACTGCACCGCCGCGAGGTACCCAACCAGGGCGTACAGCGCGGGATCGAACTGTTCGGCGTGCCCGAACGCGTGGGCTTCTACAACACGTTCGCCGCGCACAGCGCGGTGAGCGAGCGGACCGTCGAAGGGATCGGCGTGGTCGAGGTGAGCCGGGACCAGGAGACCGGCGAGGTGAACGCGCTGCGCGGGCCGGGCTTCGCCTCGATGCAGTTCCATGCCGAGTCCGTGCTCACCGTCGACGGCCCGCGCATCATCGAGAACGCGATACAGGGGGTACTCGGCCGATGAGAGTGGATGTCGTCTGGTGGGACCTGGCCAGGTCCCACCAGACCGTCGAATCCCTGGAGAGGGATCTTCGTGACGGCTCCGTCGAGCCGTGGCACGAGGTCAAGGGACTGCGCCTGAAGCTGTGGATCGCCGACCGTGAACGCGGCCGCTGGGGCGCGGTCATGTGGTGGGACGCGGACGTCCCGGCGGATCAGCAACTGCCCCCCAACCGGGCGGCCGAGCTGATCGGGTACCCACCCGACCACCGCACCGGCTTCGACGTCGCGGCGGTGGCCGAGGGGATCGACTCGCTCGGCCTCGCCTTCTCCGCCGGGCCCTCGGTACCGGCACAATCCCTGGAGCGCAGGTAATGCACCACTACATGGTCGTAGACGCTTTTGCCAGCGAGCCCCTGCTGGGCAACCCGGTCGCCGTCTTCTTCGACAGCGAGGATCTGACCGGTGGGACGATGCAGCGCATCGCGAAGGAGATGAACCTCTCCGAGGTCACCTTCGTGCTGCCGGCCGAGCAGGAAGGCGACGCACGGATCAGGATCTTCACCCCGGTGAACGAACTGCCGTTCGCCGGGCACCCGATGCTCGGCACGGCCTTCGCGCTCGGCCGGACCTGGGGCCGCGACAGGCTGCTCCTGGAGACCGCGATGGGCGTCATCCCGTTCGAGCTGGGCACCCGCGACGGCGCCGCGTGGGTCCAGATGGAGCAGCCGGTTCCCAGTTCGAAGCCCTACGATCTCGCCACGGACCTCCTGGCCGCACTCGGCGTCGAGTCGTCGACGGCCCCGGTCGAGATCTACCACAACGGGCCGCGTCACGTGTTCGTGGGGCTGAGCGACGTCGAGGCGCTTTCCGCTCTCCACCCGGATCATCGCGCCCTCTCGCGCTTCCCCGACATGGCCGCCAACTGCTTCGCCGAGGAGGACGGGGGCTGGCGGACACGGATGTTCTCCCCCGCCTACGGCGTGGTCGAGGACGCGGCGACCGGTTCCGCCGCCGGGCCTCTCGCGATTCACCTGGCCAGACACGGGTTCGCCGAGTACGGGCAGGAGATCAGAATCACCCAGGGTGTGGAAATGGGACGCCCGTCGGTCATGAGGGCGACCGCCGAGGGGGTCGGCGAGTCGATCAGCTCGGTCACCGTCGGCGGGCACGCCGTCATGGTCGCCGAGGGAACAATCAATGTCTGACGGGGGCCCTTTGATGGACGCAAGTGGATTCGAGTCCCTCAGCGGGAAGGTCGACCTCCCCTTCCCCGAGTACGACCAGCCGCCGTCGGAGCCTCTCGGGCTGGTGCGCGGCTGGCTCTCCGAGGCGAAGGAGATCGGAGTCCGCGAGCCCAGCGCGCTGTCGCTGGCCACTGCCGACTCCGAAGGCCGCGCCTCCAACCGGGTGGTCGCCATCACCGAGGTCACCGACCTCGGTCTGGTGTTCACCAGCCACAGCCGCAGCCAGAAGGGGCGCGAACTCGCCGCCACGGGCTGGGCGTCGGGATTGCTGTACTGGCGGGAGACCGGTCAGCAGATCATCCTCTCCGGTCCGGTCGTGCTGCTGCCCGACGCCGAGTCGGACGCGCTGTGGTCCGCCCGGCCGATTCCGTTGCACGCCATGTCGACGGTCACCCGGCAGAGCGAGCCCCTGGAGGACCTGGAGGACGTCGAGGCCCTTCGCACCAGGGCACGCGGCCTGGAACTGACCGGGGAGGCCCAGCCCCGGCCGGAGTTCTTCGTCGGCTACCGGCTGGAGCCCGACGTCGTCGAGTTCTGGTCCGCGAGCTCGGACCGGCTGCACCGCAGGCTGCGCTACGACCGCGACTCGCTCCAGTGGCGTACGAGCCGGCTGCAACCGTAGTCCCGCTTCTCCGGCCAACCACCCTGGCGCACACGGCCTTTCACCGCTTCGGCGTCGTCGTGCCCGGACACACCCGACCCTTTCCCTGAGGAAGAGACCATGCCTCTCACCGCAGACCAGATCCTGGATCTTCCGTTCGACGTCCAGCCCGATCCGGACGAGTTCATCCGCGCCGCCATGGAGTGGCACTTCAATCCCGAGACCGGCTGCACGTTCTGGCTGGACCGAGCCGCCACTCTCGGCTTCGATCCGCGAGCCGATGTCAAGACGCACGAGGACCTGCGGCTCTTCCCGAACGTGGCCGCGGAGCTTCGTGACGTCCGTGGCGAGGACCTGATACCCAGGGGATACGGGAATCAGCCCGACGTGATCGGGTTCTTCGAGAGCGGCGGCACCACCGGCGCCCCCAAGCGGGTCGTCCTGATGCGGGACTGGCTGGTCCGCATGGTGAGCTGGAGCAACGCGAACCTCGACCGTCACGGTGTGCCGCGCGGAGCGAACTGGCTGGGAATCATCCCGACCGGACCGCACGTCGTGGGCACCCTGTTCCGGCAGCACGCCGTCACGCACGGCCGCCACGGCTTCACGATCGACCTCGATCCGCGCTGGGTGAAGCGGCTCATCTCCGAGGGTCAGTTCGGGCAGGTCGACGCCTACGGCCAGCACCTGATCGACCAGGCCGCCGAGGTCCTGCGGACGCAGGACGTCGGCCTGCTCACCATCACTCCCCCGCTGCTGGAACGGCTCTCCAGGGACGAGAAGCTGGTCGCCCTGGTGAACGAGCGGGTGAAGTGCATCAGGTGGGGCGGCACGCAGATGGACGCCGACTCCCGGCGCATCTTCAAGACCGAGGTGTTCCCCGACGTCGCGCTGTGCGGCGAGTACGGAAGCACGATGATCATCGGGGTCGCCGGCGAGCGTGCCGGGATCTCCCTCGACGATCCGTGTGTCTTCGACTCGTTCTCCCCCTACGTGACCTTCACGGTCGTCGATCCGAAGAGCCTCGATCCGGTGCCCTACGGAGAGCGGGGCCGGGTGCTGGTCAACCACGTCAGCAAGTCCTTCCTGCTGCCCAGCAACCTGGAACGTGACCTCGCCACGCGCATTCCGCAGGAGAACGGCCTGGTCGGGGACTCGGTCGCCGACATCTCCACGGTCGCGGTGTTCGAGGACGAGGACGTCATCGAGGGGGTCTACTAATGATCGACCTGCCCGCGCTCGGCGCGAAGGGCGCCTTCCGCGCCAGCAACAGGCAGACGGTCACCGATGTGGCGGGCACCGCCCGCGCGGAACTGAGCCTCGTGCCGCCGTTGTACGTCAACCGCACCATGGCGGCGCTGCGGCGGGGCGGCGTCCTGCCCGCCGACGAACGGGCCGGCGCGCTGATCCGTGCGGCCGAGCTCTTCGCGACCGCCACGATCGACGGCCTGACCGTCGAGGAATATCAACACGCCGTCAGCCGGGTCGGTGGAGTCCCGATCTCCTCCGTCGTCACGGCGACCACGACGGTCGCCGAACGGGTGGCGAAGGCTCATGCGAGCGTCCAGTACGCACGCCCCCGTGGCGCGGTCGACAACTGGCGCGATCCGCTGACGCGGACCGGGCGTGCGGTGTGGACACGGCGCGGAGACGTGTTCGCCGTGCACGCCGCGGGCAACCACCCCGGCACCCACAGCATCTGGCCGGAGGCACTGGCGCTGGGCTACCGCGTCGCGGTCCGTCCGTCGAGCCGCGATCCCTTCACCCCTCACCGGCTCGTGGCGGCCCTGCGGAGCGCGGGATTCGCCGACGACCAGGTGGTGCTCCTGCCCACCGACCACGCCGGTGCCGACGCCGTTCTGCGCGGCGCCGACCTGGGGATGGTGTACGGCGGCGAGGAGGTGACCCGCAAGTATGGCGGGGCCGCGACGGTGCTGCCGCAGGGGCCGGGCCGGTCGAAGATCCTCATCACGGCCGATGTGGACTGGCGCGAGCACCTGGACGTGATCGTCTCCTCCGTGAGCGGCCACGGCGGGACCGGATGCGTGAACACGACGGCCATCTTCGTGGAGGGCGACCCGACTCCGCTCGCCGAGGCGGTCGCGGCGCGGTTGTCCGCCGCGACACCCCTGCCGCCCGAGGACGACAAGGCCGTACTCCCCGTACAGCCGGTCGCGGTCGCCAAGGCGATCGAAACGCACCTGCTCAAGAAGGCGGCGGGCACCCGGTCCTGGCTCGGCGGCGACGGCGTCGTGGGCGAACTCGGGGACGGGAGCGCCGCGTTGATGCCGGCCGTCCACCAACTCGATGATCCGGCCGCTCCGCAGGCAGGCGTGGAACTGCCGTTCCCTTGCGTGTGGATCGCGCCGTGGACACCCGAGGCCGGTACGGAGCCGTTGAGGAACACGCTCGTGCTCAACGCGATGACCCACGACAGCCGGCTCATCGACCGCCTGCTCGACGAGCCGACCATCGCCAACCTGTACCTGGGAAGCCAGTACACCCACTGGATGGATCCCTCGGTGCCGCACGACGGCTACCTCGCCGACTTCCTCATGCGGAACAAGGGTGTCGTCCGGAACTGATGGTGGTTCCGGCGACGCTCCCGTGCGCACCGTGAACGCGGTTCCGACGGCGTCCGCGGCGGCTCGCCGCCCGGACGCCCCCTCCAACTCCCACGAGACCGAAAGGCTCCTACCTTGTCCCACTCCGTCGAACCGGCCGACGTCCTGATCGTCGGCGGCGGGTCGGCCGGTGCAGTGCTCGCCGCGCGCCTGAGCGAGGACCCCGCCCGGCGCGTCGTGCTGCTCGAGGCCGGGCCGGACTACGGCCCCACCCAATTCCCCGACTCGCTGCTCGACGCCAACCGCATCGCCGATCTCGATCACGACTGGGGATACACCTCACGGGGCGGGCGGCTGAGCCCCTCGATGGTCGCCCTGCGCGGCAAGGTGATGGGCGGGAGTTCCGCCGTCAACGCCGGCGCCGCCCTCCGCGCCCGGGCCCGCGACTTCGCCCGCTGGGCGGAGAACGGGCTCGACGACTGGGACTTCGCCGACGTCCTGCCGTACTTCCGCGACCTGGAGAACACCCCCACAGGCGAGGACGAGTTCCACGGGCGAAGCGGGCCGATGCCCGTGCGCCAGCTGACCGACTCCGAGCTGACCCCGGCGCATCGTGGCTTCATCGACGCCGCGGTCTCCCTCGGCCACAAGCGGATCACCGACTTCAACGGCGCCGAGCAGGAGGGCGTCGGGGCCTTCGCGGTCAACGTCCTCGACGGGATCCGGCAGAACACCGCACTGGTCTACCTCACCGCCGCGGTGCGCGCCCGCCCGAATCTCACGGTGCGCGGTTCCGTCGCCGTCGACCGGGTCCTGTTCCGCGGTGGCAGCGCGACCGGAGTGGTCACCACCGACGGGACGGTGCACCCTGCCGACGAGGTGATCCTCTCCGCCGGGACCTACGGAAGCGCGGCGATCCTGCTGCGCTCCGGCATCGGCCCCGCCGGCGAACTGGCCTCGCTCGGCATCGAGCCGCTCGCCGACCTGCCCGTCGGCCAACACCTCCAGGACCACCCCTTCTGCCCCGCGGTCCACGCACTCGCCCCGGGGCGAGGGGAGATGGCTCCGGCCCTCGGCGCGCTGCTGTGGACCGCCTCCAGCGAGGCCGCGGACGGTGAACTCGACCTGAACGTCGTCGCCGTGCATCCGGGCGGGGCTCCGTTCATGCCCGACGGCGGCGTCATCGCCCTGTCCACGGCTCTCGTGCTCCCCGAGTCGCAGGGCACGGTGCGCCTCACCAGTCGCGATCCGCTGGCCCAGCCCCTGATCGACCACAACTACCTCGGCACCGAGCGCGACCGCCGACGCATGCTCGAAGGCGTACGGATCGCCCGTGATCTGGCCCGTGACCCGGCACTCGCGCCGTCGCTCGCCGGGCTTCTGATGCCGCGCGAACTGCCCTACGACGCGGAGGAGTTGACGCGAGTGATCGAATCCAGTCTCTCCATCTACGGTCACCCCACCTCCACCGCCCCCATGGGTGCCGCCGACTCGCCCCGGGCCGTCGTCGACTCCCGCGGAGCCGTGCACGGAATCGCCGCCCTGCGTGTCGTGGACGCCTCGATCATTCCGTACGTGCCCTCCAGCGTCACCAACCTCACCACGATCATGATCGCCGAACGCATCGCCCACGTCGTCTACAGCCACTGATGACCCGGGGCTGCCGAGAGGCTCGCCACTGGCCTCGATGAATCCGGGGCCGCGCCCCGGGCCGCGCGTTCCCGCACGGAAACGCCGCTTCCCCTGGCCGAACTCGGCAAGAGTTCGGCCAGGGGAAGCCCGGCTCACTGACGGAGGCCCAGAACCCGCGTCAGGCCGAATTGATGCGTCGTGGGCTGCTGTGCAGGAACGGACTGCATGATTTCAGGGTCCTCTGCACAGGACTTGTTTCGAGGATGCGGATGGAGTCCAGCGCGCTGAGACTGTCGGCCAGGTAGTCATGCAGTTCGCTGGGGCTCTTGCACAGGACGAGGGCCACCAGGTTGGTCGGGCCGGTGGTGGAGGCCAGGAAGGCCAGCTCCCTGTGCTGGATCAGGGTGCTCGCCACCTGGTTCAGATGCGCAGGGGCGACGGACATCCACAGCAGGGCTTGCGTGGTGATGCCGTACACCTCCGCACTGATCTCGACGTCGAAGGTGAGCATGCCGCCGGCCTGCAAAGCAGCGAGTCGGCGCGTGATGGTCGAGGTGGACTGGCCGGTCTCGGCGGCGAGATCCGTGTAGCTGATGCGGCCGTTGTTCTGCAACGCCGCCAGCACGTGCCAGTCCGCCTCGGTCAGGGACGAACGGAGCTTGGGCTCGTCGGCGTCGTCCGACGAGTCGCGTGCTCGGCGCAGGTGTTCCTGCTGCTCATCGGTGAGGGCGGTCGTGTGCCCCTGCCATGCGGTGGGACCGCCCAGATAGGTGTGCAGCAGGCGGTGGGCCGACACCTCGGCGATGTTGGCCACACGAGGGATCTCGCGGAACAACAGCGTATGGTGCGCCGCGGAGTTCATGACGAAGCATATTTCGGTTCCCCCGGACACGAGCCGCACCCAGGTGGTGTCGTCGCGCCGGGCCAGGCTGTACGCGACGCTCTGTGCGGTGTTCGGGCTGGCCGTGAGCCTCAGAATCCACTTTCCGCCCGACGGCTGCCGTGGATTCACCACCCCGACGACGCGAAGCGACAGTTCGCTGCTCAGCCGTCCGTAACGACGGGCGACCGTTTGGGTGGAGACGCCCAGAACCTCGGCGATCCGGCTGAATGGCGCCCGGCCGTCAATGCGCAGGGCATGAATGATACAGTGGTCTAATTCATCGACTGCGGGAACCGTTGGCTCAGGAAAATCGCCCGCTGGCCGTCTAGGACCATGGACGCTCAGCAAGGCTTGCTCAGCAAGGTTCGCGGCACCAGTTTCCCCCGGTTAGCCTAGGACAGGACCTCGTCAGTGGGCTTGACTGTCGACGACGGCGTTTTCATCGCCAGGACCCCGGCGAGTTCCGTTCCACGATGATGGTCAGTCAGTTCTCGTGATCGGTCATGCTTTGCCGGAACTTGGCACGCGGACATCGAGTCCATACTCGCGCTTCAAGGAATTCACGTTCGGTGTCGCCGGCCTGCCGGCCTCGGATACGAGACCTGGCGACCTGACGGTCCGTCAACAGCCGCGCCGGTCCGCCGAATACCGGCATCACGTCCGCGCCGTACGCCTGCCGGGGAGTCTCTCCGTCCCGCACGGCCTGGTCAAGGCCGAACGATTCAGCAATATCGCACGCAGTCGTTGCCACTACACCAGCCCCCCGACCAGCTCCTGAACCACCACGGACCATGACCATCACCACGAAGTGGATATCGATAGGTCAAGAGGAATTCACCGGAATCCTGACTCATCGTCAGGGTTCGATCGGCGGAATCCACTAGGTTCACACTTCGGGCGAGCATACATGTTCTAGCCCTTCGTGGGTACGTCGGTCCGCCACCGGACCCCCGGGGACCGAGCCGAAGATCCGGGGCGGCGATGGCGCCAAGAAGCCGCCGTCGTACCGAACTTGAGCGGTGTGTTCCAGCGGACGACGGGCCCCTGACCGGCGGTTCCGCGTCGCCGTCCCTCACCGGCCGGCCCGTTCCGTCGTCCCGGCGGTCCGTTCCGCCCGCCCCCCTCCGCGCGCTCCCTCCGCCCGGTCTCCGGGTCAGTCAGGGCACTCGTCCTCCGGGGCGGAGGCCGGGACCGGCGCCGGGACAGGCATCTGGGCCGGGGCTCGCGCCGGGCCGACCAGGACGTCGCTGTGGGCGGAACGGGCCTTGGCGGGCGAGGGCCCGGCCGGGCCCGGGGCGCCCGTGGCGCCCGTGGCGGCCGGGTACAGCAGGCCGTGGCGTCGGCGGGCCTCGGCGGCGGCCTCGGCACGCGGCACCAGGGTGTGATCGGCCCGGCCGTCCGCCCCCAGGGTGGTGACCAGGCACAGGCCGTCAAGGAGGCGCGCGGTCCGCACGTGCCGGGCCACGCCTCGCGCCCCGGCCGGCACCGCCAGACACACCTCGCTCGCGGTGTCGAACTCGGTGACCGTCAGTCCCTCGGCCCGCAGCCGTCCGCCCACCGACCGGCGTTCCCGTCCTGACCGGAAGCACCACACGTCACTGTCCTTGTGCACGACGACCGCGGCCGCCGCCGGCCCCGTCCCGACGGCCGTGCCGCGTTCCGGTCCCCCGCTCCAGGGGAAGGGCCGGCACAGCACCCGCACCCCCTCGCGCTCCGCCCAGTCCACGGCGCCCTCGTGGACGACCTTGGCGCCGTGGCGGGACATCCGGCGCACTCCCTCGTAGCTGATCCGGGTCAGGGTGCGGGCCTCCGGCACGAGGTGGGGGTCGGCGGTGCACACCCCGGGCACGTCGGAGAAGAGCTCGCACGTGTCCGCGCCCAGGGTCGCGGCCGTCGCCACCGCGGAGAGGTCCGAGCTGTTGCGGCCCAGCATGACGGTCCGTCCGGCCGCGTCGACGGCCTGCCCGCCGGGGACCACGGCGATCGGACAGTCGGCCAGGGCCCTGGACAGCGCCTCGGAACTGGCCGAGACCAACTCCGCCCGGTCGCCCGGCCCTTCGGCGAGGAGTCCGGTGGCCGCCGCCGGCAGCGGGCACCCGGGCACGCCCGCGGCGTCCAGGGCGGCCGCGAGCAGGGCGACGCTCACCGTCTCGCCCGCGGTCAGGAGCATCGCCGCGGCGTGGGCGGGCGGGTCGGCGGCCAGGGCGTCCAGGGTCTGCTGGAGCCTGCCCGTCGTACCGGACATCGCGCTCACCACGACGACCACCGGGCGCTCCTCCTCCCTCCCGCGGCGCACCGCGTACCGGGCGACGCGGCGGTAGCCGTCGAGGTCGGCGAAGGCGGAACCGCCGAACTTCAGGACCAGCGGCCGGCCGGCAGGCGCGGGACGGGCCGTCATCCCAGCCAGCCGTTCTTCAGGGCGAGCGCGACGATGTCCAGCGCGTTGAGCGCGGCCCCCACCCACAGGTTGTCGGCGACCACCCAGAAGGCGAGGGCCCGGTCGTCCTCCGGCTCGACGCGGACGCGGCCGACGTGGACCAGCGCGCGGTCCTCGCGCCGGGCGAAGACGCTACGGGGCATGGGGTACGAGGGGCTGTGGGAGCGGCGGTGGACCCGCAGGCCGGGGGTAGCGGCCAGGGCCTCCTCGACCGAAGCGGCGCTGACCGGCTCGCGCAGCCGCAGGTGGACGGCCTCGGAATGGCAGTCGAAGACCGGCACCCGCACCGCGGTGGCGCTCACCCGCAGATCCGGCAGACCGAGGATCTTGCGTGGTTCGCGGACGAGTTTGCGTTCCTCGTGCGTGAACCCGTCCTCGTCCTGGAGCCCGATCTCGGGCACGAGGTTGAAGGCCAGCGGCTGCCCGAAGCGGCCGCCGGACGCGCCCTGCGTACGGGGGTCGTCCAGGACGGCCCTCGACTCCTCGGCCAGTTCCTCCAGACCGCGCAGCCCGCCGCCGGACGCCGCCTGGTAGGTCGCCACCACGGCGCTCTCCAGACCGGCCAGTTCGTGCACCGGGTGCAGGGCGCGCACCAGCTGGATGGTCGAGCAGTTGGGGTTGGCCACGAGGCCCGACGCCGGCCGGTCGTCGAGTGCGCCGGGATTGACCTGGGACACCACGAGCGGGACGTCGGGACGCATCCGGAACGCCGAGCTGTTGTCGACGACCAGCACCCCGGCCGAGGCCAGCCGCTCCGCCTCCCGGGCGCTGACCTCCGCGCCCGCGGAGAAGACGGCGACGTCCAGACCGCGGGGGTCGAGATCGTCGAGGGTGACCAGGTCCGTCAGGGGCAGGGACAGTCCCCGTTCGGCGCCCAGGTCCCGGCCGACGCTGCGCGCCGATCCCACGGGCACCACCTGTTCCACGGGCACGATCCCGCCGTCGAGCAGGGCCAGGCATTCCCGGCCCACCGCTCCGGTGGCGCCGACTACCGCGATGCGCAGCATTCCCGTCCTCCTGTCGCCCCGTCCGGGGCTCAGTACGTCGTCGCGTCCGGTGACCGGCCTCTGAAGGCCCGCCGGTACGCGTTGGGAGTGGTGCCGAGGAAGTGCACGAACTGGTACCGCAGGGCGGCCGCGTTGGCGAATCCCGTACGGGCCGCCACGGCCTCCATCGTCTCGTCGGTGTTCTCCAGCAGCCGCTGGGCGCTCAGCACCCGCTGGGCCAGCAGCCACCGGTAGGGCGTGGTTCCCGTCTCCGCCCGGAAGCGGCGGGCGAACGTGCGCGGTGACATGCAGGCCCGCGCGGACAGCTGCTCGACGCTGATCTCCTGGTCCAGGTTCTGTTCCGCCCAGGTCAGCACCTCGCGCACCCCGTCCTCGCCGTACTGGGCCACCGGCCGTTCGATGTACTGGGCCTGGCCGCCCTCCCGGTGCGGCGGCACCACCATGCGCCGGGCGATGGCGTTGGCGACATCGCTGCCCTGGAGCTTGCGCACGAGGTGGAGACAGGCGTCGATGCCCGCGGAGGTGCCGGCCGAGGTGAGGATCGGGTCCTCGTCGACGTACAGCACTCCGGGTTCGACCAGGGCCTTGGGATAGCGCTCGGCGAGTGCCTCGGCGTACCGCCAGTGGGTGGTGCAGCGGCGTCCGTCCAGGAGCCCCGCGGCCCCCAGGACGAAGGCGCCGACGCAGACGCTGACCACCCGGGCGCCGCGGGCCACCGCCTGGCGCAGTGCCTCCAGCAGGGCGGGCGGGAACTCCCGGGTGTGGAAGTCGTCCCCCACCGGAATGGCGATGAGGTCGGCCTCCTCCAGCCGGTCGAGGCCGTAGGGCGTGCTGATGGTGAACCCGGGCACCGCCCGCACCGACGGGGATTCCGCGGCGACGAGCGCGAAGTCGTACGCGGGCAGCCCCTCTTCACGGCGGTCGATCCCGAATACCTCACAGACGACACCCAGCTCGAAGGGATGGACGTTGTCGAGCAGGACCGCGGCTACGTTTTTCAGCATGTTTTCCAATGTGGCAGTAATACATGGTGTTCTGACAGTCCCTCCGCTGTCGCATGGCCGGATCGGCGCTCATACTCACGGCATGGACCCGGAAGCCGCTGGGGATTCACTCATCGGTGCTCAGGGGTGGGACACATCGTCGACGGGCTGGCCGATGGACACGATCCCGCTGCGGATGCCCATGACGACGGCTTGCGTCCGATCGGACGCGCCGACCTTCATGAACACCGCGGACAGATGGTTCTTCACCGTCTTCTCGGATATCCCGAGCGCCTTGGCCACCCTCCGATTCGAATTCCCCTGGGAGATGAGCACCAGGATCTGACGCTCGCGGGCCGTCAGGACGGCGAGGGCCTGGCGTGCCCCCGGCGTCTCGGCGGCCGGCGGCGGGGCGGCGACGGCCGCGCTGCGGCGGCCGTCGGCCCGTAAGTCCTCGATCAGCTGTTCCTGGGCCTCGAGGGCGTCCTGCGCCTCGCCCAGGGCTTTGTGCACCTTGGCGACGCCCTCGGCCAGGGCCGTCACGGGCGGGGCCGGTGCACCGCAGACCGCACAGCACTGCCGAGTCCTCAGTTCCTCGACCGAACCGCGCACAACAGGCGACATCAGATGAACTCCCTCCACCGAGGTGAATTGACCGAACCGCTCTTCTCCGTAGGGCCGAGGGCGTGGGAAATTCCGGCGCCGGGTCAGGAAGGAAGCTGGGCGTGGATCGCCACCGTCTTGCACCGCGTGTATTCACGCAGCGCCTCCAGTCCCTTCTCCACTCCGATTCCCGAGCGGCGGTAACCGCCGAAGGGAAGCTCGACTCCCCCGGCCGCGCTGTAGTTGTTCACGAACACCTGCCCCACCCTCAGCCGCTGGGCGAGCCAGTGGGCGCGGGTCACGTCGGACGTCCACACTCCGGCGGCCAGTCCGTACGTGGTGTGCTCCGCGAGTGCGACCGCCTCCTCCAGCGAGTCGAAGACCGATACGCACAGCACCGGCCCGAATATCTCCTCGTTGAAGACCCGGTGCTCCGGGGTGACCCGGTCCAGGATGGTGGGCTCCACGAAGAAGCCGTCGGCATACGCCGTGCCTTCGGGGACACCGCCGCCCGTGCGGAGGACGGCGTCACGCCGGCCCCCGGCCAGATGGGCGAGCACCCTGGCGCGCTGTTTCGCCGAGATGAGCGGTCCCATGTCGGGATCGGTCCTGCCCGGCCCGATGGTCAGGGCGCGGAACCGTTCGACGAGCGCGTCCACCAGTTCGCCGTGGACGGAGCGGTGGACGAGCAGCCGGCTGCCGGCCGAGCAGTTCTGCCCCGCGTGCTCGGTGATCGACTCCACGATCTGCGGCACCGCAAGGCCGGCGTCGTAGTCGGGCAGCACGAGGTGCGGGGACTTCCCGCCGAGTTCCAGGGTGACCGGCACGATGGTGCGTGCCGCCGCGGTCATCACGGCCTCGCCGACCTCGCGCGAGCCGGTGAAGGCCAGCCGGTCCAGGCCGGGGTGCGCGGCGAGCGCGGCGCCCGCCTCTTCCCCGAGGCCCGGTACGACGTTCAGGGCCCCCGGCGGGAGTCCCGCCTCCTCGGCGATGCCGGCCAGTCTCAGTGAGGTCAGCGGAGCGTCCTCGGCCGGTTTGAGGACACAGCAGTTTCCGGCCGCGAGGGCGGGTGCCAGGGTTCTGGCGGCGATCTGGAGCGGGTAGTTCCAGGGAATGATGTGCCCGCACACGCCGTACGGTTCGCGCAGGGTGAAGGCCGGGCGGTCCGGGCGCTGCTGGATGGTCTCGCCGCCGAGCCCTTCCACGGCGTTGGCGTAGAACTCGAAGTAGCGGGCGGCCACGTCGGCGTCGGCCAGCGACTGGCGCAGCGGCTTGCCGGTGTCGAGGGTCTCCAGCGCGGCGAGTTCCTCGCGCCGGGAGCGCAGGATGTCGGCGATGCGGCGGCAGACCCGGGAGCGCTCCTCCGGCGTCGTGAACCGCCACACGCTCTCGTGGGTGTGCCGGGCGGCCTCCACCGCGGCCCGTACCTCCGCCGGGCCGCAGCGTGCGACGCGCGCGACGGTGCGGGCGTCCGAGGGATCGAGGACGTCGATCCACCGGTCCGTGGGAACCTGCTTCCCCGCGATGACGGCCGGGTGTTCCGGTATCGCTGCATCACTCACGGGTGCATCCAGCTCCTTGGCGTGGGGGGCGCTCTGACGGTGGGTCAGTGGGTCATCGAGCCGGCGATGACCCGTTCGAGATCGTGCGCGTCGACGTCGCGCGGGCAGCACACGAGCAGCCGCCGTTGTTTCAGCGCGCCTTCGACGAGTCGGGGGAGGTCCTTGGCGGAGTAGCCGAAGTCCCGTAGCCCGGTGGGTCCTCCGGTGTCCGCCACGATGCTCAGCAGGGTGGCCGGAAGCACGTCCGCGCCGTTCGCCACCGTCACCCCGGCGAGGTTCGCGCCCAGCAACTCGGCGGCGCGCAGATGCCGTTCGGGAGAGGTCGGATAGGTGAACTCGAAGGCGGCGGCCGCCGTGGACACGACCGCGGCGCCGTGCGGCACCATGGCGTGGTCGACCTCGTACCCGTCGGGCCGGTAGTCCCGCACCATTCCCGCCACGGGATAGGCGCAGGCGTGCGGGATGTGCGTTCCCGCGTTGCCGAATCCCATGCCCGCGAAGCTCGCCGCCCGGCTCATTCCCGTACGGGCCTCCAGGTCGGCGGAGTTGAGCACGGCCCGCCGCAGATGGCGGCCCACCAGTTCCAAGGCCTGTTCCGCCCACACGTCGCTGATCGGATTGGCTCCGATGTACAGCGGCCGGTCGCCGGGCGTGGGGTAGGCGGGGCGCCGGTCGTAGGCGCGGGCCGTGTACGACTCGCAGGCGTGCGTCAGGACGTCGTACCCGGAGGAGGCGGTGACGGCCGGGGGCAGTGTCAGGGTGTTCGCCGGGTCGACGAGCGCCAGGGAGGGCATGAGCCGCAGGTCGCTGATGCCCGTCTTCACGTTCAGGTCCGTGACGCCGAGGGCGACCATGGCGGTGCACTCGCTGCCGCTGCCGGCCGTGGTGGGCACGGCCACCAGGGGCTTGAGCGGGCCGGGGATCGGGGCTCCGGCGCCGATCGGGGCGTTCAGGTAGTCGCGTACCGGGCGGCCCGGGTGACTGAGCAGCAGGTTCAGCATCTTGGCGGTGTCGATCGAGCTGCCGCCGCCGAGACCGACGTACCCGTCCACCTGGAGGTGCTCCAGTTCACGGGCCGCCTCGGCGACGCTCGTGTCGGTGGGTTCCACCCGGGCCCGGTCGAACAGCGTGACCGAGATCCCCTCCTGCTCGATCTGTTTGGCGACCTGTGCGGGCAGGCCGAGGCCGGCCAGGACGGGATCGGTCACCAGCAGCACCGACGCGACGCCGGCTCTGCGCAGCTCGTGTCCGATCTCCCCGGTGGCGCCGACACCGAATTTCAGCGGCGGTGCCTGCCAGGCGATTATTCGTTCCTGCTCCGGAGTCCGACCGCCCCACCCGAGCGATTCCACAGTCCGTCCCCGCCTTCATCGACTTGACTCGGAATTCCGACCGAGAAATTGCATGACGAACGGCGACGCGCACCCAGACGTCTCGGCCGGCTCGGCGAATCGACGTCACCTTCACACAGAATTTCGACCGGGCGTGGGCCACAGTAGCCAGTCGGCCTTGCTCCCGCCATAGGTCCCTTGCCCTATGACAGAAACGGCTCAATCACAACCACCGGCGCATATCGGAAGTCAGCGGATCAACACCCCGCTCCGGCCTCCGCACCAGCCCGGCCGCACCCTCGGGCCAGGGACACCCGCTGGCAGGAAATCGCGGTTGCGTGTCAGTTCCGCCACTGTCGCCGGAGCCGTCCCGGCCAGCAGAGTTGAGTCATGAAGTCCACTGGGCGGCGGCACGTGATCGTCGTAGACGGCTACCACATCAGGGACGGCGAGGACCGGGGCTTCGCCAGCGCCTTCCGGGCCAGGGGCGTACTGCCGGTCACCGTCATGAGCACCCCGAAGCCACTGGTGAAATTCGTCAAGAAGAATATCTGGTACCCCGACGACTTCGAAGCCGTCCACTATTACGACGGCGACTTCGAAGCGATGGTAAAGCTTGTGGAATCTTATGACCCGGTGGGGATCGTCACCGGCAACGAGAGCGGTGTCGAATTCGCCGCGCGGCTCGTGGAACGTCTGATGCCACAGTTCCAGAACGTACCCGGGACCGCCCGATATCAGCGCCACAAAGGGGAGATGGCTCTGGCCCTGGAGCGCGCCGGAGTGCCCGGTCCGCGCACCCTGTCGACCGCCGACCCCGCCGAGGCCGCCGCCTGGATCGAGTCGAGCGGTCTCACCGGCCGGCCGATCATCCTGAAGCCGCCGCACAGCGCCGGGACCGACAACGTGCACTTCGTGCCGGCCGGCGGCGAGTGGCGCGGCCACTTCACCCATATCCTCGGCCAGGTCAACGGGTTCGAGCTGCGCAACGACACCGTGATCGTGCAGGAGTTCCTGGAGGGACCCGAGTACATCGTCGACCTGTACTCGGTGGACGGGCGGCACGGACTGGTCGACACCTGTGTCTACGCCAAGCACGACCGGGGCCCCCGCTACGGCATCTACGACGTCGCCGACTTCCTGGCCCCCGACCACCCCGACGTGGCGGTCCTCGCCCCGTACGTGATGCGCGCGGCCGACGCCGTCGGCATCCGCAACGGCTCCACCCACGCCGAGGCGATCATGACGCCCGACGGGCCACGTCTGGTGGAGCTGGCGGCCCGCTACTCGGGCAGCTGCATGATGATCTCCGGCTCCCTGGCCACCGGCGACAACCAGATCGAGCGCACCGTACGGCACGTCCTCGACGGGGAGTTCGTGCCGTCCTTCGAGCTGGTCAAGGAGGTCCGCACCCTCTGGCTCTGCTCGGACCTGGCGGGACCGGTGCACAACATGGAGATCCTCCGGGCGATCGCCGACCTGCCCACCACGTACTCCATGGCGATCCCGCCCGAGGGCCGGGACATGCCGCTCACCAACGACGTGACCACCAGCCTGGGCTGGGTCATCCAGGGCGCGGACGACTGGGACGCCATCGAGAAGGACTCGGCCCGCATCCGTGAGCTGGAACGCGCCTGGAACGCGGCCCGGACCGAGGACGCGGCCGACGGACGGGGGACCGCCTGACATGCCGGGCCAGTCGTACGGGACCCACGTACCCCACCTCCTGCTCATCTGTCCCCGCCACGACGTCCTGGGCAAGTTCGTCGGCCTGCCGGTCGCCCTCACCGTGGTCCACCGCCCCGGCGGGGACCGGGAGTTGGAGGAGTCCCTCGCCCTCGCGGTGGTCGACGCCGACTTCACCGACCCCGACGCCCTGCTCGCCGTCGCCCGCGAGGTGCACGCCCGGCGGCCCGTGGACGCGGTGCTCGGGCTCACCGAGCTCTCGCTGCGCCCGGCGAGCGTGGTGGCCGAGGCACTGGGCGCGCGCGGCAACTCACCCGCCACGCTCGCCCTGACCCAGGACAAGGCCGCCATGCGCGCCCGTCTGCGCGACCGCGGCCTGGGCGCGGTGGCCCACCGGGTGTGCGCCGGGGCCGACGAGGTCCGCGAGCTGCTGCGCGGCTGTCCGTCCGGTGTGATCCTCAAGCCGGTCGACGGCAACGGCGGCACGGGCGTCCATCTCGTGCGCACCGAGGAGGAGTTGACCCGGGCGTGGGCCTGGACCAGCGGCGCCAGGACCGGTTTCGCCTGGCCGCAGGGCGAGTCGGCGTCCCATGTGCTGGCCGAGGAGTTCCTGACCGGCCAGGAGTTCAGCGTCGAGTCGCTGTCCGCCGCCGGACGCCACCAGGTGCTCGCGGTCACCCGCAAACACACCTCGGGCGCCCCGCACTTCGTGGAGACGGGACACGACCTGCCCGCTCCGCTGCCGCCCGACCCGTACCGCAGGATCGTCGGGGCGGCGCTGGACGCCCTGGACGCCGTCGGCTACGCCTGGGGCCCCTGCCACACTGAGGTGATGCTCGCCGAGGACGGCGAGCGCGCCACGGTCGTCGAGATCAACGCCCGGCAGGGCGGCGACCAGATCTGGGAACTGGTCCACCTCGTCACCGGCATCGACATGCTCCAGGGCGCCGTCCTCGCCCTCGCCCACGGCGTCCTGCCGGGGGCGGCCACGGGCCATGCCGGAGGCGCCTCGATCCGCTATCTCACCCCACGGCCCGGCCGGGTCACCGAGGTGACGGGCACGGCCGGGGCCCGGGCCGTGGAAGGGGTCATCCGGATCGGTGAAATCCCCGCCGTGGGAGCCGAACTGGTGCCGCTCGGCGACTCCTGGAACCGGGCCGGGCATGTCGTCGCCGCGGGCCCGGACCCCAAGGCCGCCGCCGACGCGGCCGACGCCGCGGCCGCCCGGATCACCGTCCGTACCGACCCGGAGACCGCCCGATGACCTCGAAGAAGGGAGACGGCGTGACGCTCGCCGGGAACTCCGGGGCGCGGGCGGAGCACGCCCCGGGGGCGCGTTCCGGCCGGTTCCTCGCGGGCCGGGGTCCGGCGTACGTCGTCATCCTCGGCCGCTTCACCACCAACATCGGCTTCTTCATGGTCGTGCCGTTCCTCGCGGTGCACCTGACCAAGGACGAGGGGCTGAGCAGCTTTCAGACCGGTCTGCTGTTCGCGGTCATGGAGTTCACCCGCCGCGGGCTCGGCATCCCGTCCGGCTGGGTCAGCGACCGCTTCGGCGCGGCCCGGATCCTGACCCTGGGTCTCGCCGTCGAGGCGGGCGCGTACGTCGTGTTCACCGTGGCCGGCGGCAGCTTCGCCTTCTGGGGCGCGTCCGTCGCGCTGCTGGGCGTCGGCGGCTCCCTCAACAACAACGGCGCCCGCAGCGTCCTCGCCTCCAGCAGGTCGGGCGGGGTCGCGGCCGACCTCAGCCGCTACTACGTGTCCATCAACGGGGCCGCCCTGATCGGCCCGCTGATCGGCACCGCGCTGATGGCGGCCGGCGCGATGCGGGCGGGCTTCCTGATCGCGGCCGCGCTGCACCTGGGGTTCGCCGTGACCTCCGCGGTGCTGCTGCGCGGGCTGCACGCCACGAACGCGGCTCCCATCAGGCCCGCCGCCATGGCCGAGGCCCTGCGCGACCGCCCGCTGATGATCTTCTGCTCGCTCGCGGTCGGCGGCTGGTTCCTCATCACCCAGTACCGCGTCGCGCTGCCGCTGACCGTCGTGCACCAGAAGCTCTCCTCCGACCTGGTCGGCGTGTTCACCGCGGGCAACGCCGTCGTGGTGATGCTGACCGTGTGGCTGATCGGCGCACGCGTCGAGCGGCGCTCCACGGTCGGCCGCCTCGATCTGTTCACAGCGTCCGGGGTGCTGCTCGGCGGCGGCTGGCTGCTGTGCTCGGTCGACGGGATCAGCCCCGTCGTCGCCGCCGTGATCGTCACCTCGATCGGCGAATCGCTGTTCTGCGGCGTGGTCGACGCGGTCGTCGCGGGCCTCGCCACCGAGGGCCGCACCGGCCTGTATCTGGGCTACTCCACGATGGCCTGGGGCGTCGGCGGCATGCTGGGCGGCTTCGTCGGCGGCGGCTTCGACCTGGCCGCCGGCCATGGCGCGCTGCCGCTGTTCTGGCTGGTGCTGGCCGTCGTGGGGATCGGGTACGGGGCGGGCACCCGCGTGGTGCGCCGCTCGCTGGCCGAAGCGGTGGACCGGCGCCGCACCGCCGAACCCGCCGGACCCGCCGAACCCGCCGGACCCGCCGGACCCGCCGGACCCGCCGAGGACGGCACACCGTCACCGTCACCGTCACCGTCCGGCTGACCGGCCGACCTGCTGCCCGACGGGCCGTACGACCTGCCCGTCGGCCCGCCCACCCTGCGGCTTCGTGCGCTTCGGCCGTCTCATGCGCCACACGCACCGCAGGCACCGCACGCGCCGCAGGCATCCGTACGCAACGACCCGGAACACCCCCGAACACCGACCGAGAAGGAGGCCGTATGCCGCCCAAGGAGTTACGCGCCCGGGTGCGCGAACTGATGGGCCGGGCGCAGGAGGATCTGCGGGACCTGGTCGCGCACCGGTCCGTCGCCGACCCCCGGCAGTACCCGGTGGAGGAGTGCGAGAGCGCCGCCGGCCTGGTCGCCCGGCTGTTCACCGAGGCCGGAGTCCCCGGGGCACGGCTGCTGGACACGCCGGACGGCAGCAAGGCGGTGTTCGGCCATCTGCCGGCCGCCCCCGGCTTCCCCACCGTCCTGCTCTACAGCCACTACGACGTGCAGCCGCCGCTCGACGAAGGCGCCTGGACCACCCCGGTCTGGACCCTGACCGAGCGTGCCGACGGCCGCTGGTACGGGCGCGGGGCCGCCGACTGCAAGGGCAACATCGTCATGCAGCTCACCGCGCTGCGGGCGCTCGGCGACCTGACCCGGCTCGGGGTGGGCGTCAAGGTCATCTCGGAGGGTGCCGAGGAGCAGAGCACCGGCGGGCTCGCCACACTGATCCGGGAGAACCCCAAGCTCCTGTACGCCGACACCGTGCTGGTGTGCGACACGGGCAACTCCGAGGCGGGCGTGCCCACCGCGACCACCGACCTGAGGGGCGTCGTGCACGCCACCGTGACCGTGCGCTCGCTGGCCGGGCCGGTGCACTCCGGGTCCTTCGGCGGCCCCGCCCCCGACCCGCTCAACGCGCTGATCGCCATGCTCGCCACCCTGCACGACGCCGACGGCAACACCACCGTGGAGGGCCTCGACCGCGACGGGCGCTGGCAGGGCGCCGAGTATCCCGCCGAGCGCTACCGCCGTGACATCAAGGTGCGCGACGGCGTCCGTCTGGTGGGCGACGGCAGTGTGGCGGACATGCTGTGGGCCAGGCCCGCCCTGACCGTGGTCGGCATCGACTGCCCGCCGGTGGTCGGTTCGGCGCCCGCCGTGCTCGGCGAGGTGACCGCCAAACTCAATCTGCGCATCCCCTACGGAACCGAGCCGGACGCCGCCTGGGAGGCGCTCAGGGCGCACCTGGCGCGCACGGCCCCCTGGGACGTCGAGGTGGACACCGTCCGGCTCTCCTCCAGCCGCCCCTTCCGGGCCCGCACCGACGGCCCGGCCTACGCGGAGCTGGGGAAGGCGCTGCGGGAGGCGTTCGGACGGGAGCTGACGACGGCGGGGCAGGGCGGTTCGATCCCCACCTGCGACGCGTTGCAGGAGACCTTCCCCGACGCGGAGATCGCGCTGATCGGCGTCGAGGAACCCCAGTGCCTCATCCACGCGCCCGACGAGAGCGTGGACCCCCGGGAGATCGAACGCATGGCGCTCGCCCTCGCGCTCTTCCTGGAGTCCACGGGAGAGCGGCCGTGAGCGAACTGACGGGACAGCAGGTCATGTTCACCGAGGCCGACATGGCGGATCACCTGAGCCGGCTCGGCCGGGCGGCCCCCGATCTGCACGCGTGCGTCGACCCGGAACGGGCCCGGGCCTCGGCCCGGCTGCTGGCCGGTGCCACGGACTTCAGGGACGACTTCGGCGACGACGGAGCCGGCGGCCGGGGGTCCTCGTACATCCGCGCGCAGGCCCGCAACCTCACCGCACGCGCCCGGGGCATCTTGCATCTGCTCTCCCTGGTGCCGGCCAGGACCGACCGCGGGCCCGCCGTCGTGGTGGACGTGCTCGGCGGCGACGGCCTGGTCCGCAGGGTCGCGGACGCCCGGCGCCTGACCGGCCTGTCCGTGCTGACCTGCGACGCCTCCCCGTACATGGTGCGTGCCGCCTGGACGGCGGACTGTCCGGCGCTGGTGCAGCGCGCCGACCGGCTGCTCATGCGCGGTGGCAGTGTCGACGCGGTCCTCGTCGCCTACGGGTCGCACCACATCGCCGCCGACGACCGTGCCGAACTGTTCCACGAGGCCCACCGGGTGCTGCGGCCCGGCGGGGTCCTGCTGCTCCACGACTTCCTCGTCGGCTCGCCGATGGACACCTGGTTCCGGGACGTGGTCGACCCGTACTCACGGACCGGGCACGCCTACGACCACTTCACCCGGGAGGAGTTGTGGGGCTACTTGAGGAAGGCGGGCTTCGCGTCCGGTGAGGTGACCGAGATGGCCGATCCGTACGTCGCGACCGCGGCCACGGCCCCGGAGGCCGAACTGGAGCTGGGACGCTACCTGCTGGACATGTACGGGCTCGCCGGGATCGAACGGAGCCACGCGGGGGACGCCGCCCGCCACACGGTGGAGCTGGCCGGGACGGTCTTCCGCGACCGGCGCGCGGACGGCTCCCTGGAGGCGCTCTCCCTGGAGTACGACCCGTCGGCCCGCGAGTGGACCTGCACCGTACCCAGGACGGCGGTCCTCGCGATCGGCCGGAAGGCGGGCTGAGGCGGGGCCGTGACACGCCGGCGGCGGCCACCCGAGGGGGGTGGCCGCCGCCGGCGTGTCACGGGGAGTCTCCCGGGGGTCAGCCGGGCTCGGTGTCCTTGGCGTCGGCGAGGCCGGCGAGGGCCTGGTCGAAGACCTCGCGCGCCCGCTGGAGGACCTGTTCGCGCCAACGGGCGTCCTCCGCCGGGCAGAAGGCGCCGCGGATCAGCCGCTTGAGGCCGGAGCCGACCGCCTCGGCCGGGGGGCGGTGGTGGTGCAGCCAGTTGTCGGCGCACAGCGCCAGCAGCACCTCGGGGCCCGGCTGGGTGCCGAACTCCAGGGTGATCGCGGTCAGCAGGCTGCCGGGTCCCAGGCCGTCCGCCACGGCGGTCGCCGTGTTGCCCACGATCGGCGTGGAGGAGGAGGTGCCCTCCTCCGAGGCGGTGAGCGCGTCGCCGTACCACCGGCGGGCCCGCTGCCGGGCGTCCGCGTCACGGCCGCCGCGGAAGATGGGTTCGCCGACACCGCGCTCGCCGAGTCCGGTGTGCAGGTCGATGTAGGCGACGTGCCCGGCTCCGGCGATCTGCTCGGCGACCACGGTCTCGAACACCCGCCGGGACCAGGCCGGTGCCTGTCCGCCGTAGAACAGCCCGTCGGGGTGGCGGTACTGGCCGCGGGTGACGGCCTCCTGGAGGCGCTGGGGGCCGAGCCGCTCGCGGAGCGCGGTGAGGTCGGCGACGAGTTCCGCGGGGGTGAAGGCCTCGGCCTCCGCCGGCACCAGCGTGGGGTGCACGGCGTCGTAGGCGTCGTTGTGCGGCGGGGCCCCGTGGTCGACGAAGTTCCGGTTGAGGTCGATGTTGTCCTCGTTGACGCGCCGCAGATACGCGAAGCCGTGGGGGTTGAGGGCGTGGACCAGCAGGACGCCGGTCCCGGACCCGGCGGCGGCCTTCGCCACGCCTTCGCGCAGCAGGACGCCGGTCTGGCAGGCGGAGCCGCAGAAGCCCTCGATGCCGTGCGTCCCGGAGACCGTCACCAGGAGCCTCTCCGGGTCCGGCGGCCCCAGAACGGCGGTGTCCACGCGGAGTTCGCCGCCGTCGGGCCCGAGGTGCCCCGGCAGGGTGAAGGTCCTGTGCCGTGCGCCGGCCTCCTCGGCGGCGGCCAGGAAGGCGGCCCTGGCCCGGGCGTAGTCGAGGGGAAAGGTGTCCGCTGTGTCCGCCATGCTGCCTCGCGTTCCTGGAGTGGGTGCCGGGCGTCACGACGGGGCGGGCGCCGCCCGCCGCGGCACGGGGGCTGGACTCAGTTCCGCCCCGAGGGCTCCGGCACCCCCAGGGCCGTGAGGATCGCGTGCGCCCCCGCCCGTGTGGGCACGTGCAGCAGGCACAGCACCCGGTCGCCCGGCTCGGTGTGCTCGGCGAAGTACCGGTTGGCCTCGGGGACATGGCTCAGCGGCCGGTCCCGGTAGAGGTCGAGCGGACGGCCGATGCCCGGGAAGACCCCGCGCGCCGGGTCGAACGCGGCCCGGGGCGCGAGCGCCGCGGCCACCTCGGCGGCCAGCGCCTCCTGACTGTCGTCCTTGCCCGCGAGGTCCGGGTACATGCTGATGTCCGGATGGGCGCTGAACGCCGACATCGCGCAGTGCACCACGGGGTTGTACGTCTTGAGCGCGATCACCTCCGGGAACGGCCGGCCCTCGGCGAGCAGCCGGGCGAAGTGCAGCGCCCAGCTCTCCCTGAAGACCGTGGCTCCCCGGTACGCGTCCCCGACGAACTGGATCATGATGTGCAGGCAGGGCCGCCCCGAGGGGATCTCGGCCCAGCGGGAGGTGAGCAGCGACACGACCCGGCCGCGCTCACGGTCCACGCCCGCGACGACGTAGTCGGCGTCGGTCAGCATCTCGCGGCGGAGCGTGAACAGCTGGCGGGTGTGGAGCCCCGGCATGGCGAGGACCAGGCCGTCCACGATCCACTTCTCGGTCGCGGTCGGCAGCTCCCGGCCGGGCGGCAGGGTCAGTACCTCGACCCCGGGCCGCCCGCCGGGCCGCGTGGCTCGGTCGTCGTCGGCCACCGCTGCCCGCTCAGACCTCGGCCGCGGTGGGCAGCGGGATCTGGGCGTCGCTCTTGCCGAGCACGGTGAGCTGGTGCAGTTCCACGAAGTAGAGCTTCCACAGCCAGTAGACGTTGTGGAGGTGCTCGACGACCTTGCGCTCGTCGGCCTCCGAGTGGATCAGCGTGGACAGCACGCGCCACACGAAGTCGTCGTGGTCGTCGTCGAGGTCCGTGTTGACGTGCGCGCGGGCGCCCTTGACGTTCTCCTCGCCGAGGACGTCGCCCAGGTTGTCCAGCCAGTCGGGCTGGGTGCGCGTGGTGACGTACTCCACGAAGTACACGCTGGTGATCAGCGCCATCGGGCTGTCCTCGAACTCCATGCCGAACTGGAGGTATCCGGTGAGGAGTTTGGTGGAGAGCAGGGGTTCCGTGGAGTAGATCTGGTCCTTGGTGACGCCGACCTTGGCGAGGTCGGCCGCGAACAGCCGGTCGTGCAGCATCTCGTCGTCGGTGTAGTGCGCCCACGCCTTGGCCTGTACCGGGTCCACCTTGGTGAAGTACTTGATGGCCAGGGCGTCCACGGTCCGCTTGCGGCGCAGCCTCAGGATCGTCTCGATGTTGTGCCGCTTGTAGTAGTCGAGGTTCAGCTCGGAGGCGTCCTTCTGGTGCTGGGCGTACGGGACGGTCGCGTAGAAGTCCTTGATGAAGGTTTCGAGGACCGCGTCGACCTTCTTGCGCAGTTCGGAGTTGATCGTCATGGCGTGCTTCCCTCCTTGGGGTCAGTGGCAGCCGCAGCTCGCGCTGGAGACGCGCTGCATCCGCCCGCGGCGTACCGCCTTGCGGGCGCCGAGGACGGCGGTACCGTCCGATGTCACCAGTGAGCTGCGGGGGCACAGGAAGGCCAGGGCGAAGCGCGTGGCCGGCGTGATCCCCAGTCCGAGGTTCACGACTCCGGCGGTGCCGCCGTAGACCTCGTTCGGGCCGCAGTTCGCCGGGATGATCTCCGTGGTGGTGTTGATCCCGAAGCCGAGCTCCCAGATGACGCGGTAGCGCGGATCGTCGGTGAGGAGCTTCTCCAGCTCCGTGGCGGCCGGTGCCGCCCCCGGGGTCTGCGGGGTGACGCCCTCGATGCTTCCGCCGCTGACGTGCAGCGTCACGGCCTCGGAGACGAGCGGCGTGAGCGCTTCGAACAGCCTTCGCTGGTCGGCGGCGTCGGCCGGGTCCCGGTGGCGGTGGACGATCGGCCAGCCGCGCAGGGTCAGGTCTCCGTGGAGGCCGAGCAACCGCGCTTCCGGTTCGAAGGTGGTGATCTCGGCGGCGGTGACGCTCAGCTTGCCGGACGGGAAGATCTGCTGGTCGCCCTCTTCCAGGACGCCCGCCTGCATGTTCCAGACGCAGGCGCCGACCGTGTGGTCGAACTCGGCCTCGGTGCCGGAGACGTCGTCGGTGATCGTCAGCCGGTCGCTGTCGCCCACCAGGTCGAAGAACTCCTCGGCCACCCGGGCGTGCGCGGCGGCATCGGTGCGAGCGGCGGTGCGCAGGAAGTAGCGGACGTGCTCGTCGGTCAGCGGGGTGGACCCGGCCGGCAGCACGGCCAGTCTGCGTCCGCCGAGTTCCCTCGGGGTCGGCGAGTCGAGGAACTGCCCGGGGCAGACCGCCAGCACATGGGCGTCCTCGGGGACGCTGCTCTCGATGAGTTCTCCCAGGCGGGTACCGGGAGAAAGCGTCAGCCGGAGCACCCGGGAATATCCGTCACCGGAATTCAGGGAAAAGAGCTCGCCGTTCCGTTCGCTCGTGATCAGGCAGAATGTCCCGGCCGGCGGGCCGAACTGGTCGAAGTCGCTCGTCGTGAGTTCCAGCGGTGGCACGGGAAACTCCCTGGAGAGGAGAAAAGGGGAACCCCGCGGCGGGGCTTCGCGAACACCCCGCCGCGGGTCGGTACTCAGCCCAGGAGCGTGCCCAGGTAGTTGCGGTTCTTCTGCACCTTGATCTTCTTCATGGGGAGTCACCTCCTGTTGGGTTGATTTCCTTGCATTCACCCCGGCCGGGCGGTCGCGACCCTTTATGCGAGGGGCACGACCCGCTCCACGGTGGGGTGGTCCGGGTGTCCGATCACCGCGACTCCATTGCTGGTCAGCACGCGGGTGTCGGGCGAGATGATGTCCAGGTGGTACTGGGTGTACGGGGTGAGCCCGAGGCCGAAGTGCAGGCACCCCTCCGTGCCGCCGTACACCTCGTTCATGGCGTGGTTGCCGGGCAGGATGTCGTGCGAGACGTTGAGGGCGTGGCCGATCTCCCAGACGATCCGGTACCGGGAGTCGACGGCGAACATCTGCTCCAGCATCGCCACGGCCGGCGCCGCCCCCGCGTCCAGCGCCCGAAGGCGCGTGATCCGGCCGTCCTCGACGGTGGCCTTGATCGCGTTGTCGTGCATCGCCCACAACTGCGCGTGGACACGGGCCTGGTCGGCGCGGGAGAAGGAGGGGGTGCCGTTGTGCAGGATCGGGTAGCCGCGCAGCGTGATCTCGCCCTCCAGCGGCAGCTTCAGCGCCTCGTCGAACTCCCTGATCTCGACGGGCAGCACGCTGATCTCACCGGAGGGGACGATCTGCTGGTCGCCCCAGTCCAGCGGGCCGGCCTGCTGGTTCCACACCAGTCCCTCGCGCAGATGGTCGAGGGTGGCCCGGGTGCCGTGCACCGGGTCGACGTAGACGAGCTGCTCGGAGTCCTCGGCGAGTTCGAAGAACGTGTCGCAGAACGCCGCCTGCTCGGTCGCCGAGGTCCGCTCCATCACCCCGAGGAAGTGCCGGATCTCGTCGAGACCGGTCGGCGTCGAGTTGCACGCCATTCCCATGATCTTCCGCCGGCCCACCAGGGAGGGATCCGGTGACTCGAAGAAACGGTGGGGCGAGACCACGAGGACGTGCGCGGGTTCCGGGATCCTTTTTTCGAGAATGTCCTCGAACCGGTCGCCGGCGTCCAGCGTGATGGTGATGAATTCCCGGTACGGCGCCGTCTCGACGACCTCGAAACGGTCCACCAGTTCGGAATTCGTGATCAGACAGAAGGTGCTTCCGGTGGCCTCACCGAACTGGCTGAAGCGGCCGGGATCAATGGCTATCTGCGCGGACACGATCACTCCCGTCATGACCTTTTCTTTGTTTCTCGCCGTGGTCACCAATTTGACGGGTGAAGGGGTCCCGGGGCTATAGGGCGATGGTCCCTGCCGCCTCGCCGGCGGCTAGGACTTCCGCCTGTCTCCGCGACTTCCGCGGTGCGTCCGCGCGGGCACGACGTGGTCCCCGCACGGTCCCGGCGCGCTCCGGGCGGTCACGCGTGCGAGCGTCAAGGGGGCTAAGTGGGGTAATTCCAAAGGAAGTTGTTGTTCCGCACGGGCCCCGGGCGTCGCCCCGCGCGGCCCGTCTCCCCCCATGCACGGAGGCTCCACCCATGCTGCGAGGCATCGACGTCAGCGCCTACCAGTCGTCCGCGTACGGCACCGCCGGACTCTCCTTCGTCTTCGTCAAGGCGACGGAGGGCCGCTCGTACGTCAACCCGAAACTCACCGCGCAGGTGAGGACCGCCCGCGACGCGGACTGCGTCGTGGGCTTCTACCACTTCCTGTGGCCCGGGGACATCACCGCCCAGGCCGAGTACTTCGTCGGCAAGGCCTCCGAGCGGGCGGGCGACCTGCTCGCCGTCGACTGGGAGACCACCGGCGACGGCACCCACGCGAGCAACGCGGAGAAGGACCGCTTCATCCGGAAGGTGAAGGAACTCCGCCCTGACAACCGCGTGGTGCTCTACACGAACCGAGACTTCTGGCTGAACATCGACACCACCTCGTACGCCGGCGACGGTCTGTGGATCGCCGACTACGTGAGCGCGGGCGAGCCACGCGTCCAGGCGAAGTGGCGCTTCCACCAGTACACCTCCGATCCGGTGGACCGGGACGTCGCGGACTTCGGCACCAAGGCCGCCCTGCGCGCGTGGGCCGACGGCGCCTAGGGATTTCAGCGCCCAGGGGGCATCGCGCCTCCCCGCCCGCCGGGCTCGGACGAGCGGCGGGCGGTCGGCGACCTGGACCGGAGTACGGTTGCGGTACCGAGCGCACCTCGCACGCCGCCATCCGTCGCGGCGTCGCCCTCGGGGAACGGCAAGGCCGGAGCGCATCGCGTCCGGCAGGAAATGAGCCGCCCCACATGAGTCTGATGAGTCTCGGAGTACTGGCCTCCTCCCGCAAGGAGAACGAGTTCCGGTTGCCGCTGCACCCCGGCCACCTCGACCGGATCGCCCCTGACGTGCGCGAGAGGATCTTCCTCGAAAAGGGCTACGGCCGGCGTTTCGGCGTCGGCGACGACACCCTGCGCCCCCTGGTGGCCGGATTGCGCTCCCGCGAGGAACTCGTCGCCGAGTGCGACATCCTGCTGCTGCCCAAGCCCCTGCACGAAGACGTCGCCGAACTGCGCGAGGGCCAGGTGCTGTGGGGATGGCCGCACTGCGTGCAGGACGAGAAGATGACCCAGATCGGCATCGACAGGCGGCTGACGCTGATCGCCTGGGAGGCCATGAACCACTGGACCTCCACGGGCGCCTTCAGCGTCCACGTCTTCCACAAGAACAACGAGCTCGCGGGCTACTGCTCGGTGCTGCACGCCCTCCAGCTCGGGGGGCTGACCGGCAGCTACGGACGCCGGATGCGCGCGGTGGTGATCAGTTTCGGTGCCACGGCACGCGGAGCGGTCACGGGCCTGGGGGCCATGGGGGTCTCCGACGTCACGGTGCTCACCCAGCGCGAGGCCGCGGCGGTGGCCTCGCCGATGCCCTCGGTCGTGATGGGCCACTTCGAGGAGCAGCCGGGCGACCCCTCACGTCTCCAGGCCTCCACTCCGGCCGGACCCGTACCGCTGGCGGAGTACCTGGCCGGGTTCGACATCGTCGTCAACTGCATCCTTCAGGACACCGACGCGCCGCTCACGTTCGTCACCGAGGAGGAACTCTCCCGGTTCCGGCCGGGCACGTTCTTCATCGACGTCGCCTGCGACGAGGGCATGGGCTTCGCCTGGGCCCGCCCGACCACGTTCGGCGAGCCCATGCCCACCGTCGGCGCGGGCTGTCACTACTACGCGGTGGATCACAGCCCGTCCCACCTGTGGAACTCCGCCACCTGGGAGATCAGCGAGGCGCTCCTCCCCTACCTGCGCAAGGTCATGAGCGGCCCCGCCGCCTGGGACGCCGACATCACGGTCCGCAAGGCCATCGAGATCCGTGACGGCGTCGTCCAGAACCCGAAGATCCTCTCCTTCCAGCACCGGTCCGCCGTCTACCCGCACGCCCCGAGGATTCCGGCGGACGCCTTGAGGCAGGCGGTCTAGAGACCGCGCGCCAGGCGTCGCCGGGCGGACGAGACCGTGCGGGCTCGACCTAGGCGATCACCCGCGGAAGTCGGCCTGCCGCTCCGGGGACGCCTCCGCCAGGGCCTTCGTCACCGCGTCGCGGCCTTCGCGGAGGCCGTAGACGGGGGTGCCGGGCTGCTGGCGCCAGGAGTCGTCCAGGCCGCCGGAGTCGACGGTGTCGAAACCGATCTCCTCGATCAGGTCGCGCACGCGCCGCTTCGCCGCCTCGTCGTCGCCGGCCACCGGGAGGGCCATGCGGTCGGGGGCGCCGGCCGGCCGGGCACGGTCGAGGATGTCCTGCGCGAAGGTGCCGTTGAAGGCCTTGATCACCGTGTGACCGAGCTGCCGGGCGGTCCAGCGGCTCTCGGTGAGACCGTCGTCCTCGATCCCGGCGATCCTGCCGTCGCGCTGCTGGGGGTAGTAGTTGCCGGTGTCGATGACGGCGGCGCCCTCGGCGGCTCCGTCCAGGACGCCGTCCGGCAGGTCGGGCACGGCCTTGAGCGGGATCGTGACGATCACGACGTCCGCGCCCTCGGCCGCCCGCTCGACCGCGACCGGGGTCGCCCCGGTCTCCTCCGCGAGCTCGCCGAGCGTCTGGGGACCACGGGAGTTGGCGACGAGGACATCGTGACCGGCGGCCGTGAGCCGCCGTGTGAGGTTGCCGCCGATGTTGCCCGCGCCGATGATGCCGATCTTCATGAGAGACAGACCCTTCCGGAGGTGATGCTCCTGATGGGCATCACCAACCCCAGGGGTGCGGGCGCTATTCCGGACCCGCGGCGTCCGGGTGAACGCCCTCGCGCCGGGCTCCGTACGGCGAAGGGGCGCCCTCCGGAAGACCGGTGGGCGCCCCTTCGGCGGACGTCACTTGCTCAGGTGGGTCCAGAACTCGTCGAACGAGAGGACCTTGTCGCCGTTGAGGTCACGGGTGGCGATGACGGCCTCCGCCACCGACTCGGTGACGTTCCAGTCGCCGCCCTGGGCGAGAGCGGTCTTGAACTCGGCCGCGGTGATGAACCCGTCACCGTCCGTATCGATCCGCTCGAACTGCTTACGTGCTTCCTCGATGTCGGCCACCGATCCGCCCCTTCGTCGTGCATCACTGCATGCGTTACTGCCTTGTGTACGGAGGTCAGATTAACGGTCCGGATGAGCGCGCAGTGCGGCGAGTACCCGGACGAACTCCTCACAGTGCCCGACAGCCCTGCCGGCGTCGACCACGTCTGCGAGTCTGGCCCTTGCGGCGGGTGGAGACTCAAGGAGCGCGATGGACACGGTGCGGGACCTGCTCGACGCGGTCGCTCGCGGTGTCTTCCCGCCGGACGACGGCGCCACCGCGATCGTGCCGGCGCCCTCGCGCCGTGACACGGGGGTCCTCTCCCTCACCGGGCACTCGGTCGTCTTCACGGACGAGGACCCGCGGTGGGTGCGGTCCGCGCTGCGGGCGGTCGGCTGCGACCCGCTCGCCGCGCCGCTCAACCCCCGTTTCCTCGCGGCCCTGATGGACCGCACGGGCCGCGCCCACGACACGGTGGACGCGCTGCTGGTGGGCACGCCGCTGCCCGGCGGGGCGCCGCTCGACCTGGCGGAACTCGCCGGTCCGGTCCACCCGCGCCTCGCCTACGCGCGCGAGCGCCGTGACGAGGTGCGCGCCTGGGCCGCGGACGGCGGTGTGGTCGTGCTGGGGCGCGGGGTGGCCGGCCGGCTGGAGGTCTCGGTCGAGGTGGCGGACGGGCTACGGCGGCGGGGACTGGGCCGACTGCTGGTGACGGCCGCCCGGCACCTCGCGGCGGAGCCGGTGTGGGCGCAGGTCTCACCGGGCAACGCCCGCAGTGTGCGGGCGTTCCTGGCGGCGGGCTATGTGCCGGTGGGCGCGGAGGCGCTGCTGCTCCCGGCCCGCTGAGCGGGGCGGACGCGGAACGGCCCGCGCGGACGGGTCAGCGGAAGATGCCGGTGTGGCCGAGCGAGTAACGGCCGGGCTGGGGGTAGACGGCGAGGCCGTGCGGGCCGCTGCCGACGTGGATACGGGCGATCTGGTGGCCGGTGCGGGTGTCGATGGCGTACACCTCCGAGTTGTAGCGGCCGGAGAGCCACAGGACCTTGCCGTCGGCCGAGACACCGCCCATGTCGGGGCTGCCTCCGTCGGGCAGGCGCCACTTGTCGGTGAGCCGGTTCCGGGCGAAGTCGAAGAGGGAGATGGTGCCTTCGCCGCGGTTGGAGATGTACATCACGCGCGAGTCCCGGCTGACGTAGAGGCCGTGGGCGCCCTTGCCCGTGTGCAGCAGCGTCGGCCGGGTGAACTTGTCGCCGTCGAGGATCCACACGCCGTCGGCCATCATGTCGGCGATGTAGAACCGCTTGCCGTCCGGGGAGATCTTCACGTCCTGCGGCATCGCCCCGTGGAAGGGCAGCTTCTGCTGGCCGATCACCTTCATCTGCTCGGTGTCGACCTTCAGGAGTTCACCGCTGAACTCGCAGGACACGATGAAGTAGCGGCCGTCCGGGGAGAAGTCGGCGTGATTGACGCCGTAGCAGCTGACCGGCTCGGTCTTGACGGTCTTCATGGTGTGCGCGTCGCGGAAGACGAGTTCGCGGTCGAGGGAGGCCATCACGATCGCGTACTTGCCGTTGGGCGTGAAGTAGAGGTTGTACGGGTCGTGTACGTCGACCGGCTTGCCTGCCTTGCCGGTCTTCGGGTCGATGGGGGTCAGGGTGTTGCCCCGGTCGTTGTTGACCCACAGGGTCTTCAGATCCCAGGAGGGGACGACGTGCTGGGGCTGGACGCCGACCGGGATCGTCTCGATGACCTTGTACGTCGCCGGGTCGATGACGGAGACCGTGTCGGAGTTGGTGTTGGGCACGTAGACCCGGGAGGGGAAGTCCTTGACCACCGGGGAGAGCCGGCCCGGGCGGTCGGCGGCGTACACGTCCGTGGGGTCGAGCAAGGGGGGCATGCCGGGCAGTCCCTGGGCGGCCGGCTTCTTGACCGGGGCGGGCGGGACGGCCGCCTTGGTGGTGGTGTGGGTCCGGTCGGCGTGGCTCCGGGAGGGGGCGCCGCAGCCGGCGAGGGCGGCGAACGTGGTGAGGGCGGCGCCCGCGATCAGGACGCGGCGCAGGCAGGAGGGTGGCGTCAGCATCAGCTCAGCAACTCCGTGGTGGTGACCGCGCCGAGGCCGCGGCGGTCGAGTTCGTGCAGCAGGGCGGGGAGGGCGGCGACCGTGTCGGCGTATCCGAAGTGCAGGCTCACGACGGAGCCCGGACGGACCTCGGCCAGCACCTTGCGGGTGACGGCGGCGGCTCCCGGCGAGGTGTAGTCGAGGGAGTCGACGTCGTAGGAGAGCGTGTGCGGGTAGCCCGCGTCGCGGGCGAGGCGCTGGACCAGGGGGGAGGCCCGGGGGCTGCGGGAGGGCCGGAACCAGGTGCCGATCGAGCCGGTGAGCTTCTTGAGACGGTCCGCGCAGCCCCGGATCTCCGCGGCCGCCTCCGCCTGGGTCATGGCGTTGATGTCGAGGTGGCGCAGGGTGTGGTTGCCGAGGTCGTGGCCGCCGTCGAGGATGCGGCGGGCGAGGTCCGGGTGCTCGTCCAGCCAGGTGCCCACGGCGAGGACGGTGACCCGGGCGCCGGCCTTCTCGGCCTCGCCGAGCAGGGCCTTGGCCACGGAGGGGTCGCCCTGGCCGTGGAAGGTGAGGGCCACTCTGGAGGGATGGCTGCGGGGGCCGTGGGTGATCTCGGGCGGCTGGGAGGGATAGAGGCGGGGTCCGGGGGCGAGCGCGGGGGCTCCGCGGGTCGTCGTGGCGTGGGGTGCGCTGGGCGCGGCCGGAGGTGTCGTGAGGTTCTGGGCGTGGGCGGTTCGCGGGGCGGAACAGCCCGCGGTCACTCCGGCGGCGAGGGTTCCTGCGGTGAGCGCGAGTCCCGTGAGCAGGGCAGCGCGCCGGGGCGGGGCGGAGGCTGCGGGGTCTTCGGCGGGCGAGGTCACCGGACCATTTAAGGGTGAATCGGCCGAAAAACCGGCGATTGGTCCCACTGGGTGGTGGTGCGGGTCGCTTCACGCTCCCCGGCCACGGAGCCGCGCGCTCCGGAACGTCGGTCCGCTCATCACGACCCCGGGGACCGGAAAGCGGAGCGGGCGGCCCTGTTTTGGATCAGTCGCCCGGGTCTGCGATAGTCGGCGGTGCGACCTCCACCCATTGACCCGGGCCACGGTTGTCGCCGGTGGCGCGGTTCACACCCCATTCGTTCCGCGACACCCCGCAAGCCCCGGCTGCCACGCGGCCGGGGCTCACGCGTACCCGGCCGGGCGGACCCGCGGGCCAGGTGGACATGGCGGACCCGGCGGGTCAGCGGTCCACGACACGCATCTCGAACCAGGTGGTCTTGCCGCGGGGCAGCAGGTCGACGCCCCAGCGGTCGGAGAGCTTGTCGACGAGGAAGAGGCCCCGCCCGCTCAGGTCCATCTCCTGGACCGGCATGAGACAGGGAAGGCCGCGGGAGGGGTCACGGACCTCGATACGGATCCAGCCGCGGCGGCGGCGCATACGGAGTCCGAAGACGCGGGCGCCGGTGTGCCGTACGGCGTTGCCCACGAGTTCGGAGACGAGTAAGACCGCGTCCTCGGTCAGCTTCGGGGACAGCCCCCAGTGCCTCAGGACCACGACCTGGGTGAGGCGTCGCGCGGTGGCCGCGGACTCCGGGCGGGACGGCAACGGCACCTCGCCCTCGGTGGGATTGCCGAACAACTCCAGTGCCTTGAGCGCCCGTTCGTCCTCGACCGCAGGTGTCCAGCGCGCCGCGGTCGCACTTCCGTGCCGCCGCGGCTGTTCCATGCCCTCCAGCCCCGCCATGCCCCCCATCATGGCCGCCCCGAGCCCCCTCCGGGGCCGTTCCGAAGGAATAGGCCCCCCGGAACGCGACATTCCACCCCATCCGATCGGCATATGCCAGAGGCAGTTCGGCGACCTCCGGAGCCGCTCCGACCTGCCGGAACGTACCGGTCCGGGGCAATCGCCGCCGCGTCGGGACAAGGCGTGCTTAAGGTTGCCTTAAGCCTGGGATAAAGCGCCCCTTCGAGGGACACCGTCCCGACACCCCGTCAACCGTGAGTGGACCAAGGGGAGAAGCGAGGGTGAAAACAGCCGCGCCGGCCCGGGAGGCGGACGCCTCGTCGCGGGCCGGCGCGGCGGACGGTCAGAGGAACTTCGCCTTGCCGGGACCCTCTTCCACGAAGCTCCGCATGCCCCGCTCGCGGTCCTCCGTCGCGAACAGACCGGCGAACCAGTTCCGTTCGATGGCCAGTCCGGTCTCGATGTCCGTCTCAAGACCCGCGTCGATCGACTCCTTCGCGGCGCGCAGCGCGATGGCCGGGCCCTGCGCGAGCCTGGCGGCCCAGGCGTGCGCGGCGGTGTGGACCTCGTCGGCGGGGACGACCCGGTCGACCAGGCCGAGCACGAGGGCCTCGTCGGCCTTGACCATCCGGCCGGTGAAGATGAGGTCCTTGGCCTTGGAGGGGCCGATCAGCCGGGAGAGCCGCTGGGTGCCGCCGGCTCCGGGGATGAGGCCGAGCAGGATCTCCGGCTGGCCCAGCTTGGCGTTGTCCCCGGCGATGCGGTAGTCGGCGCACAGGGCCAGTTCGCAGCCGCCGCCGAGCGCGTATCCGGTGACGGCGGCGACGACGGGCTTGGGGATGCGGGCGACGGCGGTGAAGGAGTCTTGCAGGGCCCGGGACCGTACGACCATCGCGGCGTGGTCCATGGCCTGCATCTCCTTGATGTCCGCGCCCGCCGCGAACACCTTCTCCCCGCCGTACAGCACCACGGCCCGCACGTCCGGGCGCAGGGTGGCCTCCTCGGCCAGTTCCTTGAGGCGGTCCTGCGTCGCCACGTCCAGGGCGTTCATGGGAGGGCGGTCCAGGCGGATGGTGCCCACGCCTTCGGCCACTTCGAGATGCACAGTCATGGAAGCAGGTTAGTGGCCGTTAACGGAACCGGGCCGGGTGTGCTGGGTCACAGCACACCCGGCCCGGTGCGAAACGGCCGCGCGACCGACGCGGAGGCGGTCACCCGTTCAGGCGGGACGGCCTCACTTCGTCCAGTCCGACCAGGACATGTTCCAGCCGTTGAGGCCGTTGGCCGGGTCGACCGTGCGGTCGTGGGAGCGCTTCACGATCACCACGTCGCCGATCATCGAGTTGTCGAAGAACCAGGCCGACGGCACCTTGCTGTCGTAGCCGCCGCGCACGTCGCGCAGACCGACGCAGCCGTGACTGGCGTTGACGTTGCCGAAGGCGCCGCCACCCCAGTAGTTGCCGTGGATGAAGGTGCCCGAGTCGGTCAGGCGCTGGGCGTGCGGCACGTCCTTGATGTCGTACTCACCGCCGTAGCCGACCGTCTCGCCGTTCATACGGGTCACCTTGAGGCGCTCGCTGATGACCATCTGGCCGTTCCAGGTCTCGTATCCCGGCTTGCCCGTCGTGATCGGGATGGTCCGAAGGACCTTGCCGTCACGCTTGACGACCATCTTGTGGGTCTTGGCGTCGACCGTGCTGACCTGGCTGCGGCCGATCGTGAACTTCACGGTCCTGGCCTGCTTGCCGTAGACGCCCGGGCGGCCCTCGACGCCGTCGAGGTCCAGGGTGACGGTGACCTTCGTGCCGGCCGCCCAGTAGTGCTCGGGGCGGAAGTCGAGACGGTCGTTGCCGAACCAGTGGCCCTCGACGTCGACCGCGGGCTCGGTCTTGAAGGTGATCGCCTTGCGGACCTCGTCCGGGTGCGTGATGCCCCGGGTGAAGCGGACCGAGAACGGCATCCCGACGCCGACCTTGGAACCGTCCTCCGGCTGGTAGATGCCGACGAACGTGTTCTTCGGGGTCAGCGTGGTGAACGCCGCCTCCTCCGCCGCCTCACGGCCCGCGGAGTCCTTGGCGACCGCGTGGACCTTGTACTTGGTGGCCGCGGCGAGATGGGTCGAGGGCGTCCAGGTGGCGCCGCCGTCCGTGATGCTGCCCTTGACAGCGTTGCCCTTGGTGTCCTGCACCTCGACCGCGGTCAGCTTGCCCTTGGCCGCGGTCACCTTGAGGACGCCGCTGGTCTTCACGTCGGCCGCGCCGTCCTTCGGCGCGATGGTCACCACGGCCTGCGAGGCCTTGGTGTCCGCGCTCGCGGCGCTCTTGCCCTTGCCGTCACCGGAGCCGGACTCCTTGTCCGCGCCCCCGCCCCCGCCGCAGGCGGTCACGGCCAGCATCAGAACTCCCAGCAGCAGCGCCAGGATTCCCGTGCTCGTCCGTGTCCGCGCGCCAACCGACGCCCCCGATATCGGTCGCCCGTTCAAAATGTGTCTCTCCCCTCGCACGGCCTGATCAGGCCCGCACTCCAGCGCGTCCCACGCGCGTATCGCGCTAATTAATCACACGGCCAGGAGCGATGGATCCCCGGGAAGGTCACCGTTCAGTCCCAACTTCGGCCGTACGGGGCGCGGCTGGAGCCCGTCGTGCGCATACCCGTATATCGGGTTACTTCACCGCCCCACCCGATTTCCACGCCTTCCAGCCCATGTTCCAGCCGCCGAGTCCGTTGTCGGGGGCGACCGTCCTGTCCTTGCTGTGGACGACCTCGATGACGTCCCCGACGAGGCTGCGGTCGAAGAACCAGCCCGCCGGGGTGTCCGAGCTGCCGCCCTTCACGTCCCGCAGACCCACGCAGCCGTGGCTCACGTTGGTGTTGCCGAAGGCGTCGGGCGCCCAGTAGTTGCCGTGCAGGAAGGTCCCGGAGTCGGTCAAGCGCATCGCGTGCGGGACGTCGGGGATGTCGTACTCGCCGCCGAAACCGACGGTCCTGCTGTTCATCCGGGTCACTTCGAGCATCTCGGTGACGACCATCTTCCCGTTGTACGTCGTCGTCTTCGGCGCCCCGGCCGTGATCGGCACCGTGGCCAGAAGACTGCCGTCGCGGCGCACCTCCATCGTGTGGGCGCGGGCGTCGACCAGGGACGTCTGGTCACGGCCGACGGTGAACGAGAAGGTCCTGGACTGGAGTCCGTAGACCCCGGGAGCCCCTTCGACGTCGCGCAGTCCCAGCGCCACGGTGACCTTCGTGCCCGGCTTCCAGTACCGCTCGGGACGGAAGTCGACGCGGCCGCCGCCGAACCAGTGCGCGCGGATCTCGACCGCCGGGTGCGCCTCCACGTGGATGGCGCGCTCGACGGCGGCCCTGTTCTCGATCTCCCGGTTGAACTCCAGGGAGACGATCATCCCGGTGCCGACGACCGAGCGGTCCTCCGGGGTGACGTACCCGATGAACCGCTCGTCGGGTACGGCCGTGGTGAACGTCGTGTGCCGGGCCGAGCGGTGTCCGGCGCCGTCCAGGGCCACCGCGTCCACGGTGTACTTGGCGGCGAGGGCGAGCCGGGCGCCGTCCGGCTTCCAGGACAGGCCGTCCTCGCTGATGTGCCCCGGCACCGCTGACTCCTCGGCGTCCTGGGACCTGACGACCCTCACGGACTCCAGGCGCCCGCCGGGCACCCGTACGAGCAGTGGCTCCCGCGGGCGTACGCCCTTGCTGTTGTCGTCGGGCGAGACATGGATGGCGTCCGCGGGCGACCGTGGTTTGCCGAACGCCTCCCCGATCCCGCCGGAGGTGCAGCCGGAGGCTCCGGCCAGCAGGCCGGCCCAGGTCAGTACGGCGGCCAGCGCGGCCCCTGCGCGCCGCGCGCGCGTCTGTACGTGCTTCACAAGGGACCCAACGACGCCGCCCCTCCCGGGAAACGTGAGTGCGAGCCACGCTCTGGGCAGAACAGTGGGGAGGACGACGCGCCAAGGAGCCGCGGCCGGGACGCCGTGCACCCTTTTCCGTGCCGTTCCACGAGCCGTGGGAGGCTGACCGGTGTCGAGCGCACCCGAGCAGGAGGCGGTCCACGAGGGACGCGCCGCGGGCGGCGGGCTGCCCGCGCAGACCGTCACGGACCCGGCGGGACCGTCCGCCGCCGCACCTCCGGCCGCGGACCCCGCGGTGGAGCCGGCGGCACCCGCGCTGAACGGCTCACGTCATCCGGCGGCGCCGGCCGTGACCGCCTGGCCGGGCGCCCCGACGCCGCTCGGCGCACGCTTCAGGGTCGGGCCCGACGGCACGACGGGCACCAACTTCGCGCTGTGGGCGGGCGGTGCGGAGGCCGTCGACCTGTGTCTCTTCGACGAGAGGGGCGCCGAGACCCGCGTCCCGCTCACCGAACTCACCCACGAGATCTGGCACGGCTTCGTCCCCGGAGTGCTCCCCGGCCGCCGCTACGGCTTCCGGGTGCACGGCCGCTGGGACCCGTGGACCGGCGCCCGCTGGAACCCGGCGAAGCTGCTGCTCGACCCGTACGCCCGTGCGGTGGACGGCGACTTCACGCTGCCTCCGGAGGTGTACGGGCACGTCCGCGACTGGCCGCAGCAGCAGGTCGCCGACACCGTGCGCGACGACCGCGACTCGGCGCCGCTGGTCCCCAAGGGCGTGGTCGTCCAGGACGACGATGACTGGTCGGACGACCACCGCCCCAAGACCCCCTGGGCCGACTCGGTCATCTACGAACTGCACGTGCGCGGATTCACCCGTCTGCACCCGGGGATCCCCGAGGAGCTGCGCGGCACCTACGCGGGACTGGCGCACCCGGCCGCGATCGAGCACCTGGTGAACCTCGGGGTGACCGCGGTGGAGCTGCTGCCGGTGCACCAGTTCGCGCACGAGGACCACCTGCTGCGCCGGGGGCTGAGGAACTACTGGGGCTACAACTCGATCGGCTACTTCGCCCCGCACGCCTCCTACGCGGCCTCCGGCACCCGGGGCCAGCAGGTCGGCGAGTTCAAACGGATGGTGCGCGCGCTGCACGCGGCGGGGATCGAGGTCATCCTCGACGTGGTCTACAACCACACCGCGGAGGCGGGCGAGCTCGGCCCGATGCTGTCGCTGCGCGGCATCGACAACCGGGGGTACTACCGGCTCCAGTCGGACGCCCGCCGCTACGCGGACTACACGGGCTGCGGCAACACCCTGCACGTCGTGCAGCCCCAGGTGCTGCGGCTGATCACGGACTCGCTGCGCTACTGGGTCACCGAGATGGGCGTCGACGGCTTCCGCTTCGACCTGGCGGCGGCCCTGGCCCGGTCCATGCACGACGTCGACATGCTCTCGCCCTTCCTCGCCGTCATCGCCCAGGATCCGGTACTGCGCCGGGTCAAGCTGATCGCCGAGCCCTGGGACGTGGGCTCCGGCGGCTACCAGGTCGGCGCCTTCCCTCCCCTGTGGACGGAGTGGAACGACCGCTACCGCAACGCCGTGCGGGACTTCTGGCGCGGGGCCCTGCCCGACGTACGGGATCTGGGCTACCGCCTGTCGGGGTCGAGCGACCTGTACGCCTGGGGCGGCCGGCGCCCGTACGCCTCCGTCAACTTCGTCACCGCGCACGACGGTTTCACCCTGCGCGACCTGGTGTCGTACGAGCGCAAGCACAACGAGGCGAACGGCGAGGGCAACCGGGACGGCACCGACGACAACCGGGCCTGGAACGGCGGGACGGAGGGAGAGAGCGAGGACGAGGGACTGCGGGCGCTGCGGCGGCGCCAGCTGAGGAACCTGCTGACGACACTGCTGCTGTCGACGGGGGTGCCGATGCTGGTCGCCGGGGACGAGTTCGGGCGTACCCAGCGGGGCAACAACAACGCCTACTGCCAGGACAACGAGATCAGCTGGGTCGACTGGTCGCAGCTCGACGACCCGCACTGGCGGGCGCTGTTCGAGCTGACGTCCCGGCTGATCGCGCTGCGGCACGCGCATCCCGTACTGCGCCGCCGTGCGTTCTTCTCCGGGCGGGCGCATTCGGCGGACGGGCTGCGGGACCTGGCCTGGTTCACCGCGCGGGGCACGGAGATGACGGAGCGGGACTGGTACGCGCCCGCCGCGACCCTCGGCATGTACCTGTCCGGGCGGGACATTCCCGGCCGGGACGCGCGGGGCGCCCCGGTCGTGGACGACAGCTTCCTCGCCGTGCTGCACGCCGGGGACCGGCCGGCCCCCTTCGAGCTGCCGGGGGCGCCCTGGGCCGGCGGGTACGAGGTGGTCGTGGACACCTCCCGGGAGGAGCAGGCCGAGGCGCCCGCGCTCACGCACCGGGCGGGCACCGCGATCACGGTGCCGCCCAGGACCGTGCTGCTGCTGCGGGTCCGCCGGTAGCGGGGCCCTCGCGGCGGCCCCGGCGCGGACGGTCAGCCGAGAATGCCCCGCTCGTACGCCGTCGCCACCGCAGCCGCCCGGTCCTTGACGCCCAACTTGCCGTACACGTGCGTGAGATGGGTCTTCACGGTCGCCTCGCTGATGAACAGTTCGCGGGCGATCTCGCGGTTGGGGGTGCCGCGGGCCACCAGGACGAGCACCTCGCGTTCACGGGCCGAGAGGGACTCGGAGGCGGAGGCGGGCGCGCGCACCGCCGACACCAGGCGGGAGGCGACGGCCGGGGACAGCACGGTCCGGCCCTGGGCCGCGGCCCTGACCGCAGTGAACAGGTCGTCGCGGGGCGCGTCCTTGAGCAGATAGCCGGTGGCGCCCGCCTCGATCGCGGGCAGGGTGTCGGAGTCCGTGTCGTACGTGGTGAGCACGAGGACCCGGGCACGGGAGCGGCGCCGGGTCAGTTCGGCGATGGCGTCCACTCCCCCGCCGCCCGGCATGCGCAGGTCCATCAGGATCACGTCCGGGTCGAGGGCGGCGGCCCGCTCGACGGCCTCGGCCCCGTTCACCGCCTCGCCGACGACCGTGAAGCCGGGCGCGGACTCGAACATGCCGCGCAGGCCGTCGCGTACGACGGGATGGTCGTCGACGATCAGCAGCGAGATACGGGTGTCATCGGTCATGGCGCACCAACGGTACGCGAGCCGAGAGCGCCGTGCCGTGGCCCGGTTCGGACTCCACCGCGAGGTGCCCCGCGATGCGTTCGGCGCGGGCGCGCATGCCGTCGAGGCCGAATCCGCCGGAGCCGGTGCGGGCGGGGACGGCGATCGGGTCGAAGCCGCGGCCGTCGTCGCGGACGTCGAGGGTGACCTCGTCGCCCATGAAGCTCAGGGTCACCCCGACCCGGGTGGCCGCCGCGTGGCGCCCGGCGTTGGAGAGGGCTTCCTGGGCGATGCGCAGGAGGGTGGCCGCGACCTCGTCGTGGAGCTGCTCGCTGGTACCGGTGACGGTGAACTCGGAGCGCACGCCGGTGCGTTCGCCCCACTCGGCGACCGTCTTCTTCAGCGCCTCCGGCAGACCGTCGTCCGCCAGCGCCACCGGGGCCAGGTTGTGCACCGAGCGGCGGGCCTCGCCGAGGCTGTGCCGGGCGAGCGCCGAGGCGCGTTCGAGGTGGACGCGGGCGCCGGCCGGATCGGAAGTGCCCGCCACGACCTGGAGCTGGGCGATGATGCCGGTCAGCCCCTGGGCGATGGTGTCGTGGATCTCGGCGGCCAGCCGGCGGCGTTCCTCCGCCACCCCGGCCTCCCGCGCCTGGACGAGCAGTTGGGCGTGCAGGGCGGTGTTCTCGTCGAGGGCCCGCTGCAACGCGGCGTTGGTGAGCTCCAGTTCGGCGATGGTCTCGGTGCGCTCACGGACCCGCTGCGCCTCCTGGGTGGTGAGGTGGGCGACCACCATCTGTAGACCGGAGTTGGCGGCGAGGAGCCCGGCGAAGACGATCCACTGGGCTCCGCTCCCGAACGGCATTCCGCCCGCCTGCGCGCCGGCCACGGTGACCGCGCTCGCGAACAGTCCGAGCCGCTGCCCTCCGCGCGGTATCAGTTCGTCGGCGTCCATGTAGCCGCAGGCGGCGTAGAACGCGAAGAACGGGGTGATCCAGGTGAGGGCGAAGGCGAGGGCCCACCGCAGGGCGTAGTACGCCGTCCCGGCCCGGGACGGCGTACGGCCGCGTCCGGGCCTGTGGGGACGCGTGCTCTGCCACCACAGCTGGAGCACGACCCCCGCGCCGGACAGGGCCCAGGCGGCGTACCACTCGACCGGGGCGGCGTGCGGATCGGCGGAGGCGACCGCGAGGACGACACTGATGCCCAGCAGCCCGTAAGGGCCCCAGGTGTGGAACTGCTCCCAGCGTCGGTCGAGTTGCCGGTCCGTCACGGTCATGGGCCCAGTCTGCACGGCCGGCCGCCTACTCCCACCGGAACCAGCGGACCGCCGCACCGGTCAGCAGCAGGACCCACACCGCGAGCACGCCGAGATGACCCCAGCCCGGCCAGTGACCGGCCGCCGCCTGGTTCAGGGCCTGCGCGGCCGCGCCGAAGGGGGTGAAGCCGACGATCCGGGCCATCAGGTGCGGCATGGACTGCACCGGCAGCCACACGCCCGCGCAGAACATCGAGGGGAAGAACACGGCCGATCCGATCGCCCCGGCGATCTTCGTCGTACGGGACAGCGCCGACACCACCGATCCGAGAGCGAGGGCGACCAAAACGGCCGACAGCAGGGCGAGGAGGTAGCCGAGGGGCTGCCTCGGCAGTCGTACGCCGAAGGCGAGCCGGCCGACCGCGAGCACGAGCAGCGCCGACGCCAGGGCGGCACCGCCGTACACCGCCGTCTGCGCGGACAGCAGGGCACCCGGGCGGACCGGGGTGGTGGCCATGCGGCGCAGGACGCCGCGCTCGCGGTAGCCGGTGAGGGTCTGCGGCATCGACTGGAGTCCGCCGACGATCAGTCCGAGCAGTACGGCCACCGGGACGTAGACGTCGATGGTGCGCAGGCCGCCGAGATCCGCCTGGTGCTGCCGGAAGGAGGGGATCGAGCCGAGGATCACCAGCAGGAGGGTCGGGAAGAGCAGAATCCAGAACAGGGCGCCCGGTTCACGTCGGAAGAGGCGGATCTCGGTGCGCAGGACTGCGGTGTTCATGCCGTGACCTCCGTAAGGTCCAGGAACGCGTCGTCCAAGGTGGCGTCGGTGACGCGGAGTTGGTGGGCTGTGACGCGATGCCGGGCGAGCAGGGTGATGACCGCGTTCACGGTCTCGTCGGTGCCGGACAGCGTGAGGCGGCCGTCCCTGTGCTCGACGGACGCGAGCGCGGGGAGCGCCGCCAGGTCACGCTCCTCCAGCGGCGCGGACGGTGTGAAGCTGATGACGGTGGAACCGGCGGAGCGGCGGATCAGCCCGGCCGGGGTGTCCAGGGCGGCCACGCGTCCCTTGTCGATGACCGCGATCCGGTCGCACAGCCGCTGCGCCTCCTCCATGAAGTGCGTGACCAGCAGGACGGTGACGCCCCGGTCGCGGACGTCCTCGATGAGCGCCCAGGTGTCGCGGCGGGCGCGCGGGTCGAGTCCGGTGGTCAGCTCGTCGAGGACGACCACGCGCGGGCTGCCGATGAGCGCGAGCGCGATGAACAGGCGCTGCTTCTGGCCGCCGGAGAGCTTGCCGAAGCCGGTGCCGAGCCGGTCGGTCAGGGCAAGGCGTTCGGCGAGCGTCCGCCAGTCGGCCGGGTCCGGGTAGAACGAGGAGTACAGCTCCAGCGCCTCGCGCACGGTGAGTTTCGGCTGGAGTTCGCTCTCCTGGAGCTGTGCGCCGAGGACGCGGCTGGTGGCCTCGCGGTCGGTGAAGGGGTCGAGGCCGGTGACCCGGACCCGGCCCGCGTCGGGGACCCGCAGCCCCTCGACGCACTCGACGGTGGTGGTCTTGCCGGCGCCGTTCGGGCCGAGGATCCCGAAGATCTCGCCCTCCTCGACGGTGAAGGAGACGTCGTCGACGACGGCCCTGCCGTTGTAGGACTTGCGCAGTCCGCTCACTTCGATGACTGACATGCCCCGAGCGTCCCAGCGGGGACCCCGCCGTCACATCGGCCATCGCGCTCGGACCGGCATCAGCCGATCGGTTGATGCGGCGGTACGACCCTTCGAACGATCCAGGTGCGCCGAAAACTCGGTGGGCACTGTCAGTGGTGAATCGTAGGCTCGGTCCTGATGAGCACCTCCGACGCAGCCACCCCGGATCACCCCGACCGTTCGACCGTACGCAGCCTGCTGCGCCTGTGGCCGTATGTACGCCCGGTGCGGGCGAGGCTGTTCGGCGCGGCGGCCGTCGCGGTGGTCGCCTCCTGTCTCTCCCTCGTGTTCCCGCTGATCCTGAAGTGGATGGTGGACGGTCCGGTCGCCGGGCACGATCCCGCGGGTGTCTGGCTCGGGGCGCTGTATCTGCTGCTCCTCGGCATCACCGAGGCCGGTCTGTTCGGGCTGCGCCGCTGGCTGGTGGCCCGCCCGCTGGCCGGGGTCGAGGCGGACATGCGGGCCGGTCTGTACGCCCGTCTCCAGCGGCTGCCGGTCGCCTTCCACGACCGCTGGGCCTCCGGCCAGTTGCTGTCCCGGGCGACCACCGATCTGATGCTGGTCCGCATGTTCCTGGCGTTCCCGCTGACCTTCCTGCTGGTGAACGGCGTGACGATCCTCGCGGGCATCGCCATCATGCTGGCCCAGCAGTGGACCCTCGGGCTGGTGCTCCTCGCCCCCGCCGTCCCCGTCATGGTCGTCTGCTGGTCCTTCGAGCGGCGCTACTCGGAGGTGGCGCGGCGGGCACAGGACCAGGTCGGCGACCTGACGACGGTGGTCGAGGAGAGCGTGCTGGGCATCCGGATCATCAAGGGGTTCGGGCGTCACCGCAGCCAGGCGCGCGCGTTCCGCGAGCTGTCCGGGACGCTGCGCGGCACGGAGCTGGTCAAGGCCCGGCTGCTCGCCTCCATCTGGGGCGTCATCGTGACGCTGCCCGAGTTCGCCATCGGCGCCGCCCTCGTCCTCGGCACCGTCCAGGTCGCCGACGGCCGTCTGTCCGCCGGCACGCTGGTCGCGTTCCTGTCGACCGCGCTCGCGCTGCGCTGGCCCGTCGACTCGATCGGCTTCCTGCTCGCGATGAGCCAGGAGGCGGCGACGGCCACGGAACGGTACTTCGAGGTCATGGACGCGACACCGGAGTCGGACGGCGCGGCCGCGCGGGACGACCGCCGGACGGCGCGGCGGGGCTCGCGCGCCGCCGACGGCGAGGGCGGGCTGCGGTTCCACGCCGTCGAGTTCCGCTATCCCGACGCCCCCGCGGACGCGCCACCCGTGCTGGCCCGGATCGACCTGCACGTCCGCCCCGGCGAGAGCATGGCGCTCGTCGGCGCCACCGGCACCGGCAAGACCACCCTCACCGCGCTGGTCCCCAGGCTGCACGAGGTGACGTCCGGACGGATCACCCTGGACGGCCGGGACATCGCCGGGATGCCCCGCGAGGAACTGCGCGAACTCGTCGCCGTCGCCTTCGAGGAACCCACCCTCTTCTCGGCCACCGTCGGCGAGAACGTCCTGATGGGCGCCCCCGACACGGCCGGCCGCGCGGAGCTGGACCGCGCCCTCGCCGTCGCCCAGGCCGACTTCGCGCACACCCTGCCCGAGGGCACGGACACGCAGGTCGGCGAACAGGGCCTCAGCCTCTCCGGCGGGCAGCGGCAGCGGCTGGCGCTGGCCCGCGCGGTGGTCGGCCGCCCGCGCTTCCTGGTGCTCGACGACCCCCTGTCGGCGCTGGACGTGCACACCGAGGCGGCGGTCGAGGCCGCGCTGCGCCGGGTGCTGGCGGAGACGACCGCGCTGATCGTGGCCCACCGCCCCTCCACCGTCCTGCTGGCCGACCGCGTGGCCCTGATCTCCGGCGGCCGCATCACGGCGGTCGGCACCCACCACGAACTGCTGCGCACCCATGCCGAATACGCCCACCTGATGTCGGGTGCAGAGGAGGACGACCGATGACGGCGGCGCCCACGACCACCGCACCGGACAAGGAACCCCACGAGGAACCGGACGACGGACCCGGCGGCCGGGAGCACGAACGGCGGGCCGCCCCACGGACCGAGGCGTCCCGGGACCCCTTCGACCACGACACCCTGCCCGCTCCCCCGGGCGCGACCGCGACGCTGCTGCGCTCGCTGCTCGCCCCGCTCCGGGCCCGGGTGGCCGTGACCACCGTCCTGCTGCTGCTCCAACAGGCCGCGGTGCAGGCGGGCCCGCTGCTGGTGGCGTACGCCATCGACCGTGCCGTACCGGCCTTCCGGCAGGACGACCACGGACCGCTGATCGCCGTGGGGGTCGCCTACGCGCTGTGCTCGGCGGCCTCCGGCGCCCTCCAGTACGCGTTCATCATCACCTCGGCCCGGGTCAACCAGGACGTCCTGCTCGATCTGCGCGGCCGGATCTTCCGGCACGCCCAGGCGCTCAGCGTCGACTTCCACGAGCGCTACACCTCGGGCCGGCTGATCTCCCGCTCCACGACGGACGTCGAGTCGTTGCGCGAACTGCTCAGCGAGGGGCTCCAGGAACTCGTCACCGTGATCCTGTCCTTCGTCTACATCTCCGCGATGCTGCTCTGGCTGGACGCGGGTCTGGGCGCGGTCGCGGTGGTCTCCTTCGTGCCGCTGTATCTGCTCATCCGCCGCTACCAGCGCCGCGCGGGCCGCATCTTCGCGATCCGCTCGACGACGATCGCCGCGGTGATCGTGAAGTTCGCGGAGACGATGAACGGCATCCGGCCGGTGCGCGCGTTCCGCCGGGAGGTCGCCAACGAGGCCGAGTTCGGGGTGCTCAACCAACGGCACCAGAAGACCAACGGCGACGCCCTGCTGGAGATGGCCCGTTATGTCGTCGGCTCCCGCCTCGTCGCCAACACGGCGGTCGCGGGCATCGTGCTGTGGGGCGCCTACCGGGTCGCGTCCGGTTCGCTGGCGCTCGGCGTGCTCGCCGCCGCGGTCCTGTATCTGCGCAGGCTCTACGACCCCATCGACCGCCTCGGCATGTTCCTGAACTCCTACCAGTCCGCGGCGGCCTCGATGGAGAAGATCGCCGGGCTGCTGGCCCAGACGCCGACCGTGCCCGAGCCGGCCGCGCCCCGGCAGTTGCCCGCCCTCGCCTCCGAACACCCGGGCCGCGCGGTCGAGTTCGACGAGGTCCGGTTCGCGTACCGCACCGGCGGGGAGGTCCTCGCCACCTTCTCGCTCACGCTGCCGGCCGGACAGACGGTCGCCGTGGTCGGCTCGACGGGCGCCGGCAAGTCGACGCTGGCCAAACTCCTGGCCCGGTTCTACGACCCCTCCGACGGGCGGGTCCTGCTCGACGGCGTCGATCTGCGCGAGCTGCCGGTGCCCGAACTGCGGCGCGGGGTCGTGATGGTGACCCAGGAGGCGTTCCTGTTCTCGGGCACCGTCGCCGAGAACATCGCGATCGGCCGCCCCGAGGCCACCCGCGAGGAGATCGAGCGGGCGGCGAAGGCGATCGGGGCGCACGACTTCATCAGCGCCCTGCCCGACGGCTACGACACGGACGTCCGCAAGCGCGGCGGCCGTATCTCCGCCGGCCAGCGCCAACTCGTGTCCTTCGCGCGGGCCCTGCTCGCCGACCCGGCCGTCCTGATCCTCGACGAGGCGACCAGTTCCCTGGACATCCCGGGCGAACGGGCCGTGCAGCGCGCCATGTCGACGGTCCTGCGGGGGCGGACGGCGGTCGTCATCGCGCACCGGCTGTCGACGGTGGCGATCGCCGACCGGGTGCTGGTGATGGAGCACGGGCGGATCGTCGAGGACGGCACACCCGGCGAACTCGTCCAGGGCACCGGCCGGTTCGCGGATCTGCACCGGGCGTGGCGCGACAGTCTCGTCTGACGGCGCCGGACGCGACCGGCGGTCGAAGGGGCGGCATCAGTGACGGAAGAAGACCGATGATCGACACGTACACCGATCCGGGGACACCGGACCGGCGGGGCGGCTGGCACTTCCTGTGGTGGCTGGTCACCCGGCAGACGCGCCGGTCGGTCACCGGCGCGGTGGTCTCCTCCGTGTGGATGGGGCTCACGGCACTGACGCCGTATCTGCTGTCCCGGGCCATCGACGAGGGACTGGCACCGGGCGACGGGCCCGCGCTGGCGGGCTGGACGGCCGCCGTACTCGCCACCGGGGTGTTCAACGCCGGTCTCGGCGTGCTGCGGCACCGCACCATGACCAAGATCCGGATGGACGCCAACTTCCGTACGGTCAAGCTCGTGGTCGAGCACGCCGCCCGGCTCGGCGCGGCACTGTCGCGGCAGACCGGTACGGGGGAGATCGTCACGGTCGGCGTCCGCGACGTGGACACGATCAGCACCTCGCTGACGATCGTCGGGCCCGGTCTGGCCTCGGTCGTCACCTACGGCGTGGTGGCGGCGCTGCTGCTGCCGGTCTCGGTGCAGCTGTCTGTGGTGCTCCTGCTCGGGGTTCCGCTGACGGCCGGGCTCATCGGGCCGCTCACGGTGCGCCTCCAGGGGACGGAGACGGGGTACCGCGAGGGGCAGGCCGTGCTGACCGCGCGGATCGGCGACCTCGCGGGGGGCCTGCGCGTCCTGAACGGCCTCGGCGGCAAGGGGCTGTTCGCGGACGCGTTCCGCCGCGACTCGCGCAAGCTGCGCGAGCAGGGCTACCGGGTCGGCGCGGTGACCAGCTGGATCCAGGCGCTGGGCATGGGGCTGCCGTCCGTCTTCCTGGCCGTGGTGACCTGGCTCGCGGCCCGGCTGGCCGCCCAAGGGGAGATCACCATCGGCCAGTTGGTGTCCGTGTACGGCTACGCCGCGGTCCTGGTCCTGCCGGTGTACTTCTTCATCGACTGCGGCTACGAACTCTCCCGGGCCGTGGTCGCCGCGCGGCGCGTCGTACGGTTCCTGTCCCTGGAGCCCGCCGCCTCTCCCCCGGACGCGCTCGACGCCCCGGGGTCCCCCGCCGTGCTGCACGATCCGGAATCCGGGGTCCGGGTGGTCCCGGGGAGGCTGACCGCGCTGGCCGGGGCCCGGCCGGAACGGTCCGCGGCCGTCGTCGACCGGCTCGGCCGGTACTCCGCCTCGGACGTGACCTGGGGCGGCGTACGGCTCGACGCGGTCGCCCTGTCCCAGGTGCGGGAGCGGATCCTGGTCGCCGACAACGAGGCCGACCTGTTCGCCGGCACACTGCGCGAGGTGGTCCGGGGGCACCGGGAGCCCGCCGAGGAGAGGGTCGCCGAGGCCGTGCGCACGGCCGCCGCCGACGACATCGTCCTCGGGCTGCCGGGCGGCCTCGACGCGGCCGTCGACGCCCAGGGCAGGAACCTGTCCGGCGGGCAGCGCCAGCGGGTCCGGCTCGTCCGCGCGCTCCTCACCGATCCCGAGGTGCTGCTCGCCCTCGAACCGACGTCGGCGCTCGACGCGCACACGGAGGCGAGCGTCGCGGCCCGGCTGCGCGCCGCCCGTTTCGGCCGTACGACGCTCGTGACCAGCACGTCGCCGCTCGTGCTCGACCACGCGGACACCGTCTGTTTCCTGGTCGACGGGAAGGCCGCGGCCACCGGCACCCACCGCGAACTCCTTCGGACGGAACCGGGGTACCGCTCGCTGGTGGCCCGCGACACGGAGCCCGACGCGGACCCGGACCGGGGCGCGGAGCCGGACCGGGGCGCGGAGCCGGGTACGGAAGCGGAGCCGGGTACGGAAGCGGAGGGGGCCGTGGGTCCCGTGGCGGGCGTGGACGAGGAGGCGGCGCTGTGACGGACCGGCTGCCGGTGGCGGGGCGCGCCGAGGTGCGGCGGGCGGCGACGCGGCTGATCCGGGCGGACGGGCGGATGTTCGCCGCAGTCCTCGCCCTCAACGCGCTGGCCGCGACGGCCGGTCTGGTCGGCCCCTGGCTGCTCGGCCGGATGATCGACGACGTGCGCGGCGGCGGCGGTGTGGAGGTGGTGGACGGGCCCGCGCTCGTCATCCTCGCGGCCTCGCTGGTCCAGCTGCTGCTCTCGCGCTGGGCCGGCTATGTGGGCTACCGCTTCGGCGAGCGGTCGCTCGCGCGGGTGCGGGAGGAGTTCGTGGAGCGGACGCTGACCCTGCCCGCCTCGGTCGTGGAGCGGGCGGGCACCGGCGATCTCACCGCTCGCGGCACCGCCGATGTCACGGTGGTGGGCGACACCCTGCGCGACACGGGACCCCAACTGCTGATCTCCGGGGCGCAGGCGCTGTTCGTCCTCGTCGCCGTCTTCGCCATCGACCCGCTGCTCGGCGCCTGCGGGGTGCTGGGCCTGACCGGCATCGGGTTCGCGCTGCGCTGGTATCTGCGCCGGGCGCGCGCCGCCTATCTCGCGCAGGGGGCCGCCGGCTCCGAGGTCGCCGAGATCCTCGCGGCCACCGCGTCCGGCGCCCGCACGGTGGAGGCGTTCGGGCTGGGCGGGCACCGGATCCGGGCGAGCCGGGACGCGCTGGAGGTCTCCCGGGTGACGCGGATGCGGACGCTGTTCCTGCGCAGCGTGTTCTTCCCGGCCGTGGAGACCTCGTACGTCCTGCCGGTCGTGGCCGTGCTCCTGGTGGGCGGCGCGCTGCACGCCCGGGGGACGCTGAGCCTCGGGACCGTGGTCGCCGCGACGCTCTATCTGCACCGGCTCGCCGACCCGCTGGACCAGATCCTGAACCGGGTCGAGCAACTCCAGAGCAGCGGCGCCTCGTTCGCCCGCGTGGAGGGTCTCGCGGGCGCGCCGCGCGCGGCCTCGGCCGGCTCCCCGGTGCCGGTGGACGACCGGATCGACGTCACCGGGGTGCGGTACGCCTACGAGCGGGGCGGCGAGGTGCTGCGCGGGGTCGATCTGACGGTGCGGCCCGGGGAGCGGCTGGCCGTCGTGGGCCCCTCGGGCGCCGGGAAGACCACGCTCAGCCGGCTGCTGGCGGGGGTCGACGCTCCGGGCAGCGGGACGGTGACGGTCGGGCGGGTGCCGGTCGTCGCCCTCGACCCGGAGCAGCTGCGACGGCACGTCGTCCTCGTCACCCAGGAGCACCACGTGTTCCTCGGCACGGTCCGTGACAACCTGCTCATCGCCGAACCGGGCGCCGGTGACGACGCGTTGTGGGCGGCGCTCGCGGCGGTCGGGGCGGCCGACTGGGCCGGGGAGCTGCCTGACGGTCTGGACACCGAGCTGGGTCCTGAGGCGCTGCGCGTCGACGGATCGCGGGCCCAGCAGCTGGCGCTGGCCCGGGTGGTGCTCGCCGATCCGCACACCCTGGTCCTCGACGAGGCCACGGCGCTCCTGGACCCGACGACCGCCCGGCACACGGAGCGGGCGCTGGCCACCGTGCTGGAGGGCCGGACCGTCATCGCGATCGCCCACCGGCTGCACACCGCGCACGACGCCGACCGGGTGGCGGTGATGGAGGACGGCCGGCTCAGCGAACTGGGCACGCACGACGAGCTGGTGGCGGCAGAAGGGCCGTACGCGGCGTTGTGGCACTCGTGGCACGGCGACGGGGCCGGCACCGGGAACGGGAACGGGGCCGAGAACCGGGTCGAGGACGGGATCGAGGACGGGGTCGGGGTCGGGATCGAGGACGGGATCGAGGACGGGGTCGGGGTCGAGGACGGAGGCCCCGCGGCCGGCTGACTCACGTCCTCCGGCCCGGACCGGTCCGGACGACGGCCCCTACCCGGGACCGTCCCCTTCAGCGGATTCCCCGGGGTGCTCGCCGCCGGGTCCACCGTCGGCGCGGCGGCGCAGTGCGGCGAGGGCCGCTTCGAGCTCGTCGTCCGCCCGGCGTTGCAGCGCTTCGGGATCGGGCTCCGTACCGGCCGGCTCTCCGAGCACGGGCACGGGTACCGGGGTGGGCGGGGACGCGGGTGATGTGTCCGTGGCGGGCGGCTGACCGCCGAGGAGCCGGTCGTAGAGCCACCGGCAGGCCTCGCCCTCGTCGGTGAACCGCTCGAAGACCTCCCGGGTCCCCCGCTCGTGGACGCCCACGGTCCAGTCCCCGTCGTGGCCGTCGAGGAACCAGCGGTCGGCCGCACGACGGTCGCCGGGGCAGTCCGCGAGCTCGTAGGAGGCGGCGGGAACCCCGGCCTCCCGGAGGGCCCGGCACAGGGCGAAGCGGTCCATGCGATCGGCCTTCCGCCGGGGCGGAGCCGGCCCGGTCGTCGCCGGGTCCGGCTTCCGCGCGGTCGTGCGCCACCCTGGGGGCGGGATCAGCGGTCGGTGCGCACCAGCGTGCCGTTGCTCACGAGGTCCGCCACCGTGGTGCGGGGGATGTCCGGGCAGAACCTGCTCGACGTCACGTACTGGGTGCCGAGGCCGGGCTGTTCGAAGCCGGGGGCGGTCTTGCCCGCGCAGACCGTCACGTCCTTGGCCAGCCGGTAGGAGTGGTAGTTGTTCGGGTAGCGCGGGTCCATGGTGTCGAGGCTCGACGGCGGGATGGCCCGCTTGCCGTACTTGGTGCCCTTGGGGGCCAGGAAGCGGCCCGCCTCGCTGCCGAAGCGGTCGAGCCGCAGACCGGCGTGCAGCAGGAGCGGGGCGGCGAGCACGGTCCCGTTCCGGTGGGTGTAACCGTCGTCCGGCGGGTAACGCCAGTCGCCCTGGCCCGAGTCGGCGGTGGGGTCCCACCACTTGTCGAGGAACTTCACGGCGGTGAGACCGCCGAGCCGGTCGTACCGGTCGAGGATGCGTCCGAGGACGCCCCGGGTCGGCAGCCACCTGGGGCCGAGGCGCCAGTCACCGCAGAAGTACAGACGGCGCAGCCTCGGCGAAATGGGGTCCGGTACGAGCCCCTGGCACACGCGCGAGGGGTCCGACCCGGCGTGCTCGTCCGCCGGCTTCACATGCCCGGGGGCCGGCTTCGGCTCGGGGGTGGCGGACAGGGCGTGGACGCCGGTCGCGGGGCCGGCGTCCGGACGGTCGGGCGCCGCGGACGAGACGGAGGCGCCGAGCATCAGAGAGCCGGTCAGGCCTCCCAGCGCCGCCAGGCTCGCACACCAATGTGACCTTCTCACCAAACCTCCTGCGGAAGTACGTGTCCGGCTCGCACCGCTGCGCCCGGTCCGGGGCGCCCGGTGCGGGCCGGAATGCCGTGGATCACTCAAACCGCAGGGGCGGGGGGCGGGCGAGCTGACGTGCCGGAAGCCGCTCGAAAGGGTCTGGGCTTCATTCCGTTGCTGACGGCGGGCCGGTCATCTGGCGGTACGGGCGCCCGGCCGGAGGTCCGCCCTCCCGCCGGGCCTCGCCCTGTCTCCATCACGCCGAGACGAACACCCGAAGGCCAGTCCGTATATCGAACATGACTAACCGGACAACGGACCGTTTCCGGCCATTTTCGTGATGTGGTCCTGACAGAAAGGGTTATCTCCTGCCACTCTTCCCTCGGCAACTTCACAGCAACCTCACAGCAAATCCGCTGTGTTGTGCCGAACGACCCCATGCACCTGGTTCCGCGTACCGCCCAGTTCTGCCCGGACGGGTCCCTCCATCGTCCGGTCTCCCCTGGCCGCGCGACCCGCGGCCATGCAGAAGGAGTCAGTGTTGAGCAGCAGTTCTCCCCACAGACGCACCTCCCACATCACCAAGCGCCGCGTCGCCGGTGTCGCCCTCGTCGGCGTCTCCGCGCTGCTGGCCGCGGCCGTCCAGTCGGGCGCCGCGAGCGCCGCCCCCGAACAGGCCCCCCGGGCGGGCAGGATCAACCCGGGCGCCGTCACCATGAAGCTCACCGCCTCACAGCGAGCCGAGCTGATACGCGACGCCGACGCGGCCAAGTCCACGACCGCCCGGGACCTGGGTCTCGGCGCCGGCGAGAGCCTCGTCGCCCGTGACGTCATGAAGGACGCCGACGGCACCGTCCACACCCGCTACGAACGGACGTACGACGGACTGCCGGTGCTCGGCGGCGACATGGTCGTCGACACCGCGAAGTCCGGAGCGACCGGGCACGTCTACAAGGCGACGGGCGCGTCCCTCAAGGTCGCCACCCTCAAGCCCTCGGTGGCCGCCGGCACGGCGGAGAAGCAGGCGCTGTCCGCCGCCAGGGCCGCCGGTTCGAAGAGCACCGCCGCCGACCGCGCGCCCCGCAAGGTGATCTGGGCGGCGAGCGGCAGGCCGACCCTCGCCTACGAGACCGTCGTCGGCGGTCTCCAGGACGACGGCACCCCCAACCAGCTGCACGTCATCACCGACGCGGCCACCGGCAAGAAGCTCTACGAGTACCAGGGCATCGAGACCGGCATCGGCAACACCCAGTACAGCGGACAGGTGAGCCTGACGACCACGCAGTCGGGCTCCAACTTCACCCTCACCGACGGCGCGCGCGGCGGCCACAAGACGTACAACCTGAACCGGGGCACGTCGGGCACCGGCACGCTGTTCTCCCAGACGAGCGACACCTGGGGCAACGGCACCACGTCGAACGCCGCCACGGCCGGCGCGGACGCGCACTACGGCGCCGCGGAGACCTGGGACTTCTACAAGAACACCTTCGGCCGCAGCGGCATCAAGAACAACGGCGTCGGAGCGTACTCGCGCGTCCACTACGGCAACGCGTACGTCAACGCGTTCTGGGACGACACCTGCTTCTGCATGACCTACGGCGACGGGACCGGCAACGCCGACCCGCTGACCGCGCTGGACGTCGCGGGCCACGAGATGAGCCACGGTGTCACCTCCAACACCGCGGGCCTGAACTACTCGGGCGAGTCCGGCGGCCTCAACGAGGCCACCTCGGACATCTTCGGCACCGGCGTGGAGTTCTACGCCAACAACTCGACCGACGTGGGCGACTACCTCATCGGCGAGAAGATCGACATCAACGGCGACGGCACCCCGCTGCGCTACATGGACAAGCCCAGCAAGGACGGCGGCTCCGCCGACAGCTGGTACTCCGGTGTCGGCAACCTCGACGTGCACTACTCGTCGGGCGTCGCGAACCACTTCTTCTACCTGCTGAGCGAGGGCAGCGGCGCGAAGGTCATCAACGGCGTCAGCTACAACTCGCCCACCTCCGACGGGCTCCCGGTCACCGGCATCGGCCGCGACAAGGCGCTCCAGATCTGGTACCGCGCGCTCACCACCAAGTTCACCTCGACCACCAACTACGCGTCGGCGCGCACCGGCACGCTCGCGGCGGCGGGTGAGCTGTACGGCACGACCAGCGCCGAGTACACCGCCGTGGCGAACGCCTGGGCAGCGGTGGCCGTCGGTTCTCGGCCGGGCGGTGGCGGCGGTGGCGGCACGTCGTTCGAGAACACGACCGACGTATCGATTCCGGACAACGGTCCCGCGGTCACCTCGTCGGTCACGGTCACCGGCCGCACCGGCAACGCCCCGTCGAACCTCGCGGTCGCCGTGAACATCGTGCACACCTGGCGCGGTGACCTCCAGATCGATCTGGTCGCCCCGGACGGCTCGACCTACCGCCTGAAGAGCACCAGCTCGTCCGACTCGGCGGACAACGTGAACACGACCTACACGGTCAACGCGTCCTCCGAGGTCGCCAACGGCACCTGGAAACTGAAGGTCCAGGACAAGGCGGCCCAGGACACCGGCTACATCGACAGCTGGAAGCTGACCTTCCCGTAGGCCGCGGCCGAGGTCCGCGAGCCACCGGCACACCAGGGCGCCGCCCCGGGGATCCGACTCCCCGGGGCGGCGCCCCCGTCTGCCCGCACGCGGGTTCGCGCCGACCCGTTCCCGACGGCGATCGGCCGCCGCCGGAGAACCCGATTGTTCACCTGATCGACGATTTTCGGCCAAGGTCCTTAGGGCCTCCTGACATGTACGCGTCTGGGATGGCACGCTTCACCCGCACGGCTCACCCGCACCGCAACTTCACAACCGTCCTTCTGGCCCCCACGCCGTACGGACGTCCCCACAAGAAGGAGCTTGCGTGACTCCCCTCTACGCGCGTCACAAGCGCACCACTCTGGCCATCGCCACCGCTGTCGCCGCCGGAGCCCTGCTCACCACCGGTCTGACCACCGGTGCCGTCGCCCAGACGGCTGCCGCTCCCGCCGGCAAGACCACCCCCCTCGCCGGTTCGCCCGTCCTGCTCTCCGCCTCCGCGCGCACCGCGCTCATCCAGAAGGCCGACGCCGCAACGACGGAGACGGCCCGCCGAATAGGTCTCGGCGCCAAGGAGAAGCTGGTCGTCAGAGACGTCGTCAAGGACGCCGACGGCACGGTGCACACCCGCTACGAACGCACGTACAACGGACTTCCGGTGCTCGGCGGCGACCTGGTCGTGCACGAGAAGGCCGGCAAGACCGAGGGCGTGACGAAGGCGACCAAGACGTCCATCAAGGTCGCCTCGCTCAAGCCGCTGGTCACCACCGCCAAGGCCGAGAAGCAGGCGCTGACCGCCGCCAAGACCGCGGGCTCGGCCAAGACCACCGCCGACCAGGCACCCCGCAAGGTGATCTGGGCGGCCACCGGCAAGCCGACCCTCGCCTACGAGACCGTCGTCGGCGGTCTCCAGGACGACGGCACCCCCAACGAGTTGCACGTCATCACCGACGCGGCGACCGGCAAGAAGCTCTTCGAGTACCAGGGCATCGAGACCGGCACCGGCAAGACCCTCTACTCGGGCACGGTCACCCTCAACACGACCCTGTCGGGCTCGACGTACAGCCTGACCGACGGCACCCGCGGCGGCCACAAGACGTACAACAAGTCGCACACCACGTCCTCCTCCGCGGGCACGCTGTTCACCGACGCGGACGACGTCTGGGGCACCGGCGCGGCCTCCAGCTCCACCACCGACCAGACCGCGGCCGCCGACGCCGCCTACGGCGCCCAGGAGACCTGGGACTTCTACAAGAACACCTTCGGCCGCAGCGGCATCAAGAACAACGGTGTCGGAGCGTACTCGCGCGTCCACTACGGCAGCGCGTACGTCAACGCGTTCTGGGACGACAGCTGCTTCTGCATGACCTACGGCGACGGCACGGGCAACACGCACCCGCTGACCTCGCTGGACGTGGCCGGTCACGAGATGAGCCACGGCGTCACCGCCAACACCGCCGGCCTGAACTACTCGGGCGAGTCCGGCGGCCTCAACGAGGCCACCTCCGACATCTTCGGCACGGGTGTCGAGTTCTACGCCAACAACTCCTCCGACGTGGGCGACTACCTCATCGGCGAGAAGATCAACATCAACGGCGACGGCACCCCGCTGCGCTACATGGACAAGCCCAGCAAGGACGGCGGCTCCGCCGACTACTGGTCGTCCAGCGTCGGCAACCTCGACGTGCACTACTCGTCCGGTGTCGCGAACCACTTCTTCTACCTCCTCTCGGAGGGCAGCGGCGCCAAGACGATCAACGGAGTCAGCTACAACTCGCCCACGTACAGCGGCACCACGGTCACCGGCATCGGCCGCGCCGCGGCGCTCCAGATCTGGTACAAGGCGCTGACGACGTACTTCACGTCCTCGACCAACTACAAGTCCGCCCGCACCGGGACCCTCTCGGCGGCGGCGGCGCTGTACGGCTCCGGCAGCACCCAGTACAACGCGGTCGCGGCCGCCTGGAGCGCGGTCAACGTCAGCTAGCGAATGTGATCGAACCGAGGCGGCACCCGGCACCGAACGTGCCGGGTGCCGCCCTACGCTTGCCCCCATGCCCTACACGTACGAGGACGTGGGCGCGACCCGCGAGGACCGCTGCCCCCCGGGTTTCCACCGACTGCACGTCCGCTCCCGCATCGGCGAGGGCGAGGCCGTCTTCCGTCGCGCCTCCGAGGCGCTGATGACCTGGGAGCTGCACCGGGCCATGGGGATCCGCATGGTCTCCGAGGCCGGCAAGGCGGCACCGGGCGTCGACGTCACGGTCGCGATCGGCCCGGTCAAGGCCCCCTGCCGCATAGTCTGGACCGCCGAGGAACCCCGCCGCACCGCGTGGGCCTACGGCACGCTTCCCGGTCATCCCGAGTGCGGCGAGGAGGCCTTCGTGGTCTCCCGCACCGGCGACGGCACCGTCTGGCTGACGGTCACGGCCTTCAGCCGGGCGGCCACGTGGTACGCCCGCGCGGGCGGCGCGGCCACGCGCGGACTCCAGCGCGCCTACGCCCACCGCTGCGGCAAGGTGCTCAGACGTCTGTGCGCGGGCCTCGACACCTGAGACATCACCCCGCGCCGCGCACCGGCCGGGACCGGCCGACGCGAAGGGGTGAGCCGTCGTCCACGGCTCACCCCTTCGCGTACCGGTGAGGTCGTCGCGTCTCACCGCATCAGCAGACCCGCGCCCTCCCCCGTCTCCTCGGAGGGCACCGCCACCAGGCCCAGTTCCGCTCCGGAGGCCAGCAGGCGGTGGGACGGCAGGATCCGGACGGTGTAGCCGAAGGAGCCCGTGCGGTCGAGGGCCAGCGGACCCTCGTACGCCCAGCGGCCCTCCAGGTCGGGGCCGCCGACCGGTTTCAGCGGGACACAGACCGCGTCCGCGATGCGGTCGTCGGTGTCGACACGGCCCGCGACCGCTTGCACCTCCACGTCCTCGGGGGCGAGGTCGCCGAGGCCGACCCGGACCCGCAGCGACAGCATGGTGCCCAGTTCGGCCGTCGTGGTCGCCGAGGACGCCTCGACGTGATCGACGGTGATCCGCGGCCAGGCGGCACGGACCCGTGACTTCCAGGCGGCCAGTTCGGTGGCCGCCTCGGCGGTCAGGGAGCGGTGGGCGTGGGCCGCGGGCGCGTACAGGCGCTCCACGTACTCGCGCACCATCCGGCCCGCCAGGACCTTCGGACCGAGGTGGGTCAGCGTCCGGCGGACCATCTCGATCCACCGGTCGGGCAGGTCCTCCCGGCCGCGCTCGTAGAAGCGGGGGGCCACCCGCTCCTCCAGCAGCTCGTACAGGGCGCCGGCCTCCAGCTCGTCGCGCCGGTCGTCGTCGGTCGCGGTGCCGTCGGCGGTCGGGATCGCCCAGCCGAAGTCGGGCTGGAACCATTCGTCCCACCAGCCGTCCAGGACGGAGAGGTTGAGACAGCCGTTGAGCGCGGCCTTCATCCCGCTCGTGCCGCACGCCTCCAACGGGCGCAGCGGGTTGTTGAGCCAGATGTCGCAGCCCGGGTAGAGCTTCTGCGCCATCGCCATGCCGTAGTCGGGCAGGAAGACGATGCGGTGGCGCACCCGGGGGTCGTCCGCGAACCTGACCAGCTCCTGGATCAGCCGCTTGCCGCCGTCGTCCGCGGGGTGCGCCTTGCCGGCGACGACGATCTGCACCGGCCGCTCGGGATGCAGCAGCAGGTCCATGAGCCGGTCGCGGTCGCGCAGCATGAGCGTCAGCCGTTTGTACGAGGGGACGCGGCGCGCGAAGCCGATGGTGAGGACATCGGGGTCGAGCACGCCGTCGATCCAGCCGAGTTCGGCCGTGCCGGCGCCGCGCTGCCGCCAGGACGCCCGCAGCCGGTCCCGTACCTCCACCACCAGCTGTTCGCGCAGCACCCTGCGCAGGTCCCAGATCTCCTGGTCGGCGATCTCGGCCACGGCGTCCCAGCGGTCCGAACCGCCCACGGTCAGCGCGTCCTCGGTGCGCTGCGCGCCGACCTGCCGGGCGCCGAGGCGGACGACCTCGGGCGCCACCCAGGTCGGGGCGTGGACGCCGTTGGTGACCGAGGTGATCGGCACCTCCTCCGGGTCGAAGCCCGGCCAGAGACCGGAGAACATCTCCCGGCTGACCTGGCCGTGCAAGAGGGAGACGCCGTTCGCCCGCTGGCCGAGGCGCAGGCCCATGACCGCCATGTTGAAGAGGTTCGGCTCGCCTCCGGGATAGGTCTCCATGCCGAGGGCGAGGACGCGCCCCACGTCGATGCGCGGGAGTTCGGCGTCGGCGCCGAAGTGCCGGGCGACCACCTCCCGGTCGAAGCGGTCGATGCCGGCGGGCACCGGGGTGTGGGTGGTGAAGACCGTACCGGCCCTGACCGCCTCCAACGCGGAGTCGAAGTCCAGTCCCCGGTCGCCGAGTTCGGCGATCCGCTCCAGGCCGAGGAAGCCCGCGTGCCCCTCGTTGGTGTGGAACACCTCGGGCTGCGGGTGCCCGGTCAGCCGGCAGTACGTCCGGACCGCCCGTACACCTCCTATGCCCAGCAACATCTCCTGGAGCAGCCGGTGTTCGCTGCCACCGCCGTAGAGCCGGTCGGTGACCCCGCGTTCGCCGAGGCCGTTCTCCTCGACGTCGGAGTCGAGCATGAGCAGCGGGACCCGGCCGACCTGGGCCAGCCAGATCCGGGCGTGCAGGGCGCGGCCGCCGGGCAGCGCGAGGGACACCTGGGCGGGGGTGCCGTCGTCCTCGCTCAGCGGCACCACGGGCAGTTCGTTGGGGTCGAGGACCGGATAGTGCTCCTGCTGCCAGCCCTCGCGGGACAGCGACTGGCGGAAGTAGCCGTGCCGGTAGAGCAGGCCCACGCCGATCAGCGGGACGCCCAGGTCGCTGGCGGCCTTGAGGTGGTCGCCAGCGAGGATGCCGAGGCCCCCCGAGTACTGCGGCAGCGCGGCGGTGAGGCCGAACTCGGGCGAGAAGTAGGCGATGGCGGCGGGCAGGTCGGAGGTCTGCGTCTGGTACCAGCGGTCGCCGCTCAGGTACGTGCGCAGGTCGTCGCGGACCTCGGCGAGCCGGTGCAGGAAGCCGCTGTCCGCGGTGAGTTCCGCGAGCCGCCCGGCCGGCACGCTGCCGAGCAGGCGTACGGGGTCTGCGCCGCACTCCGCCCAGCGCTCGGGGTCGACGGACCGGAAGAGGTCGCGGGTCCCGGCGTGCCAGGACCAGCGGAGGTTGCGGGCCAGGTCACTGAGCGGGTGAAGGGCTTCGGGGAGAACGGGTCGGACGGTGAATCTGCGGATCGCCTTCACGAATTCCACCTTCACGGAGGACGTACGCGGCTAAGGGACGCACGGCGTTGTGCGGCCTTCGTCACCCACGACGTTAGCGGCGAGGGTGCCTTCGCGACACGGCGCATCGCGGCACGGCCCCCGATCGGGTCCGACCGTGTGACATCAGCGTGAAATAGACGCAACCCTCACGGACACCTCACGGACAGCATGGCCGATTCCGCCCGCATGGGCGGCCTTGTGGTGCTTCGCGCCGCACGAGAGGCTCACCGGGTGACGTGCGGCCGGACCCTGCCCGCGGCGGCCGGCTCCGGCCTCGGTGCGTCCAGTCGAGGAGGGGAAGTCAGGTCATGGCACGGACGAGGAAGTGGCGTCTGCGCTGGGCGGCGGGGGTCACCGCGGTCATGACGGCCACGGTGGTTTCGGCCATCGCACCGCCCGCGCAGGCGGCTCCGGTGGGGCGGATACTCGGCGCGGGGGCGCCCGGGTCCGTCGGCGGCAGCTACATCGTGACGCTCAGGGGGGACGGACGGGCTCCGTCGGGGGCGGGGGCTGCGGCGCTCGCCGCGCGGTACGGAGCGAGAATCAGCCACACGTACGACGCGGTCCTCGACGGCTTCGCCGTGCGGGCCGGCCGGAGAGCGGCCCGGCTGCTCGCCGCGGATCCGCGGGTGGCCTCCGTCGTCCAGGACACCCGGGTGACGTTCGCCGGGGTCCAGGACACCGGTACGGCACCGGGCCGCGTCCAGGAGAACCCGCCGTCGTGGGGTCTGGACCGGATCGACCAGAGGGGCCGGCCGCTCGACGGGCGGTACACGGCGCCCGGGCCGCGGGGAGCGGGGGTGACCGTCTACGTCATCGACACCGGCATCCGCATCACGCACCGGGACTTCGGGGGCCGGGCGAGCTACGGCTGGGACTTCGTGGACGACGACGCGACGGCGCAGGACGGCAACGGCCACGGCACCCATGTCGCCGGAACGGTCGCCGGGACCTCGTACGGCGTGGCCAAGAGGGCCAGGGTCGTCGCCGTCCGCGTCCTCGACGACCGGGGGGCCGGGTCCACCGCCCAGGTCATCGCGGGCATCGACTGGGTCACCCGGCACGCGAGAAAGCCCGCCGTGGCCAATCTGAGCCTGGGCGGGTACGCCAACGCCCAGCTGGACGCGGCCGTCCGCACCTCCATCGCCTCCGGTGTGACCTACACGGTCGCGGCCGGCAACTCCGGGCTGCCGGCCTCGCTCTACTCCCCCGCCCGGGTCGCCCAGGCGCTCACGGTCGGCGCGACCGACCGCAACGACGCGCGGGCGCCCTTCTCCGACACGGGATCCTCGCTCGACCTCTTCGCGCCGGGGGTGGACATCACGTCGACTTCGTACACCGGTGATCTGGCGAGAGCGACCGGTTCCGGTACGTCGATGGCGAGCCCGCACGCGGCCGGGGCGGCGGCGCTGTATCTGGCGGAGCATCAGCGGGCCACACCGGACCAGGTGGTGAAAGCGCTGGTGAGACACGCCGTACCGGGAAGGGTGTCGAACGCGGGTCCGGGTTCGCCGAACAGACTCCTGAACGTCGGCTGACCCTCGCGCGACGCCGGTGCGACCAGGGTGATTCGGCCACACCGCACCGGCCTCGCCTGCCCGGGACGAGGCCGGTCTTGTGTGTAGACATACGCGTGAGTAGTTAACAAAGTGCCGGAATGCCCACCCGCATAGGGTGGGAAGGCTCCTCCGGTACGCCCGCAGGCCCCACCTCCCCACACTCATCCGCCCACCCACGTTGACGCGGACAGGAGCGGTCATGCCCGCCACGCACCACACGTCGCCACTCCCGACGAACACCCCCGAGACACCCCTAACCCGCGCGGCAGGGGACGGGCCCCGTACTCACGGAAAACCATCGACCGCCGGCGCGTCCGACTCCGGCGCGCGCCCGGCGAGCGCCGGTGCCTCCGGCCCGCGCACCGGTGCGCCCGCCGTCGCCGCACCCGTCCTCGGCACACCACCGGCCGGCGCACCCGTCGCCCCGCAGCCGCCGTCCTCGGACACGTCCGCTCCAGGATCGTCGTCCTCGGACGCGTCCGCTCCGGGCACCCCGGCTCGCCGCGCCGCCTCCAAGCCCCGGACGGCCAAGTCCCCCGCGAAGCCGGCCAAGACGTCCGCCGCCAAGACGGCCAGGACGGCCAAGACGGCCAAGTCGTCCGCCGTGAAGGCGGGGAAGAACGTTCCGGCGCCGGAGAAGACCGCGCCGAAGGCGGCCGGGACCCCTCCGAGGGCGGGCCGGGTCGCCGTCCCCGCCACGCGCACCCCCGACGCGGCCGACGGCCCCCTCGCCCCGGCCGCCACCCCGGTGACGGCCGTCGGGCGGATCCCCGTCCTGGACGTCCACCCGGTCGTGCAGCAGGGGCGCCGTCCCGCCAAGGCCGTGGTGGGCGAGGAGTTCGAGGTCTCCGCCACGGTCTTCCGCGAGGGCCACGACGCCGTCGCCGCGAACGTCGTCCTGCGCGACCCGGACGGCCGCCCCGGACCGTGGACGCCGATGCGCGAACTGGCCCCCGGCACCGACCGCTGGGGCGCACGGGTCCGCGCGGGCGCGGAGGGCCGCTGGACGTACACGGTGGAGGCGTGGGGGGACCCCGTCACCACCTGGCGGCACCACGCGGGCATCAAGATCCCGGCCGGCCTCGACACCGAACTGGTCCTTGAGGAGGGCGCCCTGCTGTACGAGCGGGCGGCCGCCGCCCTGCCCAGGGGTGCCAAGGGCAAGCGCGCCAGGGACACGGTGCTCGGGGCCGTGGACGCGCTGCGCGACACCGGCCGGCCCGTGGCCTCGCGTCTCGCCGCCGCGCTCACCCCGGAGGTGGACGCCGTGCTCGCGGAGCATCCGCTGCGCGATCTGGTGACGTCCTCCGAACCGTTGCCGTTGCTGGTGGAGCGGGAGCGGGCGTTGTTCGGTGCGTGGTACGAGTTCTTCCCGCGTTCGGAGAACGGGCGGGGCGGTGCGTCGGCGCACGGCACGTTCCAAACGGCCGCCGGGCGGCTGCCCGCGATCGCGGAGATGGGCTTCGACGTCGTCTACCTCCCGCCGATCCACCCCATCGGCACCAGCCACCGCAAGGGCCCGGACAACACCCTGTCCGCGGGACCCGAGGACGTCGGGGTGCCCTGGGCGATCGGCTC